>NZ_RJOB01000059.1 GCF_003943935.1 Streptococcus mitis | reverse complement strand
CTAAGGATACAAAAGCTCCAGCTAAACCAGAAGTTAAGACAGATCTAACAGATAAAGCAGGAACTAAGACACCAGTTGAAGTGACAGCAGAACCAGGATCTAAGGTTGAGTTGTTCGATAAAGATGGTCACAAGCTTGGTGAAGGCGTAGCGGACGAAAACGGAAAAGCTACAATCACACCAACGAAAGAGCTTCCAGCAGGAGACGTAACAGCNAAAGCAACAGATCCAGCAGGCAATGTATCAGAACCAAGTGTTCCAGCAACCGCAACTAAGGATACAAAAGCTCCAGCTAAACCAGAAGTTAAGACAGATCTAACAGATAAAGCAGGAACTAAGACACCAGTTGAAGTGACAGCAGAACCAGGATCTAANGTTGAGTTGTTCGACAAAGANGGTNANAAGCTTGGTGAAGGCGTAGCGGACGAAAACGGAAAAGCTACAATCACACCAACGAAAGAGCTTCCAGCAGGAGACGTAACAGCGAAAGCAACAGATCCA
>NZ_RJOB01000058.1 GCF_003943935.1 Streptococcus mitis | reverse complement strand
TCAGTTGAGTTTGTGAAACCATCTTCTACAAGTTTGTAACCTTTATTAACAAAATCAGCAATCTTAGCTGCAGTTGAGTAGTTAATGGCTTCATACGATTTACCAGAAACTTCATCTTTTGCTAATTCCTTATTATTAGCACTGGTATCAACATACTTGATAATAGCTTTTTGATCTACCTTACGATAGATAATTTGTGTGTCAGTACCTGGATTTTCAGGAGTGATTGGTTTTCCTGGTTCTACTGGTCTACCTGGTTCACCTGGTTTCGTTGGATAGTTTGGATCTGGCAAGTATGGTTTGTAGCCTGGTACATTAGGCACAACTGGTTTACCTGGTTTGGTTGGATCATTTGGATCATTTGGATACTTCACTTCTGGTGTTGATGGGAAGTTTGGATCGTTTGGTGTCTCTGGTTTTGGAACCAATTTTCCAAGTGGCTTGTAAGTAACAGTTTCTTCAAGATTTTCTTGAGTAACTGTCTTAGAAGCAACACTTCCTT
>NZ_RJOB01000057.1 GCF_003943935.1 Streptococcus mitis | reverse complement strand
CTCAGAGGCTGATGTGCTTGCTGACTCTGACGCACTTGTTGATGCTGATTCAGAAGCCGATGTGCTTGCTGATTCTGATGCACTTGTTGACGCTGATTCAGAAGCTGATGTGCTTGCTGATTCTGACGCACTTGTTGACGCTGATTCAGANGCCGATGTGCTTGCTGATTCTGACGCACTTGTTGACGCTGATTCAGAAGCCGATGTGCTTGCTGATTCTGATGCGCTTGTTGATGCTGATTCAGAAGCTGATGTGCTTGCTGATTCTGATGCACTTGTTGACGCTGATTCAGACTTGTTGACGCTGATTCAGAAGCTGATGTGCTTGCTGATTCTGACGCGCTTGTTGACGCTGACTCTGAAGCACTTGTTGATGCTGATTCTGAAGCAGATGTTGATGCTGATTCTGAAGCCCTTGTTGTTGCTGATTCAGAAGCAGATGTTGTTGCTGATTCTGAAGCGCTTGTTGATGCTGATTCTGAGGCAGATGTTGTTGCTGACGC
>NZ_RJOB01000056.1 GCF_003943935.1 Streptococcus mitis | reverse complement strand
TTCTGGTAGCTCTGGTTGGACTGCAGGTTTACCTTTGTCACTTACTACAGCCTCTGGCAACTCTGCTTGGACTGCAGGTTCGCCTTTATCACTTACAACAGCTTCTGGTAACGCTGGTTGAACTTCAGGTTTACCTTTATCAGTAACAACAGCTTCTGGCAACTCTGTTTGGACTTCAGGTTCATCTTTGTCACTTACAACGGCTTCTGGTAGCTCTGGTTGGACTGCAGGTTTACCTTTGTCACTTACAACGGCTTCTGGTAGCTCTGGTTGGACTGCAGGTTTACCTTTGTCACTTACTACAGCCTCTGGCAACTCTGCTTGGACTGCAGGTTCGCCTTTATCACTTACAACAGCTTCTGGTAACGCTGGTTGAACTTCAGGTTTACCTTTATCAGTAACAACAGCTTCTGGCAACTCTGTTTGGACTTCAGGTTCATCTTTGTCACTTACAACGGCTTCTGGTAGCTCTGGTTGGACTGCAGGTTTACCTTTGTCACTTAC
>NZ_RJOB01000055.1 GCF_003943935.1 Streptococcus mitis | reverse complement strand
ACCACTTGGGAACTTGGTTCCAAAACCAGGAACACCAGACGATCCAAACTTCCCATCAACACCAAAAGTGAAGTATCCAAATGATCCAACAGATCCAGGTAAACCAGGTAAACCAGTTGTACCAGACGTACCAGGCTACAAACCATACTTGCCAGATCCAAAAGATCCAAGCAAACCAGGTCAACCAGTAGAACCAGGTAAGGAGCTTCCAAACCTTCCAACAAACCCAGGTGACGACACCCCAATCATCTACGTTCCAATCGTAAATGATGTGAAGAAACCAACTAAACAAACAGTTAAGTTTGAAGGAGCAGGCGATAAGACTCCAGGAGACAATGTCCAAGATGACTTTACGTTTACTGGTAAAGAAAACAAAGCTTCTGGAACTACAACATGGAATAAGAAGAGCCATACTTACGGTAAGGTATCTGTACCAGTAATTCCAGGTTACTACGCTGATAAGACAGAAGCCGGTGGTAAGACAGTTACTCCAGAAAATCCTGAAGCAACA
>NZ_RJOB01000054.1 GCF_003943935.1 Streptococcus mitis | reverse complement strand
TTAGCTTTCTTAACGGCTTCTTCTACTTTAGTTTTTTCTGCGTCTGTTAAGTTTGCTGGATCTTTAACTGGAGTTACTTCTGGATCTACAAGACCATTTGAGTCAGCTGTTTTAGCTGTCTTCTCTGGTGTTAGTTTTGCTGTTGATCCGTCTGGGAAGGTTACAGTTGTTGTTCCATCGTTACCTACTTCAACTTTCGTTGCTGTTGGGTTAGCTTTCTTAACTGCTTCTTTTACTTTTTCTTTTTCTGCATCTGTTAAGTTNGCTGGATCTTTAACTGGTGTTACTGATGGATCTTTAACACCGTTTGAGTCAGCTGATTTAACTGTCTTATCTGGTGTTACTGTTGTTGTTGAACCATCTGGGAAGGTTACAGTTGTTGTTCCATCTTTACCTACTTCAACATCTTTAGCTGTTGGGTTAGATTTCTTAACTTCTTCTGCTACTTTAGNTTTTTCTGCGTCTGTTAAGTTTGCTGGATCTTTAACTGGAGTTACTTCTGGATCTACAAGA
>NZ_RJOB01000053.1 GCF_003943935.1 Streptococcus mitis | reverse complement strand
TCATTGTACTTCGGTGTGTAATCATCTTTATCACGGTTAGTTACTGTTACTTTTACAGGTACTTCTTCTTCTGATCCATCTGGGTATCTTACGAGAACTTTGCCTGTTACTTCATCACCTGGGTTCTTATCTTTTGGAATAGTTACAGTGACTTTACCATCTTTATCTACTGTGATTCCTGGTGTTCCACTTGTGTAAGTTGTTCCATCTGGAATTTTCTTACCATTCGCTTCACTTACTGGGATATCTACTGATGATCCTGGTTTACCACTTCCGTCATTGTACTTCGGTGTGTAATCATCTTTATCACGGTTAGTTACTGTTACTTTTACAGGTACTTCTTCTTCTGATCCATCTGGGTATCTTACGAGAACTTTGCCTGTTACTTCATCACCTGGGTTCTTATCTTTTGGAATAGTTACAGTGACTTTACCATCTTTATCTACTGTGATTCCTGGTGTTCCACTTGTGTAAGTTGTTCCATCTGGAATTTTCTTACCATTCGCTTCACTT
>NZ_RJOB01000052.1 GCF_003943935.1 Streptococcus mitis | reverse complement strand
ATACAAAAGCTCCAGCTAAACCAGAAGTTAAGACAGATCTAACAGATAAAGCAGGAACTAAGACACCAGTTGAAGTGACAGCAGAACCAGGATCTAANGTTGAGTTGTTCGACAAAGANGGTNANAAGCTTGGTGAAGGCGTAGCGGACGAAAACGGAAAAGCTACAATCACACCAACGAAAGAGCTTCCAGCAGGAGACGTAACAGCGAAAGCAACAGATCCAGCAGGCAATGTATCAGAACCAAGTGTTCCAGCGAAAGCAACTAAGGATACAAAAGCTCCAGCTAAACCAGAAGTTAAGACAGATCTAACAGATAAAGCAGGAACTAAGACACCAGTTGAAGTGACAGCAGAACCAGGATCTAAGGTTGAGTTGTTCGANAAAGANGGTNACAAGCTTGGTGAAGGCGTAGCGGACGAAAACGGAAAAGCTACAATCACACCAACGAAAGAGCTTCCAGCAGGAGACGTAACAGCGAAAGCAACAGATCCAGCAGGCAATGTATCAGAACCAAGTG
>NZ_RJOB01000051.1 GCF_003943935.1 Streptococcus mitis | reverse complement strand
GTTTCTTGTTCGGTTCTGTTACTGTTCCTTTTCCTGGGACATTTCCTTTTGGAAGTTTGTCATTTGGTACTTCACCTGAACCATTGTCACCGATTGTTACTGTGATTGTTGTTCCATTTTCTCCTGGAATTTCTACCGTAGTTTTTGGTGGGTAGGTTGAACCATCTGGTTTCTTAGGTGTTACTATAACATCACCTGTCTTAGGATCTTGTTCAACATCTAGTGTTGGTGTCTTACGAGCTGGTGTTGTTACATCCACTGGTTGTGATGGTTTCTTGTTCGGTTCTGTTACTGTTCCTTTTCCTGGGACATTTCCTTTTGGAAGTTTGTCATTTGGTACTTCACCTGAACCATTGTCACCGATTGTTACTGTGATTGTTGTTCCATTTTCTCCTGGAATTTCTACCGTAGTTTTTGGTGGGTAGGTTGAACCATCTGGTTTCTTAGGTGTTACTATAACATCACCTGTCTTAGGATCTTGTTCAACATCTAGTGTTGGTGTCTTACCGAGCTGGTGTT
>NZ_RJOB01000050.1 GCF_003943935.1 Streptococcus mitis | reverse complement strand
AAGTACATCAGCTTCTGAGTCGGCATCAACAAGTGCATCAGAATCAGCAAGCACATCGGCTTCTGAGTCGGCGTCAACAAGTGCATCAGAGTCAGCAAGTACATCAGCTTCTGAATCAGCATCAACAAGTGCGTCAGAGTCAGCAAGTACATCAGCTTCTGAGTCGGCATCAACAAGTGCATCAGAGTCAGCAAGCACAAGCGCGTCTGAGTCAGCATCAACAAGTGCGTCNGAATCGGCATCAACAAGTGCGTCAGAATCAGCAAGNACATCAGCTTCTGANTCAGCATCAACAAGTGCATCAGAATCAGCAAGTACANCAGCTTCTGAATCAGCATCAACAAGCGCNTCAGAATCAGCAAGTACATCAGCTTCTGAGTCAGCATCAACAAGTGCATCAGAATCAGCAAGTACATCAGCTTCTGAGTCAGCGTCAACAAGCGCGTNAGAATCAGCAAGCACAAGCGCGTCAGAATCAGCAAGCACAAGCGCCTCTGAGTCAGCATCAACAAGTGCGTCAGAGTC
>NZ_RJOB01000049.1 GCF_003943935.1 Streptococcus mitis | reverse complement strand
CTGACGCACTTGTTGATGCTGATTCAGAAGCTGATGTACTTGCTGACTCTGATGCACTTGTTGACGCCGACTCAGAAGCCGATGTGCTTGCTGATTCTGATGCACTTGTTGATGCCGACTCAGAAGCTGATGTACTTGCTGACTCTGACGCACTTGTTGATGCTGATTCAGAAGCTGATGTACTTGCTGACTCTGACGCACTTGTTGATGCTGACTCAGAAGCTGATGTGCTTGCTGACTCTGACGCACTTGTTGATGCTGACTCAGAAGCTGATGTACTTGCTGACTCTGACGCACTTGTTGATGCTGATTCAGAAGCCGATGTGCTTGCTGATTCTGATGCACTTGTTGACGCTGATTCAGAAGCTGATGTGCTTGCTGACTCTGACGCACTTGTTGACGCTGATTCAGAAGCCGATGTGCTTGCTGACTCTGACGCACTTGTTGACGCTGATTCAGAAGCCGATGTGCTTGCTGATTCTGATGCACTTGTTGATGCTGATTCAGAAGCTGATGTGCTTGCTGATTCTG
>NZ_RJOB01000048.1 GCF_003943935.1 Streptococcus mitis | reverse complement strand
CAGAAGCTGATGTACTTGCTGACTCTGATGCACTTGTTGATGCTGACTCAGAAGCTGATGTACTTGCTGATTCTGACGCACTTGTTGATGCTGACTCAGACGCGCTTGTGCTTGCTGACTCTGATGCACTTGTTGATGCCGACTCAGAAGCTGATGTACTTGCTGACTCTGACGCACTTGTTGATGCTGATTCAGAAGCTGATGTACTTGCTGACTCTGATGCACTTGTTGACGCNGACTCAGAAGCNGATGTGCTTGCTGATTCTGACGCNCTTGTTGACGCTGATTCAGATGCCGATGTGCTTGCTGACTCTGATGCACTTGTTGATGCTGATTCAGAAGCTGATGTACTTGCTGACTCTGATGCACTTGTTGATGCTGACTCAGAAGCTGATGTACTTGCTGATTCTGACGCACTTGTTGATGCTGACTCAGACGCGCTTGTGCTTGCTGACTCTGATGCACTTGTTGATGCCGACTCAGAAGCTGATGTACTTGCTGACTCTGACGCACTTGTTGATGCTGATTCAGAAGCTGATGTACTT
>NZ_RJOB01000047.1 GCF_003943935.1 Streptococcus mitis | reverse complement strand
TGATGGCAGTGGTAAACCAGGATCATCAGTAGACATTCCAGTAAGTGAAGCGAATGGTAAGAAAATTCCAGATGGAACAACTTACACAAGTGGAACACCAGGAATCACAGTAGATAAAGATGGTAAAGTCACTGTAACTATTCCAAAAGATAAGAACCCAGGTGATGAAGTAACAGGAAAAGTTCTCGTAAGATANCCAGATGGATCAGAAGAAGAAGTACCTGTAAAAGTAACGGTAACTAACCGTGATAAAGATGATTACACACCGAAGTACAATGATGGCAGTGGTAAACCAGGATCATCAGTAGACATTCCAGTAAGTGAAGCGAATGGTAAGAAAATTCCAGATGGAACAACTTACACAAGTGGAACACCAGGAATCACAGTAGATAAAGATGGTAAAGTCACTGTAACTATTCCAAAAGATAAGAACCCAGGTGATGAAGTAACAGGNAAAGTTCTCGTAAGATANCCAGATGGATCAGAAGAAGAAGTACCTGTAAAAGTAACAGTAACTAACCGTGATAAAGATGATTACACACCGAAG
>NZ_RJOB01000046.1 GCF_003943935.1 Streptococcus mitis | reverse complement strand
GTGCTTGCTGACTCTGATGCACTTGTTGACGCTGATTCAGAAGCTGATGTACTTGCTGATTCTGATGCACTTGTTGATGCTGATTCAGAGGCTGATGTGCTTGCTGACTCTGACGCGCTTGTTGTTGCTGACTCAGAAGCTGATGTGCTTGCTGATTCTGACGCACTTGTTGATGCCGATTCAGACGCACTTGTTGACGCTGACTCAGATGCTGATGTGCTTGCTGATTCTGACGCACTTGTTGACGCTGATTCAGAAGCTGATGTGCTTGCTGACTCTGACGCACTTGTTGATGCTGATTCAGAAGCTGATGTGCTTGCTGATTCTGACGCACTTGTTGATGCTGACTCAGAGGCGCTTGTGCTTGCTGATTCTGACGCGCTTGTGCTTGCTGATTCTGACGCNCTTGTTGACGCTGACTCAGAAGCTGATGTACTTGCTGATTCTGATGCACTTGTTGATGCTGACTCAGAAGCTGATGTACTTGTCTGACGCGCTTGTTGACGCTGACTCAGAAGCTGATGTACTTGCTGATTCTGATGCACTTGTTGATGCTGACTCAGAAGCTGATGTACTTG
>NZ_RJOB01000045.1 GCF_003943935.1 Streptococcus mitis | reverse complement strand
ATGTAGATATATATGGTGAAGATGCCTTGGCACTTTATAGTAAACCTCTAAAAGTAGATAATAATGTTACTGTCGATGTTGACCCACCTGAATTTGTATCTCTAGCTTCAGATAAGACAGAAGTGAGATCAGGTGAGCGAGTTAATTACACCCTAAAAGCAAAAGATAACGGCAAATTAACTACCGCTTCAATTGTTTTAAAAAATGATGCAAACGGAAAAACAAAATCACTCTACGCAGATTCTCCAACTACAGATGGTACTTACTCTTTTACCTTAGAAGTTGATGAAAAACTATCTAGTGGTATATGGAGGCTAAATGAGATCACTTTACGAGATGATTCTGAAAATTATGTAGATATATATGGTGAAGATGCCTTGGCACTTTATAGTAAACCTCTAAAAGTAGATAATAATGTTACTGTCGATGTTGACCCACCTGAATTTGTATCTCTAGCTTCAGATAAGACAGAAGTGAGATCAGGTGAGCGAGTTAATTACACCCTAAAAGCAAAAGATAACGGCAAATTAACTACCGCTTCAATTGTTTTAAAAAATGATGCAAACGGAAAAACAAAATCACTCTATGCAGATGCT
>NZ_RJOB01000044.1 GCF_003943935.1 Streptococcus mitis | reverse complement strand
TTCGGTTCTGTTACTGTTCCTGTACCTGGGACATCTTTCTTAGGAAGTTTGTCATTTGGTACTTCACCTGATCCATTGTCGCCAATTGTAACTTCGATTGGTGTGTTGTTTTCACCTGGAATCACTACCTTGCTACCTGATGGGTATGTTGAACCATCTGGTTTCTTAGGTGTTACTACTGCATCACCATTTGGTTTACGTGTGATTTCAATCTCACTTGGTTTTTCAGTTGTTGGTGTTTCTGGTGTTGTTACCGTTACTTTTACTGGAACTTCATCCTTAGAGCCATCTGGGTAAGTGACAACTGCTGTTGTTTCCTTATCGCCTGGTGTTGTAGTGTCTACTGGAGTCTTGTATTCAACTTTAGTTCCTTCTGGAAGATCNCCTACATTACCGATTGATTTCTTAGGATCTGGAGTTTCACCTACATTAACAGTTTGGTCTTTAGGTGTTGGATTGTTCTTCTCTGCATCTGTACGTGGATCTACTACCTTAACAGTTACTGGAACTTCATCCTTAGAGCCATCTGGGTAAGTGACAACTGCTGTTGTTNNCTTATCGCCTGGTGTTGTAGTGTCTACTGGAGTCTTGTATTCAACTTTAGTTCCTTCTGGAAGA
>NZ_RJOB01000043.1 GCF_003943935.1 Streptococcus mitis | reverse complement strand
TTGTACTTCGGTGTGTAATCATCTTTATCACGGTTAGTTACTGTTACTTTTACAGGTACTTCTTCTTCTGATCCATCTGGGTATCTTACGAGAACTTTGCCTGTTACTTCATCACCTGGGTTCTTATCTTTTGGAATAGTTACAGTGACTTTACCATCTTTATCTACTGTGATTCCTGGTGTTCCACTTGTGTAAGTTGTTCCATCTGGAATTTTCTTACCATTCGCTTCACTTNCTGGAATGTCTACTGATGATCCTGGTTTACCACTGCCATCATTGTACTTCGGTGTGTAATCATCTTTATCACGGTTAGTTACTGTTACTTTTACAGGTACTTCTTCTTCTGATCCATCTGGNTATCTTACGAGAACTTTNCCTGTTACTTCATCACCTGGGTTCTTATCTTTTGGAATGCTTACAGTGACTTTACCATCTTTATCTACTGTGATTCCTGGTGTTCCACTTGTGTAAGTTGTTCCATCTGGAATTTTCTTACCATTCGCTTCACTTACTGGGATATCTACTGATGATCCTGGTTTACCACTTCCGTCATTGTACTTCGGTGTGTAATCATCTTTATCACGGTTAGTTACTGTTACTTTTACAGGTACTTCTTCTTCTGATCCATCTGGGTAT
>NZ_RJOB01000042.1 GCF_003943935.1 Streptococcus mitis | reverse complement strand
GGTGTTTCTGGTGTGACCTTAGCTGGAGTTGTTACATTAGGAACTTCTACAGCTGGTTTACCTGGTTCTGTAATCTTACCTGTACCTGGGACATCTTTCTTAGGAAGTTTGTCATTTGGTATTTTACCTTTACCATCTTGACCGATTTCAACAGTGATTGGACCATTTTCACCTGGGATTTCTACCGTAGTTCCTGGTGGGAATGTTGAGCCATCTGGTTTCTTAGGTGTTACTGTAACNTCACCTGTCTTAGGATCTTGTTCAACATCTAGTGTTGGTGTCTTACGAGCTGGTGTTGTTACATCCACTGGTTGTGATGGTTTCTTGTTCGGTTCTGTTACTGTTCCTTTTCCTGGGACATTTCCTTTTGGAAGTTTGTCATTTGGTATTTTACCTGAACCATTGTCACCAATTGTTACTGTGATTGTTGTTCCATTTTCTCCTGGAATTTCTACCGTAGTTTTTGGTGGGTAGGTTGAACCATCTGGTTTCTTAGGTGTTACAATCGCATTTCCATTTGGTTGTTGAGTAATTTCAATCTTACCTGGTTTTTCAGTTTCTGGTGTTTCTGGTGTGACCTTAGCTGGAGTTGTTACATTAGGAACTTCTACAGCTGGTTTACCTGGTTCTGTAATCTTACCTGTA
>NZ_RJOB01000041.1 GCF_003943935.1 Streptococcus mitis | reverse complement strand
CTGGTTCACCTGGTTTCGTTGGATAGTTTGGATCTGGCAAGTATGGTTTGTAGCCTGGTACATTAGGCACAACTGGTTTACCTGGTTTGGTTGGATCATTTGGATCATTTGGATACTTCACTTCTGGTGTTGATGGGAAGTTTGGATCGTTTGGTGTCTCTGGTTTTGGAACCAATTTTCCAAGTGGCTTGTAAGTAACAGTTTCTTCAAGATTTTCTTGAGTAACTGTCTTAGAAGCAACACTTCCTTTATCAGCGTAGTAACCTGTCAATCCTGGTGTTGGAACTGCATCATAGTTAGCCTTATTAGCTTTCCATAGTTCAGTAGGGTTAAGAACTTCACCTGTCACCTTATCAAGTTTTAAGGTACGTGTCCATTGTGCATTTTGAACATTGTCAGCTGGGGCAGTTGCATTACCGTCTGATACCACATAATGAACAGTTGACGTTACATCTTTCTTCCATTGATTTTCCGCAGGGTATCTTGGACTGTTTGGATCATTTGGATTGATTGGCTCTGTTGGTTTATGTGGATCGTTTGGTCCAACTGGAGTTACATCGTGTTCTAATCTAACTACGAATTCTTGATCTGTTGATGCATCACTATCAAATTTCTTTTGTTCTTCAGTTGAGTTTGTGAAACCATCTTCTACAAGTTTGTAACC
>NZ_RJOB01000040.1 GCF_003943935.1 Streptococcus mitis | reverse complement strand
TCAGCGTCAACCAGCGCCTCTGAGTCAGCGTCAACAAGTGCGTCAGAGTCAGCAAGCACATCAGCTTCTGAATCAGCGTCAACAAGTGCATCAGAATCAGCAAGCACATCAGCTTCTGAATCAGCATCAACAAGTGCGTCAGAATCAGCAAGCACAAGTGCGTCAGAATCAGCAAGCACATCAGCTTCTGAATCGGCATCAACAAGTGCGTCAGAATCAGCAAGCACATCAGCTTCTGAGTCAGCATCAACAAGTGCGTCAGAGTCAGCAAGCACATCGGCTTCTGAATCGGCCTCAACAAGTGCCTCTGAGTCAGCAAGCACATCAGCTTCTGAATCAGCATCAACAAGTGCGTCAGAGTCAGCAAGTACATCAGCTTCTGAATCAGCGTCAACAAGTGCGTCAGAATCAGCAAGCACATCAGCTTCTGAATCNGCATCAACAAGTGCGTCAGAATCAGCAAGCACATCAGCTTCTGAGTCAGCATCAACAAGTGCGTCAGAGTCAGCAAGTACATCAGCTTCTGAATCAGCATCAACAAGTGCGTCAGAGTCAGCAAGTACATCAGCTTCTGAGTCGGCATCAACAAGTGCATCAGAATCAGCAAGCACATCGGCTTCTGAGTCGGCGTCAACAAGTGCATCAGAGTCAGCAAGTACATCAGCTTCTGAATCAGCAT
>NZ_RJOB01000039.1 GCF_003943935.1 Streptococcus mitis | reverse complement strand
GCAACAGATCCAGCAGGAAATGTGTCAGAACCAAGCACACCAGAAAAAGCAACAGCAGATACAAAAGCTCCAGCTAAACCAGAAATCAAAACAGATCTAACAGATAAAGCAGGAACTAAGACACCAGTTGAAGTAAGTGCAGAACCAGGATCTAAGGTTGAGTTGTTCGANAAAGATGGTCACAAGCTTGGTGAAGGCGTAGCGGACGAAAACGGAAAAGCTACAATCACACCAACGAAAGAGCTTCCAGCAGGAGACGTAACAGCGAAAGCAACAGATCCAGCAGGCAATGTATCAGAACCAAGTGCTCCAGCAACCGCAACTAAGGATACAAAAGCTCCAGCTAAACCAGAAGTTAAGACAGATCTAACAGATAAAGCAGGAACTAAGACACCAGTTGAAGTGACAGCAGAACCAGGATCTAAGGTTGAGTTGTTCGANAAAGATGGTCACAAGCTTGGTGAAGGCGTAGCGGACGAAAACGGAAAAGCTACAATCACACCAACGAAAGAGCTTCCAGCAGGAGACGTAACAGCGAAAGCAACAGATCCAGCAGGCAATGTATCAGAACCAAGTGTTCCAGCAACCGCAACTAAGGATACAAAAGCTCCAGCTAAACCAGAAGTTAAGACAGATCTAACAGATAAAGCAGGAACTAAGACACCAGTTGAAGTGACAGCAGAACCAGGATCTAA
>NZ_RJOB01000038.1 GCF_003943935.1 Streptococcus mitis | reverse complement strand
TGTGAAGAAACCAACTAAACAAACAGTTAAGTTTGAAGGAGCAGGCGATAAGACTCCAGGAGACAATGTCCAAGATGACTTTACGTTTACTGGTAAAGAAAACAAAGCTTCTGGAACTACAACATGGAATAAGAAGAGCCATACTTACGGTAAGGTATCTGTACCAGTAATTCCAGGTTACTACGCTGATAAGACAGAAGCNGGTGGTAAGACAGTTACTCCAGAAAATCCTGAAGCAACAGATACAGTAACCTACAAACCACTTGGGAACTTGGTTCCAAAACCAGGAACACCAGACGATCCAAACTTCCCATCAACACCAAAAGTGAAGTATCCAAATGATCCAACAGATCCAGGTAAACCAGGTAAACCAGTTGTNCCAGACGTACCAGGCTACAAACCATACTTGCCAGATCCAAAAGATCCAAGCAAACCAGGTCAACCAGTAGAACCAGGTAAGGAGCTTCCAAACCTTCCAACAAACCCAGGTGACGACACACCAATCATCTACGTACCAATCGTAAATGATGTGAAGAAACCAACTAAACAAACAGTTAAGTTTGAAGGAGCAGGCGATAAGACTCCAGGAGACAATGTCCAAGATGACTTTACATTTACTGGTAAAGAAAATAAAGCTTCTGGAACTACAACATGGACTGAGAAGAGCCATACTTACGGTAAGGTATCTGTACCAGTAATTCCAGGTTACTACGCTGATAAGACAGAAGC
>NZ_RJOB01000037.1 GCF_003943935.1 Streptococcus mitis | reverse complement strand
CCCAGGTACAGGTAAGATTACAGAACCAGGTAAACCAGCTGTAGAAGTTCCTAATGTAACAACTCCAGCTAAGGTCACACCAGAAACACCAGAAACTGAAAAACCAGGTAAGATTGAAATTACTCAACAACCAAATGGAAATGCGATTGTAACACCTAAGAAACCAGATGGTTCAACCTACCCACCAAAAACTACGGTAGAAATTCCAGGTGAAAATGGAACAACAATCACAGTCACAATTGGCGACAATGGTTCAGGTGAAGTACCAAATGACAACCTTCCTAAGACAGCTGTCCCAGGTACAGGTAAAGTAACAGAACCGAACAAGAAACCATCACAACCAGTGGATGTAACAACACCAGCTCGTAAGACACCAACAATAGAGTTGACACCAGATCCTAAGACAGGTGACGTTACAGTAACACCGCAGAGACCAGGAGGAGGAACATATCCACCAGGAACTACGGTAGAAATCCCAGGTGAAAATGGTCCAATCACAGTAACAATCGGTGAAGACGGTAAAGGTAAAGTGCCAAATGACAAACTTCCTAAGAAAGATGTCCCAGGTACAGGTAAGATTACAGAACCAGGTAAACCAGCTGTAGAAGTTCCTAATGTAACAACTCCAGCTAAGGTCACACCAGAAACACCAGAAACTGAAAAACCAGGTAAGATTGAAATTACTCAACAACCAAATGGAAATGCGATTGTAACACCTAAGAAACCAGATGGTTCAACCTACCCACCAAAAACTACGGTAGAAATTCCAGG
>NZ_RJOB01000036.1 GCF_003943935.1 Streptococcus mitis | reverse complement strand
TGTTGCTTCAGGATTTTCTGGAGTAACTGTCTTACCACCGGCTTCTGTCTTATCAGCGTAGTAACCTGGAATTACTGGTACAGATACCTTACCGTAAGTATGGCTCTTCTTATTCCATGTTGTAGTTCCAGAAGCTTTGTTTTCTTTACCAGTAAACGTAAAGTCATCTTGGACATTGTCTCCTGGAGTCTTATCGCCTGCTCCTTCAAACTTAACTGTTTGTTTAGTTGGTTTCTTCACATCATTTACAATTGGTACGTAGATGATTGGTGTATCTTCACCTGGATTTGTTGGAAGGTTTGGAAGTTCCTTACCTGGTTCTACTGGTTGACCTGGTTTGCTTGGATCTTTTGGATCTGGCAAGTATGGTTTGTAGCCTGGTACGTCTGGNACAACTGGTTTACCTGGTTTACCTGGATCTGTTGGATCATTTGGATACTTCACTTTTGGTGTTGATGGGAAGTTTGGATCGTCTGGTGTTCCTGGTTTTGGAACCAAGTTCCCAAGTGGTTTGTAGGTTACTGTATCTGTTGCTTCAGGATTTTCTGGAGTAACTGTCTTACCACCAGCTTCTGTCTTATCAGCGTAGTAACCTGGAATTACTGGTACAGATACCTTACCGTAAGTATGGCTCTTCTCAGTCCATGTTGTAGTTCCAGAAGCTTTATTTTCTTTACCAGTAAATGTAAAGTCATCTTGGACATTGTCTCCTGGAGTCTTATCGCCTGCTCCTTCAAACTTAACTGTTTGTTTAGTTGGTTTCTTCACATCATTTACGATTGG
>NZ_RJOB01000035.1 GCF_003943935.1 Streptococcus mitis | reverse complement strand
AACACCAGAAACACCAACAACTGAAAAACCAAGTGAGATTGAAATCACACGTAAACCAAATGGTGATGCAGTAGTAACACCTAAGAAACCAGATGGTTCAACATACCCATCAGGTAGCAAGGTAGTGATTCCAGGTGAAAACAACACACCAATCGAAGTTACAATTGGCGACAATGGATCAGGTGAAGTACCAAATGACAAACTTCCTAAGAAAGATGTCCCAGGTACAGGAACAGTAACAGAACCGAACAAGAAACCATCACAACCAGTAGATGTAACAACACCAGCTCAAAAGACACCAACACTAGATGTTGAACAAGATCCTAAGACAGGTGACGTTACAGTAACACCTAAGAAACCAGATGGCTCAACATTCCCACCAGGAACTAAGGTAGAAATCCCAGGTAAAGATGGTAACCCAATCACAGTAACAATCGGTGAAGACGGTAAAGGTAAAGTACCAAACAGTGAATTACCAGAAGGTAAAGTTCCAGGTACAGCTAAGATTACTGAACCAGGTCAACCAGCTGTAGAAGTTCCAGTAGAAACACCAGCTAAGGTAACACCAGAAACACCAACAACTGAAAAACCAAGTGAGATTGAAATCACACGTAAACCAAATGGTGATGCAGTAGTAACACCTAAGAAACCAGATGGTTCAACATACCCATCAGGTAGCAAGGTAGTGATTCCAGGTGAAAACAACACACCAATCGAAGTTACAATTGGCGACAATGGATCAGGTGAAGTACCAAATGACAAACTTCCTAAGAAAGATGTCCCAGGTACAGGAACAGTAACAGAACCGAA
>NZ_RJOB01000034.1 GCF_003943935.1 Streptococcus mitis | reverse complement strand
GCTGATGTGCTTGCTGATTCTGATGCACTTGTTGATGCTGACTCAGAAGCTGATGTACTTGCTGATTCTGACGCACTTGTTGATGCTGACTCAGANGCGNTTGTGCTTGCTGATTCTGATGCACTTGTTGATGCCGACTCAGAAGCTGATGTACTTGCTGACTCTGACGCACTTGTTGATGCTGATTCAGAAGCTGATGTACTTGCTGACTCTGANGCACTTGTTGATGCTGACTCAGAAGCTGATGTGCTTGCTGACTCTGACGCACTTGTTGATGCTGATTCAGAAGCTGATGTGCTTGCTGACTCTGACGCACTTGTTGATGCTGACTCAGAAGCTGATGTGCTTGCTGATTCNGACGCACTTGTTGANGCTGACTCAGANGCTGATGTGCTTGCTGATTCTGACGCACTTGTTGACGCTGATTCAGAAGCTGATGTGCTTGCTGATTCTGATGCGCTTGTTGATGCTGATTCAGAAGCCGATGTGCTTGCTGATTCTGAAGCACTTGTTGATGCTGATTCAGAAGCNGNTGTNCTTGCTGANTCTGACGCGCTTGTGCTTGCTGATTCTNACGCGCTTGTTGACGCTGACTCAGAAGCTGATGTACTTGCTGATTCTGATGCACTTGTTGATGCTGACTCAGAAGCTGATGTACTTGCTGATTCTGATGCGCTTGTTGATGCNGATTCAGAAGCNNNTGTACTTGCTGANTCTGACGCGCTTGTGCTTGCTGATTCTNACGCNCTTGTTGANGCTGANTCAGAAGCTGATGTACTTGCTGANTCTGATGCACTTGTTGATGCTGACTCAGAAGCTGATGTACTTGCTGATTGCTGAT
>NZ_RJOB01000033.1 GCF_003943935.1 Streptococcus mitis | reverse complement strand
TTCTTAACGGCTTCTTCTACTTTAGTTTTTTCTGCGTCTGTTAAGTTTGCTGGATCTTTAACTGGAGTTACTTCTGGATCTACAAGACCATTTGAGTCAGCTGTTTTAGCTGTCTTCTCTGGTGTTAGTTTTGCTGTTGATCCGTCTGGGAAGGTTACAGTTGTTGTTCCATCGTTACCTACTTCAACTTTCGTTGCTGTTGGGTTAGCTTTCTTAACGGCTTCTTCTACTTTAGTTTTTTCTGCGTCTGTTAAGTTAGCTGGATCTTTAACTGGAGTTACTTCTGGATCTACAAGACCATTTGAGTCAGCTGTTTTAGCTGTCTTCTCTGGTGTTAGTTTTGCTGTTGATCCGTCTGGGAAGGTTACAGTTGTTGTTCCATCGTTACCTACTTCAACTTTCGTTGCTGTTGGGTTAGCTTTCTTAACGGCTTCTTCTACTTTAGTTTTTTCTGCGTCTGTTAAGTTTGCTGGATCTTTAACTGGAGTTACTTCTGGATCTACAAGACCATTTGAGTCAGCTGTTTTAGCTGTCTTCTCTGGTGTTAGTTTTGCTGTTGATCCGTCTGGGAAGGTTACAGTTGTTGTTCCATCGTTACCTACTTCAACTTTTGTTGCTGTTGGGTTAGCTTTCTTAACGGCTTCTTCTACTTTAGTTTTTTCTGCGTCTGTTAAGTTTGCTGGATCTTTAACTGGAGTTACTTCTGGATCTACAAGACCATTTGAGTCAGCTGTTTTAGCTGTCTTCTCTGGTGTTAGTTTTGCTGTTGATCCGTCTGGGAAGGTTACAGTTGTTGTTCCATCGTTACCTACTTCAACTTTCGTTGCTGTTGGGTTAGCTTTCTTAACGGCTTCTTCT
>NZ_RJOB01000032.1 GCF_003943935.1 Streptococcus mitis | reverse complement strand
GCTTCTGTCTTATCAGCGTAGTAACCTGGAATTACTGGTACAGATACCTTACCGTAAGTATGGCTCTTCTCAGTCCATGTTGTAGTTCCAGAAGCTTTATTTTCTTTACCAGTAAATGTAAAGTCATCTTGGACATTGTCTCCTGGAGTCTTATCGCCTGCTCCTTCAAACTTAACTGTTTGTTTAGTTGGTTTCTTCACATCATTTACGATTGGTACGTAGATGATTGGTGTGTCGTCACCTGGGTTTTCAGGAGTGATTGGTTTTCCTGGTTCTACTGGTTTACCTGGTTTGCTTGGATCTTTTGGATCTGGCAAGTATGGTTTGTAGCCTGGTACGTCTGGAACAACTGGTTTACCTGGTTTACCTGGATCTGTTGGATCATTTGGATACTTCACTTTTGGTGTTGATGGGAAGTTTGGATCGTCTGGTGTTCCTGGTTTTGGAACCAAGTTCCCAAGTGGTTTGTAAGTAACAGTTTCTTCAAGGTTTTCTTGAGTAACTGCCTTAGAAGCAACACTTGCTTTATCAGCATAGTAACCTGTCAAACCTGGTGTTGGAACTTCAGCGTAGGCTGTCTTATCTGATGCCCATGGTGTCGCTGAAAGTTCTTTACCTGTGACTTTATCCAAGGTAAGAGTACGTGTCCATGTCGCGTTTTCAACATGATCTGCTGGGGCTGCTACCTTACCATCTGATACCACATACTTAACAGTAGATGTGACATCTTTCTTCCATTGATCTGTCGCTGGGTACTTAGGACTGTTTGGATCATTTGGATTGATTGGATCTGTTGGGTTATGTGGATCATTTGGTCCTACTGGAGTTTCACCATGTTTCAAGGTTACTGTCCAGGTTTGATCTACTGATGCATCGGTATCGAAGTGA
>NZ_RJOB01000031.1 GCF_003943935.1 Streptococcus mitis | reverse complement strand
ATTTACAGCGAATAAAATTACTGCTGAAACAACAGCAACAGCAGAGAATCCAGCTGTTATTACATACTCAGGTACACCAGCAGCGACAGATGGTTTAACACAAGATAGAATAGATGCAGCAACTAAAGGTGAAAATCCAGCTGGTATGCCTTTAGGCTGGCGTTATGCAACTGCAACTGATAAAGATGGTGCGGAAATTAAGAATGGAGCAGTAGGTTCATCAAACGCAACTGACCCAGGTTCATTCCGCGTCATGCTTAAGGGCCAAACTCAAAAATATGATATTGCAACTCCAACTGAAAAAGTTACTGTAGCAGATCCAGCTAATGTAACAGATGCCGACTTAGCTAAAATCAAAGAGAAACTTCAACTTGAGTACTCTCAAAACAACGATGATGCTAACTTAGCAGACAAAAAAGGTCAAGCTGTAGCTGATAAAGATGCTAAGATTAAATCAGTTGAAAAAGATGCAGATGGAAATCTTGTTGTAACCTATAAAGATGGTTCTCAAGATAAGAAACCATTGTCAGAATTTGTAACTAAAGAAACAACAGCAGTAGCACCAACAGTAGAAATTCCTTACTCTAATAAAGCTACTAAAGAAGTTTATGTATACGCTGGAGAAGAAAACTCATTCGATATTAAATTCAAAGATGATAGCGGAAAAATTGCAAGTGCTACTGTAAATGGTGGAGGAAACCAACCGTTTGCGCCAGTAGCAGGGGAAGAAAATAAAATTAATACTCAGTATGGATTTACAGCGAATAAAATTACTGCTGAAACAACAGCAACAGCAGAGAATCCAGCTGTTATTACATACTCAGGTACACCAGCAGCGACAGATGGTTTAACACAAGATAGAATAGATGCAGCAACTAAAGGTGAAAATCCA
>NZ_RJOB01000030.1 GCF_003943935.1 Streptococcus mitis | reverse complement strand
TGATGGCAGTGGTAAACCAGGATCATCAGTAGACATTCCAGTAAGTGAAGCGAATGGTAAGAAAATTCCAGATGGAACAACTTACACAAGTGGAACACCAGGAATCACAGTAGATAAAGATGGTAAAGTCACTGTAACNATTCCAAAAGATAAGAACCCAGGTGATGAAGTAACAGGAAAAGTTCTCGTAAGATACCCAGATGGATCAGAAGAAGAAGTACCTGTAAAAGTAACAGTAACTAACCGTGATAAAGATGATTACACACCGAAGTACAATGATGGCAGTGGTAAACCAGGATCATCAGTAGACATTCCAGTAAGTGAAGCGAATGGTAAGAAAATTCCAGATGGAACAACTTACACAAGTGGAACACCAGGAATCACAGTAGATAAAGATGGCAAAGTCACTGTAACCATTCCAAAAGATAAGAACCCAGGTGATGAAGTAACAGGAAAAGTTCTCGTAAGATATCCAGATGGATCAGAAGAAGAAGTACCTGTAAAAGTAACGGTAACACCACCAGAAAAACTTACACCAACACTAGATGTTGAACAAGATCCTAAGACAGGTGATGTTATAGTAACACCTAAGAAACCAGATGGCTCAACATTCCCACCAGGAACTACGGTAGAAATCCCAGGTGAAAATGGTCCAATCACTGTTGAAATCGGTCAAGATGGTAAAGGTAAAATACCAAATGACAAACTTCCTAAGAAAGATGTCCCAGGTACAGGTAAGATTACAGAACCAGGTAAACCAGCTGTAGAAGTTCCTAATGTAACAACTCCAGCTAAGGTCACACCAGAAACACCAGAAACTGAAAAACCAGGTAAGATTGAAATTACTCAACAACCAAATGGAAATGCGATTGTAACACCTAAGAAACCAGATGGTTCAACCTACCCACCAAAAACTACGGTAGAAATTCCAGG
>NZ_RJOB01000029.1 GCF_003943935.1 Streptococcus mitis | reverse complement strand
GCTTTCTTAACTTCGTCTGCTACCTTAGCTTTTTCTGCTTCAGTCAAGTTGCTTGGATCTACAACTGGTGTTACCGCTGGATCCTTAACTNCGTTATCTGATGATTTCTTAACTGCATCACCTGATGGAATAACGGCTGTGCTGCCATCTGGGAAGGTTACTGTAGTTGTGCCATCTTTGCCAACTTTAACATCTGTTACTGTTGGGTTTGATTTCTTAACTTCNTCTGCTACCTTAGCTTTTTCTGCTTCAGTCAAGTTGCTTGGATCTACAACTGGTGTTACCGCTGGATCCTTAACTNCGTTATCTGATGATTTCTTAACTGCATCACCTGATGGAATAACGGCTGTGCTGCCATCTGGGAAGGTTACTGTAGTTGTGCCATCTTTGCCAACTTTAACATCTGTTACTGTTGGGTTAGCTTTCTTAACTTCGTCTGCTACCTTAGCTTTTTCTGCTTCAGTCAAGTTGCTTGGATCTACAACTGGTGTTACCGCTGGATCCTTAACTNCGTTATCTGATGATTTCTTAACTGCATNACCTGATGGAATNACGGCTGTGCTGCCATCTGGGAAGGTTACTGTAGTTGTGCCATCTTTGCCAACTTTAACATCTGTTACTGTTGGGTTTGATTTCTTAACTTCATCTGCTACCTTAGCTTTTTCTGCTTCAGTCAAGTTGCTTGGATCTACAACTGGTGTTACCGCTGGTTTAGCTGGAGCTTTTGTATCCTTAGTTGCGGTTGCTGGAGCACTTGGTTCTGATACATTGCCTGCTGGATCTGTTGCTTTCGCTGTTACGTCTCCTGCTGGAAGCTCTTTCGTTGGTGTGATTGTAGCTTTTCCGTTTTCGTCCGCTACGCCTTCACCAAGCTTGTGACCATCTTTGTCGAACAACTCAACCTTAGATCCTGGTTCTGCTGTCACTTCAACTGGTGTCTTAGTTCCTGCTTTATCTGTTAGATCTGTCTTAACTTCTGGTTTAGCTGGAGCTTTTGTAT
>NZ_RJOB01000028.1 GCF_003943935.1 Streptococcus mitis | reverse complement strand
TGCTGACTCAGAAGCTGATGTGCTTGCTGATTCTGACGCACTTGTTGATGCCGATTCAGAAGCTGATGTGCTTGCTGATTCTGACGCACTTGTGCTTGCTGATTCTGACGCACTTGTTGATGCTGATTCAGAAGCTGATGTGCTTGCTGATTCTGATGCACTTGTTGACGCTGATTCAGAAGCTGATGTGCTTGCTGACTCTGACGCACTTGTTGACGCTGACTCAGAGGCGCTGGTTGACGCTGATTCAGAAGCTGATGTGCTTGCTGACTCTGACGCACTTGTTGATGCTGACTCAGAGGCGCTTGTGCTTGCTGATTCTGACGCGCTTGTGCTTGCTGATTCTGACGCNCTTGTTGANGCTGACTCAGAAGCTGATGTACTTGCTGATTCTGATGCACTTGTTGATGCTGACTCAGAAGCTGATGTGCTTGCTGATTCTGACGCACTTGTTGATGCCGATTCAGACGCACTTGTTGANGCTGACTCAGATGCTGATGTNCTTGCTGATTCTGACGCACTTGTTGATGCTGATTCAGAAGCTGATGTGCTTGCTGACTCTGACGCACTTGTTGATGCTGACTCAGAAGCTGATGTGCTTGCTGATTCTGACGCACTTGTTGATGCTGACTCAGAAGCTGATGTGCTTGCTGATTCTGACGCACTTGTTGANGCTGATTCAGAAGCTGATGTACTTGCTGACTCTGACGCACTTGTTGATGCTGATTCAGAAGCTGATGTNCTTGCTGACTCAGAGGCACTTGTTGAGGCCGATTCAGAAGCCGATGTGCTTGCTGACTCTGACGCACTTGTTGATGCTGACTCAGAAGCTGATGTGCTTGCTGATTCTGACGCACTTGTTGATGCCGATTCAGACGCACTTGTTGACGCTGACTCAGATGCTGATGTACTTGCTGATTCTGACGCACTTGTTGATGCTGATTCAGAAGCTGATGTGCTTGCTGACTCTGACGCACTTGTTGATGCTGACTCAGAAGCTGATGTGCTTGCTGATTCTGATGACGCACTTGTTGATGCTGA
>NZ_RJOB01000027.1 GCF_003943935.1 Streptococcus mitis | reverse complement strand
GAATAGTTACAGTGACTTTACCATCTTTATCTACTGTGATTCCTGGTGTTCCACTTGTGTAAGTTGTTCCATCTGGAATTTTCTTACCATTCGCTTCACTTACTGGAATGTCTACTGATGATCCTGGTTTACCACTGCCATCATTGTACTTCGGTGTGTAATCATCTTTATCACGGTTAGTTACCGTTACTTTTACAGGTACTTCTTCTTCTGATCCATCTGGATATCTTACGAGAACTTTTCCTGTTACTTCATCACCTGGGTTCTTATCTTTTGGAATNGTTACAGTGACTTTACCATCTTTATCTACTGTGATTCCTGGTGTTCCACTTGTGTAAGTTGTTCCATCTGGAATTTTCTTACCATTCGCTTCACTTACTGGAATGTCTACGGATGATCCTGGTTTACCACTGCCATCATTGTACTTCGGTGTGTAATCATCTTTATCACGGTTAGTTACCGTTACTTTTACAGGTACTTCTTCTTCTGATCCATCTGGGTATCTTACGAGAACTTTTCCTGTTACTTCATCACCTGGGTTCTTATCTTTTGGAATGGTTACAGTGACTTTGCCATCTTTATCTACTGTGATTCCTGGTGTTCCACTTGTGTAAGTTGTTCCATCTGGAATTTTCTTACCATTCGCTTCACTTACTGGAATGTCTACGGATGATCCTGGTTTACCACTGCCATCATTGTACTTCGGTGTGTAATCATCTTTATCACGGTTAGTTACTGTTACTTTTACAGGTACTTCTTCTTCTGATCCATCTGGATATCTTACGAGAACTTTTCCTGTTACTTCATCACCTGGGTTCTTATCTTTTGGAATGNTTACAGTGACTTTACCATCTTTATCTACTGTGATTCCTGGTGTTCCACTTGTGTAAGTTGTTCCATCTGGAATTTTCTTACCATTCGCTTCACTTACTGGAATGTCTACTGATGATCCTGGTTTACCACTGCCATCATTGTACTTCGGTGTGTAATCATCTTTATCACGGTTAGTTACNGTTACTTTTACAGGTACTTCTTCTTCTGATCCATCTGGATATCTTA
>NZ_RJOB01000026.1 GCF_003943935.1 Streptococcus mitis | reverse complement strand
TTTCTACCGTAGTTTTTGGTGGGTAGGTTGAACCATCTGGTTTCTTAGGTGTTACAATCGCATTTCCATTTGGTTGTTGAGTAATTTCAATCTTACCTGGTTTTTCAGTTTCTGGTGTTTCTGGTGTNACCTTAGCTGGNGTTGTTACNTTAGGAACTTCTACAGCTGGTTTACCTGGTTCTGTAATCTTACCTGTACCTGGGACATCTTTCTTAGGAAGTTTGTCATTTGGTACTTTACCTTTACCATCTTGACCGATTTCAACAGTGATTGGACCATTTTCACCTGGGATTTCTACCGTAGTTCCTGGTGGGAATGTTGAGCCATCTGGTTTCTTAGGTGTTACTGTAACGTCACCTGTCTTAGGATCTGGTTTCAACTCTATTGTTGGTGTCTTACGAGCTGGTGTTGTTACATTCACTGGTTGTGATGGTTTCTTATTCGGTTCTGTTACTGTTCCTGTACCTGGGACATCTTTCTTAGGAAGGTTATCATTTGGTACTTTACCTGAACCGTCTTTACCGATTTCAACAGTGATTGGACCATTTTCACCTGGGATTTCTACCGTAGTTCCTGGTGGGAATGTTGAGCCATCTGGTTTNTTAGGTGTTACTATAACATCACCTGTCTTAGGATCTTGTTCAACATCTAGTGTTGGTGTCTTACGAGCTGGTGTTGTTACATCCACTGGTTGTGATGGTTTCTTGTTCGGTTCTGTTACTGTTCCTTTTCCTGGGACATTTCCTTTTGGAAGTTTGTCATTTGGTACTTCACCTGAACCATTGTCACCGATTGTTACTGTGATTGTTGTTCCATTTTCNCCTGGAATTTCTACCGTAGTTTTTGGTGGGTAGGTTGAACCATCTGGTTTCTTAGGTGTTACAATCGCATTTCCATTTGGTTGTTGAGTAATTTCAATCTTACCTGGTTTTTCAGTTTCTGGTGTTTCTGGTGTNACCTTAGCTGGNGTTGTTACNTTAGGAACTTCTACAGCTGGTTTACCTGGTTCTGTAATCTTACCTGTACCTGGGACATCTTTCTTAGGAAGTTTGTCATTTGGTANTTTACCT
>NZ_RJOB01000025.1 GCF_003943935.1 Streptococcus mitis | reverse complement strand
ATCATTTGGATTGATTGGATCTGTTGGGTTATGTGGATCATTTGGTCCTACTGGAGTTTCACCATGTTTCAAGGTTACTGTCCAGGTTTGATCTACTGATGCATCGGTATCGAAGTGAGCTCCTGCTGGGAATTCATCGCTTACAAGAACATAGCCACGATCTTCATAATACTTGATCTTGTCCGCAGTTGAGTAGTTGATTGCCTCACCTGATTTACCACCGACTTGATCATTGGCAAGGGTTTGACCAGTTGTTTGATCAACGTACTTGATCACTGCTTTTTGGTCTGCCTTAACATAAACAATCTTCGTATCTTGTGAAATTCGATCTGGATCACTTTCATCATTTGGTTCAATAGTTTTATCAACAATATTGTAACCCCATGCTTGTGGTTGTTCCTCCTTAATCACATATCCTGTTGGTGCATCTGGAATTTTAGTTTCTGCTGCTTCTTTAGGATTCAATGGGTTATTTTCATAAGTCTTAAATACTGAACCTGGAATAACATTTCCTGATTCATCTACTTGAATAATCTTACCAAGTGGTTTATAAGTTACAACATCTTCAGCATTAGGATTGGTTGGAGTGACTGTTTTACTACCTGCTTCAGACTTGTCAGCGTAGTAACCAGAAACTACTGGAACACTTTCCCTACCGTAAGTATGACTGTTTTCAGTCCATGTTGTTGTACCATCAGCTTGATTCTTCTTACCTGTGAAAATATAGTCATTTTGAATCTTATCTGAAGGTACCTGAGCTTTACCATCTGTACTTGTGTACTTAACAGTTTGTTTTGTTGGTTGCGTCACATCATTAGTTTTTGGTACATAGATAATCGGCGTATCTTCCCCTGGTTTATCAGGTGTTACAGGTGTTCCTGGTTCTACTGGTTCACCTGGTTTCGTTGGATAGTTTGGATCTGGCAAGTATGGTTTGTAGCCTGGTACATTAGGCACAACTGGTTTACCTGGTTTGGTTGGATCATTTGGATCATTTGGATACTTCACTTCTGGTGTTGATGGGAAGTTTGGATCGTTTGGTGTCTCTGGTTTTGGAACCAATTTTCCAAGTGGCTTGTAAGTAACAGTTTCTTCAAGATTTTCTTGAGTAACTGTCTTAGAAG
>NZ_RJOB01000024.1 GCF_003943935.1 Streptococcus mitis | reverse complement strand
ATCATTTGGATTGATTGGATCTGTTGGGTTATGTGGATCATTTGGTCCTACTGGAGTTTCACCATGTTTCAAGGTTACTGTCCAGGTTTGATCTACTGATGCATCGGTATCGAAGTGAGCTCCTGCTGGGAATTCATCGCTTACAAGAACATAGCCACGATCTTCATAATACTTGATCTTGTCCGCAGTTGAGTAGTTGATTGCCTCACCTGATTTACCACCGACTTGATCATTGGCAAGGGTTTGACCTGTTGTTTGGTCAACGTACTTGATGACAGCTTTTTGTTCTGCTTTACGGTAAACAACTGGGGTATCAGCTCCTGGGTTAGATGGTGTTACATTTGGAATGTCTGTCACATAACCTGGGATGACTGGTGTTGGTGTTACACCACCCTTAGTTGGATCGTTTGGATCATTCGTATATTGTGGAGTTGGCGCATTTGGAATTGGGTTGCCATCTGGGTCAACTGGAATGATCTTACCGAGTTCCTTATAAACCACTTTATCTGTAGCTTCTGGGTGTTCTGGTGTAACTGTCTTACCACCTGCTTCAGCTTTATCCGCATAATAGTGTTCAACGACTGGGACTTTTACTTTGCCGTAGTCATGACTGTTTTCAGTCCATGTTGTTGTACCATCTGCTTGATTCTTCTTACCTGTGAAGGTATAGTCGCTTTGAACATCATCTTTTGGTGTGGTTGAACCAGCTCCTTCAAACGTTACCGTTTGTTTTGTTGGTTGCGTCACATCATTTGTTTTTGGTACATAGATGATTGGCGTATCTTCCCCTGGTTTATCAGGTGTTACAGGTGTTCCTGGTTTTACTGGTTGACCTGGTTTCGTTGGATCGTTTGGATCTGGAAGGTGTGGTTCATAACCTGGTACATCAGGAACAACTGGTTGACCTGGTTTCGTTGGATCCGTTGGATCGTTCGGATATTTAACACCTGGTGTTGATGGGAAGTTTGGATCATTTGGTGTTTCTGGTTTTGGAACCAAGTTTCCAAGTGGTTTGTAAGTAACAGTTTCTTCAAGGTTTTCTTGAGTAACTGCCTTAGAAGCAACACTTGCTTTATCAGCGTAATATCCTGTCAAACTTGGCGTTGGAACTGCAGCGTAGGCTGTCTTATCTGATGCCCATGGTGTCGCTGAAAGTTCTTTACCTGTGACTTTATCCAAGGTAAGGGTACGTGTCCATGTCGCGTTTTCAACATGATCTGCTGGGGCTGCTACCTTACCATCTGATACCACATACTTAACAGTAGATGTGACATCTTTCTTCCATTGATCTGTCGCTGGGTACTTAGGACTGTTTGGATCATTTGGATTGATTGGATCTGTTGGGTTATGTGGATCATTTGGTCCTACTGGAGTTTCACCATGTTTCAAGGTTACTGTCCAGGTTTGATCTACTGATGCATCGGTATCGAAGTGA
>NZ_RJOB01000023.1 GCF_003943935.1 Streptococcus mitis | reverse complement strand
TGTACTGACCCCAAAAAGTTAGACAATTAATTTATCCGAAGGATTTAGTTCTGTATTGCACAGGACTGAGTCCTTTTAGTTTTACCTTAATTCGTTTATTGTTGTAGTAATCAATATAGTCTACAATAGCTTGTTCCAATTGCTTAAGCGACTGAAACGACTTCTCATAACCGTAAAACATTTCCGATTTCAGAATGCCAAAGAAGGACTCCATCATACCATTGTCTGGGCTGTTACCCTTACGTGACATGGATGCTTGAATTCCCTTACCCTCAAGAAACTGGTGATAAGAATCGTGTTGATATTGCCAGCCTTGATCACTATGGAGAATCGTATTCTCGTAGTGTTTCTCTGTGAAGGCCTGTTCCAACATCGTTTTTACTTGTTCTAAATTAGGCGAACAAGAAAGATTAAAAGCAATAATTTCGCTGTTAAAGCCATCTAAAACAGGCGATAAATACAATTTCTGCGTACTATTTGGAATGGCAAACTCTGTCACATCCGTATAACACTTTTCCATTGGTCTCGATGCTTCAAACTGGCGTTGAATGAGATTCTCTGCTTTCTTACCAATCTCTCCTTGGTAGGAAGAATACTTTCGTTTACGGCGAATTCGAGCACTTAAACCAAGGATTTTCATCAGACGTTGGACCTTCTTATGGTTTACTATATGACCACGATTCCTTAATTCAAGAGTTATTCGGCGATAGCCATAATTTCCTTTGTGCTCAGTAAAAATAGCTTGAATTTCAGCTTTAAGATCTTTATCTTTGTCAAGCCCATCTAGTTCCTTCAACTGATAATAGTAAGTTGAGCGAGGTAAGCGAGCCACTTCAAGAAGTAAATCTAGTCGAAATCCTCCTGAAGCCATTTCTCTAATTGTCTCTGCCTTTCTCGCTGTATGGCTTCGTCCCTGTCTTCCAGCTCTTTTAACTTTTTTAAGTAAGCCACCTCAGTACGTAATCGTTCATTCTCCTCTTGGAGTCGCTCTAGTTCTGTCATTTCATCCCAAGTTTTCTTCCGTTTACGTCCCATTTTAGGTACTCTCCCTCTTGTTTTCTCAACAATAGTATACCCGTTTTTCTTGTATTGTGCTAGCCAATTAAGAAGTATCGTACGACTTGGGAGGCCGTATTCAAGAGAAACTCTATCTTTAGTCCAGCCTTCATGTAAGACTTTATGAATCATTTCTTGCTTTAAATCAGGAGAATAGTAACGATTTTTTCCTTTTTTGACGAACTCTATTCCGTAACGATCAATCAATTTAATCATGTACCTAATATTAGAATTGTTTATCCCAAATTTATTTGAAAGCTTCTCTATGCTATATCCTTGTTTTCTAAGTTCATAGATCTGAACTTTATCATCATAAGTTAATTTCATAATAAAAACACCCCAAAAGTTAGATTTTTTCTGTCTAACTTTTGGGGTGCAGTTCA
>NZ_RJOB01000022.1 GCF_003943935.1 Streptococcus mitis | reverse complement strand
CTTTCGCTGTTACGTCTCCTGCTGGAAGCTCTTTCGTTGGTGTGATGGTAGCTTTTCCGTTTTCGTCCGCTACGCCTTCACCAAGCTTATTACCGTCTTTGTCGAACAACTCAACCTTAGATCCTGGTTCTGCACTTACTTCAACTGGTGTCTTAGTTCCTGCTTTATCTGTTAGATCTGTTTTGATTTCTGGTTTAGCTGGAGCTTTTGTATCTGCTGTTGCTTTTTCTGGTGTGCTTGGTTCTGACACATTNCCTGCTGGATCTGTTGCTTTCGCTGTTACGTCTCCTGCTGGAAGCTCTTTCGTTGGTGTGATGGTAGCTTTTCCGTTTTCGTCCGCTACGCCTTCACCAAGCTTATTACCGTCTTTGTCGAACAACTCAACCTTAGATCCTGGTTCTGCACTTACTTCAACTGGTGTCTTAGTTCCTGCTTTATCTGTTAGATCTGTTTTGATTTCTGGTTTAGCTGGAGCTTTTGTATCCTTAGTTGCGGTTGCTGGAGCACTTGGTTCTGATACATTGCCTGCTGGATCTGTTGCTTTCGCTGTTACGTCTCCTGCTGGAAGCTCTTTCGTTGGTGTGATGGTAGCTTTTCCGTTTTCGTCCGCTACGCCTTCACCAAGCTTGTGACCATCTTTATCGAACAACTCAACCTTAGATCCTGGTTCTGCACTTACTTCAACTGGTGTCTTAGTTCCTGCTTTATCTGTTAGATCTGTTTTGATTTCTGGTTTAGCTGGAGCTTTTGTATCTGCTGTTGCTTTTTCTGGTGTGCTTGGTTCTGACACATTTCCTGCTGGATCTGTTGCTTTCGCTGTTACGTCTCCTGCTGGAAGCTCTTTCGTTGGTGTGATGGTAGCTTTTCCGTTTTCGTCCGCTACGCCTTCACCAAGCTTATTACCGTCTTTGTCGAACAACTCAACCTTAGATCCTGGTTCTGCACTTACTTCAACTGGTGTCTTAGTGCCTGCTTTATCTGTTAGATCTGTTTTGATTTCTGGTTTAGCTGGAGCTTTTGTATCTGCTGTTGCTTTTTCTGGTGTGCTTGGTTCTGATACATTTCCTGCTGGATCTGTTGCTTTCGCTGTTACGTCTCCTGCTGGAAGCTCTTTCGTTGGTGTGATTGTAGCTTTTCCGTTTTCGTCTGCTACGCCTTCACCAAGCTTGTTACCATCTTTGTCGAATAATTCAACTTTAGATCCTGGTTCTGCTGTCACTTCAACTGGTGTCTTAGTGCCTGCTTTATCTGTTAGATCTGTTTTGATTTCTGGTTTAGCTGGAGCTTTTGTATCTGGTGTTGCTGGATCTTCTGGTTTAGAGTTTGGATCTTTTGGATCTGTTCCCTTAGCGACTTCTTCTTTATCTGTGAAGCCATCACCATCTGTATCAGCTTTCTTAGGATCTGTTCCTTTGTCTGCTTCTTCCTTATCAGTCAAGCCATCGCCGTCTGTATCAGCTTTCTTAGGATCTGTTCCTTTGTCTGCTTCNTCTTTATCAGTCAAGCCATCGCCGTCTGTATCAGCTTTCTTAGGATCTGTTCCTTTGTCTGCTTCCTCTTTATCAGTCAAGCCATCGCCGTCTGTATCAGCTTTCTTAGGATCTGTTCCTTTGTCTGCTTCTTCCTTA
>NZ_RJOB01000021.1 GCF_003943935.1 Streptococcus mitis | reverse complement strand
GCGCATCAGAATCAGCAAGTACATCAGCTTCTGAGTCAGCATCAACAAGTGCATCAGAATCAGCAAGTACATCAGCTTCTGAGTCAGCGTCAACAAGCGCGTCAGAATCAGCAAGCACAAGCGCGTCAGAATCAGCAAGCACAAGCGCCTCTGAGTCAGCATCAACAAGTGCGTCAGAATCAGCAAGCACATCAGCTTCTGAATCAGCATCAACAAGTGCNTCAGANTCAGCAAGCACATCAGCTTCTGAATCAGCGTCAACAAGTGCGTCAGAATCAGCAAGCACATCAGCATCTGAGTCAGCGTCAACAAGTGCGTCTGAATCNGCATCAACAAGTGCGTCAGAATCAGCAAGCACATCAGCTTCTGAGTCAGCATCAACAAGTGCATCAGAATCAGCAAGTACATCAGCTTCTGAGTCAGCATCAACAAGTGCGTCAGAATCAGCAAGCACAAGCGCCTCTGAGTCAGCATCAACAAGTGCGTCAGAGTCAGCAAGCACATCAGCTTCTGAATCAGCGTCAACAAGTGCGTCAGAGTCAGCAAGCACATCAGCTTCAGAGTCAGCAAGCACAAGTGCGTCAGAATCAGCAAGCACATCGGCATCTGAATCAGCGTCAACAAGCGCGTCAGAATCAGCAAGCACATCAGCTTCTGAATCAGCGTCAACAAGTGCATCAGAATCAGCAAGCACATCGGCATCTGAATCNGCATCAACAAGTGCGTCAGAGTCAGCGTCAACAAGCGCGTCAGAATCAGCAAGCACATCGGCTTCTGAATCGGCATCAACAAGTGCGTCAGAGTCAGCGTCAACAAGCGCGTCAGAATCAGCAAGCACATCAGCTTCTGAATCAGCGTCAACAAGTGCATCAGAATCAGCAAGCACATCAGCTTCTGAATCAGCATCAACAAGTGCATCAGAATCAGCAAGCACATCGGCTTCTGAATCAGCGTCAACAAGTGCGTCAGAGTCAGCAAGCACATCGGCTTCTGAATCAGCGTCAACAAGTGCGTCAGAGTCAGCAAGCACATCAGCTTCTGAATCAGCGTCAACAAGTGCATCAGAATCAGCAAGCACATCGGCTTCTGAATCAGCGTCAACAAGTGCGTCAGAGTCAGCAAGCACATCAGCCTCTGAGTCAGCATCAACAAGTGCTTCAGAATCAGCAAGCACATCAGCTTCTGAATCAGCATCAACAAGTGCGTCAGAATCAGCAAGCACATCGGCTTCTGAATCNGCATCAACAAGTGCGTCAGAGTCAGCGTCAACAAGCGCGTCAGAATCAGCAAGCACATCAGCTTCTGAATCAGCATCAACAAGCGCGTCAGAATCAGCAAGCACATCAGCTTCTGAGTCAGCATCAACAAGTGCGTCAGAGTCAGCAAGCACATCAGCTTCTGAATCAGCGTCAACAAGTGCATCAGAGTCAGCAAGNACATCAGCTTCTGAATCAGCATCAACAAGTGCATCAGAGTCAGCAAGCACATCGGCATCTGAATCAGCGTCAACAAGCGCGTCAGAATCAGCAAGCACATCAGCTTCTGAATCAGCGTCAACAAGTGCATCAGAGTCAGCAAGTACATCAGCTTCTGAATCAGCATCAACAAGTGCGTCAGAGTCAGCAAGTACATCAGCTTCTGAGTCGGCATCAACAAGTGCATCAGAATCAGCAAGCACATCGGCTTCTGAGTCGGCGTCAACAAGTGCATCAGAGTCAGCAAGTACATCAGCTTCTGAATCAGCATCAACAAGTGCGTCAGAGTCAGCAAGTACATCAGCTTCTGAGTCGGCATCAACAAGTGCATCAGAGTCAGCAAGCACAAGCGCGTCTGAGT
>NZ_RJOB01000020.1 GCF_003943935.1 Streptococcus mitis | reverse complement strand
CCATCTGTATCAGCTTTCTTAGGATCTGTTCCTTTGTCTGCTTCTTCCTTATCAGTCAAGCCATCGCCGTCTGTATCAGCTTTCTTAGGATCTGTTCCTTTGTCTGCTTCNTCNTTATCAGTCAAGCCATCGCCGTCTGTATCAGCTTTCTTAGGATCTGTTCCTTTGTCTGCTTCNTCTTTATCAGTCAAGCCATCGCCGTCTGTATCAGCTTTCTTAGGATCTGTTCCTTTGTCTGCTTCTTCCTTATCAGTCAAGCCATCGCCGTCTGTATCCTTAGTTGTTGGATCTTCAGGTGAACTTGGGTCTGTAACAGTTACTTTAACTGGAACTTCTTCCTTAGAACCATCTGGGTAAGTTACAACTACTGTCGCAGGTTTTTCACCTGGTGTTGTTGTGTCTACTGGATCNTTGAANGCTACTGTTGTACCCTTAGGAAGATCTTTCAAGTTACCGATTGAATCTTCTGCTTTTGGTTCAGTTCCTTTATCTACAGTTTGAGCTTTTGGTGTTGGCTCGTTCTTATCTGCATCTGTTGGTTTTGAACTTGGGTCTGTAACAGTTACTTTAACTGGAACTTCTTCCTTAGAACCATCTGGGTAAGTTACAACTACTGTCGCAGGTTTTTCACCTGGTGTTGTTGTGTCTACTGGATCTTTGAAGGCTACTGTTGTACCCTTAGGAAGATCTTTNANNTTACCNATTGAATCTTCTGCTTTTGGTGTTGTTCCTTTGTCNACAGTTTGTGGTTTAGCTGTTGGTGTGTTCTTATCTGCATCTGTTGGTGCTGAACTTGGGTCTTTAACCGTTACCTTAACTGGAACTTCTTCTGTAGANCCATCTGGGTATGTTACAACTACTGTCGCATCTTTTTCACCTGGTGTTGCTGTATCTACTGGATCTTTGAAGGCTACTTTTGTACCCTTAGGAAGATCTTTTACATTGCCAATTGAATCTTCTGCTTTTGGTGTTGTTCCTTTGTCTACAGTTTGTGGTTTAGCTGTTGGTGTGTTCTTATCTGCATCTGTTGGTGCTGAACTTGGGTCTTTAACCGTTACCTTAACTGGAACTTCTTCTGTAGAACCATCTGGGTATGTTACAACTACTGTCGCATCTTTTTCACCTGGTGTTGCTGTATCTACTGGATCCTTGAAGGCTACTGTTGTACCCTTAGGAAGATCTTTTACATTACCAATTGAATCTTCTGCTTTTGGTGTTGTTCCTTTGTCTACAGTTTGTGGTTTAGCTGTTGGTGTGTTCTTATCTGCATCTGTTGGTTTTTTAGTTACAAATTCTGATAATGGTTTTTTATCTGTTGAACCATCTGTGTATGTTACGACAAGATTTCCATCTGCATCTTTTGTGACTGATTTAATCTTACCATCTTTATCAACTGGAGTATCTTTTGCGATATTCGCATCGTCATTTTTCTTGTTGTACTCAAGTTGAAGTTTTTCTTTGATTTTATCTAACTCAGCGTCTGTTACTTTTGTTGGATCTGCTACTTCAACTTTATCAGCTGGAGCTGGAGTTGCAATATCGTACTTATCTGTTTGAGATTTAACGATGAATTGAACATATCCTGGAGTCTGAGTTGCATTTGGATTTTTATCTAATGCTCTAAAATCAGTAGTTGATGGTGCATTATCATTGTCATTAGCAACAACAAAACTTGTCCAATGGTTTGGAGCTTTAAGTGTTGTAACACCTGTCATCTTAATAGTAGCTGTAGGACCTGATACAGTACCATCACCATGAGTGACTGCTGAATTCTCGATTTTTCCAGTTGTGAAACCGTAATCTGCCGTATTATCTTTTCCAATACCACCAGGACCACGTACATACATATCTTTAACAGCAGTGTTGTCTGATGCTTTGAATGTTAGATCAGTGTTTTCACCTGTATAAACATAGATTTCTTTCTTAGCTTCATTTGAGTATGGAAGTTCAACTGTTGGAGCTACGTTTACAAATTCTGACAATGGTTTCTTATCTTGAGAACCATCTTTATAAGTCACAACAAGATTTCCTTTGTCATCTTTTTCGATTGATTTAATCTTAGCATCTTTATCAGCTACAGCTGTACCTTTTTTGTCTGCTAAGTTAGCATCATCGTTGTTTTGAGAGTACTCAAGTTGGACTTTTTCTTTGATTTTAGCCAACTCAGCTTCTGTTACATTTGCTGGATCTGCTACAGTAACTTTTTCAGTTGGTGTTGCAATGTCATATTTTTGAGTTTGTCCCTTAAGCATAACACGGAATGAACCTGGGTCAGTTGCGTTTGATGAACCTACTGCTCCATTCTTAATTTCCGCACCATCTTTATCAGTTGCAGTTGCATAACGCCAGCCTAAAGGCATACCAGCTGGATTTTCACCTTTAGTTGCTGCATCTATTCTATCTTGTGTTAAACCATCTGTCGCTGCTGGTGTACCTGAGTATGTAATAACAGCTGGATTCTCTGCTGTTGCTGTTGTTTCAGCAGTAATTTTATTCGCTGTAAAT
>NZ_RJOB01000019.1 GCF_003943935.1 Streptococcus mitis | reverse complement strand
ATATCATCAGCAAGCAAGCGGATTTCATTGTTATACGTGATTTCAGCAGTTGCATTGACTAGCTCGACTTTTACAGCTCCTTCCAGGTCTCCACCTAAGAACACTCGTGGCATATTTGCAGTAATACAACGGATTTTCTCAAAGTTTTGGTTTGTCAAAACTAACTCTGTTGCATACCCTTTAATGCGGTCTGTTCGCTCGTTATTTGCGTACTCATATAGTGCACGAGCGGACTCGGTAACGATTGGAGAATAGTCTCCGACTACTATATATGCTAGCTCTCGACTAGCTTTCAGTTGGTTAGCTTTCATCTGCTAACCTCTCTTTCTTTATAGATTTAGAAAGAGATATCAACGCACAAAAAAGCGCGTACTCTAAAAGTATCGCGCGACTGTTCAATCTTCATACGTGTTGACTATTTATTTTTTCTTTGATATAATAGTCCTGAATTTGAAATACGAATGAAGATGTCAGCAGTCGCCAAACTTTCGCTGATATCTTTTTCTTTGTTTTATTTTACTATTTTGAATTTTGCGTGTCAAACCAATTTGACACGTTTTTTTGTTTTGTCCTGCCAATTTTCTGGCCATTTACTTGCCAATCCCTTGCAGCATACGGCATTGCCATCTGTCAATTTTTTCCGAGATTTTTTACTAAATTGATGAATTTTTTTTGCTCTTTTGAACTCATGCCATCAAATTCTTGCTTCATCTTGCCAATTTTGTTCTCATTGCCATTTTGACATGCCATGAGTAATTGCAAAAAGTCAACATTTTCTTCCTTGGCAATTGCACTCAATCCCTTGATAGCCGTTACCGTGCTATTTTCGATCCAATTTAAAGTCTTTGCCAGGCTCGGTTGATATTCCTTGCCTTTTAACTGGATTGGCTCTGCCATTGCCAAGAAGTTACTCCACCAGGTAGATGTCTGCCATCTGCTTTTGTTCGTGTCCTCGCCAGGCTCTACAAACCTTATCAAATCGGCAAGAATACCCCCAAAAAGACTGCCAAAACTATGCCCATCTTCCAGGTACCTGGTAACGAAATCATTGGCTTTCTCGTGTTTAAGAACTAACTCCCAACGGTTCCATATTGGCACATCGATTTCATACCCTTTTGCTTGACGTTCGTAATTTTTTTCATATACACGTAGCATGAGGTCTGATTTGTTGCTACCCATATATATGGTGGTTCCAGTATGCTCACCGTTTGACCCTCTGCCACTTATGACCTTAAATGAACGACACCTGCCAACGTGTTCCCCTCGCTCTATCTTGCCAATAATGTCAGCGAAACCCACCAAGCCCTCATATTCGTCCAATGCCAAGTCAATGCGTGAGAACGTAGCAAATGACCGTAAATGCTCAAAGACTTGTCTCCAGGTAACTTTATCGACTTGCATAATCGTTTCATACTTCCGAACCCCTTGCCCTGTAAGTTCGACATGAACACCCATGTCCGAGCGCTTAGCAGAGTAAAAAACGTTTATCAGACCGTCCACCGTATAACCTGAATCGTAACCGTAACGCCCTCGGTCAGTTTCTGAAAAATTGAGTTTTCCAAGGCCTGCCAGTTCGATAACCTCAAAGGGATTCCCCATCCTACACGTGAATGATAACCAGTCTATTATATAGGTATTTTCTAATGCCATGTATACGTAGCCCCCCTGTTAGTACCCGGGGGCATACATTTCCATTCTTTTATCATATTAAATTCCTTTCCCCTGGGCTTCGCCCAGACCTACCAGGGCTCTGCCCTGGACCCGGCCTCAACCGACAGAAAAACCTCTGCTCTCACTTGCCACAAAGTCAAGCACCGAGCAAAATTTTTCTACGCAATCGCTACGCTTTAGCTTCGAAAATTTTTGCCCTAGCTTCGCTTACTTGACTTTCTGACATCTGCCCTTTTCGTCTTTATCGCCGATATACGACAACAAAAACACCTTAGTTCAGACCTATATCGCCTTTTCCATTGTAAAGGGCAGAACGTTTAGAAAAAGCATTACACCTTGGTTTCATCTCTGCTCGATAACTTCCGATTTATCAAGGCATAATCGTCTGCATCGTTAGTTGCACAGAAAACAAGTTCTTTTGCAAGACCACTGACCAAAATACCAACTCGCTTGTATTCATAGTTTGGTACGTGTCTGAAATAGTCGGTTAAAGCTATCATATCATCTTCTGAAATGTTACCGTAGATTGCTACTGCGAAAACATCGCTATTCTTAACATCAACAAGAGGTTTTGTATATACGTTAGCTATTCGAACTGTATCAACTACGACTGGTTCAGTCCAAACGTTGCCGTTATTTTCAAACTCTTTTTCTGCGTAAATGTTTTCTAAAAAGAAACCATACGAACCAGGTTTGAGCACTGTAGCAACTGCGTCAGATAAATAGCAGATTATATCCCAAAGTCTCTGTTGCTCTGCCAAGAACTCCTCTCGTTGCTTTTCCTCTGCTTTCTCTTGCGCTTTCTTTTCCGCTCTCTTTTCAACTCGTTCTCGCACATCTTCTTGAACTCTTTGAGCTCCTTTCAAGATGAGGATTTTGGCGGCTTGTTTTAACTCTTTTGACATCATAAAGCCACCTCATCATTTTCTGCGAGAACAATATCATCAGCAAGCAAGCGGATTTCATTGTTATACGTGATTTCAGCAGTTGCATTGACTAGCTCGACTTTTACAGCTCCTTCCAGGTCTCCACCTAAGAACACTCGTGGCATATTTGCAGTAATACAACGGATTTTCTCAAAGTTTTGGTTTGTCAAAACTAACTCTGTTGCATACCCTTTAATGCGGTCTGTTCGCTCGTTATTTGCGTACTCATATAGTGCACGAGCGGACTCGGTAACGATTGGA
>NZ_RJOB01000018.1 GCF_003943935.1 Streptococcus mitis | reverse complement strand
AGCTAAGCGACTTCCATATCTCACAGGGGGCAACCCCCAACTACTTCCGGCGTTCTAGGGCTTAACTTCTGTGTTCGGCATGGGTACAGGTGTATCTCCTAGGCTATCGTCACTTAACTCTGAGTAATACCTACTCAAAATTGAATATCTATTCAAATCAAGAAAACCTTGCGCTTTCATATTCTCAGTTACTTTGGATAAGTCCTCGAGCTATTAGTATTAGTCCGCTACATGTGTCGCCACACTTCCACTTCTAACCTATCTACCTGATCATCTCTCAGGGCTCTTACTGATATAAAATCATGGGAAATCTCATCTTGAGGTGGGTTTCACACTTAGATGCTTTCAGCGTTTATCCCTTCCCTACATAGCTACCCAGCGATGCCTTTGGCAAGACAACTGGTACACCAGCGGTAAGTCCACTCTGGTCCTCTCGTACTAGGAGCAGATCCTCTCAAATTTCCTACGCCCGCGACGGATAGGGACCGAACTGTCTCACGACGTTCTGAACCCAGCTCGCGTGCCGCTTTAATGGGCGAACAGCCCAACCCTTGGGACCGACTACAGCCCCAGGATGCGACGAGCCGACATCGAGGTGCCAAACCTCCCCGTCGATGTGAACTCTTGGGGGAGATAAGCCTGTTATCCCCAGGGTAGCTTTTATCCGTTGAGCGATGGCCCTTCCATACGGAACCACCGGATCACTAAGCCCGACTTTCGTCCCTGCTCGAGTTGTAGCTCTCGCAGTCAAGCTCCCTTATACCTTTACACTCTGCGAATGATTTCCAACCATTCTGAGGGAACCTTTGGGCGCCTCCGTTACCTTTTAGGAGGCGACCGCCCCAGTCAAACTGCCCGTCAGACACTGTCTCCGATAGGGATCACCTATCCGGGTTAGAGTGGCCATAACACAAGGGTAGTATCCCAACAACGTCTCCTTCGAAACTGGCGTCCCGATCTCATAGACTCCTACCTATCCTGTACATGTGGTACAGACACTCAATATCAAACTGCAGTAAAGCTCCATGGGGTCTTTCCGTCCTGTCGCGGGTAACCTGCATCTTCACAGGTACTAAAATTTCACCGAGTCTCTCGTTGAGACAGTGCCCAAATCATTACGCCTTTCGTGCGGGTCGGAACTTACCCGACAAGGAATTTCGCTACCTTAGGACCGTTATAGTTACGGCCGCCGTTTACTGGGGCTTCAATTCATACCTTCGCTTACGCTAAGCACTCCTCTTAACCTTCCAGCACCGGGCAGGCGTCACCCCCTATACATCATCTTACGATTTAGCAGAGAGCTGTGTTTTTGATAAACAGTTGCTTGGGCCTATTCACTGCGGCTGACTTAAAGTCAGCACCCCTTCTCCCGAAGTTACGGGGTCATTTTGCCGAGTTCCTTAACGAGAGTTCTCTCGCTCACCTGAGGCTACTCGCCTCGACTACCTGTGTCGGTTTGCGGTACGGGTAGAGTATGTTTAAACGCTAGAAGCTTTTCTTGGCAGTGTGACGTCACTAACTTCGCTACTAAACTTCGCTCCCCATCACAGCTCAATGTTATAGATATAAGCATTTGACTCATATCACACCTCACTGCTTAGACAGACTCTTCCAATCGTCTGCTTTAGTTAGCCTACTGCGTCCCTCCATCACTACATACTCTAGTACAGGAATATCAACCTGTTGTCCATCGGATACACCTTTCGGTCTCTCCTTAGGTCCCGACTAACCCAGGGCGGACGAGCCTTCCCCTGGAAACCTTAGTCTTACGGTGGACAGGATTCTCACCTGTCTTTCGCTACTCATACCGGCATTCTCACTTCTATGCGTTCCAGCACTCCTCACGGTACACCTTCTTCACACATAGAACGCTCTCCTACCATACCTATAAAGGTATCCACAGCTTCGGTAAATTGTTTTAGCCCCGGTACATTTTCGGCGCAGGGTCACTCGACTAGTGAGCTATTACGCACTCTTTGAATGAATAGCTGCTTCTAAGCTAACATCCTAGTTGTCTGTGCAACCCCACATCCTTTTCCACTTAACAATTATTTTGGGACCTTAGCTGGTGGTCTGGGCTGTTTCCCTTTCGACTACGGATCTTAGCACTCGCAGTCTGACTGCCGACCATAATTCATTGGCATTCGGAGTTTATCTGAGATTGGTAATCCGGGATGGACCCCTCACCCAAACAGTGCTCTACCTCCAAGAATCTCAATGTCGACGCTAGCCCTAAAGCTATTTCGGAGAGAACCAGCTATCTCCAAGTTCGTTTGGAATTTCTCCGCTACCCACAAGTCATCCAAGCACTTTTCAACGTGCCCTGGTTCGGTCCTCCAGTGCGTCTTACCGCACCTTCAACCTGCTCATGGGTAGGTCACATGGTTTCGGGTCTACGTCATGATACTAATTCGCCCTATTCAGACTCGGTTTCCCTACGGCTCCGTCTCTTCAACTTAACCTCGCATCATAACGTAACTCGCCGGTTCATTCTACAAAAGGCACGCTCTCACCCATTAACGGGCTCGAACTTGTTGTAGGCACACGGTTTCAGGTTCTATTTCACTCCCCTCCCGGGGTGCTTTTCACCTTTCCCTCACGGTACTGGTTCACTATCGGTCACTAGGGAGTATTTAGGGTTGGGAGATGGTCCTCCCAGATTCCGACGGGATTTCACGTGTCCCGCCGTACTCAGGATACTGCTAGGTACAAAGACTATTTTAAATACGAGGCTATTACTCTCTTTGGCTGATCTTCCCAAATCATTCTTCTATAATCTTTGAGTCCACATTGCAGTCCTACAACCCCGAAGAGTAAACTCTTCGGTTTGCCCTTCTGCCGTTTCGCTCGCCGCTACTAAGGCAATCGCTTTTGCTTTCTCTTCCTGCAGCTACTTAGATGTTTCAGTTCACTGCGTCTTCCTCCTCATATCCTTAACAGATATGGGTAACAGGTAGTACCTGTTGGGTTCCCCCATTCGGAAATCCCTGGATCATCGCTTACTTACAGCTACCCAAGGCATATCGTCGTTTGTCACGTCCTTCTTCGGCTCCTAGTGCCAAGGCATCCACCGTGCGCCCTTATTAACTTAACCTTATTTTCTGACCTTTCAGTCATAAACTCTTATTAATACTACAGCGTTTTCGGTTTATTTTCTTGTTACTATTTGATATAGATATTCAATTTTCAATGTGCATTACTTGGTGATCTCTCACCAATGGAGCCTAGCGGGATCGAACCGCTGACCTCCTGCGTGCAAAGCAGGCGCTCTCCCAGCTGAGCTAAGGCCCCACAAGACCTCTCAAGACTAAACAAGACCAATGCGCAGTTCCTTATCCTTAGAAAGGAGGTGATCCAGCCGCACCTTCCGATACGGCTACCTTGTTACGACTTCACCCCAATCATCTATCCCACCTTAGGCGGCTGGCTCCTTACGGTTACCTCACCGACTTCGGGTGTTACAAACTCTCGTGGTGTGACGGGCGGTGTGTACAAGGCCCGGGAACGTATTCACCGCGGCGTGCTGATCCGCGATTACTAGCGATTCCGACTTCATGTAGGCGAGTTGCAGCCTACAATCCGAACTGAGACTGGCTTTAAGAGATTAGCTTGCCGTCACCGGCTTGCGACTCGTTGTACCAGCCATTGTAGCACGTGTGTAGCCCAGGTCATAAGGGGCATGATGATTTGACGTCATCCCCACCTTCCTCCGGTTTATTACCGGCAGTCTCGCTAGAGTGCCCAACTGAATGATGGCAACTAACAATAGGGGTTGCGCTCGTTGCGGGACTTAACCCAACATCTCACGACACGAGCTGACGACAACCATGCACCACCTGTCACCTCTGTCCCGAAGGAAAACTCTATCTCTAGAGCGGTCAGAGGGATGTCAAGACCTGGTAAGGTTCTTCGCGTTGCTTCGAATTAAACCACATGCTCCACCGCTTGTGCGGGCCCCCGTCAATTCCTTTGAGTTTCAACCTTGCGGTCGTACTCCCCAGGCGGAGTGCTTAATGCGTTAGCTGCGGCACTAAACCCCGGAAAGGGTCTAACACCTAGCACTCATCGTTTACGGCGTGGACTACCAGGGTATCTAATCCTGTTTGCTCCCCACGCTTTCGAGCCTCAGCGTCAGTTACAAGCCAGAGAGCCGCTTTCGCCACCGGTGTTCCTCCATATATCTACGCATTTCACCGCTACACATGGAATTCCACTCTCCCCTCTTGCACTCAAGTTAAACAGTTTCCAAAGCGTACTATGGTTAAGCCACAGCCTTTAACTTCAGACTTATCTAACCGCCTGCGCTCGCTTTACGCCCAATAAATCCGGACAACGCTCGGGACCTACGTATTACCGCGGCTGCTGGCACGTAGTTAGCCGTCCCTTTCTGGTAAGATACCGTCACAGTGTGAACTTTCCACTCTCACACTTGTTCTTCTCTTACAACAGAGCTTTACGATCCGAAAACCTTCTTCACTCACGCGGCGTTGCTCGGTCAGACTTCCGTCCATTGCCGAAGATTCCCTACTGCTGCCTCCCGTAGGAGTCTGGGCCGTGTCTCAGTCCCAGTGTGGCCGATCACCCTCTCAGGTCGGCTATGTATCGTCGCCTTGGTGAGCCGTTACCCCACCAACTAGCTAATACAACGCAGGTCCATCTGGTAGTGATGCAATTGCACCTTTTAAGCAAATGTCATGCAACATTTGCTGTTATGCGGTATTAGCTATCGTTTCCAATAGTTATCCCCCGCTACCAGGCAGGTTACCTACGCGTTACTCACCCGTTCGCAACTCATCCAGAAGAGCAAGCTCTCCCTTCAGCGTTCTACTTGCATGTATTAGGCACGCCGCCAGCGTTCGTCCTGAGCCAGGATCAAACTCTCATTAAAAGTTTGAGTTCTCACTCATTTCTGTCACTGACAGATTTATTGTTTTTTCATTGTTCAGTACTACAACCTTAGTTGTAGTGCCCTGCACATTGGTTCGTCTTGTTCAGTTTTCAAAGGTCTTTGTCACTCGCTTCTCTCAAGTGACAACTATATTAGTATATCACAGTCGCTTTCGCTTGTCAACACTTTTTTGAAACTTTTTTAAGTTTTTTTAAAACTTTTTTTCATCAAGTGTTCCATCTGCAACATACCATAGTCCGTACGGGATTCGAACCCGTGTTACCGCCGTGAAAAGGCGGTGTCTTAACCCCTTGACCAACGGACCTGAGTTGTTATTTTCAACTCTTACTATTATACAGCCTTTTTATTTTTTGTCAA
>NZ_RJOB01000017.1 GCF_003943935.1 Streptococcus mitis | reverse complement strand
CACATTTTCAGAAAAGTAAGTGGAAGTATAAATCCAAATCCAGCAACTCCACCTAAGGTAACAATTTTTGAAAATGGTGTATTACCGGATTCAATTGAATTGCCAGAGCTAATGATTGAGGTTCACTGGATTGATGAAGATGAAAATGTATTGAAACCATCTGTTAAGTCAGGTAATGAAAAGGATGCTGAACATGGATCAATTACGGGATATGAATTTTTACGAACTGTGATTGCTGAAAATGAACCANTANTTACCCACATTTTCAGAAAAGTAAGTGGAAGTANAAATCCAAATACAATTCCAGTTGCGCCAGTGACACCTGATACGAATGGTGGTTCTGGTCAAGATACACCTGCACCAGCTACTCCAATTCCAAATGCAGATCAGGTAGATACTAAGACTACTGTTGATAACGGAGCTAAGTCAAATGATTCTCAAAATGTATTGCCAAATACAGGAACAGAATCAAATGCTACTCTTGCATCTCTAGGACTTCTTGGTATGTTAGGCGGTCTCGGCCTTGCTTTTGGAAAGAAAAAAGAAGACTAAAATAAAAATGTAGTCAAAACCTGAACTGTTCATTGTTAAATGGACAATGAATGTAAAAGATAAAGAAACGGCCTTGTTCCTCATTTCAAGAGGTGCAAGGTTGTTTTTGTATTATAGAAAAAGTAGATATCAATATTCGTACTTAGAGATCATGGGTTGAAATAAAATATGTACAAATGGATTAGGAATTTATACTCAATGAAAATCAAAGAGCAAACTAGGAAGCTAGCCGAAGGCTGTACTTGAGTACGGCAAGGTGAATTTGACGTGGTTTGAAGAGATTTTCGAAGAGTATTAGATTAATTTTTAAAAATGAATTAGAAGTCATATTATACTATTCTAGCTTCAATCTGCGATACTTATTTGAAATCAAAGTTCTCCTTTTGTTGATAGACTATTCAAGAAATATTGTTGTATAAGTATATACTTTGAAATCATAGGCATGGGGAACCAATGATAGAATTTTTAATTAAAACTATTATATATTTGTTATTAAGACAGAAATTTATTTTTTTTGATTTTGTAATAATATAAAGTTATATTTATAGGATATATCTGAAGAAGATTTTAAAATTAAGGATGGGATATTTATGGTTATACAGAGTTGTTTTTAATTATTATATATTTGATGATTGAGCTTTCTTTGGATTGATTGCGTTTATATTATTTTAATTGATTAAATATATTGAAAGTGATATAATCTAGCTGTGATAGCTATGATGTGAAATGTCCATCATAGTGGTTTTTATTGTTTTATTCCCAGAGGGAATATTGCTTTTAAATTTGATTTTGTGTTTTAACATAAGGAGGAACAATGGAAAATAAATCAAATTCGCTCAATAGAATAAAGCGCCAGCAACGTGAAAAAATTTTGCGCTTTTCTATTCGTAAGTATAGTTTCGGTGCCGCTTCAGTTGCTGTTGCAGCGCTGATGTTTTTGGGTGCCCGCGTTGCTAGTGCGGATAGTGTGGCTCCAAACGCTCCACAATCTAATACGGCTCATACAGGTGTAGTGAACCCTAAAGATAAGGTCGATTCGCCTGTGGATGTTGCAGAATCTACTGAAAACAAAGTAGATGCAGAAAATCAAGCGCTTACAAATGCTGTGCCTAGCGCGTCTACAGTTGATAAAGCCAAGTTGAAAAAAGTAGTTGAAGAATTAAATGCTCTTCTTTCAACTAAATTAAACCTTGACGAGTCAGTAGTATCACCTGTTAAAGACAGACTTCAAAAAGGAAAAGAAGCCCTAGAAAGTTCTGAGCTAGCTCAAAAGGATATCGATGAACTTGTAGAACTTTTGTCTAAAGATGTGACAGTCGTATCAGCTGCTAAGGAAGTAACTGAGGTTCAAGTTGATAAACAAGCAGATAAAACTGAGAAGCCAGCTGATAACCTAGCAAGTCAAATTTCTCCAGAGGTAAGCGCCAATGAAGAGAGCCAAACTGTATCAGCTAAAAAAGATGCTTTGAAAGTATCTGTAGATCAATTGCAGGCAGCTGTTTTGGAATTGCCTGAGCATGAGACTAGCAAAGAAGTTCTTGAAAAAGCCAATGAACTATTGGGCTTGGCTCAAGGTGTTCTTGAAAATACAACAGTTTCTCTGAACGATGTTGAAGATATGACAAAACGCGTGAAGAGAATGTTTAACTCTGCTAAAAACGCTACAACACGTTTGACTTCAGGTGCTCGTGATTCACGTAATGGCAAGAGCATGGGTCAAGGTACAGGTGGAAGAGCTGCAACAGTATCTTCAAAATGGACTAATCAGGATAACTTGTTAATCTATCAACGATTCCGTGCAACTGATTTTAATGGAAACATTAGAAATGACGATAGACAATTCACAGAGAATAAAGTGGATATGACCGCTCGAGTTCAGACGATTGGTGGGCAGAAATATCTAGTTTACGACGTCTTCTTTAATAACGATGGGCAGGAAATGGCTTATTTGAGTAAACAACAACTATATAATGTTATTTTACCTGCAAAAATTTTAGATTTACAATCTAACGGTGCTTATAAGTCAGACACTATTAGAGATTTATACTTTGAGACATATAGAAGAAATAATCAAAATGAAGGCGGGACTCTTTCTCAAAATCCTGATAAATTCAGATATGAATCAACTCAAGATTTTCACTTTTTAAATGATACTAGTAAATCTAAAGGGAGCCTAACATTTTTAAACACTCTAGGTGTTCGTGATGGTAGATCACATGATGGAGATATGAAGGATTATTTTAAAAATAATAAAAATGATCCATTTTTAAAAAATGCAACGGCATTAGATGGAGTGCACAGGAGCTGGAGTTATGGTATAGGGGTGAGAACCAATGATAAAACAGCTGCTGTACATATGCATTTTAAAGCAAAATTAAGATCAGGTGTAACGGATGAAGATGTTCAAAAAGCATTTACCCTAGCCATTGCGGGTACTTATGGATCGACAACAAGCCAATCGTATGTTTTTGGATCAGGAAAAACAGATAGGGAAAATGTAGAGCCGACTGTTAAACAAAGTACAAAATACCCTATTATCGGTAAAGAGGTTACAAAAAAAGTTGGAGATTCTCTTGGAAATTTAAATAATCCAGTAGAAAGTGGTTTTGTAACGCGTAATGATGGAAGTAAAAACTTCCCTAACAACATGTCTTGGAGTTGGCCAGATGGACAACCAAATACTGGGACAGCAGGAGTATTCAAGCGTCAAGTAAAAGCTACCTACAGCGACAATACTTCAAATACTACTACTGCTACATTAAAGGTTATTCCAAATCAACCTACTATTGATCAAAGCTCTGTAAATGAAAAAGCAGGGAAGACTGGGCAAAAGGTTACTGTAAATGTTGGAAATGGAGTACCGAACAATTCTAAAGTTAATATTTACGATGGTGATAGAATTATCGGAACTGGAACAACTAATGGAGGTACTGCGACAGTTACAGTTACAGGTGCTCTACCAGAAAAGCCTATTACAGCTGAAACAGTTGTGAATAATGGTGGAACAGTAACTTCTGGACGTAGTAATCCTGTAACACCAACTCCTGAACGAGATAACCAAAAACCTACATTAACAATCTCACCAGACCAAACAGTAGTAGAAGGTGATACAGTAACCTTCACAGTAACAGCAAAAGATGATAAAAGTGTTACTATCGATCCTGATGATTTCTTTAAACAATATGGTGATAGACTTCTTTCAAATAATAATGTAAAAATTACTAAAACTGAAAAAGTAACGACAATTACTATTAGAACTAAGAAAGAAGACGTTGGTAAACCGCATACGATTACTTTCGGAGCTCATGATGATGCAGGTAATAAAGCAGATCCTGTAACCTTTACTTTCAATGTAACACCGCGTGATAACCAAAAACCAATCGTTGAGGTTGGCGGAATTCGTTTAACAGAGAATGAACCACAATCTGCTCAGTTTTATGTGTATCGTGGAGCTACATTCAATCCAACTGTGAAAGCCTGGGATGATTCAGGTAACATTACTTCTATGAGTGTTGAGAACTTACCAAATGGATCTAAAGCTCAAACTTACACAGCTCAAACTGGAAAAGATGGAAGTACCGATGATAAAAAATACACTACAAGCCTATCTACAGGTACTGTAGCAGATACACAAACACTAGGAGATCACGTAGCTAAGTTCAAAATTTCTGATGGTGTAAATAGTGCTACCTATCTGATGAAGTATAAAGTTGTCGATGTTGTTGTGGAAAACACACCTAAGACAGTCGAATTAAACAGCAAGTCAGGTGATCCAAATGAATACCTAAATACAGCTGGTGAGCAAGATAGAACAGGTAAACCAGTTGTAGGACCGCAAGCAGATGTCCACTTCCCAGGAGGAATGAAATTCCGTTGGGACAATGCTAAAGGATCAGATACGAATGTAACATTATCTAAAGTAGGAACACAAACTCATAAAGCGATTGCGGTATTTCCAAAATCTCCAAGTACTCGTAATGGTGTCCAAGTATTTGCACCAGAAACAGCTGAGAGAAATGTTGTTTTCAATGTAGTCGATAATGAAAAACCAAAAGCGACTTTAAATGGGGTACCGTTATCAGAAACTGCCAATGAACCAATCTTTACAGTGTATCGTGGGGCTACATTTAACCCAGAACTAAAAGTATCGGATAACTCTGGTGTGATTTCTAAAGTAGAAGTTAAGGGAGGACTTCCAAAAGGAGTAACTCCATCTACATTTACAGCTCAAACAGGAAAAACTGAAGCAAATCCATATGCAACTCGTTTATCTTCGGGAACTGTATTGAATACTGAAACTTTAGGAGTACACGAATCAACTCTTCACGTAGAAGGAAGTAGTCCTTCAGATAGCCGTGATTTCAAATTCAAGTACCGCGTAGTTGATATTGAAACAAAAAATCTTGATGAGCACGGTATAGCAAAAGTACCAGTTGCTTCAACATTGAATAAAGCTAATAGTTCTAAAAATATTGATGCGCATAACTATCTAAAAGTAGTAGATAGTGAAGATAAAGCAGATCGTGGAAACAATTATTTACCAAGTGGTATGACTTGGACCTGGAAAGACAGAAACGGCGTTAATCAAGATCGAGGAACAACACTTGACAATTCAGGTAAATATACTCGAACTGCAGTAGCAATATTCCCAGGTACTAAAGCTAATAATATAACAGATGCTACTAGCACGACTAGAACAACATTTGCACCAGCAGAAATCAAGCGTCAAGTAATTCTAGCAGTAACACCAACAGCACCTATCGTAGAAGGTAAAGAGAATGGTAGTGTAACAATTACCCCACCAACACGACCTGATAGTACTAATCAACAAGATATTGATACAATTACCCTTACTTACACACCGACAGGTAAAACAAGTCCAGAAACTGTAACAGTTACGAAATCTGGAAGCAAATGGACTGTAAATGGTAAGTCACCTGATAAAGTATCAGTATCACCTGAAGGAGTTGTAACAATTTCTGATACTGAAGTTGCAGATAAAACAGAAGTAACTGCAAAAGTTTCTAAGAGAATTGATAATAATCTTACTCTTGAGAGTCCAGTAGAGAAGGGTATATCTGAGAGTAAATTAGTTCCGAAATATGAAGAAGGCAGTGGTAAACCAGGATCATCAGTAGACATTCCAGTAAGTGAAGCGAATGGTAAGAAAATTCCAGATGGAACAACTTACACAAGTGGAACACCAGGAATCACAGTAGATAAAGATGGTAAAGTCACTGTAACCATTCCAAAAGATAAGAACCCAGGTGATGAAGTAACAGGCAAAGTTCTCGTAAGATACCCAGATGGATCAGAAGAAGAAGTACCTGTAAAAGTAACAGTAACTAACCGTGATAAAGATGATTACACACCGAAGTACAATGATGGCAGTGGTAAACCAGGATCATCAGTAGACATTCCAGTAAGTGAAGCGAATGGTAAGAAAATTCCAGATGGAACAACTTACACAAGTGGAACACCAGGAATCACAGTAGATAAAGATGGTAAAGTCACTGTAAGCATTCCAAAAGATAAGAACCCAGGTGATGAAGTAACAGGNAAAGTTCTCG
>NZ_RJOB01000016.1 GCF_003943935.1 Streptococcus mitis | reverse complement strand
GCAAGGTTTTCTTGATTTGAATAGATATTCAATTTTGAGTAGGTATTACTCAGAGTTAAGTGACGATAGCCTAGGAGATACACCTGTACCCATGCCGAACACAGAAGTTAAGCCCTAGAACGCCGGAAGTAGTTGGGGGTTGCCCCCTGTGAGATATGGAAGTCGCTTAGCTCTAGGGAGTTTAGCTCAGCTGGGAGAGCATCTGCCTTACAAGCAGAGGGTCAGCGGTTCGATCCCGTTAACTCCCATAGGTCCCGTAGTGTAGCGGTTATCACGTCGCCCTGTCACGGCGAAGATCGCGGGTTCGATTCCCGTCGGGACCGTTTAAGATAACGCAAGTTATTTTAGACTCGTTAGCTCAGTTGGTAGAGCAATTGACTTTTAATCAATGGGTCACTGGTTCGAGCCCAGTACGGGTCATATATGCGGGTTTGGCGGAATTGGCAGACGCACCAGATTTAGGATCTGGCGCTTAACGGCGTGGGGGTTCAAGTCCCTTAACCCGCATTAAGATATAATAAATGAGCCGGCTGGAACTGGCAGACGCACAGGACTTAAAATCCTGCGATTGGTAACGATCGTACCGGTTCGATTCCGGTCCTCGGCATAATATAATGAGCACCCTTAGCTCAACTGGATAGAGTACCTGACTACGAATCAGGCGGTTAGAGGTTCGACTCCTCTAGGGTGCATTTTCTATTTAACTCGGGAAGTAGCTCAGCTTGGTAGAGTACTTGGTTTGGGACCAAGGTGTCGCAGGTTCGAATCCTGTCTTCCCGATATATGGCGGTGTAGCTCAGCTGGCTAGAGCGTCCGGTTCATACCCGGGAGGTCGGGGGTTCGATCCCCTTCGCCGCTATAAAGATCTTGTTGGACCTTTAGCTCAGCTGGTTAGAGCTCTCGGCTCATAACCGAGTGGTCGTAGGTTCAAGTCCTACAAGGTCCATTTGAATAGTATGGAGGATTACCCAAGTCCGGCTGAAGGGAACGGTCTTGAAAACCGTCAGGCGTGTAAAAGCGTGCGTGGGTTCGAATCCCACATCCTCCTTTTTATTAACGCGGGATGGAGCAGCTCGGTAGCTCGTCGGGCTCATAACCCGAAGGTCGTAGGTTCAAATCCTGCTCCCGCAATAAGGCTCGGTAGCTCAGTTGGTAGAGCAATGGATTGAAGCTCCATGTGTCGGCGGTTCGATTCCGTCTCGCGCCATTTTTACTTATAGTATGTATGCGGGTGTAGTTTAGTGGTAAAACTACAGCCTTCCAAGCTGTTGTCGCGAGTTCGATTCTCGTCACCCGCTTTGAACTTTGTTCAAATTACCAAGTTTTTAACTTGGGCGCGTAGCTCAGGTGGTTAGAGCGCACGCCTGATAAGCGTGAGGTCGGTGGTTCGAGTCCACTCGTGCCCATTAATAGGAGAATTACTCAAGAGGCTGAAGAGGACGGTTTGCTAAATCGTTAGGTCGGGTAACTGGCGCAAGGGTTCGAATCCCTTATTCTCCGTTTGAAAGAGAGTTTATAACTCTTTTTTTGTATTTTTAAGAATAGTAGAATAAAAACTTTAGATTTGTAAAACTTAATTGAATTACTTATCTGAAGTTTTTTTGCGCTCTTTGTCAATTGTAGTGGGCTGCAGAAAAGCTAAAATCTTTATATAGTAGATTGAAATAAGATATGAATAAATCGATTAGGAAAATCAAATTAAATTCTAGAAATGTTTTAGCAGTCACTATGTACTAATCTAACTTCAATCAACGACATATTGTCGATTTTATGGTTGTGCTTGTTTATTACTACTTCCAACTCTTGAGTGAAATTTCTCCGCTATTTAGCCAGATTTCTTTTCCGTTATTACATTGTACTAAAAGTTTTCCACTTTCAGAGATGTCTTTAGCAAGTCCTTTGTAGTCTTTTTGATCTAGTGTAAAAGTAATTTCTTTTCCTAGAACGAATGACTGTTTTTTATATAGGTATAATAGCTCTTCTGCTGGTGTTTCGAAGAAAGCACGCCATATCTCTATAATTAATTCATTCCTTGTTATAGGTGCTGGTGCTTTAAATAAGCTAGCAGCTTTTTCTTTTAATTCCTGGGGGAAGTCTTTAATAGTAAAGTTGATTCCTACCCCAATAATGATATCTGTGACTAAGCCTGTTTCTACAGAGGTCATTGCCTCAGTGAGGATTCCTCCAATTTTATGATTTTTGAGGTAGATATCGTTGACCCATTTTATGTTGACATCTATTAAAGTTAGGTTCTTAATGGCTTTGTAGATAGCTCCAGCTACAAGTAGTGTGTAGGATGGTAATTTGTCGTAAGGAAGATTTGGTTTAAGATGGAGTGTCATATAAATGCCACCTTGTGGGGAGTAGAAAGAACGTTGAAAACGGCCTCGGCCAGCTGTTTGATAGGAAGCTAGATAGAGGGTGTTTGCTTCATGCCCTAAATCAATTGCTTCTTTTGCATCTAGTTGTGTTGATTTAGTCTCAGTTTTAAAGCTAACTTTAATTGGAAGATTTTCTTCTAAAAGCTCTGGAAGAATAAGGTCACCGTTCATCAGTTTATATCCTTTGTTTTTGATACTATCAATTTCAATGCCTTCTTGTTCTAGACGCTTGATGGCTTTCCAAATTGATGTTCGGGTCAGTGATAGTTCTTCTGCGATTTTTTCTCCGCTGATATAATCGGTTTCTTTCGCTAGAATTTGGTAGACGGCTTGGTAGGATTTCATAGTGTTTCCTTTCTTTAGGAATTGTAAATGATTTAAATATAGTTTGGATAGTTGGTCAAATCTTTATTATATTACTACTATTTTAACATATGCCTAGTATTTTCGGCACGATTTTTTAGAGTGAATCTAGTCATTAAGCTTGAGTTATGAAATCTCAGTATTTTTGCTCGCTTTTTTACCCAGGGAAGCGTTTCCTTTGTTTTCAAATTGCTAAAAAAGTGGTACAATATAGGATAGCTTACTATTATCTGAATCAATTGATTTGGAGAGAAAGGATTCATTTTGAAATCAATAGGCTTTATTGAAAAGCTGAAAGGGTTATCTAGTAAAGAGCTGATTTTATTGGGAATTATCCTGAGTATCTTTTTACCCTTTTATCTTTTTGTAGTTGTATTCTGTTTATATATTATCAGTTTGATTTTTACAGGAGACATGAAAAGTATTCTTCAGAAAATGGGGGAGCATCCGATGCTGCTTCTTTTTCTTGGCTATAGTACTGTTATATCCGTTTTTGCACAAAATTGGATGGGAATTGTGGCTTCAGTAGGAATGTTTCTATTTACTATTTTCTTTTTGCACTATCAGTCGATTTTATCACATAAATTCTTTCGCTTGATTTTGCAGCTCGTCTTGTTTGGTAGTGTATTGTCAGCTGCTTTTGCGAGTTTAGAACATTTCCAAATTGTGAAGAAATTTAACTATGCTTTTCTTTCACCCAATATGCAGGTCTGGCATCAGAATCGTGCAGAAGTGACCTTCTTTAACCCTAATTATTATGGAATTATTTGTTGTTTCTGTATCATGATTGCCTTCTATCTGTTTACAACGACCAAGTTGAATTGGTTGAAAGCATTCTGTGTGATTGCGGGCTTTGTGAATCTCTTTGGTTTGAATTTTACTCAAAATCGAACCGCCTTTCCTGCTATTATCGCTGGAGCAATCATCTATCTCTTTACGACCATTAAAAACTGGAAGGCCTTTTGGCTTAGTATTGGGGTCTTCGCGATTGGCTTGAGTTTCCTCTTTTCTAGTGATTTGGGAGTTCGGATGGGGACTTTGGATTCTTCTATGGAAGAACGCATTTCTATCTGGGATGCAGGGATGGCCTTGTTTAAGCAAAATCCTTTTTGGGGTGAGGGGCCATTAACCTATATGCACTCTTATCCTCGGATAAATGCTCCTTATCATGAACATGCTCACAGTCTGTATATTGACACGATTCTGAGTTACGGAATTGTGGGGACTATTTTATTAGTTTTGTCTTCTGTTGCTCCTGTTCGATTGATGATGGATATGAGTCAGGAGTCGGGAAAACGTCCGATTATCGGTCTTTATCTATCTTTCCTTACAGTGGTTGCTGTACACGGAATCTTTGACCTGGCCCTCTTCTGGATTCAGTCAGGATTTATTTTCTTGCTAGTTATGTGCAGTATTCTGTTGGAACATCGAACTTTGGTATCGGACATGACGGATTAAGTATATAAGATTACAATCTTCTACCTTGTGTAGGAGATTTTTTTACTGGGAAAAACTATTTCTAAATCGAAATAGTTGACAGTTAGAACGATGAGTGTTACAATTGCTTTATTCTTTTCGATATCGAAATAAATTGGAGGTGTTATGAAAGATAGTCATTTGCTAGCCCATCATATTCGTTTGTTGAATGGGCGGATTTTTCAGAAGTTACTGAGCCAAGATCCTGAGGCTCTTTATAGGGGTGAACAGGGCAAGATTTTAGCGGTTTTATGGAATAGTGAAACTGGCTGTGCAACTGCGACAGATATCGCGCTGGCGACTGGGCTTGCGAATAATACGCTGACGACTATGATAAAAAAGCTTGAGGAACAAAATCTTGTAACCGTTAGTCCATGTGGAGAAGATAAGCGTAAGAAATATTTAGTTTTAACAGATTTGGGGCAGTCCCAGAAAGAAGTGGGACATCGTGTCAGTCAGAAATTGGATACGATCTTTTACAAAGGATTTTTAGAAGAAGAAATTCGTCAGTTTGAAGGTTTTCAAGAAAGAATTTTGGCAAATCTGAAAGAGAAGGCAAATGAGGTTTAAATCATGTCACAACAAGTGAAAAATGCTAACAACCTATACATTCATGCCATTCAAGACGGATGTGTTGCTGAGGCTCAGGCCCAGTCTGTAGGGGATACTTATATCCAACACTCGACAGGTGTGCCTGATGGGAAAGAAGGGTTTGCGGCCTTCTTTGCAAATTTCTTCGAGCGCCATCCAGAGCGTCAGATGAAGATTGTCCGCACTATTGAGGATGGCAATCTGGTCTTTGTTCATGTTCATCAATATCTGAATGGTGGGGAAGCTCAATGGGTGACGACGGATACTTTCCGTGCAGATGAGAATGGACGTATCGTGGAGCATTGGGATGTCATTGATTACTATCGTGCCCCAGAAAATGGACAGTTAGACCAGATCTTTGGAGATTTTGAGATCACGGATTTGGATAAGACAGTAGCAAATAAAAAGTTAGTTCGCCGTTTCTTGACAGAAATTTTCCAAAATGGGGAACTGGAGCAGTGGAGTGATTATGTGGTAGATGATTTGATGCAGCATAATCATGAGATTAGGCAAGGAAGTGCTGCTTATAAAAACTATGTGGCTGAACATGGTGTCACTTTTGACTTTGTTTTCCAACTCTTAGGACAAGGAAACCATGTGGTTAGCTATGGTCAGACTCAGATTGATGGAGTTGCTTATGCCCAGTACGATATCTTCCGTCTAGAAAACGGGAAAATTGTGTAGAATTGGAATAATAAGGAAGTTATGCCTAAGGTAGAAGACTTGACCAATCAAGGGAAGTTTTAAATTGAGGATACAGAATGATTGAATACAAAAATGTAGCTTTACGTTACACAGAAAAAGATGTCTTGAGAGATGTCAATTTACAGATTGAGAATGGCGAGTTTATGGTTTTGGTTGGGCCATCTGGCTCAGGTAAAACGACTATGATTAAGATGATTAACCGTCTCTTGGAACCGACTGATGGAAATATTTTTATGGATGGCAAGCGCATCAAAGACTATGATGAGCGTGAACTTCGTCTTTCTACTGGTTATGTTTTACAGGCCATTGCCCTCTTTCCTAATCTAACGGTTGCGGAAAATATTGCCTTGATTCCTGAAATGAAGGGATGGACTAAGGAAGAAATTGCTCAGAAAACTGAAGAGCTTTTGGCAAAGGTTGGTTTACCAGTAGCTGAGTATGGGCAGCGTTTGCCTAGTGAATTATCTGGTGGGGAGCAACAGCGTGTTGGTATTGTACGGGCTATGATTGGTCAGCCTAAGATTCTCCTCATGGATGAGCCTTTTTCAGCCTTGGATGCTATTTCGAGAAAACAGTTGCAGGTTCTGACTAAAGAATTGCATAAAGAATTTGGGATGACAACGATTTTTGTGACCCATGATACGGATGAAGCTCTGAAATTGGCAGACCGTATTGCTGTCTTGCAGGATGGAGAGATTCGCCAGGTCGCGAATCCCGAGACAATTTTAAAAGCGCCTGCAACAGACTTTGTAGCAGACTTGTTTGGAGGTAGTGTTCATGACTAATTTAATTGCAACTTTTCAGGATCGTTTTAGTGATTGGTTGACAGCTCTATCTCAACATTTGCAGTTGTCACTTTTGACCTTGTTACTAGCTATTTTTATCGCGATTCCCTTGGCTGTTTATCTTCGCTATCATGAGAAATTGGCCGACTGGGTCTTGCAGATTGCAGGGATTTTCCAGACTATCCCGTCTCTGGCCTTGTTGGGACTCTTTATCCCCTTGATGGGAATTGGGACTTTACCGGCATTGACAGCTCTAGTGATTTATGCGATCTTTCCGATTTTACAAAATACCATCACTGGACTCAAGGGAATTGATCCAAGTCTGCAGGAGGCTGGGATTGCCTTTGGGATGACTAGGTGGGAGCGTCTCAAGAAGTTTGAAATTCCACTTGCTATGCCTGTTATGATGTCTGGAATTCGGACGGCGGCTGTCTTGATTATCGGTACGGCAACCTTGGCTGCCTTGATTGGGGCGGGAGGGC
>NZ_RJOB01000015.1 GCF_003943935.1 Streptococcus mitis | reverse complement strand
TTCTCTGCATCTGTACGTGGATCTACTACCTTAACAGTTACTGGAACTTCATCCTTAGAGCCATCTGGGTAAGTGACAACTGCTGTTGTTNNCTTATCGCCTGGTGTTGTAGTGTCTACTGGAGTCTTGTATTCAACTTTAGTTCCTTCTGGAAGATCNCCTACATTACCGATTGATTTCTTAGGATCTGGAGTTTCACCTACATTAACAGTTTGGTCTTTAGGTGTTGGATTGTTCTTCTCTGCATCTGTACGTGGATCTACTACCTTAACAGTTACTGGAACTTCATCCTTAGAGCCATCTGGGTAAGTGACAACTGCTGTTGTTNNCTTATCGCCTGGTGTTGTAGTGTCTACTGGAGTCTTGTATTCAACTTTAGTTCCTTCTGGAAGATCGCCTACATTACCGATTGATTTCTTAGGATCTGGAGTTTCACCTACATTAACANTTTGGTCTTTAGGTGTTGGTGTGTAATCGTCAGATACTTGAGTCACCTTAACTGTTACTGGGACATCGATTGTCGAACCATCTGGATAGGTAACAGTTACGACACCTGGCTTGTCACCTGGTGTAGAAGTGTCTGGTGTAGTCTTCCATGTGTAATTTGTACCATTTGGAAGGTCTCCATTATTACCAATACTGTTCTTAGCATTCGGTTTCTCGTTAAGTCCTACTGTTTGAGTTTTGGCTGTTGGAGCAATATTTGTTGCTTCCTTAATTGGGCTTGGTTCTGACACAACATCATCTTGTCCTGGTGTTTGAACAGTTGTTTTAGCTGTAATATTTCCTACTGGAACCTTACCTGTGATGATTGCAGTTGCTTTTCCGTTTGTTACAGTTCCTGTACCAATAACAGTTGTTCCATCTGGACCATAAAGAGTCACGGTTGAACCATCTTTAACTCCCTCTCCTACAGAAACAGTTACTGGAACGTTTTCTTGATTAGACTTACCTGTTAGGTCAGTTTCAATTGTCGGTTGTTTTGGCTTAACAATAATTGTTACTTGCGGATCAGATTTGGCCACTGTTTTATCTGTATGAGTTGCTGTTGCTGTGTACTTAAAGACACCTGCTGTATCTTGAACAACTTTCGGCGTTGTCCCTTCCCAGCCCCACTCAACTCCAATTCCTTTACCATTAGGTCCAGCGTCTGTATATTGGTTAGCGTCCACACGCCCATTCCATTGTCTTAATGAATCTCCAACTGTAACTGTCGCTGTTTTACCTTTAATAGGATAAAGAGCTGCTTTATTAGTTGTCGCTGGTTTCTCTGGACTAGGATCAGATGTGACATCTTGCTCACCTGGTGTTTGAACAGTTGTTTTAGCTGTGATATTCCCTACTGGAATTGTTCCTGTAACTGTCGCTTTTCCATTAGCCACAGTACCTGTACCAATTGCACGTCCATCCTGAGAATAAAGTGTTACAATCGAGCCATCTTTCACTCCGTCATGAACATTTACAACAACTGCTGTGTTAGGTAATTCTGCCTTACCAGTCAGATCCGTTTCAATCGTTGGAGCTTTTGGTTTAACGATAACGGTTACTTGTGGATTAGATTCTGCTACTGATTTATCTGGGTGAGTTGCTGTTGCTGTGTACTTAAAGACACCTGCTGTATCTTGAAGAGCTTTAGGCGTTGTCCCTTTCCAACCCCATTCTACACCATTTCCACGTCCTTTTGGTGCATTTGTGTATTGGTTAGAATCTACACGTCCATTCCATGTCTTTAATGAATCTCCAACTGTAACAGTTACTGTCTGACCTTCCAGTGGATGCTGGCTAGCTGAGTCTTTTCCTACATGAACAGGAACATCAATATTCTCAGTTGACTTATCTGGATATGTGATTTTTACGACTGCTTTTTTATCTGTTCCTGCAGTATTGGTTTCAGGTTTTGAAACTACTTCAAAGATGGTTCCATTTGGGAAGGCTGGTGTACCAGGTTTAGCAATGACTTTTCCTTTAACCTCATCATCTGTGATCTTATGATTAAATGGTACAGTCAGTGTATTTGCTGCTGGAGTATACTTTTCTGCCTGTTCATGTACTTCAAATACAAAATGCCCTGTTGTAGTGTTGGTTCCGTCTGTTGAAATTGCACGGGCAGTATACTTACCTTTTGCAACACCTAAACCAACTGTTCCTGTTACATTTTGTCCTAATGGCGAACCTTCTGTTGCCGTACCACTGACAGGTGTAAAGTTAAAGCCACTTTGTAAGTTTTCCGTTTTGAAGTTCGTCACTTTTCCACTATCATCTGTAGTGATAAGACGTGTATTTACTGCATCACCACGGTATAGTGGAATAACTATATTTTGTCCTTGTTCATGAGTTTTCCCTAACTCCACTTTGCTACCATCGTCTTTAGCCCAGTAGATTTTTGGTGGCGTTGTATCACGAACGATGACTGGAACTGTTACTTCATCTGTTGATTTATCAGAGTAAGTCACAACGACTGTAGCTGTTTTGTTACCTGTTGTATCTGTATCAGGTTTTTGTTTAACACTTAACGTCGCATTACTTGGATAATTTTTAACTTTTGCTTTAATTGCTTCATCTGTTAATTCTTGTTTGATTCCAATTTCAAGAGTTTCTGCTGTTGGATTGTGTTTTTCATTCTCTTTAGTGGCTGGTATAACTTTTACTTTTACTGTCTTTTCAATTTTGTGACCAGCGTCATCAGTTGCCTTAACGGTAACTGTTTTTTCTCCAATATCAGATTCCTTTGCCTCTCCAAGGTCAATAGATAGTGTCTTTTGTTTATCAGTATTTACTGAATAGTTCGTTTTTTGCGTAAATAGATGATTAGGATATTTTGTAAATATATCTGAAAAGTCTAAATTAACCTTAGTATCATCTTGTCCATTTACATTAAATGAGATTTTCTCACCAACTTTTACATCTTGTTTTGCTGGTGTAACATCCAATGTAGGTGGTTGTGTATCTGGTTTAGGGGTTGGAGTAACAGGATTACTTCGAACAGAAGTCACTGTTCCGCCATTATTAACAACTGTTTCAGCAGTAATAGGATTTCCAGGTAGAGCTCCTGTAACTGTAACTGTTGCAGTCTCTCCATTAGTCGTTCCAGTTCCGATAACTGTATTACCATCGTAAAGCTTAACTGTCGAACCGTTTGGTACTCCGCTTCCAACATTAACAGTAATTTGTTGATTTATTTCACCTTTTTTATTAGCAACACTTGTTGTAATAGTAGGTTGTTTTGGTTTAACGATTAATGTAACTGTTCCATCTGAACCAGAGTTGGCATCAGTTGATTTAGAACCGTCTTTATAAGTGGCAATAGAAGTATACTTGAATACTCCGGCTTGTGCTGTACTTGGTGAACGATCATCTTTCCAAGTCCAGTTCATACCTGCAGGGAATGATTTTCCGTTTTTATGCTTAACATAACCTGAAGATACAGGATTGATTGGATCTCCTGCGTTATCTCCTACTGTTTTTGTAACTGTTAAACCTTGAATTGGGTCTTTTGGTGCTTCTGGATCACTCTGTAAACGTGCACCTGTTGCCCCCATAATATAAGACTGATTAGTAGTTCTTCCTGAAGTTACTGATGCTGCATAGACACGACCATAGTTAGCTGCTTCTTCAGCAGTAACATCATCTTTCAGTCTAATCTTAGCGTGCATGTGCACTGCATAATCAGAACTTTCTTTTCCGACCTTAATTCCCAAATAATATGATGCACCTGGATAGCTACCGTTTTTATTTTTTGTAAGGGTATTTAAAGTAGAATCGTATTGATTGTGCTTGAACACTTCCCATCGCTGGTTATCACGAGTTACCCCTGAAGATGGATCATAGATTGTTCGTCTATCATTATTAAAGATATTATAGTTCTGTCCCCATACATTTGAGATATTGGCTGTATTCCCATATTGGGTAAATCCTTGGAAACCATCAGACAGTCTTCTACCACCAGTATTTTGGTAACGTGTGAAACTTAAATCTCTCACCGTGTTAGATGGGTGCATGATATTAAACGGAGCTTGGAAATAGTATTCTTGCTGGTATGAGCTTACCGTCATCTTTCTTCCATCGTTATTGAAGAAGACGTCATAGACGATCCATTTGCCTTCACTATCTTGCACATAGGTCGCCTTAATATCAGTCTTATTTTTAGTAAACTCAGGATCATCGTTCCTTGTGTTTCGGCCACCGTTATCTCTAGGATCAACAGAAGCATAATATTTGATATTGGCTAAGGCACCTTGATTAATTTCACCATTTGCTCTAAAGCCTGTACCTTGACCCATGCTCTTGCCATTACGAGAGTCACGAGCACCTGAAGTCAAACGCGTTGTAGCGTTTTTAACAGAGTTAAACATTCTCTTCACGCGTTTTGTCATATCTTCAACATCGTTCAGAGAAACTGTTGTATTTTCAAGAACTCCTTGAGCCAAGCCCAATAGTTCATTGGCTTTTTCAAGAACTTCTTTGCTAGTTTCATGCTCAGGCAATTCCAAAACAGCTGCCTGCAATTGATCTACAGATACTTTCAAAGCATCTTTTTTAGCTGATACAGTTTGGCTCTCTTCGCTTGCGCTTACTTCAGGAGAAGTTTGACTTGCTAGGTTGTCAGCTGGCTTCTCAGTTTTATCTGCTTGTTTATCAACTTGAACCTCAGTTACTTCCTCAGCAGCTGATACAACTGTCACATCTTTAGACAAGAGTTCTACAAGTTCATCGATATCCTTTTGAGCTAGCTCAGAACTTTCTAGGGCTTCTTTTCCTTTTTGAAGTCTGTCTTTAACAGGTGAGACTACTGACTCGTCAAGGTTTAATTTAGTTGAAAGAAGAGCATTTAATTCTTCAACTACTTTTTTCAACTTGGCTTTATCAACTGTAGACGCGCTAGCTGAAGCAGTTGTAAGCGCTTGATTTTCTGCATCTACTTTGTTTTCGGTAGATGCTGCAACATCCACAGGCGAATCGACCTTATCTTTAGGGTTCACTACACCCGCATTAGATTGTGGAGCGTTTGGAACCACACTATCCGCACTAGCAACGCGTGCACCCAAAAACATCAGCGCTGCAACAGCAACTGAAGCGGCACCGAAACTGTATTTACGAATAGAAAAGCGCAAAACTTTTTCACGTTGCTGGCGCTTTATTCTACTGAGCGAATTTGATTTATTTTCCATTGTTCCTCCTTATGTTAAAACACAAAATCAAATTAAAAGTAATCTTCACGGCTACACTTCTTATAGTAATTCACCCATGAAGCCTACTATGATGAGCATTTATGATACATCACAGCTATCACGGCTCAATTATACCATTTTTAATATATTTACACAAGATAAAACTGTTTTATTACATAGAACAAGGGGTGTATTGTTTAACTATACCTAAAATGTTATTATATTGTACTTTTAAACAGACAAACTCTCCAGCTTTAAAATAAATCTGTAACCACTTATCATATCAGATAATCCATCGTCATCTTGGATAGTAAAAATCAATCATCTAAAAAATTTAGTGGTAACAGATGACTCACACAATGTCTCAATTAATAGCGTACCCAATTGAGAGCTTCTTAGTACAAAGATTAGCATCTACTTTCCAAAAATACAACAACGGCCTTGTACTTCTTAAAATGAGGAACAAAGCCGTTGTTTAATCTTTTCCATTCATTGTCCACTTAACAATGAACAGTTCATATTTTGACTAAATTTTTAGTCTTCTTTTTTCTTGCGAGCTACAAGTCCAAATCCACTCAATAGTCCAAGAAGTCCTAGAGATGCAAGAGCAGCATTTGATTCTGTTCCTGTATTTGGCAATACATTTTGAGAATCATTTGACTTAGCTCCATTATCAACAGTAGTCTTAGTATCTACCTGATCTGCATTCGGAGTAACTGCATTTGGAGTTGGAGTAGCTGGTGCTGGTGTATCTTGACCAGAACCTCCATTAGTGTCAGGTTTGACTGGCGTATCAGGTGTCACTGGTGCAACTGGAATTGTATCTGTTGGTGTTGCTGGTGTTACCTTAGATGGAGTTGTTACATTAGGAACTTCCACAGCTGGTTTACCTGGTTCTGTAATCTTACCTGTACCTGGGACATCTTTCTTAGGAAGTTTGTCATTTGGTATTTTACCTTTACCATCTTGACCGATTTCAACAGTGATTGGACCATTTTCACCTGGGATTTCTACCGTAGTTCCTGGTGGGAATGTTGAGCCATCTGGTTTCTTAGGTGTTACTATAACATCACCTGTCTTAGGATCTTGTTCAACATCTAGTGTTGGTGTCTTNNGAGCTGGTGTTGTTACATCCACTGGTTGTGATGGTTTCTTGTTCGGTTCTGTTACTGTTCCTGTACCTGGGACATCTTTCTTAGGAAGTTTGTCATTTGGTACTTCACCTGAACCATTGTCACCGATTGTTACTGTGATTGTTGTTCCATTTTCTCCTGGAATTTCTACCGTAGTTTTTGGTGGGTAGGTTGAACCATCTGGTTTCTTAGGTGTTACAATCGCATTTCCATTTGGTTGTTGAGTAATTTCAATCTTACCTGGTTTTTCAGTTTCTGGTGTTTCTGGTGTNACCTTAGCTGGNGTTGTTACNTTAGGAACTTCTACAGCTGGTTTACCTGGTTCTGTAATCTTACCTGTACCTGGGACATCTTTCTTAGGAAGTTTGTCATTTGGTATTTTACCT
>NZ_RJOB01000014.1 GCF_003943935.1 Streptococcus mitis | reverse complement strand
GAAATCAAACCCAACAGTAACAGATGTTAAAGTTGGCAAAGATGGCACAACTACAGTAACCTTCCCAGATGGCAGCACAGCCGTTATTCCATCAGGTGATGCAGTTAAGAAATCATCAGATAACGTAGTTAAGGATCCAGCGGTAACACCAGTTGTAGATCCAAGCAACTTGACTGAAGCAGAAAAAGCTAAGGTAGCAGACGAAGTTAAGAAAGCTAACCCAACAGTAACAGATGTTAAAGTTGGCAAAGATGGCACAGCAACTGTCACTTACCCAGATGGTACAACAGCAGTAATCCCAGCAGATAAGGCAGTTAAGAAATCTAATCCAACAGCAACAGATGTTAAAGTAGGTAAAGATGGCACAACAGCAGTAATCCCAGCTAATAAAGCAGATGATAAGTCTAAGGATGCAGATGGTGTTAAAGATCCATCAGTAACACAAGTTACAGATCCAAGCAACTTGACAGACGCTGAAAAAGCTAAAGTAGCAGATGAAGTTAAGAAATCAAACCCAACAGCAACAGATGTTAAAGTAGGTAAAGATGGCACAACTACAGTAACCTTCCCAGATGGTAGCACAGCTGTAATCCCAGCTGATAAAGCAGTTACATCTGCTGAACAAGGCTCACATGCAGTAGTACCAGCTGATAAAGCAGTTACATCTGCTGAACAAGGCTCACATGCAGCAACACCAGCTAAGAAAGCAGGAGCGAAAGAGTTGCCAAATACAGGTACAGTAGATTCTACTGTAGCTATGGTAGCAGCAGCCGCAAGTGCATTACTTGGTCTTGGTCTTGCAGGCCGTCGTCGTAAAGAAGACGAAGAAGCTTAATTGGCAGATTATTTGATAATTATCAGATGATAAGTCCGATTTTCAAAGCTTAAATAAGTACCTCTCATAAGAAAATCTCCTAGCAGGAAAGTCTGCTAGGGGATTTTTGCATTTCAGGAAGTTGAAGGCTGACTGTAAGCGCGTCATAATATAGTGGAGTGAAATAAGATGTGAAGAAATAGATTAGGAAATTCAAATTAATTTCTAGGAATATTTTAGTATGCACAATGTAGTATTCTAGATTCAATATGATATATTTTAGGAGTCATGGTGTACTATTATAGTTTCAATATACTATAATTTCTAAAAATATTTTCAAAGCCAAAGTGTACTACTACTGTTTCAATTTTTAATATGTTTCGTTATTATATGATTTTAAAGCCGTCATATTGACATACAATTTAATTTTTACTATAATTCTTGCAGGAGGATACGTCTAATGAAAATAATAAAAAAATTGATGCAAATTGCATTGGCAGTCTTTTTCTTCGGTTTGCTAGCGACAAGTGCAGTATTGGCGGATGATGCTGATTCAGAAGGTTGGCAATTTGTCCAAGAAAATGGTAGAACCTACTACAAGAAGGGTGAACTCAAAGAAACCTACTGGCGAGTGATTGATGGCAAGACCTATTATTTTGATTATAATGGTGAAATGGTTGTTGGTTGGCAGTACATTCCAATGCCAGTTAAAGGATATACAATTGGTCCTTACCCAAATGGTATCAGATTAGAAGGTTTTCCAAAGTCAGAGTGGTACTACTTCGATAAAAATGGAGTGCTACAAGAGTTTGTTGGTTGGAAAGCATTAGAAATTAAAACTAAAGACAGTGTTGGAAGAAAGTATGGTGAAAAACGTACAAATCCGGAAGATAAAGAAGAGAAGAGTTTTTACACGAACTATTACTTTAATCAAAATCATTCTTTAGAGACAGGTTGGCTTTATGACCAGTCTAATTGGTATTATCTAGCTAAAACGGAAATTAATGGAGAAAACTATATTGGTGGTGAAAGACGTGCAGGTTGGATAAACGATGATTCAACTTGGTACTATCTAGATCCAGAAACTGGTATCATGCAAGCTGGTTGGAAACAACTTGGTAATAAATGGTACTATCTCCGTTCATCAGGAGCAATGGCGACTGGCTGGTATCAGGAAGGCTCAACTTGGTATTATCTAGATGAGCCAAATGGAGATATGAAAACGGGCTGGCAATACCTTGGTAACAAGTGGTACTATCTTCGTTCATCAGGAGCAATGGCCACTGGTTGGTACCAGGATGGTTCAACTTGGTACTACCTAAATGCAAGTAATGGAGATATGAAGACAGGTTGGACCAAAGTAAATGGAAACTGGTATTATCTCAATTCAAATGGAGCAATGGTTACAGGTAGCCAAACTATCGATGGTAAAGTTTATAACTTTGCTTCATCTGGTGAGTGGATTTAATCTTGGAGGAGATACAAATGAAGCTTTTGAAAAAAATGATGCAAGTCGCACTAGCAACATTTTTCTTTGGTTTGCTAGCTACAAATACTGTATTTGCGGATACCACAGGTGGCCGATTTGTTGATAAGGATAATAGAAAATATTATGTAAAAGATGATCATAAAGCAATCTATTGGCATAAAATAGACGGTAAAACTTACTATTTTGGTGATAGAGGAGAGATGGTTGTCGGTTGGCAATACGTAGAAATTCATGGAACAGGTTATCGTGATAATTTATTTAATAATCGTCCAGTCTTAGAAATTGGCCTTCAGGAGAAGTGGTACTATTTTGGACAAGATGGTGTTTTGCTAGAACAAACAGATAAACAAGTACTAGAGGCAAAAACGTCTGAAAATACAGGAAAAGTATACGGTGAACAATATGCTCCATCTGCTGAAAAGAGAACTTATTATTTTGATAATCATTATGCTGTAAAGACAGGTTGGACTTATGAAGACGGCAATTGGTATTATTTAAATAAGCTAGGAATTTCTGGCGATGATTCTTACAATCCACTACCAATTGGTGAAGTTGCTAAGGGTTGGACTCAAGATTTCCATGTTACTTTTGGCATTGATAGAAGCAAACCTGCTCCGTGGTATTACCTAGACCCAGAAACTGGCATTATGCAAACTGGTTGGAAACAACTTGGCAATAAGTGGTACTACCTCCGTTCATCAGGAGCTATGGCGACTGGTTGGTATCAAGAAGGTTCGACTTGGTATTATTTAGATGAGCCAAATGGTGATATGAAAACGGGCTGGCAATACCTTGGTAACAAGTGGTACTATCTCCGTTCATCAGGAGCTATGGTAACTGGCTGGTTCCAGGTCAATGGCAAATGGTACTATGCTTATAGCTCAGGTGCTTTAGCAGTGAATACCACTGTAGATGGCTACTACGTCAACTATAATGGCGAATGGGTTCAATAATGAAAGGGGCGATTGTGAAGGAAACAATCGCTTTTTTTGTGAAAATATAATAAAATAGATAGTAAAGAATAAATACTTGTATGAAAAAATAAGACGGTTTTTCGTCTAGTAAAAGGAAAACATGACAAAAAAGGTTGGTGTCGGTCAGGCACACAGTAAGATAATTTTAATAGGGGAGCATGCAGTCGTTTACGGTTATCCTGCCATCTCCCTGCCTCTTTTGGAGGTGGAGGTGACTTGTAAGGTAGTTCCTGCAGAAAGTCCTTGGCGTCTCTATGAGGAGGATACCTTGTCCATGGCAGTTTATGCTTCTCTGGAGTATTTGAATATCAAAGAATCCTGCATTCGCTGTGAGATTGACTCGGCTATCCCTGAGAAGCGGGGAATGGGTTCGTCAGCAGCTATCAGCATAGCGGCCATTCGTGCGGTTTTTGATTACTATCAAGCCGACCTGCCTCATCATGTACTAGAAATCTTGGTCAATCGGGCGGAGATGATTGCCCATATGAATCCAAGTGGTTTGGATGCCAAGACCTGTCTCAGTGACCAGCCCATACGTTTTATCAAGAACGTAGGATTTACAGAGCTTGAGATGGATTTATCCGCCTATTTGGTGATTGCCGATACGGGTGTTTATGGTCAAACTCGTGAAGCTATTCAAGTGGTTCAAAACAAGGGCAAGGATGCCCTACCGTTTTTGCATGCCTTGGGAGAATTGACCCAGCAGGCAGAGGATGCGATTTCACAAAAAGATTCTGAAGGACTAGGCCAAATCCTCAGTCAAGCGCATTTACATTTAAAAGAAATTGGTGTCAGTAGCCCTGAGGCAGACTCTTTGGTTGAAACGGCGCTTAGTCAAGGTGCTCTGGGTTCCAAGATGAGCGGTGGTGGACTAGGAGGCTGTATTATAGCCTTGGCAGATAATTTAACACACGCACAAGAACTCGCAGAAAGATTAGAAGAGAAAGGAGCTGTTCAGACATGGATCGAGAGCCTGTAACAGTACGTTCTTACGCAAATATTGCCATTATCAAATATTGGGGAAAGAAAAAAGAGAAAGAGATGGTACCTGCTACTAGTAGTATCTCTCTGACTTTGGAAAATATGTACACGGAGACGACCTTGTCGCCTTTACCGACGGATGCGACGGCTGATGCATTTTATATCAATGACCAGTTACAAAATGAGGCGGAGCATGCCAAGATGAGTAAGATTATTGATCGTTATCGTCCAGATGGTGAGGGCTTTGTCCGTATTGATACTCAGAACAATATGCCTACCGCGGCGGGTCTGTCCTCAAGTTCTAGTGGTTTGTCCGCCCTGGTCAAAGCTTGTAATGCTTATTTCAAGCTTGGATTGGATAGAAGTCGGTTGGCACAGGAGGCTAAGTTTGCCTCAGGATCATCCTCTCGGAGTTTTTACGGACCACTAGGTGCCTGGGATAAGGATAGTGGGGAAATTTACCCTGTAGAGACAGACTTGAAGCTAGCTATGATTATGTTGGTGCTAGAAGACAAGAAAAAACCAATCTCTAGCCGTGACGGGATGAAACTCTGTGTGGAAACTTCGACGACTTTTGATGACTGGGTGCGTCAGTCTGAGAAAGATTATCAGGATATGCTGGTTTATCTCAAAGAAAATGATTTTGCCAAGGTTGGGGAATTAACGGAGGAAAATGCCCTGGCTATGCACGCTACGACCAAAACAGCATCACCAGCCTTTTCTTATCTGACGGATGCAAGCTATGAAGCCATGGACTTTGTCCGCCAGCTTTGTGAGCAAGGGGAAGCCTGCTACTTTACCATGGATGCTGGTCCCAATGTCAAAGTCCTCTGTCAAGAGAAAGACTTGGAGCATTTATCTGAAATCTTCGGTCAACGTTATCGCTTGATCGTGTCAAAAACAAAGGATTTGAGCCAAGATGATTGCTGTTAAAACTTGCGGAAAACTCTATTGGGCAGGTGAATATGCTATTTTAGAGCCAGGGCAGTTGGCCTTGATAAAGGCCATTCCCATTTATATGAGGGGAGAGATTGCCTTTTCTGATAACTACCGTATCTACTCAGATATGTTTGATTTCGCAGTGGACTTGACGCCAAATCCTGACTACAGCTTGATTCAAGAAACGATTGCTTTAGTGGAAGATTTCCTCGTTTATCGTGGGCAGACCTTGCGACCTTTTTTTCTAGAAATTCGTGGAAAAATGGAACGAGAAGGAAAAAAGTTTGGTCTGGGTTCTAGCGGTAGCGTCGTTGTTTTAGTCATCAAGGCTCTGCTAGCTCTGTATAAGCTTTCGGTTGATCAGGAGCTCTTATTCAAGCTAGCTAGCGCGGTCTTGCTCAAGCGCGGAGACAATGGCTCTATGGGAGACCTTGCCTGTATTGTGGCAGAGGAATTGGTCCTCTACCAGTCTTTTGATCGCCAGAAGGTGGCTGCTTGGTTGGAAGAAGAAAATTTGTCGACAGTTTTAGAGCGTGATTGGGGCTTTTCAATTTCGCAAGTGAAACCAACTTTAGAATGTGATTTCCTAGTGGGATGGACCAAGGAAGTGGCTGTATCGAGTCACATGGTCCAGCAAATCAAGCAAAATATCAATCAGAATTTTTTAAGTTCCTCAAAAGAAACGGTAGCTGCTTTGGTAGAAGCCTTGGAGCAGGGGAAAGTTGAAAAAATTATCGAGCAAGTAGAAGTAGCCAGCAAGCTCTTAGAAGGTTTGAGCGCAAATATTTACACGACTTCGCTTAGACAGTTGAAAGAAGCTAGTCAAGATTTGCAGGCTGTTGCCAAGAGTAGCGGTGCTGGTGGTGGTGACTGCGGTATTGCCTTGAGTTTTGATGTGCAATCAACTGAAACCTTAAAAACTCGCTGGGCCGATCTGGGGATTGAGCTCTTATATCAAGAAAGGATAGGACATGACAACAAATCGTAAGGACGAGCATATCCACTATGCCCTTGAGCAGAAAAGTTCCTATAATAGCTTTGATGAGGTGGAGCTGATTCATTCTTCCTTGCCTCTTTACGATCTGGATGAAATCGATCTGTCGACAGAGTTTGCTGGTAGAAAGTGGGAATTTCCTTTTTATATCAATGCCATGACAGGTGGGAGTGAAAAAGGTAAAGAAATCAATCAAAAATTAGCTCAGGTGGCAGAAGCCTGTGAGATTTTGTTTGTGACGGGATCTTATAGTGCGGCTCTCAAAGATCCAACAGATGACTCTTTTTCTGTCAAGTTTAGTCATCCCAATCTCCTTCTTGGAACCAATATTGGATTGGACAAGTCTGTCGAGTTGGGACTTCGGACTGTAGAAGAGATGAATCCTCTTCTCCTGCAGGTGCATGTCAATGTTATGCAGGAATTACTCATGCCTGAGGGAGAAAGGAAGTTCAGGTGCTGGCAATCGCATCTAGCAGACTATAGCCAGCAAATCCCTGTTCCGATTCTCTTAAAGGAAGTTGGCTTTGGAATGGATGCCAAGACCATCGAACGAGCCTATGAACTAGGTGTTCGAGCCTTTGATATATCGGGTCGTGGTGGCACCAGTTTTGCCTATATTGAAAATCGTCGCAGTGGCCAACGTGATTATCTCAATCAATGGGGCCAGTCCACCATGCAAGCCCTTCTCAATGCCCAAGACTGGAAAGACAAGGTTGAACTCTTGGTCAGTGGTGGCGTTCGGAATCCGCTGGATATGATTAAGTGTTTGGTCTTTGGAGCCAAGGCTGTAGGACTGTCTCGAACAGTTCTGGAATTGGTTGAAAGCTACACAGTCGAAGAAGTGATCGGCATTGTCCAAGGCTGGAAAGCAGATCTACGCTTAATTATGTGTGCTCTTAACTGTGCCACTATAGCAGATCTGCAAAAAGTAGACTATCTTCTTTATGGAAAATTAAAAGAAGCAAAGGATCAGATGAAAAAGGCGTAACCACCGCCTTTTTTCCATCCTCAGACTGAGGTGACTTTTTTGAATTGTGATAAAATAGAAGGGAGAGGATGCACCTATGAGAAAATTTAAAATCTTTTTATTTATCGAAGCCTGTCTTCTGACAGGAGCTCTGATTTTGATGGTATCAGAGCATTTTTCGCGTTTTCTGCTGATTTTATTCCTCTTTTTGCTTTTGATTCGTTATTACACTGGTAAAGAAGGCAATAACCTTCTTTTGGTGGTGGCAACCATTCTCTTCTTTTTCATCGTCATGCTCAATCCTTTTGTGATTTTAGCTATTTTTGTTGCGGTTATATACAGCCTCTTTCTTCTTTATCCGATGATGAACCAGGAAAAAGAGCAGACCAATTTGGTTTTTGAAGAGGTGGTGACGGTTAAGAAGGAGAAAAATCGTTGGTTTGGAAATCTCCATCATTTTTCAAGCTACCAGACTTGCAAGTTTGATGATATCAATCTCTTTCGTCTCATGGGGAAGGACACTATTCATCTGGAGAAGGTTATCCTAACCAATCATGACAATGTTATTATCCTTAGAAAGATGGTAGGCACGACCAAAATTATCGTACCTGTAGATGTGGAAGTCAGTCTCAGCGTTAACTGTCTCTATGGGGATTTGACTTTTTTCAATCAGCCCAAGCGAGCCCTTCGCAATGAACACTATCATCAAGAGACAAGAGACTATCTTAAGAGTAACAAGAGTGTCAAGATTCTCTTGACCACTGTGATTGGGGATGTTGAGGTGGTCAGAGGATGAAAAAACAAGCTTATGTAATCATTGCCATTACCTCCTTCCTATTTGTCTTATTTTTCTCCCACAGCTTGCTGGAAATCCTTGACTTTGACTGGTCTATTTTCTTGCATGATGTCGAAAAAACAGAAAAATTTGTCTTTTTGTTGTTGGTGTTCAGCATGTCCATGACCTGTCTCTTAGCCTTATTTTGGCGAGGTATTGAAGAGCTTTCTCTAAGAAAAATGCAGGCTAATCTCAAGCGTTTATTGGCAGGGCAAGAAGTGGTTCAGCTTGCAGATCCAGAGTTGGATGCCAGTTTCGAGTTCTTGTCAGGTAAACTTAACCTTTTGACAGAAGCTATTCAAAAAGCAGAAAATCACAGTCTTGCTCAGGAAGAGGAAATCATCGAGAAAGAACGGAAGCGGATTGCTCGGGATTTGCACGATACAGTCAGTCAGGAGTTGTTTGCGGCTCACATGATTTTGTCAGGTGTCAGCCAGCAGGCTTTGAAATTGGATAGAGAAAAGATGCAGACCCAGTTGCAGAGTGTCACAGCTATTTTAGAAACAGCCCAGAAGGATTTGCGGGTCTTGCTCTTGCATCTGCGACCAGTTGAACTGGAGCAGAAGAGTCTGGTTGAAGGAATCCAAATCCTCTTAAAAGAGCTTGAGGACAAGAGTGATCTCAAGGTTGCTTTCAAGCAAAATGTGACGAAATTGCCTAAGAAAATCGAGGAGCATATCTTCCGTATCCTGCAAGAGTTGATCAGCAATACCCTCCGCCATGCCCAGGCCTCTTGTTTAGATGTCTATCTCTATCAGACAGATTTTGAATTGCAGCTGAAGGTGGTGGACAATGGGATTGGTTTCCAGTTGGGGAGTTTAGATGACCTGAGTTATGGACTGCGAAATATCAAGGAGCGGGTTGAAGATATGGCAGGGACGGTTCAGTTATTGACAGCTCCCAAGCAAGGGCTGGCAGTTGATATCCGTATTCCCCTGCTCGATAAGGAATGATAAAGGAGTAAAGATGAAAATTTTATTAGTAGATGACCATGAAATGGTCCGCTTGGGCTTGAAAAGCTACTTTGACCTCCAAGATGATGTAGAAGTTGTGGGTGAGGCTACCAACGGGTCTCAAGGTATTGACTTGGCATTGGAATTGCGTCCGGATGTCATTGTCATGGATATTGTCATGCCTGAGGTGAATGGAATTGATGCGACCTTGGCCATCCTCAAAGAATGGCCTGAAGCCAAGATTTTGATTGTGAGCTCTTATTTGGACAATGAAAAAATCATGCCTGTCTTAAATGCTGGTGCTAAGGGCTATATGCTCAAGACTTCTAGTGCAGACGAACTACTCCATGCTGTCCGTAAGGTGGCTGCTGGGGAGTTGGCCATTGAGCAAGAGGTCAGCAAGAAGGTCGAATACCACCGCAATCACATAGAACTACATGAGGACCTGACTGCACGTGAGCGAGATGTGCTTCAACTGATAGCCAAGGGATATGAAAATCAGCGCATCGCAGACGAACTTTTTATCTCTCTCAAGACGGTCAAGACCCACGTGTCCAACATTCTTGCCAAACTTGAAGTCAGTGATCGTACCCAGGCTGCAGTCTATGCCTTTCAGCACCATTTGGTGGGACACGAGGAGTTCTAGATGAGTCTAACAGATTTACTTGAGGAGCTAGAAGCAGCAAAAGATCCTAAAAAAGCAGGGCCTATGGAGGCCTATATGCGCCATCAATTTTCCTTTCTAGGTGTTGCGGCGCCAGAAAGAAATAAACTCTATAAAAAATACTTTCCAGAAGCGAAAAAAACAAAGATTATCGATTGGGATTTTGTAGATACTTGCTGGGAAAAAGAGTCTAGAGAATACCAGTATGTGGCTGCCAATTATTTGAAAGCAATGCAGTCTTATCTAAAGGACAGCGATTTGCCTAAGCTAGAGCAGTTGGTTGTTACCAAGTCTTGGTGGGATACGGTGGATATCCTAGATCGAGTAGTAGGGAGTTTGGTGTATGAGAAGCAGGAACTGGAAAAAATAATCCTTCAATGGAGCCTGTCAGACAATATCTGGTTGAGACGCGTCGCTATTGACCACCAGTTGTTAAGAAAAGAGAAGACCAATGTGCAATTACTGGAAAAGATTCTGCTTCATAATTTGAACCAAACAGAATTCTTTATCAATAAAGCCATTGGCTGGGCTCTGCGAGACTACTCCAAAACCAATCTAGCTTGGGTAGCAGGCTTCATTGAGAAAAACAAGGAAAGAATGACTGACCTTAGCATCAAAGAAGCGAGCAAGTACCTCTAGCGTGATTGAAAAGCGCATTCATTACTTGAAAAAAGTCGCCCATTTATGTTATAATAGACTGTATTTAAAAAATTTTAAGGAGAAATGACAGAATGTCTGTATCATTTGAAAACAAAGAAACAAACCGTGGTGTCTTGACTTTCACTATCTCTCAAGACCAAATCAAACCAGAATTGGACCGTGTCTTCAACTCAGTGAAGAAATCTCTTAATGTTCCAGGTTTCCGTAAAGGTCACCTTCCACGTCCTATCTTCGACAAAAAATTTGGTGAAGAGTCACTTTACCAAGACGTTATGAACGCTCTTTTACCAAACGCTTATGAAGCAGCTGTAAAAGAAGCTGGTCTTGAAGTCGTTGCACAACCAAAAATTGATGTAACTTCAATGGAAAAAGGTCAAGACTGGGTTATCACTGCTGAAGTCGTTACAAAACCTGAAGTAAAATTGGGTGACTACAAAAACCTTGAAGTATCAGTAGATGTAGAAAAAGAAGTAACTGACGCTGACGTTGAAGAGCGTATCGAACGCGAACGCAACAACTTGGCTGAATTGGTTATCAAAGAAGCTGCTGCTGAAAACGGCGACACTGTTGTGATTGACTTCGTTGGTTCTATCGATGGTGTTGAATTTGACGGCGGAAAAGGGGAAAACTTCTCACTTGGACTTGGTTCAGGTCAATTCATCCCTGGTTTTGAAGACCAATTGGTAGGTCACTCAGCTGGTGAAACTGTTGATGTTATCGTAACATTCCCAGAAGACTACCAAGCAGAAGACCTTGCAGGTAAAGAAGCTAAATTCGTAACAACTATCCACGAAGTAAAAGCTAAAGAAGTTCCAGCTCTTGACGATGAGCTTGCAAAAGACATCGACGAAGAAGTTGAAACACTTGCTGAATTGAAAGAAAAATACCGCAAGGAATTGGCTGCTGCTAAAGAAGAAGCTTACAAAGATGCAGTTGAAGGTGCAGCAATTGATAAAGCTGTAGAAAACGCTGAAATCGTAGAACTTCCAGAAGAAATGATTCACGAAGAAGTTCACCGTTCAGTAAACGAATTCCTTGGAAACTTGCAACGTCAAGGTATCAACCCTGACATGTACTTCCAAATCACTGGAACTACTCAAGAAGATCTTCACAAACAATACGAGGGAGAAGCTGAGTCACGTACTAAGACTAACCTTGTTATCGAAGCAGTTGCCAAAGCTGAAGGATTCGACGCTTCAGAAGAAGAAATCCAAAAAGAAATCGAGCAATTGGCTACAGACTACAACATGGAAGTTGCACAAGTACAAAGCTTGCTTTCAGCTGATATGTTGAAACACGACATCACAATCAAAAAAGCTGTTGAATTGATTACAAGCACAGCAACAGTTAAATAATCTTATACTCTTCGAAAATCTCTTCAAACCACGTCAGCGTCGCCTTACCGTACTCAAGTACAGCTTGCGGCTAGCTTCCTAGTTTGCTCTTTGATTTTCATTGAGTATTAATAAACAAAAATCCCACCTGAATTGGTGGGTTTTCTTATGCACTATTTTCCAAAAATCTCTTTGAGGTCTGCGTCTGTAATCCCAATCATGGCGGGGATGCTGTCCCNGTTTTCTTCGGTTAAGATGTAGGATTGTTCAGAGGTACTTGATGTGACTGTTTCAGAGACCGCTTGTTGCTTTTCTTCAACATTCTCCAATAAATCACTGAAGCGTTCAATCAGATAGGTTTTTCGGGCAGTTCCGATGTGCTGGGTAGCATAGTCGAAGGCCTGTAATTCGCCTAGTAAGATAAGCTTGCTTTTGGCGCGTGTAATGGCTGTATAGATGAGATTTCGCTCCAGCATGCGCCTGCTAGCACTGGTAATCGGTAGGATGACAACAGGAAACTCGCTTCCCTGGGACTTATGGATACTCATGGCATAGGCCAAACGAATCTTGTACCATTCGTTACGTGGGTAAGAGACCTCGTTGCCATCAAAATCAATGACAATCTCGTCTTGTTTCGACTCGGTATATTTACCAGGAATCAGGTCTGTGATGGCTCCTAAATCTCCATTAAAGACATTGATTTCAGCATCGTTGACCAAATGAATGACCTTATCCCCCTTACGATAGTGGCACTGGGGAGCTTCAAAACTGAGTTGGTCTTTTTGTGGTGGATTGAGCAGGTCTTGCATGAGTTGGTTGATGGAATCAATCCCTGCAGTCCCTCGGTACATGGGAGCCAGAACCTGAATATCACGAGCAGGGATACCACTTCTAAGGGCAGCGCCTAAAATCTTTTCAATAGTAGCAGGGATATGACCACTAGCGATTTCAAAGTAGGAACGGTCTGCTTTTTTCTGGGTGAAATCAGCTGGCAAGATGCCCTGTCGAATCTGACTAGCCAGGCTAACGATGGTTGATTCTTCGCTTTGTCGATAAATTTTTTCCAAGCGAGTCTGAGGAATCAAGGGAATATGAAGCAGATCCGCTAGAACCTGTCCAGGGCTGACAGATGGTAGCTGGTCGCTGTCACCCACGATGAGGATTTTACTGTTAGAAGAGATGTTGGAGAAGAGTTGATTGGCCAGCCAAGTATCCACCATGGAGAATTCATCCACGATGATAAAGTCAGCATCCAGATAATCTTCCAGATGGCTGGTATCATCGTCTCCCGTCATTCCCAAATGGCGGTGTATGGTAGCGCTAGGCAAGCCTGTTAATTCATTCATACGGCGGGCTGCTCGACCAGTTGGAGCCGCAAGAAGAATGGGCAGGTTGCTTTTTTTTCTGAGGTCAAGTCCTTCTAAAAGTGCATATACAGCGATGATTCCATTGATAACAGTTGTCTTACCAGTACCAGGTCCACCTGTCAGGATAAAGACCTTGTTCTGGATAGCGTCGCAGATAGCCTGTTTTTGAATGCTATCATACTCAATTCCCAGTTCTTGCTCGACAGTAGTGATATGTTTTTGAATGGTTTCTAGTTCCTGGCTCTTCTGCTTTCCTTTTTCAAGGATACGAACCAAGTGACTGCGGATGCCTTCCTCAGCGAAAAAGATGCTGTTGTCAAAAATCTTGGTGTCAATCTGCTGAACCTTGTCTTCTTCGATCAGGTAGGAGAGTTCTTGAGCTACTTGGCTGGGGTCCAGTTCTACGGGACGGGAAGACTCAAGGAGAGTGAGAGTTTGTTCTAGCAAATCCCGTGCTTCAACATAGGTATCCCCTGTTTCCATACAGGCTTGAAAAAGACTGTGAACTAGACCAGCACGGAAGCGTTCAGGAGCCTGACTTTCGATGCCAAGTTCCTCCGCTAGTTGGTCAGCAATGGTAAATCCCAATCCTTTGATATCCTCAACCAGCTGGTAGGGATAATTTTCAACCACTTCAAGGGTTTCTTCCTTGTAAAAGTCTTGAATCTGAAAGGCCAGTTTATTGGGAATGCCGTAGTTGGCTAGTTTGGCTAAAACCATCTCCGTTCCGTAGTTGAGACGAAGAGTGGAGACGAAAGCCTCACGATTTTTGGCAGAGAGCCCTGAGATGCCTTCTAGCTTTTCGGGGTGTTGCAGAATTTCGTCAATGGTATTGTCGCCATAGGTGTCCACGATTTTCTGAGCTGTCTTGAGACCAATCCCCTTGAAATGGCTACCTGAAAAGTACTTGACCAAGCCCTTGCTAGTCGGTTTTGCGCGTTCATATCGGCTGATTTGCAGTTGTTCCCCATACTTGGAGTGCTGGACAATTTGCCCCCAAAAAGTATAGTCTTCTCCCTCAATCACATCAGCCATGGTTCCTGTGACAATGATTTCAAAATCATCAAAATCCTCTGCGTCCGTATCTTCTATTTCTAGGAGGAGGATGCGATAAAAATTGCTGGGATTTTCAAAAATAATCCGTTCAATGGTTCCTGAAAAATAAACTTCCATAAAATTCCTTTGCATGAATAGGTGAGTATTAGTTAGACTGGGACTAAAGAATCCCTTCTCACGATAGAAGAAGAGGCTGAGATTGGTGACTCTCGGCCTCTTAGGATTCTTAAAATGTTCCGATACGGGTGATTGGCCAGAAGCGGAATTTAGCTTCCCCTGTGATATCTTTTGCTTTGAAGGTACCTACGTGGCGGCTGTCGCTAGAAACCAAGCGGTCGTCTCCGAGGAGAAGGTATTCTCCTTCTGGAACTGTAAAGCTAAAGTTGGTATTGTAGTTGACATCAACTGTGAAGGCTTGAGCTTTTTCAGCGATACTTCTAAAGAAAGTGCCTTTATTTCCTTCAAATCCCTTGCCTGAGTAAGTGCTTTGGAGTTTGTCATCCTTGAAACGTTTGATGTAGTCAGCTAGGTAAGGTTCGTCTGTCTCTTTATCATTGATGTAAAGTTTATCGTTTTCGTAACGGATGGTGTCGCCAGGCATTCCGATGACACGCTTGACGATGTCCTTATTGCCATCTTCCTCATGGGCCACCACGATATCAAAACGGTCAATAGGGAGGTGTTTGACAACAAAAAGAATTTCACCGTCCGCTAGGGTAGGATCCATGGAATGTCCTTCTACGCGGACATTACTCCAAAAAAAGATACGGCTCAAAGCTAGTAATGACAGAATCAGGAGGAATAATCCCCACTCTTTTAAGAAATTTTTAAATGAATTCATAACTCACCTTTCTAAGCGTTTTTTCGCTTTTTCAGTATTTTTAAAGTGCAGTTTGGCGCAGAAATTGAGTCCCTGCATACCATAGGCTTGTAAAATCTGGCTAGCTACCTTATCAGAAGCCGTTCCAGCCCCACTTGGAAGTTGATAACCCAGTTCTCGTCCCAGATTTTCAAGATTTTCCAGAAAGAGATCACGCGCAATGACAGAAGAAACTGCGACAGCCAAGTATTTGCCCTCAGCCTTTTCTTCTAAGCTGATAGGATTGCTGAAACGATTGGCCTCTTGTGCTAAGTACTTGTCATAATTTTTAGCACTGGTAAAGGCATCAATCACAATTTTCTCAGGCTGAACACCTTTTTGAAGGAGGAGATAGATAGCCTGATTATGGAGGACTACCTTAACAGAAACAGCGTTGTAGCGGTCTCCAATGACCTCGTTGTACTTGCTTGGTGAGAGAAGCAATGCCTGGTGCTGGATTTTTTCTTTGAGGATAGGGGCAATCTGACGGATCTTTTGGTCGGTCAGAGTCTTAGAATCCCCTACACCGAGTTTTCGTAAGAAGTCATGCTGGTCAGGTGTGACAAAGGAAGCCACAACTGCAAGCCCACCAAAGTAGGAACCATTTCCAACCTCATCCGTCCCAATCAAAGGGAGATTTTGTCCCCTGTTTTCCTCTACAACTTGATAGCCAAAGAAACTAGCATATTCCTCAGCTTTTTCACCCTGAAGCAAGACCTTTCCAGAAGTATAGATAGAAACAGTTGCTTGAGGTAGTTTCAAAAAGTAGCGGATATAGGGATTCTTGCTGGGAGCCAGACTGGTTTGATAGTGTTCAAGAAAAGCCTGAATCTCTTTTTCGCTTGGTGTGAGTGTTATACTTGCCATAGTTTCTATTGTACCACAAAAGCAGGCAAATTTGTAAAAACTGACAAAGTTAGCGAATTTTGGTATAATATCGTGAGGTGAATTTTATGGCAAATCTAAATCGATTCAAATTTACATTCGGGAAAAAATCATTAACCTTGACAAGCGAGCATGATAACCTTTTTATGGAGGAAATCGCCAAGGTTGCGACAGAAAAATACCAAGCAATTAAAGAACAAATGCCTAGTGCAGATGATGAAACCATCGCTCTTTTGTTGGCAGTTAACTGTTTATCAACTCAACTCAGCCGTGAGATTGAATTTGATGATAAGGAGCAAGAATTAGAAGAACTCCGTCACAAACTCGTGACTTGCAAGCAAGAACAGAGCAAGATTGAGGATTCCTTATGATTTCACTCTTTCTTCTATTAGTCTTGGCTTGGGGATTTTATATCGGCTATCGGAGAGGCCTGCTCTTACAAGTTTATTACCTGATTTCAGCCATGGCATCGGCTTTTATGGCTGGTCAGTTTTACAAGGGGCTGGGAGAGCAATTCCATTTATTGCTTCCTTATGCAAATCCGCAGGAAGGTCAGGGAACCTTCTTCTTCCCATCGTATCAACTTTTTCAGTTGGATAAGGTCTTTTACGCTGGTATCGGCTACTTGCTTGTATTTGGGATTGTCTATAGCATCGGTCGTTTGCTTGGTCTCTTGTTACACTTGATTCCTAGTAAAAAGCTTGGTGGCAAGTTGTTCCAAGTTTCAGCAGGGATCTTGTCCATGTTGGTGACCTTATTTGTCTTGCAAATGGCCTTGACCATACTAGCGACCATTCCCATGGCAGCTATTCAAAATCCTCTTGAAAAGAGTATCGTCGCAAAACACATCATCCAGAGCATACCAGTAACAACCAGTTGGCTCAAACAAATCTGGGTGACAAATTTAATCGGATAAAAAGGGCAGGAATTTTCCTAGCCCTTTGTTTACAGATTGACTAGAATCTATCAGAATGTAAAAAGCTAATACACCTAGACATTCAAAGACAAGGAAATAAAGATGAACAAAAAAATATTAGAAACAATAGAGTTCAATAAGGTCAAGGCCTTGTTTGAACCTCATTTATTGACCGAGCAGGGCTTGGAGCAATTGAGACAGCTGGCTCCGACTGCTAAAGCGGATAAAATCAAACAGGCTTTTTCTGAGATGAAGGAAATGCAGGCTCTCTTTGTCGAGCAACCGCATTTTACCATTCTTGCAACTAAGGAAATCGCAGGAGTCTGCAAGCGATTAGAGATGGGCGCAGACCTCAATATTGAGGAGTTCCTACTCTTGAAGCGCGTACTTCTTTCTAGCCGAGAGCTTCAAAGTTTTTATGCCAATCTGGAAAATGTCAGCTTGGAAGAATTAGCCCTTTGGTTTGAGAAATTACACGATTTTCCGCAATTACAAGGAAATCTTCAGGCCTTTAATGATGCAGGTTTCATTGAAAATTTCGCCAGTGAAGAATTGGCGCGAATCCGTCGAAAAATCCATGATAGCGAGAGTCAGGTACGTGATGTTTTACAGGGTCTTCTCAAACAAAAAGCGCAGATGTTGACGGAAGGAATCGTTGCTAGCAGAAATGGCCGTCAGGTTTTACCTGTCAAAAACACCTATCGTAACAAGATTGCAGGTGTCGTTCATGATATTTCTGCTAGTGGAAATACCGTCTATATTGAACCCCGTGAGGTTGTCAAACTGAGCGAAGAAATTGCTAGTCTGCGAGCAGATGAGCGCTATGAAATGCTTCGCATTCTCCAAGAAATTTCTGAGCGTGTCCGCCCTCATGCGGCTGATATTGCCAATGATGCTTGGATTATCGGTCATCTGGACTTGATTCGTGCCAAGGTTTGCTTTATCCAAGAAAGACAAGCGGTTGTTCCTAAGCTATCAGAAAATCAGGAGATTCAACTGCTCCATGTCTGCCATCCTTTGGTCAAAAATGCCGTCGCAAATGATGTCCATTTTGGTCAAGATTTAACAGCCATTGTCATTACAGGTCCCAATACAGGTGGTAAGACCATCATGCTTAAAACTCTGGGCTTGACACAGGTTATGGCCCAGTCTGGTTTGCCGATTTTAGCAGATAAGGGAAGTCGTGTTGGTATTTTTGAAGAAATCTTTGCTGATATTGGCGATGAGCAGTCTATTGAGCAGAGCTTGTCTACCTTCTCTAGCCACATGACCAATATTGTGGATATTCTTGGCAAGGTTAACCAACATTCACTCTTACTCTTGGATGAGTTGGGGGCTGGTACAGATCCCCAAGAGGGAGCCGCCCTTGCCATGGCTATTCTGGAGGACCTTCGCCTGCGTCAAGTCAAGACCATGGCGACCACCCACTATCCAGAACTCAAGGCTTACGGTATTGAGACAGCCTTTGTGCAAAATGCCAGCATGGAGTTTGATACTGCAACTCTTCGCCCGACCTATCGCTTTATGCAGGGTGTTCCTGGCCGAAGCAATGCCTTCGAAATTGCCAAACGTTTGGGCCTATCTGAAGTTATCGTAGGGGATGCTAGTCAGCAGGTCAATCAGGACAATGATGTCAATCGGATTATTGAGCAACTGGAAGAGCAGACGCTGGAAAGCCGTAAACGCTTGGACAATATCCGTGAGGTGGAGCAAGAAAATCTAAAGATGAACCGTGTTCTCAAAAAACTTTACAACGAACTCAATCGTGAAAAGGAAACGGAGCTTAATAAGGCGCGTGAACAAGCTAGTGAGATTATAGACATGGCCCTCAGTGAAAGTGACCAGATTCTCAAAAATCTTCACAGTAAATCTCAACTCAAACCCCATGAAATCATTGAAGCCAAGGCCAAGCTGAAAAAATTGGCTCCTGAAAAAGTAGACTTGTCCAAAAATAAGGTTCTTCAAAAGGCCAAGAAAAAACGTGCTCCAAAGGTGGGAGATGATATCGTTGTGCTCAGTTATGGACAGCGTGGTACCTTGACCAGTCAACTCAAGGACGGCCGCTGGGAAGCCCAAGTAGGCTTGATTAAGATGACCTTGGAAGAGAAAGAATTTGACCTTGTTCAAGCTCAGCAAGAAAAGCCAGTTAAGAAGAAACAGGTCAATGTTGTGAAACGAACTTCTGGTCGAGGACCTCAAGCCAGACTGGATCTTCGAGGCAAACGCTATGAAGAGGCTATGAATGAGCTAGATGCCTTTATCGACCAAGCCTTGCTTAATAATATGGCCCAAGTTGATATCATTCATGGTATCGGTACAGGTGTCATCCGTGAAGGAGTCACTAAATACCTACAAAGAAACAAGCATGTCAAGAGTTTCGGCTATGCTCCACAAAATGCTGGAGGCAGTGGTGCGACTATTGTGACCTTTAAAGGATAAGAAAAAGCCTGAGGAAATACATGATTCCTCAAGCTTTTTTTGATTTCTAGACTAGATATCTAAAGGCTGTCCAGTGTGATTGAGCTGTGTGACAGTAACAAAGAAATCCTCTCTCATTCGAGTTAGAAGTTGATTTGGATAGACCTTTTCAAAGTTATCAAGACTGGCAAAGATATGCTTAGCAAGCTCTAGACCTCTGACATCGTCTTGTCTGAGAAAATTATTAGCACGTTCCATGGAAATGCTAATCATCTCTGTCATCTTGGTACTCAGTAGAGGGAAAGTATTAATCACTTCCAGAGTCTTCACTGCTAAATTCTCAGCCTTATCATAGTAACCATTAACAGAGTAATGCTTGATAGCAGTTCTTAAGCAGGCAATATAGTAGTCAGCAGTACGGATTGAATGGTATTCAGTCTGTTTTTTTAGAGTATCTAATAAGTGGTAGAGTCTGTAGTCTAAAAATTCGATTGAAAAGTGAGGCAGGATAGATGAAAAGATATTAACCTCAATTTTATTCCAATCGTCCAATTCACTCAGATAGTTCTTGATATATTCTAATTCTTGATAATCTTTTGGAGTCAGAAAAGAATCGCCGATGATGTTTGCGATAGCAAATTTATTGACTACACGATTGGCAATCACATAGTGTTCAGCTATCCCAGGATTTTCCATGGGTTGATTAATCAAACTAATGATCTTTTTAAATTCACGCTTATAGGCCAAATCAGCAACTTGAGCCTGTAATTTATGAAATTCCGTTGGAAACATCTGCGTTTTGAGACTATCAAAGGTCTCTTTATCAATTCCAATATTAGAAAGAATCTCTTCAAATTTTTGAATGGTTATTCGAGATTTACCTTGTTCAAACTGACGTAAAAAGTGAGGAGTCACCGTTGTACCAGCAGCTTCCTTCTGAGTAAACCCTCTCTCCTCACGAATGGCCTTATACACTAATCCATAAACATNTTCATCTTGCATCCTAAATTTCCTCAAGTCCTTTTTTCCATTCTATCATAATTCTACCAGTTTTTAAGGGAATTTTTAGAAAAAAGTAAATATAGTTACGCTTTTTCGGGGGGGGGGGG
>NZ_RJOB01000013.1 GCF_003943935.1 Streptococcus mitis | reverse complement strand
TGTCACGTAAGGGTAACAGCCCAGACAATGGTATGATGGAGTCCTTCTTTGGCATTCTGAAATCGGAAATGTTTTACGGTTATGAGAAGTCGTTTCAGTCGCTTAAGCAATTGGAACAAGCTATTGTAGACTATATTGATTACTACAACAATAAACGAATTAAGGTAAAACTAAAAGGACTCAGTCCTGTGCAATACAGAACTAAATCCTTCGGATAAATTAATTGTCTAACTTTTTGGGGTCAGTACAGTACTGACGTTTTTTTGTATGCTTATTTTGATTTGATATAGTTGATACCATCTGCCTTTGGTGCGACTGCTTTTCCAAAGAAGGCTGCCAAGACAAGAATTGTCAAAACATAAGGTGCGATTTGAAGATAAACCGCAGGCACTCCTTGTAGGAATGGCAATTGAGAACCGATAACGGCCAAACTTTGTGAAAGTCCAAAGAAGAGACTAGATAACATAGCTCCGATTGGGTTCCATTTACCAAAGATCATCGCAGCAAGAGCGATAAATCCAGGTCCAACAATAGTTGTCACTGAGAAGTTAACTGAGATGGATTGAGCATAAATCGCTCCGCCAATTCCACCTAGGAAACCTGAAATGATAACCCCTAAATATCTCATTTTGTAGACGTTGATTCCCAATGTGTCCGCTGCTTGAGGATGTTCACCTACAGAGCGGAGACGAAGACCAAAGCGAGTCTTAAAGAGAATAAACCAAGCAAGGAAGGAGAAGGCAATCGCCAGATAACCAAGTAGACTAGTTGACTTGAAGAAGATATCACCGATAACTGGGATATTGGCCAAGACTGGGAAATCAAAGCGTCCAAAAGTCTGACTTAGGTTGTCGGTTTGTCCTTTGTTATAAAGAACTTTAACCAAGAAAACAGCCAAGGCTGGCGCCATCAAGTTCAATACCGTACCGCTGACAACATGGTCTGCACGGAAATGAACCGTCGCTGCTGCGTGGATGATAGAGAAGACAGCACCAACCAATCCTGCAACTATCAAAGATAGCCATGGAGTTGCTGCTCCAAATTGTTCTGCAAATTCAAGGTTAAAGACAACTCCAGAAAAGGCACCCATAACCATAATTCCTTCCAGGCCGACGTTTACCACACCACCACGTTCAGAGAAAACACCACCGATACTTGTAAAGATGAGGGGTGCTGAGTAAATCAGCATAGAAGACACCAAGAGGGTGAGCAAGGTTGTAATAGACATCTTTACTTACCTCCTTTAACTTGTTTTTTCGGTTTGACAAAGCGTTCGATAAGGTAATGAACACTGACAAAGAAGATAATAGACGCTGTTACAATGCTGACAAGCTCAGACGGTACCTGCGCCGCATTCATACCAGGAGCTCCAACTTGGAGAACACCAAATAGGAAGGCTGCAAAGAGAATACCAATTGGTGAGTTGGCCGCAAGCAGACTAACCGCCATCCCGTTAAACCCGACAGCTAATGACGATCCTTGAACATAGACGTTCTGGAAGGTTCCAAGCCCTTCAACAGCTCCACCAAGACCTGCCAAGGCACCTGAAATAATCATTGATAGGATGATAGTCCGCTTGGCAGAAATACCAGCATATTCTGAAGCATGTGGATTAAGACCAACCGCACGGATTTCAAAACCAAGAGTTGTTTTCTTGAGCATGAACCAAATAACTGCAACTGCAATGATGGCAAAGAAAATACCAATATTCATCCGCGAGTTACCAGTCAACTCAGACAACCAAGGTGTCTGATAGGTTGCATTAGCCCCAACACGAATGGTTGAATCTGTACTTTGCATGAAATCTTTAGGAAAGGCATGGATAAAGGCATTCCCTACATACAAGACAATGTAGTTCATCATGATGGTTACAATAACCTCTGACGTCCCTAGATAGGCCCTAAGAATACCTGGAATCGCTCCGACAATCCCACCAGCAATCAAGGCAATCACGATAGTCGCTAGAATCATCAAGGGACGTGGCATATCTGGATGCGACAAGGCAAACCAACCACTGAGAATCCAACCTGCCAAAGCCTGACCAGGAAGTCCAACGTTAAAGAAACCTGCTCGGCTAGCAACAGCAAAACCAAGACCAATCAAGACCAAAGGCCCCATGGCACGGAAGATTTCCCCAATCCCACGCAGGCTACCAAAGGCTGTATAGAACAATTCTTCATAACCCCAGATGGCATCATAACCGAAGATCCACATAACAATGGCTCCAAGTAAAATTCCTAGGAAGACAGAAATCAAGGGAACCGAAATTTGTTGTAATTTTTTAGACATCACTCTTCTCCTTTCCCAAGTTTCCACCAGCCATCAAGACACCAAGTTCTTGCTTATTGGTTGTTTCTGGTGATACAATACCTTGAATCTTACCATCGTGGATAACGGCAATACGGTCTGAGACGTTTAAAATCTCATCCAATTCAAAGCTGACAACAAGGACAGCCTTCCCATTATCACGCTCTTCAATCAAGCGTTTGTGGATATATTCAATGGCACCGACATCCAACCCACGAGTTGGCTGGCTGACGATAAGGAGATCCGGATCTCGATCAATTTCACGAGCAATAATTGCTTTTTGTTGATTCCCTCCTGAGAGTGCAGCTGCAGGAACAAATTCACTGGCAGCACGAACATCAAACTCTTCCATTAGCTTTTTAGCATAAGAAGTAATATTTGAATAGTTCAAAATTCCATTTTTACTATGTGGTTCTTTGTAGTAGGTTTGAAGGACAATATTTTCAGAAATCATCATTTCCAAAATCAAGCCATCACGGTGACGGTCTTCTGGAACGTGCCCCACACTCAACTCTGTAATCTGACGTGGGTGCAAGCCTACAATTGAATTTCCTTTTAGCTCAATGCTACCAGATTCAACCTTGCGAAGACCTGTGATGGCTTGAATCAGTTCAGACTGACCATTTCCATCAATCCCTGCAATACCAACAATCTCTCCAGCACGAACATCCAAGGATAGATTTTTCACAGCTGGGACACCGCGGTTTTCATGGACCACCAAGTCTTTAATAGACAAGACCACTTCTTTTGGTTGAGAGGCTTGCTTCTCTGTTTTAAAGGAAACAGAACGACCTACCATCATTTCTGCTAAATCAGCATTGGTAGCCCCTGCAATTTCGACGGTTTCAATTGATTTCCCACGACGGATAACTGTAACGCGGTCAGAAACTGCTCGAATCTCGTCCAACTTGTGGGTAATCAAGATAATTGATTTTCCTTCTTTGACAAGATTTTTCATAATAGCCATCAACTCATCAATTTCTGATGGAGTCAAGACAGCCGTTGGTTCATCAAAGATAAGGATATCAGCCCCCCGATAAAGGGTTTTTAAAATTTCTACACGTTGTTGGGCTCCAACTGAGATGTCTACCACTTTAGCAGAAGGATCAACAGCTAAGCCATAACGTTCAGAAAGAGCCTTGATTTCTTTGATAGCTCCAGCGATATCTAATACACCATTTTTAGTTAATTCACTACCTAAAATAATGTTTTCAGCCACTGTGAAGGCTTCTACCAACATAAAGTGCTGGTGAACCATTCCGATTCCCAAGCTAGCTGCTTTAGATGGTGAATCGAGATTGACAACTTGACCGTTAACCACAATTTCACCACTGGTTGGTTCAAGAAGCCCTGCTAACATGTTCATGAGTGTGGACTTTCCAGCCCCATTTTCTCCTAAAAGTGCATGAATTTCACCTTTTCGTAGGTGCAGGTTGATTTTGTCGTTGGCAACAAATTCACCAAACACCTTGGTAATATCACGCATCTCAATGACATTTTCGTGTGCCATGTGCTCTTCCTTTCAGAGTCTTATTTTATTTCAATAAAACTTGCTAGTTTGTCTAGTAGCAAGCTTTACTGAGACAAAATGACTTTGTCCCAACTCTTAAAAAGCGGCCGAGGGCCGCTTCCTAAGAAATGACTTCCATCCATTATTTTTCAGGAACTTTTACGCTTCCATCAAGGATTTTAGCTTTTGCATCCTCAACAGCTTTTTTACCTTCTTCTGAAAGGTTTGTTACTGCCAAGTCAACCCCTTTATCTTTCAATGAGTAAACGATCACTTGACCGCCAGGGAATTCACCTTTTTCTGCCTTGTTAGAAATATCTTTTACAGTTGTACCAACTTGTTTCAAAGTAGATGCAAGAACAAAGTTTGATTCTTTGCCATCTTTAGAAGTGTATTTACCTTCTGCTTCTTGGTCACGGTCAACACCGATAACCCAAACTTTTTCATTTTCAGGACGGCTCTCGTTGAGTGATTTTGCTTCTGCAAAGACACCTGCACCTGTACCACCAGCTACTTGGTAAACAATATCTGCACCAGCTGCGTATTGTGCGGCTGCAATTGTTTTACCTTTCGCAGCATCACCAAATGAACCAGCGTAGTCAACTTGTACTTTGATAGATGGGTCTACTGACGCAACACCTGCCTTGAATCCTGCTTCAAAACGAGAGATAACTTCTGACTCCATACCACCTACAAAACCAACTTGTTTTGTTTTAGTTGTTTTTGCTGCAGCTACACCTGCAAGATAACCTGACTCATTATCAGCGAAAGTTACGCTAGCAACATTTTTTTGGTCTTTAATCACATCATCAATCAAGACATAGTTGATATCAGTGTGCTCTTTTGCTGCATCTTTAACTGCATTATTAAGGGCAAAACCAACACCGAAGATTAGGTTGTAACTTCCAGCAGCTTGTTGCAAATTGTTAGCGTAATCAGCTTCACTTGTTGATTGGAAGTAAGTAAAACCTTTATCTTTTGAAAGATTGTGTTCTTTACCCCAGTCTTGCAAACCTTCCCAAGCTGATTGGTTGAATGATTTGTCATCAACACCACCAGTATCAGTTACGATTGCTGCCTTTGTCTTCACATCAGAAGATGAAGCTGCGTTACGAGAAGAGCGGTTACCACATGCAGCAAGTCCAACTGCTGCCACTGCAACTAGACCAAGGCCTAGCCATTGTTTCTTGTTCATTACTGAACCTCCTAAATAAGATGTGCAACGATGTTGCAAGTATGGATTGGTTGGCCACAAGGACCGTGCCACTCAGAGAGCGACTCAGACTAATTTAAGTCTGTAAAAGAGTATGGAAGTAATTCCCCGACCGTCATCTCGACCGTCGATTTATCTTTTGCGACTAAGGTCACTTTTAGATCTTGTTCAAAAAATTCAGCCATCACTTGGCGACAAGCACCACATGGTGAAATTGGTTTTTCAGTTTGTCCATAGACAATCAATTCTGAAAACTCTCTTTGGCCTTCGGATATAGCCTTAAAAATGGCTGTTCTCTCACCACAGTTTGTCAAAGAATAGCTAGCATTCTCGATATTGACACCTGTATAAATTTTTCCATCCTTTGCCACTAGAACAGCACTGACAGGAAAGTGAGAATAGGGCACATAGGCTTTCTTGCTGGTTTCAATTGCTAGTTCAATCAACTCAGTAGTCGCCATCTGTCAATTCTCCTTTTAGAATTGCTACCCCAGCTGAAGTTCCAATACGAGTCGCACCTGCTTCCACGAAGGCAAGAGCATCCACATAAGAACGAGCTCCACCAGCAGCCTTGACCCCCATATCAGGTCCAACTGTTTCGCGCATTAATCTAACATCTGCTACCGTAGCACCACCAGTTGAAAAACCAGTAGATGTTTTCACAAAATCAGCTCCCGCTTTTTGGGCCAATTGGCAAGCCACAACTTTTTCTTGGTCGGTCAGCAGGCAAGCTTCAATAATGACTTTCACTAACTTGTCACCACTTGCTTCCACGACTGCGCGAATATCCGACTCAACCAAGGCTAATTTGCCTGATTCGAGAGCCCCAACATTGATCACCATATCAATCTCATCTGCACCATGTTTAATAGCTTCTTGGGTTTCAAATGCTTTCACAGCTGAAGTTGTTGCTCCCAGAGGGAAACCAACTACTGTGCAGACCCTGATATCTGTACCTTCAAGCCCTTTTTTAACATATTCAACCCAGGTCGGATTAACGCAAACACTAGCAAAATCATACTCTCTAGCCTCAGACAACAAACAATTAATTTGTTTTTCTGTCGCATCTTGCTTCAAAAGCGTATGATCGATATATTTATTTAATTTCATATTCGGATTCTCCTGCAGTTTATGAGATGATTTCTATAATTTCTCGTAAACTTTGCACCCTATCATTTATTTTAACATATTTTTGAAAATCTGTAACTAGCTGAGGAGAAATTTTTCCATTTGTGTATACTTTTGCAACAATTTCTCCCTTTTGAACGGAATCTCCAACTTTCTTTTCAAAAACAATTCCTGTTTCATAGTCCAAGGCATCAGACTTGACTGCACGGCCTGCCCCCAGTCTCATAGCATAAAGCCCAAATTCCATAGCTGGAAGAGCTGAAATGACACCCGCTTCCTGAGCAGGGATTTCCACCACATGGGCTACATTTACAGGACGATAGAGGTCTTCTAAGTCTCCACCTTGGGCTTGGACCATCTCCTCAAACTTAGCTAGCGCTTGTCCATTTTCAAGATGTTGACGAACTTCTTCAACAGTCTTGTTAACATTTGCCAAACCAAGCATAATTTGAGCCAATTCACAGATGAAGTGGGTAATATCCTGACGGCCTTGACCTTGTAAAATCTCCAATGCCTCAAGGATTTCAAGGCGATTTCCAATCGCTCGTCCCAAGGGCTGACTCATATCGGTAATCACTGCTACCGTCTTCCGACCAACAGCCTTACCAAGATCCACCATGGTTTGAGCCAATTCGCGCGCTTCATCAACCGTCTTCATGAAGGCACCCTCTCCGACAGTTACGTCTAGCAATATAGCATCCGCTCCTGCCGCGATTTTCTTGCTCATCACCGAACTCGCAATCAAAGGAATCGTGTCGACAGTTGCGGTCACATCACGGAGGGCGTAGAGCAGCTTGTCTGCTTTGACCAACTGGTCTGATTGCCCAATAACAGATACACCAATATCCTGCACTTGTGCAATGAAATCCTCTTGACTGCGCTCTACTTGATAGCCCTTAATGGACTCCAATTTATCGATTGTCCCACCAGTATGGCCGAGACCACGACCACTCATTTTTGCCACAGGCACACCAAAACTAGCAACAAGAGGAGCCAAAATCAAGGTTACCTTATCACCAACACCACCAGTAGAATGCTTGTCAACTTTAATCCCATCAATAGCTGATAAATCAAACTCTTGACCTGTCTGAACCATCTTCATGGTCAAATCAGAGATTTCTCGAGTCGTCATTCCTTTGAAATAAACAGCCATAGCAAAGGCAGACATCTGATAATCAGGAACAGTTCCTGACACATAGCCTTCTACCAGCCATTCAATTTCACTCGAAGTCAGTTCTTGCCCGTCTCGTTTCTTTTGGATTAAATCAACTGCTCTCATTCGTTCACACTTCTAAGGATATAGTATCCCTTATCTTTTTTAACGACTTCACAATTGCCAAACACATCTTCCATCTTGGATTTGGCACTTGGAGCCCCTTGTTTTTTCTGGATAACGATTGTTAAATCCCCACCAGTTTCCAAGAAATCTTTACTTCTCTCAATGATTTCATGAACCACTTGCTTACCCGCACGGATAGGAGGATTGGAAATCACATGGTCAAATGTTCCTTCAACTTGTTCATAGATGTTGGACTGGAAAATCGTCGCTTCTACTTTATTTCGTTCAGCATTTTGCTGCGCCAAATCCAAGGCACGATTATTAATATCGACCATGGTCGCCTGAACGCCATAAGCCTTAGCTAAGGACAAACCCAAAGGTCCGTAACCACAGCCTACATCAAGGACAGTTTCTCCTTCATCGACCTCTAGACACTTGAGCAAGAGTTGACTTCCAAAATCAACCATTTTCTTGCTAAAAACACCCGCATCCGTCAAAAAGGTCATTTTTTGTCCTAACAAGTCCACTCTCAACTCATGAATGTCGTGAGCAGCATCAGGATTTTCTGCATAATACATTTTACTCATGAAACTATTTTACCATAATTTGACTTAAATTGTAAATCGTTTACAAATTGATAATAAAACGAAAAAGACTGAAGAAAGCTAGTCACGAAGACATTTTCTTCAATCTCTTTCAACACTTATAAATAATAAACCATTTAGAACTATAAATATCACAGTCCAGATAAAAACAAAAAGTTTATCACCTATATTATTTCTATTGCTTAACCTTAAAATACTTTATTATCAACAAAATTCCCAACAAGATGTTTAGATAAAATCCCAACTGATAAGTTTGTGTCAGGATTTCCAAACTTGTCCAAAGTCGTATCAAATCTTCCAGTGACATGCGGAAGAAATAACCCTCTGTAGCAATCCATAGGACTAAAAAGACATAACTACCAGCAGCAAGCCATTTCATCCACCGTTTTTTTAGGAAGAAAGCAAGCAAGAGCGAACAGATAAAAACAACTGTTACAATGGCATGTTCCATCAAAAAAGTAAAACCGTAGTAAATTTCCACAAAACGTCTACCATTATCGGCATTCGCCCCTTTTATAAAAGGTAGAGCAAAACTTAAAATAAAACAGAGTTCCAATATGTAACATTTTAAGATTTTCATAGTGCACCTCCTATAAGTTGTGAACTAAAATTTCCCTTTATTAGCTTATAAATCAGCAGAAACTATCTCCTACTTCATCATTCAATTGTTCAGTCTCTATCTACCTTTATTATACGATATTAACTTACTATCATCAAGAAACCGCTTTATTTTTTGAGCTTTTTATGGTATGATAGACAAAATATCTAGGGGAAAAGAAATGACCAACGAATTTTTACATTTTGAAAAAATCAGTCGCCAGACTTGGCAATCCTTACACCGAAAGACGACACTTCCTTTGACAGAAGAGGAATTAGAATCCATCAAGAGTTTTAATGACCAGATTAGCCTGCAGGATGTTACCGATGTCTATCTTCCCCTAGCCCATCTCATCCAGATTTACAAGCGTACCAAGGATGATTTAGCCTTCTCAAAAGGAATTTTCCTTCAACGAGAAAGCAAATCTCAACCTTTTATTATTGGGGTTTCTGGGAGCGTTGCCGTTGGAAAATCAACAACCAGTCGCCTGCTTCAAATCTTACTGTCCCGTACGCTTACAGATGCTACGGTTGAGTTGGTAACAACTGATGGCTTTCTCTACCCTAATCAGACTTTGATTGAGCAAGGGATTTTAAATCGTAAGGGATTTCCTGAAAGCTATGATATGGAAGCTCTTCTCAACTTCTTGGATCGCATTAAAAATGGACAAGATGTAGATATTCCTGTCTATTCTCATGAAGTCTACGACATCGTACCTGAGGAAAAACAAAGCGTCAAAGCTGCAGATTTTGTGATTGTTGAGGGAATCAATGTCTTTCAAAATCCACAAAACGAGCGTCTCTATATCACTGACTTCTTTGACTTTTCAATCTATGTTGATGCTGCAGTAGATGACATCGAGAGTTGGTATCTCGACCGTTTCTTGAAAATGCTGAGCCTAGCCCAAAACGACCCTGATAGCTACTATTATCGTTTTACTCAAATGCCGATTGGGGAAGTGGAATCCTTTGCTCATCAGGTCTGGACCAGTATCAATCTCACAAATCTACAAAATTATATTGAACCGACCAGAAATCGTGCAGAAGTGATTCTGCATAAAACGAAGAACCATGAAATCGATGAAATTTACTTAAAAAAGTAATTTTCCCTTGTCAAAACGTAAGTTTTCAGATATAATGGTATAGTTAGTAAATATGGAGGTAAGAACATTGGCAAACATTAAATCAGCTATCAAACGCGCTGAATTGAACGTTAAACAAAACGAAAAGAACTCAGCTCAAAAATCAGCTATGCGTACTGCTATCAAAGCTTTCGAAGCAAACCCATCTGAAGAACTTTTCCGTGCTGCTAGCTCAGCTATCGATAAAGCAGAAACTAAAGGTTTGATTCACAAAAACAAAGCAAGCCGCGATAAAGCTCGTCTTTCAGCTAAACTTGCTAAATAAGAAACAGTCCATAGAGGCTGTTTTTTTGTCTCCAAATAGGAAAGGGTAGAAAATGAAAATCGCAATTATCGGATATTCTGGTGCTGGTAAGTCAACGCTAGCTGAAAAGTTATCTCTCCACTACTCCATCCCAAAACTTCATATGGACACACTCCAATTTCAACCTGGTTGGCAAGACAGTGACCGCGAATGGATGTTGACCGAGATGAAAAGTTTTCTCACCAAGCATGAAGCTTGGGTCATTGATGGTAATTACTCTTGGTGTTGTTATGAAGAAAGAATGCAGGAAGCTGACCAAATCATCTTTCTCAATTTTTCGCCATTGACCTGTCTCTTTCGAGCCTTTAAACGTTACCTCACATACCGAGGCAAGGTCAGGGAAAGTATGGCAGCTGGTTGTCAAGAACAATTTAATTGGGAGTTTATCCGATGGATTCTCTGGGATGGACGGACAAAAAATGCTAAGGATAGATACCAATACTTACACAATACTTACCCAGAAAAGATGCATATTCTCCATTCTCAAGCAGAGATTGATTGTTTTTTGCGATCTTTAAAAAAGTAAACAATATAGTAGCATTTCATTAAAATCAGCATGTACTGATTGACTAAAAAAGGAAGTTTTTCATCCAGAAAGTCTTCCTTTTTTCCTTTTATTCAACAATTAAAAATAACTCGAACAATTTATAAATCAATAATAAAATTCCCCTAGAAATGAAGAGAATCTTGTTCATAGTTTCTGGGTTCGTGATACAAAAAAACTGAAGGAAGTATAGTCCTACTTCTTTCAGTTTTTTATTGTCTCAATTTAGAAAAAACTTCTCCAATCTTACCTTCGATAACTAAATCAGCTTGGCTGTCTTGAGGAGTGCTGGACTTGTTGATAACGACAAGATTTGACCCTGAAAAATAATTGATTAGGCTAGCTGCAGGGTAAACAACTAAGGAAGTGCCACCAATAATCAACAAATCTGCTTGCTGAATGACTTGGGCTGCGCGACTAAATACATCCATATCTAGCTCTTCCTCATAAAGGGTTACATCAGGTTTGACCACCTTACCACAATCTAAGCAGTGGGGAACTGGACCTTCAAGTGCCAAAAAGGCAGTCAAATCATAAAAGCGATGACAGCCCAAACAATAATTACGATCTGCACTACCATGCAGTTTCAAAACTTTCTGAGATCTTGCCATTTCATGGAGGCTATCGATATTTTGCGTCACAATCGCCTTTAATTTACCTGTTTTTTCCAACGACGCTAGATAATCATGTGCTAAATTCGGCTTGGCATCAGGATAGACCAGATACTTTTTGTAGAAATCAAAAAAATCCTCTGGATAGCGCTCAAACATAGTGCGTGAAACCAGTTGCTCGGCAGTAAAATGGCGACCTAGTTTCAGACTATATATACCATCTGAACTACGAAAATCTGGAATATTAGACTCTGTAGAAACCCCTGCACCACCGAAAAAGACAATGCTCTGACTTTGATCAATAATACCTTGTAATTGTTCAATCTTATCCATTTTGTACTCCTAGGAATTTTCAAGTTATACTCAATGAAAATCAAAAAGCAAACTAGAAAGCTAGCCGCAAGCTGTACTTGAGTACGGTAAGGCGACGCTGACGTGGTTTGAATTTGATTTTCGAAGAGTATTAAAAAGTTGAAAGCCTTGACTTCTTGTCAACTTGGCTTCCAACTTTATTTGATTATGATTTAGATATTAAACTGACTAGTCTCGATCCTTTGACACAATTAGGCTTTCTTCAATTTCCTTATTCTTACCTATTTCAGGATTGATTCATTGTTGATAGTTATCATTTTGAGAACAAGAGAAATCATTCTGAATATAGCCTACTTTTAGTCTGCAATCAATGTTTCCAAACCAACCTTCATCATATCAGTGAAGGTGTTTTGACGTTCTTCTGCAGTTGTATCTTCATCTGGATTAACCAAACTATCTGAAATAGTCATAATAGCTAAAGCATCAACATGGTGTTGAGCAGCAAGATAGTAAAGAGCTGCTGCTTCCATTTCCACAGCCTTGACTCCCCATTTACCAAGCTCGATGTTCTTTTCAAAGTAGTTTGAATAAAAGACATCCGAAGACAAAACGTTCCCAACGTGGGTTGTCATACCGAGTGCTTTAGCGATATGGTAGGCCTTATCAAGCAAATCAAAGCTAGCGATTTGTGGAAAATCGTACTGTGGCCAGTCATTACGGACGATGTTTGAGTTAGTTGCAGCTGCCTGCGCCAAAACCAATTCACGAACGTGGACATCTTCATTCAAAGAACCCGCAGTTCCCACACGGATTAATTTTTTCACACTGTAGTCTACAATTAACTCACGCGCATAAATCGAAATTGATGGCATTCCCATCCCAGTTCCCATGACAGATACACGGTGACCCTTGTAAGTACCAGTGTAACCAAACATATTACGCACTTCGTTAAAACAAACAGCATCTTCAAGGAAATTTTCCGCAATAAACTTAGCACGAAGAGGATCCCCAGGAAGAAGAATTTTATCAGCAATTTCACCCTGCTTAGCAGCAATATGGATAGACATAATTTATGATACAAAGAGCGACAAGAAAACGACTGAAAATTAGGAATCTGACGAGAAATCCTGATTTCTCAGTCAGATTATCTATTTTCCGAGTTTTCCGCTCGTGTTCAAATTAGAACACCTCACTCTACCTTTCTGTTTAATTTTGTTCTCTCACAGAGAACTACCTGAGTTCTGTTCAAAATCAGCTAGTGTTTTCTTATAAACTAGACCAACTAACTGTCATTGTATCGTCAGATTACAAGATATCATCGTCACTCACCTTAGAATTCAATGTTGTTCCCCAGTGAGTAATTTTTCGATGTGGTTGGGCGAGAAGAGGTCTGTTGTCATAGATTGTTTGCCATCTATTCCAGATAAGACCTGTTCTCTTTTCGATCTTAATTCGAAGATTACGCATATTAGACTTAATTGGGAGATTGAGGATAAAACCTGCGGTCTGATTGTGCCCATTCCCTTCCCAAGAACGACTTCGGACAACTGATTGGCCATATTTATCTACTGTAACTTCTTCCCATGATATTGAATAACGTGCAATATAAGCACCACTATGTTGAATAGTTAGGGTTTTATCTTTTACAGGGGTGTAGTTTAACAGTTGTACAGGCTTAGAAGCTTGAGTAGTTGCATTATTTTTAGCTACAAATCGAAAAACTTCTACTTCTGCAAGGCTGAGAGCTTGATTTTTTTGACGCAATTGAATGCGAACACGGCGACCTAGTTTACCATTCAACTGGAGATCTAAACTGCTTCCTTCTAAACGAGAAACATATTGTCTAGCAACTTCTGTCCCTTTTTCATCATATAAAATCACATCAAAGTCTGACAGACGTTTAGAAAGTTCTCCATCCCCACGGTTATGAAGGCGAACAAGTCCTACTTGTTCTGTACGACCTAAATCAACTTCCCACCAAGGCTGGTTTTCAAATTTTGTATGGGTAATTGATTGCTGGCTATAACTACTATTGGTATCGCCATCCAAGGCACGACTAGCATCTCCACCAAAATCAGTAGAACTTTGCTGAGCTTGTTTTTTCCAAGCGATATTCTCAGCACGATATACTTGGACTTCTGCAAGACTGAGAGCATTATATCCATCTAACTCAATGCGTACAAAACGAGCTTTCTTATAATCAATCGAAATCTGAGCGGAACTATCTCGTAAGTATGCAATACGCTTTCTTTCAATTTCCTTTCCAGAACTATCCAAAAGAATCACATTAAAATTAGTCAGTCTATCTTGAGCAGCATCTGTTCGATTGTAAATATTAATCTGGCGAATCGTTTCTTCCTTATCTAAATCAACTTGCCACCAAGGTTTTGATTGAAAATCTGTATGAGTGACAGAATTATGTCCGTAATTTCCATCTAATTTCCCATCAACTGCTCTTCTAGCATCTCCTCCAAAAGCTGTCGAACTTTGAGTTACTCGTTTCCCTAGAGCTATATTTTCAAGAGGTTCAGCGCTTGGTTGACTAGATGACAGAGGGACTTGTTGTTTCTTAAAGAAATAAACTTTATCCAATTTCGGATCACGATAACCATGTTTATCAAGCGTATCACGTTTTCCAATATTAAAATTCGGGATAGCATTCATTCTACTTTCAAAATAACCACGCGAACGGTGTTTGAAACTAGAGTTACCTGTAAAAGTTACAATATCATTATCATTACGAATCAAAGATGTCACAACATTATCATTATCGACCACATAATGTTTTATTTTACCAGATAGAGCTAACTTACGACTTTCTAACCCTACATCCCAGAAACCATTTTTTGCATTCCAAATAGTTCGAGAAGTAATTACTTTAGGAGCGCTAAATGTCGTAACTTTTTTCAAAACATTATTATAAAAAGTAGGATATTTCTGATAAGCTTCAACTGCTGCTATTTGAGCTAAGTAGCCTCCTAGCGAATGACCTGTCATATACAGATTGGTAATGCTGGAATCCTGCGCCAGTTCTTTTACAACATTACGGATATCATCCGCTTGTGCAGGTTTATTTCCTCCGAACAAAACAAAATCTGTACTTAAATCTTTCGCATCATTCAGTCTTGTTCCACGTATAGCCAACATATGCACCGTTCCATCTTTGAGATAAGGGAGATCGCTCTTGGTCTCAAATAAGAAAGCATCCAAGCCACTTGCTGTATGATAAGCCTTTTTCATCTTCCAAAATGGTGCCAGTTCATTGTGCATCATTTTATATTCTTGACGATCAAGATAAAGACTTGGAAAAGGATTTTTATGATCTAGAATTTTGTCAATGTAAGCATCATCACGATAAGCCAACTCCATAAAAAGGAGGGAATCACGATCTGTGACATACCATTGTTTCTTATTATCATCTTCCCCGTCCTCTAGTCCATCTCCATCACTATCTGCTAGTAAAGGATGGCTATGGTATCCTAAGTAGTCTTTCCCATCTTTATTGTAAACATACAATTCATCCTTATTTTTTATTCCATCATGATCATCATCTCCATCAGGATCTAAAAATTTTCCACCGTATAAAGAATTATCGACAAGATCCTTCTCTACATGGAGCTCTCCTTTAGAAATTTTGACAAAGTCTGCCTCTGTTACTGGACGAGAATTTTTCGGCTCATCCTTTAGAACTTCCTCTTTCTTCAATTCCTCATGAGGCACAGCAGATTCTTTTTTATATAATTCTTCTCCTGCTTTTTCTTTCTGAGTTTCAACAACTTCTTTTGTCTCTAGAGTTGATTGAGCAGCTGTAGTTTTCTCCTCTGTAATCGATATTTCCTGTTTTTTATCGGTACTGTCTAGTTTTGTCGGACTATCCGTTGCATTTACTACTAGAGGAGTTTCGTTTTTTACAACTGGACTGCCTTCATTGGCAGAAATTCCTGTCGGTGCTAAAAAAGCAAAACCAACTGCAACAGACACAACTCCGATACTTAGTTTTTTTATACCAAAACGCATAATTCGTTGATTAATTTTCATTTATTCATATATCTTTCTTTTATTTTTTTCACCCTCTTTACCAACAATACTCTCCAATCAGCTAATCTCCTTTAGCATCACAGTTTCATTTTTATACTTGGTTAACAAGGATTTGATGAGGTTTGTAAAAGTATAGGAACCTCATTCAATTTTCATATCATAATCCTATATGGAAGTTAATTGTTTCATTCATCTTCCATCTTACAGAAATGCTTTCCTACTTATTTTTTTCTCATAGTTCAGCAAGAATCGCTTTTAGCAAGCCTTTGAAATCACCTTTGACATGTTCGGTTACTTCTACAACTTCTTCGTGGTTGAGCTCTTCTTGGAATCCAGCTGCAAAGTTAGTAATACATGAAATTCCTAGAACTTTCAAACCTGAGTGGGCTGCTACAATAACTTCAGGAACCGTAGACATACCGACTGCATCAGCTCCCAGTGTCTTATAGGCACGAATCTCTGCTGGTGTTTCATAAGTTGGACCAGTAACACCGATATAGACACCTTCATCGAGCTTAATACCAGTTTTTTTAGCAACTTCATGGGCAGTAGCACGATATTCTGGAGTGTAGGCCTTAGACATATCTGGGAAACGTGGACCAAAGTCATCCAAGTTTTCACCCATCAATGGGTTTTGCCCCGTCATATTGATATGGTCTGAAATAGCCATCAAAGTACCAGGGCCATAACCAATACCACCAGCAGCATTGGTTACAATGACACCTTCACATCCGAGAACTTTCATCACACGTACTGGGAAAGTAACGACTTCCAGAGGATTTCCTTCGTAGAAATGGAAACGACCTTGAAGAGCCAAGACCTTGCGACCTGCAAGGTCACCATATACCAATTTACCAGCATGACCAACTACTGTAGAGCGGCCCCAGTTTGGAATATCAGCATAGTCTACTACAACTGGATTTTCGATTTCTTCTGCCAATTCTCCAAGTCCTGATCCAAGGATTAGACCGAACTCAGGTGCTTGGATTCCCTTGTCTTTCAGGAAGGCAGCTGTTTCCTTGATCTTATTTAAAAACGTCATTGTGTCTCCTTTATTATTTTTTTATCATTTGACCGATTTTGTCAAAAGTTTTAGCATTACGAATGGTGATTTGGCGGTAGAAAGGCATCTTGAGTAAGTATTTGTGATAGGCTGTTTCGTAGTATGATTCTTCGGAGTATTTCCCCCAGAAAATCCCAAGTTTCCCAAAATGAACGACTTCATCTTCCAGTTCCAAACTGTTCACCTTCTCGATCACTTGATCCACATCCAAACCCTCCGTGTAAAAGAGAACGTCTTTTCGTGCCAAGTCTTCACTCCACCAAGCTGGTAGATTCTTCAGCTCTTCTTCATAGTCTTCCTGACTCAGCAAAGAAAAGCTTTGAATAAATGGATAATTGACTGCAAAGAAAGTCTCTAATTCTTCAACCAATCGGGCTTTGGGGTCTGTCGAAGTAAAGAAAATATTGCCACTGTTGATGTAGGTTTCAACCTTTTCCAGTCCCAACTCTGTCAGTTCTTGACGAAGTTGCGCCATGACAACCTTATTTTTCCCACCAACATTAATGCCCCGAACAAGTAAAGCATATCGCGTCATCTTATACCAATTTATCTAAGAAACTTTCCCCAATCATGGCAGTTTCAACACCAAAGTTATCTGCAATAGTCGCTGAGATATCTGCAAAATGTCCGACTGGTAGCAAACCGTTCCCTTTAAAGGCAGGGCTGTAGGCCAACAATGGAATATATTCACGAGTGTGGTCTGTTCCTGCATAAGTTGGGTCGTTCCCGTGGTCCGCAGTAATCAAGAGAAGGTCATTCTCTCTCATAGCTGCGATAATTTCAGGTAAGCGTTCATCAAACTCATGCAAACAATCACGGTAACCATGAGAATTACGACGGTGGCCGTAAAGGGCATCGAAGTCCACCAAGTTTGTGAATGAGAATCCTCTTTCAAACTCAGCAAGGCCCATGGTCTTCAATAGTGTATCAATTCCATGGCTGTTTGACTTGTTGTGGCCCATGTCATGGTTGATACCAGCACCGTTAAAGATATCATTGATTTTACCAACAGCATAAGTATCGATACCAGCTTCATTCAATTTATCCAAAACAGTCGGTGCAAATGGAGATACCGCCAAGTCACGACGGTTTGCTGTACGAGTGAAATTACCTGGTTCGCCTACATAAGGGCGAGCAATGATACGACCTAGAAGGGCTGGGCGCTCAAGGGTAATCGAACGAGCGTATTCACAGATACGGTACAATTCGTTCAAAGGAATAATATCTTCGTGGGCAGCAATTTGCAAAACAGGGTCAGCTGAAGTATAGATAATCAACTCTCCAGTTTCCATTTGACGTGGTCCAAAATCATCGATAACAGCTGTACCTGAGTAAGGTTTGTTGGCTTCACGAATGACCTTACGTCCTGAAAATTCTTCGATTTTTGTCAGGATTTCTTCTGGGAATCCGTTCCAGAAAGTATCGAAGGGCTCAGTAATGTTGAGTCCCATGATTTCCCAGTGTCCAGTCATAGTATCCTTACCAAGAGATACTTCTTCCAATTTTGTTACATATCCTGTTGGATTGCTTTCCGCCGGTACAGTCTTCAAAGGCGTTGCGCGAGGAATATTTCCAAGACCGATTTTAGCCATGTTTGGGACATTCAAACCAACTGTTTTTGAAATGTGTCCCAGTGTATCAGAAGCTCCATCTGGAACCCCTGCATTAACAAAGTTGTTAGCATCTGGTGCAGCTCCGATTCCTACAGAATCCAATACCACCAAGTGAATACGATTAAATTTTGACATAGTGTATCTCCTCCTATTTTCCTTTGTTTGAAGTTAAAATCTGAACTCCATCTCGTCCAGCAACGATGACCTTATCCACCATTTGGTTGAATAATCCATGCTCCACGACACCAACGACATGGTCCAATTCTTGCCCAAAGGCAATTGGATCTTCAATGACATCCAAGGCAAGGTCAATGATAAAGTTCTGCATATCAGTCACAAAACGTTGGCCGTCTTTTTCACGGAAACTTGGTTTGTAGCCAGCTCGCTCAAAACGACGAAAAACCTGTTCTGCGCCATACTGAACCACTTCTACTGGCAATTTAAAAGCACCTAGTTTCTCGACCAGCTTGCTTTCATCCACCACCCAAATGTATTCTTTTGAGGGCGTTGCGACAACCTTCTCCATGAGAAGGGCACCACCGCCGCCTTTGATTCCGTTAAATTGGCTATCCACTTCATCCGCCCCGTCGACTGTCACATCGACAAAGTCTACTTGGTCAATAGACTTGAGCGGGATATTAAGACCTTCAGCCTGTTTACTGGTCACACTAGAAGTCGTTACAGCTGTAATCTGCAACCCTTCTTCCTTGATACGACGACCGATTTCTTCGACAAAATAATAGGCAGTCGAACCTGTCCCAAGTCCGACGACCATTCCATCTCTCACGAACTCAGCAGCCTTGATACCTGCCATTTTCTTCAGATTTTCCACTCAAACACCTCCATTAAAGAGCTACTTCTATTATACCATGTAACGGCTTTTATTTCATCTGGAAATTGAAAACGATATCCATTCTCAAAGAAATTTTGCTAGGGTTGATTTTTTATCATAAAGATGCTTAAATAGTTAAGTATAGAAAAGGAGAAATAAGATGAACCCATTAGATTTATTTAATCAAGTAAAAGAACTAATCGAAACAAAAGATTTCGAAGCTGCAAAAACATTTGTTGCAGAAAATCAAGAACAACTTGGAGAATACCTCTCCCAAGCTCAGCAATTGATTTCTGGTTCAGAAGGTCTAGATAGTCTCGTTGAAAAGATTAAAGGATTTTTCTAAAAATATAAGAGGTTGACAAAACTCAACTGCAAGAGAAAATAAATTAAATTTTCCCACAATAAAACGCATAGAATCAAGGTTTTTGTAAATCTGATACTATGCGTTTTTATGATTAACTATGTTCTGTGATAAACTTGTAAGCTTCTTGACCAGCGATAGCTCCATCTCCAACTGCTGTTGTTACTTGACGAAGCTCTTTCAAGCGAACATCACCAACTGCAAAAATACCGTCAACTGCAGTTTTCATGTGGTTATCTGTCACAATCCAACCTGCCTGATCTTGAATATTCAATTCTTTAACAAAATCGCTAAGAGGATCCAAGCCAACATAGATAAAGACACCACCGAAGGCTTGTTCTGTTACTTGACCTGTTTTCACATTTTCAAATACGACAGATTCTACTCTGTTTTCACCCTTGATTTCCTTGACTATAGAATCCCAGATAAAGCTGACTTTTTCATTAGCAAAGGCTCGGTCTTGTAAAACTTTTTGGGCGCGAAGTTGATCACGACGGTGAACAATGGTAACAGTCTTGGCAAAACGAGTCAAGAAGAGGGCTTCTTCAACAGCTGAATCTCCACCACCAACTACCAACAAATCTTGGTCACGGAAGAAAGCACCATCACACACGGCACAGTAAGAAACACCACGACTGTTCAGTTCTTCTTCTCCAGGTACTCCCAAAGGACGGTGTTTAGAACCAGTGGCTACGATAACTGTACGTGTTTCATATGTTTGGTCATCAGTCATCACTTTCTTAAAATCACCATGGTCTTCTACATTTTCAACATAGCCATAAATGTGCTCAACACCAAGATTTTCAAGCGGTTCAAACATCTTTTCTGCCAATTCAGGTCCACTAATATTAGCGTATCCTGGGTAATTTTCAATATCAGATGTATTATTCATCTGACCACCTGGCAGACCACCTTCAATCAAGGCTACTTTCAGATTGCTTCGAGCAGCGTATAAGGCCGCAGTCATCCCTGCAGGTCCAGCACCGATAATAATAGTATCGTACATATAGATTCCTTCTTTCTTGTTGTAACTATCTTTATTCTAACTCTTTCTTGTCAATCAAGCAAGGATTATGCCTTGAAAACAAGAATTAAACTCATAACCGCAAATGATAATACTGGAACAACCAAGACTCCAATCATAATCATATCATAGAGATGGGCTTGGCGAGCCTTGGCTGTCTTATCAACTCCCGACATGGCTCTCAGTCCAATCCAAATCCCTAAAAAAATCAGGACGAGGATAGTGGTCAAGATCAAACTCTCGAAATATAAAGAAAATAGTTGCAGTAGCATGATTTCTCTCATTTCTATCTTTTTTAAAGAGTAAACTCAGCTAGTCCAGCTAACTGAGTTTTCCTTTATCCATTATATCAAATATAAGTCCGTTTGTAACTAGCGAAGAATTCTTTTGTTCGCTCTTCTTTTGGATGGTGGATAATCTCATCTGGTGTTCCAGACTCGATAATTTTCCCCTTATCTAAGAAGAGAATCTTATCAGCTACTTGGGCTACAAAGGACATGTCATGACTGACTAAAATCATAGTCTGTCCTGACTTAGCAGCATCTGCAATAGATTTTTCTACTTCACCAACCAATTCTGGGTCAAGGGCCGAAGTTGGTTCGTCTAAGAGCAAAACATCTGGTTTCATAGCGAGTGCACGCGCTAAGGCAACCCGTTGCTTCTGTCCACCTGATAAATGGCGAGGGTAATGGTTTTCACGATCAGAAAGCCCAACCTTAGCCAACTCTTCCTTGGCAATCTTAGTCGCTTCTTGGTCAGGTAATTTCTTGACAACAAGCAAGCCTTCTTTCACATTATCAAGTGCTGTACGGCGCTCAAACAAATTAAACTGTTGGAAAACCATAGATAACTTGCGACGAAGGGCAAGGATTTCTTCTTGAGTGATTTTAGAAAAATCAACTGAGAAATCATCAATCTGAATAGAGCCACTGTCAGGTGTTTCAAGATAATTGAGACTGCGAAGAAAGGTTGATTTTCCAGCTCCTGAAGAACCAATCAAGGCTACGACTTCTCCTTTTTGGATATCCAAGTTCAGATGATCCAAGACAGTCTGTCCTGAAAAGGATTTGCTTAAATTCGAAATCTTAATCATTAACGAAGGTCTCCTTTCACATCTGTTTGCACGGTATCAGGTGCAGAAATAGCCATTTTTCTCTCGATGAAACGACCGAGGCTTTCAATTCCGATATTGACTACCCAATAAACAAGGGCAACGGAGATAAAGCGTTCAAAATAGCGGTAATCAGCTCCACCTAGAATCTGAGCTTGGGCAAAGACTTCCACAACACCCGCACTAAAAGCTAGAGAAGTTCCCTTGGTCAAGCCGATGAGGGAATTGATCAAGGTTGGAGTCGCTACAACTGCCGCATTTGGAATAATCACTCGTCGATAAACTTGTGTTCGGGTCATACCCAGACTGCGTGCTGCCTCAATCTCACCAGGATTGACTGAGAGAATGGCTGCACGAATGGTTTCACTAGCATAAGCTGCCTCATTAAAGGCAAAGGCGACAATCGCAAAAGCAGCAGCTGGAATAGCATTGATATTGAGACCAGTACCCCATTGCTGATTGAGGGCTTTCAAAGCCAAAGGAATTCCGTAGTAGGTCAACATGAGTTGCACTAAAATCGGTGTCCCTTTTAAGAAACTAACGAAGAAGGCCTGCAAGGGATATAAAATCTTGACACGATTGATTTTCACAATGGCAAAAAGAAGCGCCAAAACCAAGCCAAAAAGGGCACCACCAATTGTCAACATAATTGTTGTTGGAAGTTGTTGGACAATTCTAGGGATTCCATCAAAGACCGAACGCAAGCTAAAAAGCTTGCCATCCGGAATCAATTGCATCAAGTTTTGGTACCAATCTGATGCTAAAATCGTTGTAACATTCATAAAAACATCCTCTCCTGATAATGATTCATTCTACCATACTTCTGCCGTCAATGAAATTATTTGCTACGGTCAGATACAGACTTTGTCTACCTACTAGTTTATCATACTTTGAAACAGGGAGGTTATATATTTTATCTATCAAAGAGATAAGTAAAAACTATTTCAATCCCAATTCTTCATAAGGTTTTCGATAACCGATTTGCTTAACAGTTCCATTTTCTACTAAAATCGGCCGTTTTAACAACATACCGTCACTTGCTAGCAACTCAGCTGCTTCTTGGTTTGACAGACTTCCTACCTTATCTTTCAGTCCTAATTCACGGTATTTGATTCCACTGGTGTTGAAAAATTGCTTCAACTCGAAACCTGAGGTCTCTAGCCAGTTTAAAATGACTTCTTGACTAGGTGTTTCTTCCACGATGTGAACAGCTTTGTAGTCCACACCGAGTTGGTTTAATTCTTGTTTTGCTTTTTTACAAGTTGAACATTTTGGGTATTCGATAAATTCTAACATGTCTTTCACTTTCTATTTTATATCTTTAAAATCTACGCCTTCATGATCCAAGAGCCAAGCTTTCTTTTCCACTCCTGCAGCATAACCTGTCAAACGCTTGCCTGCTCCTAGCACACGGTGACAAGGTACTAGGATAGACCAAGGATTGCGTCCCACTGCTCCACCAATTGCTTGAGCAGAAGCCACTTGCAGATCTTGGGCTATTTGTCCATAGGTCACTGTCTGACCATAAGGAATTCCCTGTAAATAGGACCAAACTCGCTTTTCAAAATCCGTTCCGATTGGAGCCAAGGGCAAGTTGGATAAATCCCGAGACTTACCTTTAAAGTAAGCATCTAAGCAAGTAATAACTGGGTCTAAAATAGGATGACTAACAACTTCTTCTATTGTTTCATCTCCTATCCCCCTCTCAAAATGCTTCTGCTCCTGAACCCAAATTCCATACAAATAATGGTCATCAGCTACGAGAGAAAGGGAGCCAATCGGCGAAGAGTAGAGAATTTTTGCGTACTTCTTTTTCATTATTTCTTCAATTTTTGATAGGCCAGGCGTTCGCCATCAACAGGCACTTTACCAACCTGTTTAAAACCAAGTTTTTCAAAAATATGTTGCATGACCTTGTTTGCAACATGCGTATCTGAGCGAAAATCTAGATAATCAAATCCTTCAATCAAGCCCTCTAAGAAGGTTTGAGCAACTCCTTGTCCCTGCACATCTGCTGCCACAGCAATACGGTGAAAGACTAGGTACTCTGACTCCCCAGCTTGCCATTTTCCTTCATAAATGGCTTCATAGGCTGTCTCTGGACTCTTGGTCACAGCAGCATAGGCTAGTAGTTCTCCTTCTTCCAAGGCTACATAGGCTTGACCCGAGATAATATCCTCAATAATAATGTCTGCATTTGGATAGCCATTTTGCCACTGGTCACTACCAGCATCTGCTAAACATTTCTTGGCTTCCTCAATCACCTGCATAATGGCATCTACTTCATTTGGAAAAGCTAAACGAATCTCCATCTTTTCTCCTCTTTTCTGACTAGTTTCTCCCATCATAGCATAATTTAAGCCTTTTCACAAGCAGTTAAAACTTGACTTTCTGTTTTTGTTATTTTATAATCTAGTTATCAAAACTAGATAAAAAGGAGTTAAAAATGAAAACTACCTTTTCCTACCCAAAATGGGCAGAAATTCCAAACATTGACCTCTATCTAGACCAGGTTTTGCTCTATGTCAATCAGGTCTGCGCTCCTATTTCTCCTGATAAAGATAAGGGCCTAACAGCATCTATGGTCAACAATTATGTGAAACATGGTTACCTGACAAAGCCTGACAAGAAAAAATACCAACGCCAACAGATTGCCCGTTTGATTGCTATCACAACCCTCAAGTCGGTATTTTCTATTCAAGAAATAGCTCAGACACTTAATACTCTACAAACTCAAGCAAGTTCAGACCAACTCTACGATGCTTTTGTAGACTACATGAACCAAGGAATTGACCCAGCTAACCCCATTATCCAAACCAGCTGCCAAACCGTTAAACTCTATCATCAAACTCTAGCCTTAATCCATCATACTCAAGAGGAGGAAATCTAATGAATACAAGCCTAAAGCTCAGCAAACAACTCAGTTTTGGAGAGGAGATTGCTAATAGTGTGACCCATGCTGTAGGTGCAGTCATCATGCTCATCTTACTGCCTATCTCCTCCACCTATAGTTATGAGACACACGGATTTTTATCCTCTATCGGCGTTTCCATTTTTGTTATTAGTCTCTTTCTCATGTTCCTCTCATCCACCATTTACCACTCTATGGCCTATGGTTCGACCCATAAATACGTTTTGCGAATCATCGACCATTCTATGATTTATGTTGCCATTGCTGGCTCTTATACACCTGTCGTACTGACTTTGATGAATAATTGGTTTGGTTATCTGATTATCGCCATTCAATGGGGAACGACCATCTTTGGTATTCTCTATAAAATCTTTGCCAAAAAAGTCAATGAGAAATTTAGCCTTGCTCTTTACCTGATTATGGGCTGGTTGGTTCTAGCTATCATTCCTGCCATTATCAGTCAAACGACACCAATTTTCTGGAGTCTCATGGTAACTGGCGGACTTTGTTATACAGTTGGGGCTGGATTTTACGCCAAGAAAAAACCTTATTTCCACATGATTTGGCATCTCTTTATCCTAGCCGCATCTGCCCTCCAATACATCGCCATTGTTTATTACATGTAAAAAGAGGTCGGGACAAATCCTAACCTCTTTTTATTCTCTATGATGTTTTATACCCAATCAAAAAATTACTCTAGCCCATTTTATAGTACCTACTATCGTGCCGTCAATTATGGGATACTGCTTCCCTGCTAGTATGTAAATCAGAATAGTTATACTAAATTCAAACCACGTCAGCGTCGCCTTACCGTACTCAAGTATAGCTCACTGGCTTGCTTTTTGATTTTCATTGAGTATTAAATCATAATCATCCGTTAATAAACCGTACCTAACGAATCAAGACAGACTAATGGTCACATAAGAAAAAACCATTTTCCAACGTTTTTTTGACTGTGATTTCTTTAGATGCATTTTCTCCTAAGGCAAATCATTCCCTGCAGCGATGTAAATTTCATACCATTCTTTTCGAGTCAAGTTGACTTTACTTGCTTGGCTTGCCTCTATCAAATGCTTAGGATTGGTTGTACCTACGACTGCCTGCATTTTGGCTGGGTAGCGTAACACCCAAGCGATAGCAATAGCTGATGGGCTCACACTGTATTTTAATGCTAATCGATTTAGGACTTGGTTTAGTTGTTGGAACTTCTCATTGCCAACAAAATTCCCTTTAAAATATCCGAACTGCAAGACTGACCAGGCCTGAATAACCATGTCGTTTAATTTGCAGTATTCAAAGACGCTTCCATCACGCACAGCTGCCTTGTTGCCTTCCATATTGACATGAAATCCTGATTCAAAACCAGGTGTGAAAGCTGCACTTAATTGTAATTGATTGATCGATAGAGGCTGTTTGACTTCTTTCTTAAGCAATTCCATCATCATAGGATTTTGGTTGGACGCACCGAAGTCTCGAACTTTACCTGATGTATGTAGAATTTCAAAGGCTTCCGCCACTTGATCAGCTTCCATTAAAGCATCTGGTCGATGAAGAAGCAAACTATCTAGATTATCAATCTTCAATCTTTGCAAAATTCCGTCAACTGATTTTATAATATAGTCCTTAGAAAAATCAAAATAGGTAAATTCTTCAATGCGAATGCCACATTTTGACTGAATCCACATCTTTTCTCTTAAATCTGGACGATTTTTTAGGACAAGACCTAACAGTTCTTCACAACGACCACGACCATATATATCAGCCAAGTCGAAAGCATTGATTCCAACAGAAAGTGCTGTTTCTACAAGCTCTTCAACTTCTTTTACAGACTTATCTTCTATTCTCATCATTCCAAGAACAATTTCTGATAATTCTTTGTCATCTTGACCAAGAGTTATATATCTCATCAAATTTTTCTCCTTTAATTTCTAACATTCTTCCCTTAATTATAACAAAAAACCGCTTTGCAACGGCTTTTTGACTATATTTCACTCCATTTTATCTTCTTAAACCCACGGAACAAGAGAAAAATGCCAATAAAAAGGACAGCTAAAGGAATAACTTTTGTAAGAAAAACATTTGAAATGCCCATCCACTCATAGTAACGGAGCAGAGAGCCTACAACAAGATGGGCAACAATCATACTGACAAAGGGACGAAAGACCGCTTCTTTCCAATTCCAAATACTGATGACTAGAGAAAACGTAAAGACAAGGAGACTATCCCAGGGAGCAGGAAGATAAAAGGCTCTTTCTTGTATGAAACTTCCCATTCCTACATATCCTAGAACGACTAGCAGAACAAGAATTCCAACGACAATATAAGTGCCAATTTTCATCTTAGGAGAATCTTGGACTAAGCTCCAACGTAAGATTGTGGCCACCAGCCCAAATCCAATCAGAAAAAGAAGCAATTGTCCCAAAAGCGTAAGCAAATTGACTGTTAAGAGAGGACCTTTAGAAAAATCTCCTAATAGTTGATAATAACGTAATACCGCTAGGACAAGAAGTGGCGTCAAAAGAGACTCCTTGATAGAACTGCGTGGTGCTTCCTTAAGCATCTCTTTCATTATTTTTTTAGGATTCTTACCTAAATAGTCCTCTGCACTCATGCCATCACGTTCTGCTTCTGAGAAATCAAGCATAATCAAATAAATCTGCTCTCTGAGATAGTCCTCATCATAGAGAAATTCAGCAAGATTAAAACTATCCCACAGCTCCTCAAAATACTGCTGATTCTCCTCAGAAAACTCATGCAACAAAGCGCTTGTTTCTTCGTAATACTTCATTTTTTTCATGGTTTACCCCCATTCTTAATCCCTTCAACTTTTTGACTCAAATCGTCCCATTGTTGCCAAAAGACCGAGACTCGCTCTTCTCCTTCTTTGGTTAAAGAAAAATACTTTCGATCTGGACCATCTGGCGATGGTCGCATGTCACCTCTTACCCATTGTTTTTTTTCTAACTTTTGCAACAAAGGATAAATAGTTCCTGGAACGATAGTATCAAATCCAGCCTCTCGCAAAGTCTGAACCAACTCATAACCATATCGCTCTTTTTGACCTATCATATCCAAGACACAACCTTCAAGAACACCTTTTAACAGTTGAGTTTCTTTCATTACTTCTCCCTTCCAATCTATTTTGTAATACCTACTAGTAGCTTCATCTATAGTATACTACCTCTACACTAGTTTGTAAAGCATAATAGTTGAAATAAAAAAAGCGAACAAAACAGATTTTCTGAAAATCAGAATTCTGTCTTGTTCACCTTTATTACATACTAACTCTAAAAATTCAAATAAAGAATATCTATACTTAAAACGTTATTGTTCCTAGTACTTATCTTTAATTTTTGAGAATTTGCTCTACTGAAATAGATTAGGTCTTCCTTTCAAAATTTAAAAGATCTTAATCTTCTCTTTTCTTTTGAGCTAGACCCAAAAGTGATGCAAACATACCGACAATTCCAAGTCCAGTCATAACTGCATTTGAATCCGTACCAGTATTTGGCAATTGAGGAGTATGTTCTTTAGCAGAGGTTGCTTTCTCTGGAGTCACTGGTTTCTCTGGAGTCGCTGGTTTCTCTGGAGTAACTGGTTTCTCTGGAGTTACTGGTTTCTCTGGAATCACTGGTTTCTCTGGAGTTACTGGTTTCTCTGGAGTTACTGGTTTCTCTGGAGTCACTGGTTTCTCTGGAGTTACTGGTTTCTCTGGAGTTACTGGTACAATTGGAACGTAGATGATTGGGGTGTCGTCACCTGGGTTTGTTGGAAGGTTTGGAATTTCCTGACCTGGAGTAACAGGTTGACCTGGTTTGCTTGGATCTTTTGGATCTGGCAAGTATGGTTTGTAGCCTGGTACGTCTGGTACAACTGGTTTACCTGGTTTGCTTGGATCTGTTGGATCATTTGGATATTTCACATCTGGTGTTGATGGGAATTTCGGATCATCAGATTTCGGAACCAAGCTACCAAGCGGTTTGTAAGTAACTGTATCTGTTGCTTCAGGATTTTCTGGAGTAACTGTCTTACCACCGGCTTCTGTCTTATCAGCGTAGTAACCTGGAATTACTGGTACAGATACCTTACCGTAAGTATGGCTCTTCTTATTCCATGTTGTAGTTCCAGAAGCTTTGTTTTCTTTACCAGTAAACGTAAAGTCATCTTGGACATTGTCTCCTGGAGTCTTATCGCCTGCTCCTTCAAACTTAACTGTTTGTTTAGTTGGTTTCTTCACA
>NZ_RJOB01000012.1 GCF_003943935.1 Streptococcus mitis | reverse complement strand
TGTCACGTAAGGGTAACAGCCCAGACAATGGTATGATGGAGTCCTTCTTTGGCATTCTGAAATCGGAAATGTTTTACGGTTATGAGAAGTCGTTTCAGTCGCTTAAGCAATTGGAACAAGCTATTGTAGACTATATTGATTACTACAACAATAAACGAATTAAGGTAAAACTAAAAGGACTCAGTCCTGTGCAATACAGAACTAAATCCTTCGGATAAATTAATTGTCTAACTTTTTGGGGTCAGTACAAACTCTAGCTTTTTAATTTCGCCTCTTTCTCTTATTATATTTCAGCAGGTTGTTGACCATGAGTACGAATCCCATGTCAATTCTCACTTGGCGCTTACCTCTCAGATAACATCTCTTATAACCAAGCAAACCTTTATCTGCCCAAAGACAGATTTCATATCAATCTTACGTTTAGCGAAAATTTGTCTACCATTGGAAGATAAAAGTGCCTGATATTCTTTAGTTTTTAAACACTGGTAACGTTCATTCATATACAGTCTCTTTTGAGGGGCTGATTCAGGTTCATCATCGCAGTTAAGATTGATTTCAAGGATTTTTACTTTCTATCTCCCCTTTTTCATAATGTATTTTCGTACAGGTTCTTCAACTATTTGAACGATTTCAAATCCTTCTTTTTGGTAAAGGTGCTTGGCTGCTTGATTTACTTCGAATACATTTAAAGAAATACTATCTATGTCTTCATTTTCAAAGGCCAAACTAACAAATTTCCTTAAAGTCTGGCTACCTAGTCCCTGCCCCTGTTTCTGGGGGTTGATCAAAAAGCGTCCGATATGTAGATTTCTCTCTTCTAGTCTGATTTTCTGGATAAGCCCCACAAACTCTTGTCCTTCAAAGATTGAAAAGATTCCTTCCAAATCTTGCAAGACTTGAATTGTCAAGGGAAAAGGAATCATTGTTCCCATCCATTGTTCTTGAAAGGATTTGCCAAGAGAATTGGACCATTTGCATACGAGCTGAGCGTTTTCTGTACTCACCTTTTCTTCAAAACGAATTATCATCTTTGCCTCACCATCTTATCTATATTTCTCCATTATACTACTTCTCCCATTTTTTACGAATAGATAAGTATGATTGATTTTTATTTTTTTCTTGTCGGGAGCATTCTCGCTTCCTTTCTTGGTTTGGTCATTGACCGTTTTCCAGAGCAATCCATTATCAGCCCAGCCAGTCACTGCGATTCCTGTCAGACTCGCTTGCGTCCCTTAGATTTGATTCCGATTCTCTCGCAGGTCTTCAATCGCTTTCGCTGTCTCTACTGCAAGGCTCCTTATCCAGTCTGGTATGCCCTTTTGGAACTAGGCTTAGGGCTCATCTTTCTGGCTTGGTCTTGGGAATTACTTTCCTTGAGTCAAGTCATCCTAATCACTGCGGGTTTGACCCTGGGCATCTACGACTTTCGCCATCAGGAATATCCCTTACTGGTCTGGATGACTTTCCACCTAATCCTCATGGCTTCCTCTGGCTGGAATCTAGTCATGGTCTTCTTCCTTGCTCTTGGAATTTTAGCTCATTTTATCGATATCCGCATGGGCGCAGGGGATTTTCTCTTTCTAGCTTCTTGCGCTCTCATCTTTAGTACGACTGAACTACTGATCTTAATTCAGTTTGCTTCAGCGACAGGGATTCTAGCCTTTCTCCTGCAAAAGGAAAAGGAAAGACTTCCTTTCGTGCCTTTCCTCTTACTCGCTACTTGTGTGATTATTTTTGGTAAGCTACTGCTTGTTTGATAAAGTCCTGAATCGGCTCTCCTTGGTGGAGAGCTTTTACGATTTTTGAACCGACGATAACGCCATCTGACACTGCATTGAAGCGTTCTACATCGGCTTGACTAGATACGCCAAAACCTGTCAAGACTGGGATATCGGCCACTTGATGCAATTGTGCCAAGTGCTTGTCCAAGTCTGCGCGGTAATTGCCAGATTTCCCTGTCACCCCATTGATGGCAACCGCATAGACAAATCCTTCTGCCCCTTTAATTAATTCTTTCTGGCGCTCAATCCCTGTCGTCAAACTAACTAGGGGAATCAAGGCGATATCTGTATCTGCCAAAAATGGTTCTACAAAGTTGGCATGCTCATGAGGCAAGTCTGGAATAATCAAGCCCTTAACCCCTGTATCTGCCAAATCTTTGACAAAGTTCTCAACACCGTACTGAAAGAGGGGGTTGAAGTAGGTCATGATGACCAGCGGAACCTCTGTTTCAATTGTTTTCAAGGTTTCAACCAAAGCCTGGGTAGAGGTCCCGTGGGCTAGACTGCGCAGACCTGCTTCTTCGATCACAGGTCCATCTGCGACAGGATCTGAAAAGGGAATGCCCACTTCAATTGCAGAGACACCCAAATCTTCTAAAAAGTGGATTGTTTCTCCGAGTCCATCCAAACCTTTTTCGTGGTCACCAGCCATGATATAAGGAACGAAAATTCCTTTTCCAGCTGCTTTAATAGCGTTTAATTTTTCTGTTAGTGTCTTAGGCATGAGCTTCTCCCTTCTTTGCTGCATCTGCTTCCAAGCGGTCTTTGACTTGAACCACATCCTTGTCACCACGACCCGATAGGCAGACTATCATAGATTTGTCTGGACCGAGTTCTTTGGCCAATTTCACTGCAAAAGCGATAGCATGGCTAGATTCCAAGGCTGGGATAATCCCTTCCACACGAGACAAGAGCTGGAATCCTTCCAAGGCTTCTTCGTCTGTCACAGGGACATAGCTGGCACGTTTAATATCGTGGTAGTGAGAATGTTCTGGACCGATACCAGGATAGTCCAAACCTGCTGAGATAGAGAAGGCTTCAAGAATTTGACCATGGGCATCTTGGAGCACATCCATGAGGGAACCGTGAAGGACACCCGGACGACCCTTGGTCAAGGTAGCTGCGTGGTGCTCCGTATCCACACCAAGTCCAGCCGCTTCAGCCCCATACATAGCTACAGACTCATCTTCTACAAATGGATGAAAGAGCCCGATGGCATTAGAACCACCACCAACACAGGCTACTAGAGCATCTGGCAAATCTTGACCTGTCAAGTCACGGTACTGCTGTTTAGCTTCTCTACCGATGACACTTTGGAAGTCACGAACAATTTCTGGGAAAGGATGAGGCCCCAAGGCAGAACCAAGGATATAGTGGGTATCATCGATATTAGCCACCCATGAACGAAGGGCTGCATTGACTGCATCCTTGAGCACGCGCGAACCATCTGTCACTGCCTCAACCTTGGCTCCCAAAAGCTCCATACGGAACACATTGAGGGCTTGGCGTTTGACATCCTCCTCACCCATGTAGATAGTACATTCCATGTTAAAGAGGGCTGCAGCTGTTGCAGTTGCCACACCGTGCTGACCTGCACCTGTTTCAGCGATAATTTTCTTTTTGCCCATGCGTTTGGCAAGCAAAACTTGTCCTAAGGCATTGTTAATCTTGTGGGCCCCTGTATGGTTGAGGTCTTCCCGTTTGAGATAAATCTTGGCTCCGCTGATATGCTGGGTCAAGTTTTTTGCGTAGTAAAGAGGAGTTTCACGCCCCACATACTGGCGCAAAAGTTGGTTTAATTCCTCTTGGAAACTTGGGTCTGCCTGACTTTCACGGTAGGCCTTCTCCAACTCTAAAACTGCTGTCATCAATGTTTCTGGGACGAAACGTCCACCGAATTTTCCGTAAAATCCATCTTTATTTGGTTCTTGATATGCCATTCTTTACCCTCTCTATAAATCTTCTAATCTTTTCATGATCTTTCTGTCCATCTGTCTCCACTCCGCTTGATACATCTACTGCATAGGGAGTAAAGTGTTGAATTGCTTTTACTACATTGTCTTCCTTAAGCCCACCTGCGATAAAGAAAGGCTGAGTTAGTCCAGTCGTATCCAGTTGAGCCCAGTCAAAGGTCTGGCCACTCCCAGCCACAGGGGCATCAAAGAGTAGATAGTCTGCCTGAGAATCGGGTACATGACCATCTCCATCCACCTGCACAGCCTGAATGCTGGCACAAGGCAAATTATCAAATAAATCATCTGCCACCTGACCATGAACTTGAACCAAGTTCAAGCCAACTTTGTCAATCGCTTCTAGCAGTTCTGCCCGACTTGGTGAAACAAATACACCAACCTTTTTGACATCTGCAGGAATAAGCGTTGCCAGCTCAACAGCCTGATCCAAGGTCACCTGTCTTTTACTAGGTGCAAAGACAAAACCGATGTAGTCTGCTCCTGCTGATACGGCTGTTTCCACCGCTTCTTTGGTCGATAGTCCACAAATTTTAACCTTTGTCAATCTGCAACTCCTTGATTCTCTGGGCCACATCTTCTGCCTGCATGAGAGCTGTCCCTACTAAAATTCCGTTAAAGTATGGCGCTACTCGTTCCGCATCCTGCCCTGTGAAAATAGCAGATTCAGAAATGTAATAGCGTCCTTTCTTAAAGTGCTGGGACAAGTCTACACTGGTCTGCAAGTCAACTTCAAAGGTGGTCAAGTTGCGGTTATTGACTCCGATAATCTGGGCACCAAGTCTGTGAGCCAATTCTAGTTCAGCTAGATTGTGAGTTTCCACCAAGACTTCCAGACCAAGCTCTGTCGCATAGTCATAAAGTTCCTTGAGGCGTTCTTCGGACAAGGCTGCCACAATGAGCAAGATAACTGTTGCACCTGCATTGCGAGCACGGATGATTTGTTTTTCATCGATGATAAAGTCCTTGTTGAGCGTCGGAATCTGCACCTGACTGGAAATCTCCCGTAGATAATCCAAATGACCTTTAAAAAAAACTTCATCTGTCAAAACTGAAATCATTACTGCGCCATTCGCTTCATAAGTCTGGACCTGTTGCACAATATCCACATCGAGATTGATATCTCCCAAACTAGGGCTAGCTTTCTTGACCTCAGCGATTACCTGTAAACGGTCTTGGTGTTGTTTTAGATAGTCAGCCAAGCGATAGGTCTGGCGCAGGGGCTGGATTTCCTCCAGCTCCATCTGCTCAACCTCACGCGCCTTCTGCTTCAAAATTCGTGCTAAAAATTCCTGACTCATTTTTGGTACTCCTGTAACAGTCTGAGTTTTTCAAGGGCCTTGCCACTAGCAATCACTTGACGGGCCAAGGCAACTCCTTCCTTAATGCTATCAACCTTACCATTAGCATAGAAACCAAGACCAGCATTTAAAACTGTAGTTTCCAAGAATGGACTTGGTTCGTTTTTAAGAACGCTGAGCAAAATTTCTGCATTTTCCTGAGCATTGCCACCACGGATATCTTCGATAGCGTAGCGCTCCATCCCCAAATCCTCTGGACTAAAGCTTGACAAGGTGATTTCACCATTTTCAAGGAGAGCAATCTTGGTTGTTCCATTCAAACCAGCTTCATCCAAGCCTTCTGGTCCAGCAACTACGATAGCACGTTTGCGCCCCATGTTTTTCAAAACCTGAGCTGTACTTTCTAGAAGTTCTGGACGACTAATTCCAAGAAGCTGTGTTTCCAAAGCCATTGGGTGAATCAGTGGACCAGTCAAGTTCATGATCGTTGGAATTCCTAGTTCCAAACGAGCTGGCATGATGTACTTCATAGCTGGGTGCATATTTTTAGCAAAGAGAAAGACGATGCCAGTTTTATCAAAGACCTTACCTAGTTCAGCTGGCTTGAGGTCTAGATTAATGCCCAAAGCTTCGAGGACATCTGCAGAACCAGATTTAGAAGAAATCGAGCGGTTACCATGCTTGGCCATGTGAACACCACCACCAGCCAAAACAAAGGCTGAAGTTGTGGAGATGTTAAAGCTGAAAGACTTGTCCCCACCTGTACCACAGTTGTCCATGGCATCATGAATCTCAGTTGGAATATGTTGGGCATGCCCTCTCATGACTTGGGCAATGGCTGTGCGTTCTTCAGGTGTTTCCCCCTTCATCTTAAGAGCCAAAAGGAGAGAAGCAATCTGCGCCTCAGTTACACGCCCAGTAACGATACGCTCGATAACATCCGTCATTTCTACACCTGATAGATTTTCAAATTTTGCTAGTTTTTCAATAATCTCTTTCATCCTAGTTTCCTCACTTTACAACCTTTTCGATAAAATTCCGAATAGAAGACAAGCCATCTGGCGTTCCGATACTTTCTGGATGGTACTGAAAGCCATATATTGGACGGGTTTTGTGTTGAATTCCCATAATGGCTTGGTCATCAGTCGAACGAGCTGTCACTTCAAAGTCTTCTGGCATTTCTTCAATCAAAATACTGTGGTAACGCATGACCGCTCGACCATCCTCAATGCCTTGATACAAAACAGATGGCGCTTCAAAGCTGATGTTGCTCTGTTTCCCATGCATGACTTTTGGAGCCAAACCTAGCTTACCACCAAAGACTTCTGCAATGGCTTGGTGACCTAAACAAATCCCTAGAATCGGTTTCTTGCCTGCAAAGTCACGAATCATGTCTTCCATCTTTCCAGCATCAACTGGCCAACCAGGACCAGGAGAAAAGACCAGACCATCTGCTTTTTCAGCTTCTTCATACAGCTTGGGATCATCATTTCTCAAGACCTGTACTTCTGCAAAATTCCCAATGTATTGGGCCAAGTTATAGGTAAAAGAATCATAGTTGTCAATCAATAAAATCATGGTCTTAGTTCTCCAATTCTAGTCATAGATTTTGCTTTGTTAATGGTTTCTTGGTATTCGTTTTGGGCGATGGAGTCGTAGACAATCCCTGCCCCAGCCTGCACATAAGCTGTTTGATTTTTGAGAATCATGGTTCGGATGGCAATGGCGAAATCCATATCACCCGTCGCAGACAAGTAGCCGATTGCTCCTGCGTATACGCCACGTTTTTCTGTTTCCAGTTCATAGATGCGTCTCATCGCTCGAATCTTTGGTGCTCCAGAAACGGTTCCAGCAGGAAGTGTTGATTTCAAGGCATCCATGGCAGTGAGTTCTGGAAGCAAACGCCCCTTGACCACACTGGTCAAATGCATAACATAACGGAAGAGCTCCACTTCCATATACTTAGTGACTTGGACACTGGCCGTTTCAGAGATGCGGCCAATATCATTACGACCCAAGTCTACTAACATTCGATGCTCTGCTGTTTCCTTCTCATCCGAAAGCAGGTCTGTCGCCAAAGCCTTGTCTTCTTCATCCGTAGCTCCTCTTGGTCGCGTACCTGCAATCGGATTGGTTGTCACGATGCCATTTTTGACAGAAACCAAACTTTCTGGACTAGCTCCGATGATTTGATAATCCCCAAAATCATAGAAATAAAGGTAATTAGAAGGATTAGTCACGCGGAGATTTCTGTAGAAGTCAAATGGATTTCCAGTCACTTCTGCTGAGAAGCGTTGACTAAGTACACATTGGAACATATCGCCATTACGTATCAAGTCACGAGCCGTTTCCACCATTTCCTCAAACTTCTGAGGAGCGATATGGGGTTTGAAGTCTAACAGAGATAGATCCAAGTCTTCAAATTCATTTGGAGCAGGAATGCGTAATTCCTCAAGCACTTGGTTCAAGGCTTCTTCCAAGTCTTCTTGGCTACGCTCACTATAAAGAGCATCCTCGATGACATGGATTTTTTCCTTCTTGTGGTCAAAGACCATGTAACTCTCATAGACAAAGAAATGCATGTCTGGCGTTCCAATTGTATCTTCAGGAATTTGACCAATTTCTTCATAAAGCGAAATCATATCGTAACCAACAAAACCAATGGCTCCCCCACCAAAAGGTAGGTCTGAATGGTGCTGGCTCTTATGAGTCACTTCATAAAGGAAATCCAAGGGATCCCGATCAATCACTTGACCATTTTGATAAAGAACTCCATTTTCAAACTTAATCTCAAAAACTGGATTATAGGCTAGGATAGAAAAACGAGCTGTTTCCTTGTCTCTCGGAATACTCTCTAAGATAACCTTGTGTTGCCCCTTTAGGCGCATATAAGCCAAGATTGGTGATAAGACATCTCCATGAATGATTCGTTCCATTGTAATTTCCCTTTCAGTTCTACTTCTAGTCCGTGGCAACTGTATGAAAAATCCCCACGCAAAACAACTTGCGTGAGGACGAAATTCGCGGTGCCACCTCAATTATAGGATTTCTCCTATCTCTCATTCCTGTCTCAGATACCTACTGTAACAGGCTGTGCGATAAAGGGCACTCCCTTGAGAATTATGTTTTCTTCTCTCGTTTCAGATGGACCCAACCTTACAGCTTTCTCTGCTTGTTTCCAGCAACCACAAGCTCTCTGTGAGAGAAAAGACTGTAATTTTTCCATCTATTACTTTTTAGCTTCAAGGTAGTCTGCAATCGCAGCTACGTCCTTGTCTCCACGACCAGAGACATTGATGATGATAATGTCATCTTTACTTAGTTTCGGTGCACGTTTAACTGCTTCTGCGATAGCGTGTGAGCTTTCAATCGCTGGGATAATTCCTTCAGTCTTGCTGAGAAGGAGGAGAGCCTGAACAGCTTCTTCATCCGTCGCTGCCACATATTCCACGCGACCTGAATCTTTGAAGTAGGCGTGTTCTGGGCCAACCCCTGGATAGTCCAATCCAGCTGAGATAGAGTATACTGGAGCCAGCTCTCCATCTTCCTTAAAGACTGCATAAGTCTTCATACCGTCGACAATTCCGATACTACCTTTTGTCATAGTAGCTGCGTGCTTGTCTGTGTCAAGTCCGTGACCAGCAGCTTCAACCCCAACCAATTTAACTTCTTCATCAGCCACATACTGTGAAAAAGCACCAATGGCATTGGAACCACCACCTACACAGGCAATAACGTAATCTGGTAAACGACCTTCTTTTTCTAAAATTTGACGGCGAGATTCTTCACTGATGACCTTTTGGAACTCATGAACAATGGTAGGATAAGGATGAGGGCCTACAGCAGATCCCAAAACATAGAAGGCTTCAAGGTCATTCATCCATGCTCCAAAGGCTGCATCAACCGCATCCTTAAGAGTTCGTGTCCCTGTTTCAACTGCATGAACAGTTGCTCCCATCATCTCCATACGGAAGACATTGAGACGTTGACGCTCCACATCTTCTGCCCCCATGTAGACATCACAGGCCATACCAAACTTGGCTGCAGCCGCTGCTGTCGCAACACCGTGTTGACCAGCTCCTGTTTCAGCGATAACACGTTTTTTGCCCATACGTTTGGCAAGAAGGATTTGTCCTAAAACGTTGTTGAGCTTGTGAGAACCCAGGTGGTTAAGGTCTTCGCGCTTGAGATAAATCTTAGCGCCACCTAAGTGATCTGTCAAACTTTCCGCAAAATAAAGCGGTGTTTCACGGCCTGAATAGTCTTTTAAGTAATGGCGAAACTCTGCCAAAAATTCTGGATCATCCTTGTACTTGTCAAAAGTCACTTCTAACTCATCCAACAAAGCCTGAATCGGCTCCGGTACAAAACTACCACCAAATTGTCCAAAATAACCTTTAGTTGTCATAAAATTTTTCCTCTTTCAGTATTAATTTCAAGATATGAAAAAGCCCTCACACAGATTGGATTCTGTGTGAGGGCGTTAGTAACGCGGTGCCACCTCAATTATAAAGGGACTATTCCCCTTTACATCTCTACCTTGTCTAACAACAAGTTGCACTGTAAGGTGTGCGCACCGAATTTTCATTGTTTCAAATTCATTTTTAAAATCAGCCCACTTTCACTACTTCCAACCACCTGTTCACAATCACCACAGGCTCCCTGAAGATCAAAAATAGTTACTTTTCTGATTTGTTGAACTTATTTTAATACTTTGTTTTTTCTTTGTCAAGACTTTTTTACGATTTTTTTGATAAAGTTAGCACTTTTTCAGAAACTGTTTTGAAAGTCTCAATGATATAGTCCACTTCTTCATCACTTAATTTAGTGTGAAGAGGGAGCGTAATTTCATTTTCAAAGAAGGCATAGGCCTTAGGATAATTCGCCATATCAAAGCCAAGATTCTTATAAGCTGTCAAGAGCGGAAGCGGTTTGTAGTGTACGTTACTTGCGATTCCTGCTTTGGCCAATTCTTGGATGATGAGGTTACGTTCTTCTAAACTTGCTCCGTCTACATGGGTGATGTAGAGGTGACGTGAAGATTCGACAGTATCAGTCTTATGTGCCAATGGATGGATGCGAGAACCTGCAAAACCACGATCATAGCGGTCCACGATGTCCTTACGACGTTGTAGCAAACCAGCGTAACGGTCCAATTGTACCAAACCAAGGGAAGCCATGATATCAGTCATATTGCACTTGTAGGCTGGTGTGACGATATCGTACTCCCATGAACCTAATTGCATCTTAGCAAGGGCATCCTTAGTTTGACCATGAAGGGAAAGGATTTGAAATTCCTTGTACATCTCTTCGTCGTCAATCGCTGGATTAGACTTCCAAGTCGCACTTCCACCTTCAGCAGTCGTAAAGTTCTTAACTGCGTGGAATGAGAAGGAAGTAAAGTCCGCGATAGAACCAGCTGGTTGCCCTTTATAAGTAGATCCCAAAGCATGAGCACTATCAGAAACAATCACAATACGGTTAAAGGCTTTTTGCCACTTGCTTGCAGCAGTAAAGAGGTCACGTTTTTTCTCCACAACTTGGAACAAACGATCATAGTCGCAAACAATCCCCGCAAGCTCAACAGGAATAATCACCTTAGTCTTTTCAGTGATAGCTTGCTCCAGCAAGTCATAATCCATCTCAAACGTATCTGCTTGGATATCCACCATGACAGGTGTTGCTCCTACGTGAGTGATAACACTACATGAAGCTGTATAGGTCATGGCTGGAACGATGACTTCATCACCAGGTCTCACTTCCAAGACGCGCAAAATCAACTCAAGAGCGGCTGTCGCAGAGTTGAGGCAGACAGTCTTAGGTGTCTGTGTATATTGAGACAAGCGACGCTCTAGTTCTTTTGTCTTTGGACCTGTTGTAATCCAACCAGAACGCAGGGTATCCGCTACTTCAGCAATTTCTGCTTCTGTAATATCGGGTGGTGAAAATGGAATATTGTAATTTGGCATTGATTTGCTCCTTTTATCTGTACTCATTTTCTCATGACTACTTTATTTTAGCACTTCAAACACGGTTTGAAACATGATTTTGATGTCTCCAAGGAAACTAAATTCTCGGAGATAAGAAAGGTTATAGCGCATCTTTTCAGGAAGGACGTGTTCGACATAGGCTTGGTCAACCGACAGACCTTTCTCCGTCATTTGACTGATGATAGTGTCCTCATCCTTGTAGTTGATGCTGGCTGGAGAGGTAATCCCTGCTGGCAAAAGCAAGGTCGCCATCATTTCAGGGCTATACTGCTCTGTGTAGCGTGGCACTTCAGGTCGTGTACCGACAAAGGACATTTCGCCTTTAAGGACATTGACCAGCTGAGGCAGTTCGTCCAAACGCACACGGCGGATGAAATTGCCAACCTTGGTAATGCGGCTATCGTTAGCAGAAGTCACCAAACTTCCTTTTTTGTCTGCATCCGTCACCATGGTACGGAACTTCCAAATCTTGAAAGGTCGATTGTACTGGGTCACGCGCTCTTGCTTGTAAATCACTGGCCCCTTGCTATCCAACTTGATCCAAATGCTCAAAATGAGAAAGATGGGAGAGGTCAGAACCAGTACAACCAAGGCTAAAACCCAGTCCAAACAACGCTTGAAAATCAGCGAACCCTTCCTTTTAGAGACAAGCTGGTAGTAAGACTCAACCTCGCTTGATTTCATTTCCACGGGCAAGTCTTCCCATTTCAGCATGCTGTTTCTCCTTTGTTTTTATTATACTATTTGTCAACATTTTTCATTATACCACAAAATGGAAAAGGCGGTGAAAGAAATCTGTAATTTGAAGGATTTCCTTCTTACACTCAATGAAAATCAAAGTACAGCTTTTAGGTTGCAGATAAAGCTGACCTGGTTTTAAGAGATTTTCAAAGAATATTAAGACATAGCTCCTGCCTGCAAGCTATACATCTTGTGATAGGTTCCTCCCAAGGCCAAAAGTTCCTCATGGGTTCCGCTCTCGATAATGCGCCCCTTGTCCAAAACATAGATACAGTTGGCGTCTTGGATGGTAGAAAGACGATGGGCGATAGCAATGGTTGTCCGTCCCAGTCTCATCTTAGCCAGAGAAACTTGAACCAGACTTTCTGTTTCAGAGTCAATATTAGCTGTCGCTTCATCCAAAATCAAGATTTTAGGCTGACTGGCGACTGTTCTGGCAAAGGCAAGAAGCTGACGCTGACCTGTTGAAAAACTGGAGCCACGCTCAGAAACAGGGGCGTCATATCCCTGAGGAAGTTCTTGAATAAAGGAATCTGCATCCACGAAGGCTGCTGCAGCCTGGACCTGCTCATCACTAATGTCTTGGTACATGGCGATATTGGACTTAATGGTTCCATGATAGAGGAAGGGATCCTGCAAAACTAGCCCGATATTTTTCCTTAGCTCTTCCTGACTGTAGTCTCTAATATCCACACCATCCAAGAGAACTCGCCCTGACTGGAATTCATAAAAGCGCATAAGGACATTGATAATAGACGATTTCCCAGAACCTGTATGACCCACAAAAGCAATGGTTTCACCCTTGTTAACCGAAAAGGAAATATCATCCAGAATCGGATGTTTACCGTCATACGAAAAACATACATGGTCAAAACGGATATTGCCTTCTTTGACTTTAGACTGCCCATCTTTCTGAAGAGGTTCATAGGTTCTCTCGTCTATCAGGGCAAAGACACGACCTGCAGAAACCATAGAAGTTTGAAGGGTTGAAAAGTTTTGCGTCACCTCAATCAAGGGGTCAAAGAGACGATTGATATACTGGATAAAGGCATACATGGTTCCTGCTGTTATCCCGATAGAAAGTCCACGATAGCCAAAATAGGACATCAAGACAGCATAACCTAAAAGTTTCAGCAAACTCATGGCAGGGCGCAAAAAGAGGGCATCCAAGGCTACAGAACGGTTGGCATAGACCAAGTGTTCTCGGTTGATCTCATCAAATTCTACCTGTAGGCGCTTCTCTTGATTAAAGGCCTGGATTATTCTGATTCCCTCAATGTTTTCAGCCAGCTTACTATTGATATCTGACAAGAGACTTCTAGTTTTCTCAATGATTTTCACTGATTTTTTCCGATAGAGATTGACCAAAAGGAAAATCAAGGGGAGAAAGAGCAAGACTAATGCTGTCAAACGAAAATCCAACACCAACATGGTATAAAGAGTTGTCAGAAAGATGAAAACTGCTGAGATAAAGCTAGATAAAATCCCTGAAAACATATCGCTGATAGTCTCGGTGTCATTTGTCAAACGAGAGACGATCGAGCCTGCTGGCGTCTTGTCAAAGTAAGACATGCCCAGTTTTTCCATATTGGCAAAGGCATCCCGACGAATATCCCTAACAATACTGTAGGACACCCGTGCAAAGAGAAGATTGCCGACATACTGGACCAGAGTTTGTAGGATATAAAGACCATAGTAGACCAGCAAAACGGTCACAGCGAGTTGGTTGAGATTGCTGAGATACTGGTCAATAAAGTGGGAAGCCACAAGGGGAATGGCACTTTTAATGACCGTCGTCGCTAGTAGAAAACTGAGTGCCAAAAAGGTAAGGAGTCCATAAGGCTTGAGATAAGACATCAAGCGCTTCAATACAGCCCATTGTTCTTGTTTATTCTGCATCTTCTTCTCCCTTCATTTCCAGCTGCTGAGACTGGTAGGTTTGGGCATACCAGCCATCCATAGCTAGCAGGTCTTCGTGCCTGCCTCGTTCGATAATTTGACCATTTTGCAGAACCAAAATCAAATCTGCATGGACAACTGCACTGAGGCGATGGGCTGTGATGATGGTTGTCTTGTCTTTTCGCGTCTCCTTGAGGTTGTCGATAATCGCATACTCCGTCTTGGCATCCACGGCCGACAAAGAATCATCCAAAATCAAGATATCTGGGGCTAAAATCATAGCCCGACTCATGGCCAGACGCTGCTTTTGACCTCCAGAAAGACTGACCCCTTTTTCACCAATCAAGGTATCAAATCCTTGAGGCATAGCTCTAATATCTTGGTAAACTTGAGCTAGCTTAGTCGCTTCCTCGACCGCTGAAAGGGGTAAATCAGGATTCCCAAAACGGATATTGTCTAAGATCGAAGTCGCAAAGAGGAACTGGTCCTGAGGGACGTAGCCCATGAGACTACGAAGGTCTGTCAAACGGTAGTCACGAATATCGTGACCGTTTAGATAAATGGCTCCCTTATCCACATCGTATTCACGCAAGAGGAGTTTAATCAAGGACGTTTTCCCAGAGCCTGTCTGACCAACTAATCCCAATGTTTGCCCTTTTTCCAAACTAAAGTGAACATTTGTCAGTGTTTCCTCATTTTCAAATGCAAAACTATCAATGGCATACTGCAAGCGCCCATTTTCAATACTGTCTAGAGGAAACTCAGGGTCTTGTACTGGTGGTTCCTGAGACAAAAGTTCCTCAATCCGCTGGTAGGAAACTTTCCCTCGCTGAGTAATATTAAAGAGGAAGCCGATGGCCATAAGAGGCCAAACCAGCATATCCAAATAACTGATAAAAGTGACCAAATTACCAACCGTAATTTGCCCTTTCTGAACCATCAAGGAGCCTACCAAGAGCGTTAAAACATAGGAGGAACCAACAAATAAGAGAACCATAGGGTCAAAGAGACTATCGTATTTCATGGTTTGCAGGTTCTTTTGGAAGGTCAATTCATTGACTGTCTGAAAGGACTTGAGCTCGTCCGCCTGGTAACCGAAAGACTTGGTCACTTTGATACCTGATACAGACTCCTGCACCTTGTTATTGAGTTCAGAAAAGGCAGCCTGTGATTCGCCAAAAGCCTTGTGGGTCTTTCTCCCTAGACGACTGGTCGCATAAGCCATGAAAGGCAGGGGAAGAATGGCAACCAAGGTCATCTGCCATGAAATGCTAAAGAGCATGGTCAACAAGGTCACTAAAGCTGTGATTGAGGCATCAACCGCTGACATAACCCCTCCCCCTGCCAGACGCGTTAAGGCATTGATATCGTTGGTTGCGTGTGCCATCAGGTCCCCCGTCCTATAGGTTTGATAAAAGGCTGGAGACATTTTTGTGAAATGCTCAAATAAGCGAGAGCGCATAATCTGTCCCAAACGGTAGGAAGTACCGAGGATATACATACGCCAAACATAGCGCAGATAGTACATCCCAAAGGCTGCAAGAAGCAAGTAAAATAGGGCAAGAAGGAGGTCCTGCTGGGTTAATTGCCCCGATGTGATGGCATCAATGACCCTCCCCATAACCATGGGGGGAATGAGGTTGAGGACGGAAACCAAGACCAGAGCCACAATCCCGACTAAATAACGGCGTTTTTCTAACTTGAAAAACCACCAAAGTTTTTGAATAATGGACATAACATCCCTTTCTGATTGCAAATAGAAACCTGAGGCCAAGACCCCAGGTTTTTCTTATTCATAGGTTACGACTGTAACGGCACCCTTGTCATACTCAGCGATAAAGATATTAGCTACATTGTCATGTCCTTGCTTGTTGAGGTTATCAAGCAGCCACTCTTCGCTACGACCAATCGACTCCAAAACATCTACTTGGATCACACCGTCAGTCACAACTGGATACTTAGGATTTTCATCTCCCATTTGGACCACGATGAGTTGGCCATTTTGCTCCTGCACAGCGCGTTTGACCTGCTTCATCTGGAAAATCCCTTGGCTACGAAGCTTGAGGGCTACTTCCGCTGCAGACAAACCAACTGAACGACAGGCTTCTGGGTCAATCTGACCATTTTTGATGAGGAGAGTTGGCTTACCATCAATCAAGCGTTTGACAAAATGAACATTGTTACTAAGCCACTTGAGGGTCAAAACCAAAATCGTCCACATCATCAAAATCACTGCGTACTGGAGAATGCTAATAGAACTATTGTAAATCACCCCACCGATAATACCACCGAGAACATAGTTCTGAATTTGGTCTGTCGCAGAGTTAGGCGCCAGATTTCCCTTTCCTGTCACATTGATAACAAAAATAAGCGAGAAAAGACCCAAGGCCAGTTTGATTAAAATTTCCATATAATTGAGTGTCATTTGTTTACCTCCACCAATTCAATAGCGTCTGTTTGATGCAATTCTAATTTCTCTAAAAGATACTTGTCTGGTTGGCTCCCGTTCATGGCACGATAGAAATTTGAACCTACCTTGATAAGTGCTCCATCAGTGGCTGCAGAAGTATTGACATAAACTTCTGATTTATCCACTCCCAAGTCTTTGGAAACAACCTCTATGAAATGAAGTGAAGTTTGAAATTGGTTGTTAGAGGCTTGATTGGTCTGGTATTTTGAGATTGTCACCAAAAGCATGGCCACCAAGGTCAAGGCCAAAATCATGACCAATTCCCGAAACTTAGTCCCCTTTTTATCTCGATAGGCTTTAAAAGCAAAAAATCCTGTGATAGCTAGGAGCACAATCCCAAATCCAATCATCATTCCATTTTGCTGACTGATTTGGCTAAGTACATAGTCATATGAGTAAAATTTCATTTATTTTCACTCCCTTTCATAAAATCATTCTTACATTATAAACAAAAGAGGGTGATTTTTCAAACCATACGTTGGGGAAATAGACTTATCAGACCAACTTCTCTAACTAATGACTCAAATACCTGTTTCAAGATTCTAATTTTGATAATTGATAAGAATAGACACTAGGAATTATCACTACAAAGAAAAGGGTCAAGAAGAATACCCAGTAAACATATAGTTGCACAAAGGAATTTAGAAACAATAACAATCCTCCTAATACCCAAATTTTTCCAGCTAGGCGATGTGTTTTTCTCCAGTTTCCATCATTCTCCAAGGTCCACGGTAGTCGAATACCGATTATATAATTTCGGTGTGTTTTTGGTAGATAATTTCCAATTACGATCATCACGACTCCCATAAAAATCTGAGCTAGTAGCCCACTCATCATGGAATAACCCAAAGATTCTCCGTATATAGAAATCATTGATAGACAAGATACAAAAGGAATAATCCAGTAAATTAAAATTTGTATTTTTGAACTGATATTGCTAGATTTAGGATCCTTAACCATTAAAAATAGAAGCACCCAATGCATCAAAAGCATGAGAGCCGGCAATCCAAAGATAGCAAACACTTTATGATTGTAGCCATCTGCTTGACCCAGTAGATTAAAATGAGTGGGTATCTCCTCTGGTAATTGATTCCAGAAAACACAACCTACAAGAGAAGGTAGTAGGATGAGAATGCTCGTAAATAATAGCAATTTCTTATTGATTTTTATCTTCATCAAAATGATCTCCTTTCAGATCTGCTAACCAAACCATCATATCCTCTAAAACCGATGTATTTAACTCATAATAAATAAAGTTTTTTTCTTTCATTTCATGAATCAAATCCGCTGCTTTCAAAATCATGAGATGGTGTGAAATAGTTGCATTAGTCAACTCGAATTGACTGGCAATTTCTCCTGCAGATAATCTACCTGCTTTGAGTAAATTTAAAATCTCTCTCCTAACTGGATGAGATAAGGCTTTAAAGCTATTTGCAAAACTCATAATGCCTCCTTTCCCTTTGTAATATTAGTAGGGCTAGGAATAAGCAAGGTAGAACTGATAGCATTCCTGTCGGTGATGGGCCTAAAATCAAGAGGCTTGAAACTTTTTCTCCTGGTAATTGAAAGAGTAACCCAATACCTGCAGTTGCATTGATTGCTCCATGAAATAGGGCAGAAGCCCAGATAGAGCCTGTCTTTTCCAACAACCAGCTCAACAATATTCCTAGGCTAAAACAAAATAGAAACATCGCAACAACTCCCAAAACAGGATAAGAAAAATAAGTAAGGCCATAATTATATCCTTGCAAATTGATTGGTAAATGCCATAGACTCCAAATGAGAGCAAGTAAGACATGAGTCTGGACTAGTGAAAAGCGTCCTCTTAGCACTGGGTAAAGATAGCCCCGCCAACCAATTTCCTCCCCCAATGCAAAGAAACTATTAAGAAAAGGAGCGTAGGTCAAACTAGCTAGGATTTGAATCAAGGCCAAGAAAGATAAGGGAATCGGTGATTGAAGGACTCCTTTTTCTTGTAAAATAGCTTGAATAGATTCAAAACCAAGGCTGAAATTGCTAGGAAATACAAGAAAATAAAGTCCTGCTCCTAAAAAACTGATGACTGCTGGTAACCAGATAGCTAGTAAGTAAAAGCGCCAGTTCCTCTTGAGATTCACAACTAATTTAGATTTGATTCCACTAGGTTGATTCGTGATTTTCCCTAAAATAAAGACTGCAAGCGCAGGCATCCACATGGCTACAATACTAGCAAGCTGACTCCATGGAGAATTTAGACCAACACCACTTAGCCATAGTGCCAGCCATATTATCCAAGCAAGGGAATAAGCCAAGACCACAAAAAGAAGAATTATTCTCTTATTTGACATATATGTAACTTCACTTTCTATTTAGATGTTTTTCTAAATAACATTATACACCTTTCTATTCTAAACACAAGAACTATTTAGATTTTTTTCGAAATAGTTTCAAGAGTTTTTGTTTTCTAAGGATAGAATATAAAGAATAAGTTTCCAAACTAGAAACTCGCTGGCTTTACTTTTTTTTGATAAAATATAAGAAATACATCTAGAAAAGGTAACTTTATGAAACTCATATCATGGAATATTGATTCCCTCAATGCTGCCCTAACTAGTGACTCAGCACGCGCGAAATTATCCCAAGAAGTCCTACAAACCTTGGTCGCTGAAAATGCTGATATCATCGCTATCCAAGAAACCAAGCTTTCTGCCAAGGGTCCTACAAAGAAACACTTGGAAATTTTAGAGGAACTCTTCCCAGGCTACGAAAATACGTGGCGCTCTTCCCAAGAACCTGCCCGTAAAGGCTATGCTGGTACTATGTTCCTCTATAAGAAAGAACTCACACCCACTGTCACTTTTCCAGAAATCGGTGCTCCTTCTACCATGGACTTGGAAGGCCGCATCATCACCTTGGAATTTGATGAATTTTTCGTGACCCAAGTTTACACACCAAATGCTGGCGATGGCCTCAAACGCTTGGAAGAACGCCAAATCTGGGATGTCAAATATGCGGAGTATTTGGCTGAACTAGACAAAGAAAAACCAGTCCTTGCGACCGGTGACTACAATGTGGCCCACAATGAAATCGACCTTGCAAATCCTGCTAGCAACCGCCGTTCACCAGGGTTTACCGACGAGGAACGTGCTGGATTTACCAACCTTTTGGCAACTGGATTTACGGATACCTTCCGTCATGTTCACGGCGATGTACCAGAACGCTACACTTGGTGGGCACAACGTAGCAAAACTTCTAAAATCAACAATACAGGCTGGAGAATCGACTACTGGCTCACAAGTAACCGCATCGCTGACAAGGTAACCAAGTCCGACATGATTGACTCAGGAGCTCGCCAGGATCATACGCCGATTGTCATGGAGATTGAGCTCTAAGGAGAAAGCTAATGGACTATCAAGCTGTCATTCCTGAATTTGTAGTATCTGACCTCGAAAAGTCACGCCACTTCTACTGCGACTTGCTGGGATTTTCTGTCGAATACGAGCGTCCAGAGGAGAAATTTCTCTTCCTCTCGCTTGAAGACTGCCAACTTATGTTAGAAGAAGGCAGCACAGAAGAATTAGCCCAACTAACCTATCCTTTCGGGCGCGGTGTCAATATTTCCTTTGGCATTGAAGATGTCCCTCAGCTCCACCAAAAACTGCTGGAAGCTGACTATCCTATCCATCGTCCGCTGACCAAAAGAGAATTTCGAGTGGGAGATAGCTTTATTTACCCTCATGAATTTGCAATCTTGGATCCAGATGGCTATTTTTTAAGATTTAGCGAATAGAAAAAATCTTTCAAATCAGAAAAAGGCATATTGTCAGATCTTGAAGAATCTTGATAATATGCCTTTTTTGATGGAAAATCCTTCTAAAGTTTAGCCTATAATTGATAATTTGCCCATTTTTTCTTCAATTTGTTCGTTTTTTATCCCAAAACACTAACAAAATATTTGATTTCTAAAGTTATTTAGTGTAAAATAAAAACATTGACGCAAGCCTATTTAAAATTGAATATCGTTTTACTTGTTTATGTCGTGAATTGGCACGACGTTTCTACAAGGTGCCGGAATACCTAACAATAAGTAAGTTAGCTTGAGGGGATGGTCTTTTTTGCCATGCCTATTTTGGGGACTTGCTTAGAGATTAAGTAGGTCTTTTTTCTATTTCTTGCTAGAAACTCTAAACAAGCAAATGGATTGGCTTTTAGACTTTAGGAGGTCTTATGAAATTATTAGAAGAGCGCATCCTCAAGGATGGGCATATCTTGGGTGACAACATCCTCAAGGTAGATTCCTTTTTAACCCACCAAGTTGACTTTAGCTTGATGCGAGAGATTGGTAAGGTTTTTGCAGAAAAATTTGCTTCTGCTGGTATTACCAAAGTCGTAACAATTGAAGCGTCGGGTATTGCCCCAGCCGTTCTTACAGCTGAAGCCTTAAACGTTCCCATGATTTTCGCTAAAAAAGCTAAAAACATCACTATGAACGAAGGAATCTTAACTGCTCAAGTTTACTCCTTTACCAAGCAAGTGACTAGCACCGTTTCTATCGCTGGAAAATTCCTCTCACCAGAGGACAAGGTCTTGATTATCGACGATTTCCTTGCTAATGGCCAAGCTGCTAAAGGCTTAATTCAAATCATCGAACAGGCCGGTGCCACAGTCGAAGCTATCGGTATTGTGATTGAAAAGTCTTTCCAAGATGGCCGTGATTTGCTTGAAAAAGCAGGCTACCCTGTTCTATCACTCGCTCGTTTGGATCGTTTTGAAAATGGTCAAGTTATTTTTAAGGAGGCAGATCTCTAATGCAAACTCAAGAAAAACACTCGCAAGCAGCCGTTCTTGGCTTGCAACACTTACTAGCCATGTACTCAGGATCCATCCTGGTTCCTATCATGATTGCGACAGCCCTTGGCTATTCGGCTGAGCAGTTGACCTACCTGATTTCTACAGATATCTTCATGTGTGGTGTGGCAACCTTCCTCCAACTCCAGCTCAACAAATACTTCGGAATTGGGCTACCAGTCGTTCTAGGAGTTGCCTTCCAGTCGGTAGCTCCCTTGATTATGATTGGGCAAAGCTATGGTAGTGGTGCTATGTTTGGTGCCCTTATCGCATCAGGGATTTACGTGGTTCTTGTTTCAGGCATCTTCTCAAAAGTGGCCAATCTCTTCCCATCTATCGTAACAGGATCTGTTATTACCACGATTGGTTTAACCTTGATTCCTGTTGCTATTGGAAATATGGGAAATAACGTTCCAGAGCCAACTGGTCAAAGTCTTCTACTTGCAGCTATCACTGTTGTGATTATCCTCTTGATTAACATCTTTACCAAAGGATTTATCAAGTCTATCTCTATTTTGATTGGTCTGGTTGTTGGAACTGCCATTGCTGCTAGCATGGGCTTGGTTGACTTCTCTCCTGTTGCAGCAGCACCACTTGTCCATGTCCCAACTCCACTCTACTTTGGGATGCCAACCTTTGAAATCTCATCGATTGTCATGATGTGTATCATCGCAACGGTGTCTATGGTTGAGTCAACTGGTGTTTACCTAGCCTTGTCTGATATCACGAAAGACCCAATCGACAGCACGCGCCTTCGCAACGGATACCGCGCAGAAGGTTTGGCCGTACTTCTCGGAGGAATCTTTAACACCTTCCCTTACACAGGATTTTCACAAAACGTTGGTTTGGTTAAATTATCAGGTATCAAGACTCGCCTGCCAATCTACTACGCAGCTGGTTTCCTCGTTCTCCTTGGACTCCTTCCTAAGTTTGGCGCTCTTGCCCAAATCATTCCGAGTCCTGTCCTCGGTGGTGCCATGCTGGTGATGTTTGGTTTTGTATCTATTCAAGGGATGCAAATCCTCGCCCGCGTTGACTTTGCTAACAATGAACACAACTTTCTTATCGCAGCAGTTTCCATCGCTGCAGGGGTCGGACTCAACAACAGTAATCTCTTTGTCAGCATGCCGACAGCTTTCCAAATGTTCTTCTCAAACGGAATCGTCGTAGCCAGCCTCCTTGCCATTGTCCTCAATGCTGTATTAAATCATAAAAAGAAATAAAAAAAGAGGTGCGAGCCTCTTTTTTGTTTATCTATATCCTCACCTGTCTGTCTTCTGACCGTTGGCCTGTGACAAACATGGTAAAGGTTGCTTTGCAGACATTTCTGCCCTCTTGATTGGTGATATCGACATCCACGACACAGGTTGTGCGACCTTGATGGACGCATTCTCCTTTAATGGTCAGCACATCGTCGAGTTTTCCTGCTTTGAGGTAGTTGATAGAGGATTGGAGAGTCACTCCGTCTAGTCCTAGCGAAATGACCACCAAACCACTGATCTGATCACAAAGGGTAAAGAGATAGCCACCATGGGCATTGCCATAGTAGTTGAGCGAAGAGTCCACTACTTTTGTCGTCACCACAACGTGACCATCTCTCATTTGTTCTATTTCGTAATTTTCAAAGGCAGATATAGCGTCAAAATGAAAATCTTTCATCGTTTCCTCCTGATATTTCAAACGACACTATGATACTACTTTTTATAGGACTGTGCAAGGAGAAAGCTCCTAGTCTGGCAAAATTCCTACCTGCTCCACAAAGCGCATAAAGGCTGCCTGTCCTTGTTCTGTCTGCTTGTAGACTCCTGCATCCTCAAGCACACGTGCAAAGATAGTACCCACAGAGTCCTTGACGATTTCAAGGGCTTTTTCTTTATCCGTTAGGTCTGGATGGTGGGCTCTAAGTTGGTCTGCCCATCCCTGATGATAATCGACAACTGCATCACCATCTCCCATGAGATAGCTAGCGACTTGCTCCACTTCTGCTTTCAGACGTGGTGGCAAGATTGCCAAGCCCATGACCTCAATCAAGCCGATATTTTCCTTCTTGATATGTTGGACATCCTTGTGGGGATGATAGATGCCATCAGGATGTTCTGCAGAAGTCTGATTGTCCCGCAAGACCAAGTCCAACTCAAACTGGCCATCGCGTTTACGGGCAATGGGTGTGATGGTATGGTGTGGTGTTCCATTACTTTCTGCCAAGACTTGCACCCTTGGATCTGAATACTGGCGCCATTCCTGCAAAATCTTGTCAGCTAAGTTGATCAAATCTTCTTTGGAATCCGAAGTCAAACGCAACACTGACATTGGCCACTTGACAATCCCAGCCTTGACCTGCTCAAAACCAGTAAAAGAGAAAGTCTTTTGCAAGGGAGCCAATTCCATAGGAAATACGTGTCGGCCTCCCTGATAGTGATCATGAGTTAGAATAGAGCCTCCCACTATCGGCAAGTCGGCATTAGAGCCTGCAAAATAGCCTGGAAATTGCTCTACGATAGCTAACAGACGTTCAAAACTCTGACGACTAATGGCCATGGGGCGGTGCTGACCGTCTAAGAAAATACAGTGCTCATTAAAGTAAGCATAGGGCGAATACTGAAATCCCCACTCCTGACCAGCCATTTCAAAACGGATAATACGGTGGTTGCTGCGAGCTGGGTGGTTAACTCGACCATGGTAGCCCTCATTCTCTAGACAAAGTTGACACTGGGGATAATTGCTAGCTTGCACCAACTTAGCTGCCGCAATCTCTTTGGGATCCTTTTCAGGCTTAGAGAGATTGATGGTAATTTCTAGCTCGCCGTAGTCAGATGGAACACGATAAGCGATATTTTTAGCAATGGCCTTGAACTTGATGTAGTCATTTTTCTGACTGAGTTGGTAAAAATCCGCTATCGCTTGCTCAGGTGAGTGGGCGTAGGTTGCCCAAAAGTCACGATTAACCTGACTCGGACAAGGAGTCACCAAATCCATCAGTTCAGCACCAAGGATTTCACGCGCAGTCTGACTATCTTCAATCGTCTCTAATCGAACAGCTTCCTCAACCAGCTGGTCCTTGAGGTCAATCACTTTATCCAGATCCGTCTCAACTTCCAAAACACCGTCTCCCACTCGTGCCAAGACACGATTGGTCAGGTAGATTCGATCCATTTCCTCAAATGAACTTTCAGAAATGACATGTGTTACAAATTTATCTACTAAGGTCACCATAAAGCCTCCTTTTGACTAGTCAAGGACGCGAGTGCCACCTGCAACTTCAGCGATATAGAAGCTTGGAGCGTATCCAACTACTTCCTCGTAGTGTTTGCCTACAGCTTCCTTAAAGGCATCAACAGCATCTTTTTGCACCAAGGCAATGGCACAGCCGCCAAAACCAGCCCCTGTCATACGAGCACCGAGAACGCCTTCTTGTGCCCAAGCTGTGTGAACAAGGGTATCCAATTCCAAGCCAGTTACTTCATAGTCATGCTCCAGAGAAACGTGAGAAGCATTCATCAAACGACCAAATGTTTCCAAATCACCTGCTTGAAGGGCTGCTTGAGCTTTGAGGGTACGTTGGTTTTCAAGCACAGCATGGCGAGCACGTTTCAAACGATTTTCATCTTTAATCAGATAGCTATATTGGTCAAAGGCCCACTCATCCAATTCACCCAAGGTCTGAATATCTAAGGCTACTTGCAATTCTTCCACTGATTTTTCACACTCAGCACGGCGTTCATTGTACTTAGAATCCGCCAATTCACGACGTTTGTTGGTGTTCATGATAACAACGACATTGTCCTTCAAATCAAGTGGCACCAAGTCGTACTCTAAAGTATTTGTATCTAGGTAAATAGCACGTTGGTCAGCCCCCATACCGATAGCAAACTGGTCCATAATACCAGAATTCACTCCGATAAAGTTGTTTTCTGTTTGTTTCCCAATTTTAACCAAATCCAAACGGTCTAATTTTAAGTCAAAGAGATGTTCAGCCACTACTCCTGTTAAGAGTTCAAGGGATGCTGAAGAAGACAAGCCTGCACCATTTGGGATATTCCCATAAACATAAAAATCAAAACCTTTGTCAATCACATGCCCAGCTTCTTGCAAGAAATGAAGAACTCCTTTTGGATAGTTGGTCCAGCTATGCTCCTTTTCAAACTTGAGGTCAGCAAGAGGCACTTCGATGATACCCTTGTCCTCAAAGTTAGCTGAGTAGAAACGCAAGACTTGGTCGTCACGCTTGCGAGCTGCACCGTAAGTTCCCAAGGAAATAGCAGCTGGAAAAACGTGCCCACCGTTGTAGTCTGTGTGTTCACCAATCAAATTGATACGGCCTGGTGAAAAGAAAGTTTGATCTGCTTCTTGACCAAAAACAGCAAGAAAGTCTTTGCGAAGGGTTTCAGCGGTAAAATGTTGTGTCATATGAATTCTCCTTTGACTGTCCGTTAAGTCGCCTTAACGTGTAATCGTTTTCTTCTATTGTATCCAAGGGATTTCCCAAGGTCAATCCTTTTTACTAAACTTTTACTAAACTATCAGTAAAAAGCAGAAAAATATGATATACTAACCTAAAAGGAGGAGGATTTATGGCTACCTTAAAAGACATTGCACAGCTAGCCTCTGTCTCTATCGCGACCGTATCCCGTGTCCTCAATCGCGACCAGAGCCTATCTGTTACAGAAGAAACCAGACACCGTATTTTAACCGTTGCTGAAGAGCTGGGCTACACCAAACACCTCAAGACAGGCGAGTCCCACAAGCCCAAGCAAAAGATTGCCATTATCCAATGGGTCAGCGAACAAGGGGAGCTGGACGACCTCTACTACTACCAGATTCGCCTAGGAATAGAAAAAAGAGCCCAAGAACTGGACTATGATATCTTACGCTATTTTAATGACCATCCTTTTACCCTAAGCGAGGAAGTGATTGGGATTCTCTGCATCGGAAAGTTTAGTCGAGCTCAGATTTCTGCCTTTGAAGAATACCAAAAGCCTCTTGTATTTCTAGATAGCGACACCCTCTCATTAGGTCATACCTGTATTATCACGGATTTTTATACTGCCATGAAACAGGTTGTCGATTATTTTCTCAGCCAAGGGATGGACCGTATCGGAATTCTAACAGGCCTTGAGGAAACAACCGACCAAGAAGAAATCATTGAGGATAAGCGGCTGGAAAATTTCAAAGACATTACCCAATCAAAAGGAATCTACCATGAAGAACTGGTCTTTCAAGGAAGCTTTACTGCCCAGTCTGGCTATGACTTAATGAAAGAGGCCATTCAGAACTTGGGAGATCAGCTCCCACCAGCCTTTTTCGCTGCCAGCGATAGTTTAGCTATCGGTGCTCTCCGAGCACTCCAAGAAGCTGGAATTAGCCTGCCAGACCGCGTCAGCCTTATTTCCTTTAACGACACCAGCCTGACCAAGCAGGTCTATCCTCCCCTCTCCAGCATCACGGTCTATACTGAGGAAATGGGCCGAGCAGGGATGGATATTCTTAACAAGGAAGTTCTCCACGGTCGCAAAATTCCTAGCCTGACCATGCTAGGAACCAGACTGACTTTGAGAGAAAGCACTCTGCCATAACTCCACAAATTAAACATGACAAAAAATCCTAATAGAGAATCTCACATCTCCATTAGGATTTTCTTTTTTAATCCATCACAATCATAGACTTAATGGTCTTGCGTTCATCCATATCTTTATAGGCTTGATTAATATCTTCCAGTTTATAACTTGAAGTAAAGACGCGACCTGGATTGATATCGCCATCAAGGACGGCTTTTAGTAAGAATTGCTTATCGTATGTTGTGACAGAAGCTGGACCGCCACCGATTATTGTATTTTGTCCAAAGGTTGAGCCAATGGCTCGATTTTCATAGTGCGGTACGCCAACAAAGCCCAAACGACCTCCATTATGGAGAACACCAAGAGCTTGATCAACCGCTGCTTCTGTTCCAACACATTCAAGGGCTGCATCTGCTCCACCACCAAGGATCTCACGCACCTTGGCAATTCCCTCTTGACCACGTTCAGCCACAACAGCTGTCGCACCTGATTCCAAGGCCATCTTTTGACGATCTTCATGACGGCTCATAAGGATAATTTGTGATGCACCACGCATTTTAGCGGCGATAACAGCACATTGCCCAACAGCCCCGTCACCAATAACGACAACCTTATCCCCTTTTTGAACATTAGCAACACGCGCAGCATGATAGCCGGTCGGCATGACATCAGCAAGAGTTAATAGAGACTTAAGCATGCCTTCGCTATAATCTGAAGGTTGTCCTGGGATTTTAACCAGCGCCCAGTTTGCATAGTGGAAACGGATATACTCAGCCTGGACACCACCTGACCAGTTGTTACCAATATGGCGGTCACAAGTCCCATCATAACCTGCACGACAGGCATCACACTCCCCACAGCCATGGGTGAAAGGTGCAATGACAAAGTCACCTGCTTTTACTGTAGTAACGTTCTCACCAACTTCTTCGACAATCCCGATCGCCTCATGACCGCTATTTCTATGCCCTTCTTCGATTTCGGGATTACGGTAACTCCAAAGGTCCGAACCACAAACGCAAGTACGGACAATGCGGATAATAGCATCATCTGCTTCTATAATTTGAGGACGGTCAATAGTAGCAAGTCCAACCTGGCCTGCCTTTGTATATACTGCTGATTTCATTTAAAATTTTCCTTCCTTGTAAAGTTTAATTTTGAGATTTAAGCGATTTAAAGCAGTCTGTAACTGAGACAAGCGCTCCTCTAATTTTTTCTTTTCGTCTTCTAAAATACCAAGTCTTTCCTCTCTCGTTTCATCCCCCTTTTGGTAGAGCGACATATAGTCAACTAAACTGTCCACAGAGACACCCGCCGAACGAAAACACTTAATAAATTCCAGTGCTTCTATGTCTTGGTCTTGAAAGTCACGAATTCCAGTTGCAGTTCGAGTAATCGGTGGCACGAGACCAACCCGTTCATAATACCGAATCGTATCCGCTGAAATTTCCAACAAATCACTAGCAGATTTAATATTCATACACTAACCTCCTCTCATTTCATTCACTGAGTTTAAGCTATTCGAACTCACTTGTCTTATTATATAACTTTGAGTTGACTCCAAGTCAAGCGTTTTGCACCTAATCGAAAAATTTTTATCATCAGCAATCATACATCTGGAGTTTATACAATGCTCTTAACTTACCAATCTTTTAAATTATTTAAATAATAAAGAAAATACTCTATTCCAAATAAGATAGTACTCAATTATTTGTCGCTTTTTTCTAATGATAATGCCCATGATTCGGCTCCAAGTCACACAGCTTACGCTTATGTTCTTGATGAGTTTCTAGGTCTGCATCCACCTCAATGGTAATATTTTGGAAACCACAATCTTTGAGGAAAATTCGAATAGATTCTTTACAAGCTTCCATATTTCCCACTTCTTTTATACAAACATGGACAATGGCATTTTTTTCCAAACCATCCATAGTCCAGAGATTAAGCTGATTAAGACTGGCCACATTGTCCAATCGCTCCAGGCCATTCTTTACTTGCTTGATATCAAGACCTTCTGGCACAGCATCCAAGAAAATCTTGAGCGTAGACCAAAAACGTGGAAGAGCTTTTGAAAGAATAAAGAAAGAAATGACAAGGGACAAAAGTGAATCTAGGATATACCAGTCCGTGAATCGAAGAACAATCGCCATCAGAATCACAGCCAGCCACCCTAGGGTATCTTCCAGAAAATGCAGACTCAGAATAGACTCATTCTTTGTCTTTCCCTTACCAACCACTAGACTCGCTAACACATTAATAGTAATCGCAATAATTCCTAACCAGAGAATCCCCTCGTCATTGACTGGTTGCGGATTTAAAATCTTCGTAACATTTTCCAAAATGACTAGAACAGATCCTGTCATGAGTATTATCGCTGTTACCAAGGCTCCTAGCAGACTAAACCGCTTATAGCCCAAGGTGTACTGATTATCTTCTTCACGATTAGAGATGGTTTCTAGAAAAGCTGATATTCCAATTGCAATCGCATCTCCTAAGTCATGCACAGAGTCAGCAAGAACAGCGCTCGAACCAAATATTCCACCTGCAATAAACTCGACAATGGCATAAGTCAAATTTAAGAAAAAAGCCACCCAAACAGCATATTTTGCCTTCATATTTCTCATTCCTTTGTTATAATAGATTTATGAACATCTTGTTCATTATCATTATCCACTAAAACTCAAAGAAAGGATAGAAGCAAAAGGTCAGCTTTATTCAGTTCTGAACAATTTGCCTCAAATGTCCATATGACTAACATTGACCGCCGTATCAGTAAAACAAAAAAAGCCATCTATCAAGCTTTTCTACAACTTTTGAATACTAAGGGCTACGAGGCCACTACTATTCAGGATATCATTGATCTCGCAGATGTGGGACGTTCCACCTTTTACTGTCACTATGAAAGCAAGGAACTGCTTCTAGACCAGCTCTGTCGTTACCTCTTCCATCATCTCTTTGAAAGAGAGCAAGCCATTTCAACCGAAGATTACCTCATCCATCTCTTTCTGCATTTTCAGAAAAACCAAGACCATATCACCAGTCTGCTATTCTCCAAAAATGACTACTTCCTCCGCCAACTCCAGAGAGAGCTGGAGCACCACGTCTATCCCATGCTGGCTGATGATTTGAAAAAAGCTCACCCAGATCTGCCTACTTCTTATCTCCAACACTTAGTTGTAACCAACTTTATCGAGACATTGACCTGGTGGCTCAAAAAAGGGCAAAACTTCACAGAACAAGAAGTTGTCCGGTTTTATCTAGACCTTCTCATTACTAAAAATTGAATACAGAGTAGAGCTCAGTTGCCTTATACCTAGGCTACTGAGTTTTTCATTTTTTTAACAATAAAAGAGGACCAACTGATCCTCTTTTTCATAATATAATACTCTTCGAAAATCTCTTCAAACCACGTCAACGTCGCCTTGCCGTAGATATATGTAACTGACTTCGTCAGTCTTATCTACAACCTCAAAGCAGTGCTTTGAGCAACCTGCGGCTAGTTTCCTAGTTTGCTCTTTGATTTTCATTGAGTATAAAATCCTTGATTATCAACTCTATCTGTTTTAACCGAAAACTTAAAACATCTTTTCCTAGTTAGGTAAGTCAGTATTCTGCTTAGCTGCCTTGCTCCACTGGTACCAACCAACTAAACTATTAATCAGGTAAATCAGATATTTTCCTTGAATTTGCAGACTTTCTCCCCACCAGAGATAGATTGAAAAGACATTAGTAGCTGCCCAGAATATCCATTGTTCACGGTAAACAGCTGTCATGAGAATTTGTCCTACCCCATTGGTCGCATCGGTGATGGAATCGCGATAGGGACGATTGGCACCAATAGACTGATAAATGAAGCCAAAGGCCAACCACCAAAGAACACTAATGGAAAGATACTTGGTCCAACCCTTGCCATCCAGTTTACGTGCGACAAACTCCTGTTTTTCTTTCTTGAACTGAGCTTGATAAATCCAAACTAGAAGACCAATTGGCTGCATGACCGTGAAGTAAAGGGTCGTCAATACCTCACCATAAAAGCCTTTCTGTAGGGCCAAGATAAGGTAGATAACAGAGTTAATCAAGCCAAAAAGATAGTTACTTGCTCGACCTTCCGACACAAAGATAACACAGATAATCCCTGTCAGACTACAAATCATCCCAATCCAGTCAACAATACGGTGTTCATAAATCAATTCCAGCCAGAGAGGAAAACTTCCTAAAACCAGCAAATAAAGCCACTGGGCAAAACTACGATGGGCAAAAAGGTCATCCCAGATAGCCTTCATAGTTCCTGAAAATCCTAAATCAGCCATCCCCGTAACCATACGACGGTAACCACCTGACATTTCACCTAGGGTTGTTTTGATATTCTCAATTTTCTTTTGCAAATAAGTATGCATCATTTCTCCTTTTGTTTTTAAAGAGCCGTGTCTGGATAGACTTTCGGACGCAACGCTCTATTAGATAATGAACTGTCTATACACAAGATTCCCAACCTTAGTCGACATGAGCTGAAAATCCTTATTTGTTAAGTAGTTCACAACACATTATACACCTATTTTGTGAATAGTCAAGTGTCTTTACAGTAAAATTTGCAAATTCCTGAAAATTTTCTCTTATTTTCCATTTTGAAAGACATTTTGGAACTCTAATATCAAAAAAGCCCAGACGACATTGTCTGAGCATTTTTCTATCTAGTCGTTTAACCAAGTTGAGTTTAGGTTTTCAGGCTATTGCTTCAACAAACCTTGTTCTTGTAGAAACTCCTTAGCTACTTGTTCTGCTGACTTGCCTTCAACACCGACTTGGTAGTTGAGCTGGCTCATCTGGCTTTCAGTAATTTTACCAGCCAATTTATTGAGAACTGTTTCCAACTCTGGATGTTTCTTGAGAAGAGCTTCTTTCATCAGTGGAGCCCCTTGATAAGGTGGGAAGAGTTGCTTGTCATCTTCCAATACCTGCAAATCATAACGCGCCAACTCTGCATCGGTTGAATAGGCATCCGTAATTTGAATATCGCCTGACTGAATTGCCTGATAGCGAAGGGCTGGTTCCATGGTCGCTACATTGAGATTGAGACCATACATCGACTGCAAGCCCTTATTGCCATCTTCACGGTCATTAAACTCAAGTGTAAAGCCTGCCTTCAACTGCCCTTCCACTTTTTTCAAGTCCGAAATGGTCTTCAAGCCATATTCTTGAGCAATCTTTTTCGGAACAGCTACAGCGTAGGTATTTTGATAAGACATAGGTTTGAGATAGGCTAGATGATCCTGTTTGGCAATACCATCACGCGCTACCTGATAAACCTGCTCTGGCTCATGACTCACCTTGGGTGATGGTTGAAGCAAACTTTCAGTCACCGTTCCTGTAAATTCAGGATAGATGTCAATATCGCCTTTTTTCAAAGCTTCATAAAGAAAGCTTGTTTTCCCAAAATTTGGTTTAACAGTCGCAGTCATGCTGGTATTTTCTTCAATAAGGAGTTTATACATATTGGCCAAAATTTCTGGTTCTGGACCCAATTTCCCAGCAATAACCAAGTTTTCTTTCTCTTTTTGAGCTAAGAGGGCTGGGCTATAAGACAAACCGAGCAATAAGGTCACCAAGGCAAAACCTGAGAAAATCGTCCGTAATTTTGCTTTTTCCATCACTTTTAGTAGGAAGTTAAAGGCAATGGCTAGCACTGCAGAAGAAAGGGCCCCAATCAAAATTAGACTGGCATTATTACGGTCAATTCCCAAAAGGATAAAGGAAC
>NZ_RJOB01000011.1 GCF_003943935.1 Streptococcus mitis | reverse complement strand
CTTGTTGATGCTGACTCAGAAGCTGATGTGCTTGCTGATTCTGACGCACTTGTTGATGCCGATTCAGAAGCTGATGTGCTTGCTGATTCTGACGCACTTGTGCTTGCTGATTCTGACGCACTTGTTGATGCTGATTCAGAAGCTGATGTGCTTGCTGATTCTGATGCACTTGTTGACGCTGATTCAGAAGCTGATGTGCTTGCTGACTCAGATGCGCTTGTTGACGCTGATTCAGAAGCTGATGTGCTTGCTGATTCTGACGCACTTGTTGATGCTGATTCAGAAGCTGATGTGCTTGCTGATTCTGACGCGCTTGTTGANGCTGATTCAGAAGCTGATGTGCTTGCTGATTCAGAAGCCGATGTGCTTGCTGATTCTGACGCACTTGTTGATGCTGATTCAGAAGCTGATGTGCTTGCTGACTCTGACGCACTTGTTGAGGCCGATTCAGAAGCTGATGTACTTGCTGATGCTGATGCACTTGTTGATGCTGACTCAGAGGCACTTGTTGATGCCGATTCAGAAGCCGATGTGCTTGCTGACTCTGACGCACTTGTTGACGCTGATTCAGAAGCCGATGTGCTTGCTGATTCTGACGCACTTGTTGATGCTGATTCAGAAGCCGATGTGCTTGCTGATTCTGACGCACTTGTTGAGGCCGATTCAGAAGCTGATGTACTTGCTGATGCTGATGCACTTGTTGATGCTGACTCAGAGGCACTTGTTGATGCCGATTCAGAAGCCGATGTGCTTGCTGACTCTGACGCACTTGTTGACGCTGATTCAGAAGCCGATGTGCTTGCTGATTCTGATGCACTTGTTGATGCTGACTCAGATGCTGATGTACTTGCTGATTCTGACGCACTTGTTGATGCTGATTCAGAAGCTGATGTGCTTGCTGATTCTGATGCACTTGTTGACGCTGATTCAGATGCTGATGTACTTGCACTTGTTGACGCTGACGTACTTGCTGATGTACTTGCGCTCGTTGAAGCCGATGTACTTGCTGAAGTGCTTGCGCTTGTTGAGGCTGATGTGCTTGCTGATGTACTTGCACTTGTTGACGCTGACTCAGATGCTGATGTACTTGCTGACGTACTTGCGCTTGTTGAAGCCGATGTACTTGCTGAAGTGCTTGCGCTTGTTGAGGCTGATGTGCTTGCTGATGTACTTGCACTTGTTGACGCTGACTCAGAGGCTGATGTACTTGCTGACGTACTTGCGCTTGTTGAGGCTGACGTACTTGCTGATGTACTTGCGCTTGTTGAAGCTGATGTACTTGCTGAAGTGCTTGCGCTCGTTGAAGCCGATGTGCTTGCTGAAGTACTTGCGCTTGTTGAAGCTGATGTACTTGCTGAAGTGCTTGCGCTTGTTGAGGCCGATGTGCTTGCTGAAGTACTTGCGCTTGTTGAGGCCGATGTGCTTGCTGAAGTACTTGCGCTCGTTGAAGCCGATGTACTTGCTGAAGTACTTGCGCTTGTTGAGGCCGATGTGCTTGCTGAAGTACTTGCGCTTGTTGAAGCTGATGTGCTTGCTGAAGTGCTTGCGCTCGTTGAAGCCGATGTGCTTGCTGAAGTACTTGCGCTCGTTGATGCCGATGTACTTGCTGAAGTGCTTGCGCTTGTTGAAGCTGATGTACTTGCTGAAGTGCTTGCGCTNGTTGANGCCGATGTNCTTGCTGAAGTACTTGCGCTCGTTGANGCNGATGGNCTTGCTGAAGTNCTTGCGCTTGTTGANGCCGATGTGCTTGCTGAAGTACTTGCGCTTGTTGAAGCCGATGTGCTTGCTGAAGTACTTGCGCTTGTTGAAGCTGATGTACTTGCTGAAGTGCTTGCGCTTGTTGAAGCCGATGTACTTGCTGAAGTGCTTGCGCTTGTTGAGGCCGATGTACTTGCTGAAGTACTTGCGCTCGTTGATGCTGACTGGCTAGCTGAAGTGCTTGCGCTTGTTGAGGCCGATGTGCTTGCTGANGTACTTGCGCTTGTTGAGGCCGATGTACTTGCTGAAGTGTTTGCTGACGTACTTGCGCTCGTTGATGCTGACTGACTAGCTGACGTGCTTGCTGATTGACTCGCACTTGTCGATGCTGACTGGCTTGCGCTTGTGCTTGCTGAGGCTGAGGCAGATTGAGATGCATCTGAATCCGATACTGGTGGTTTCACTGTATTTTGTGTACCATCTTTATAAGTAATCGTTACAGTCCCATCATCTGATATTCTATATCCTTCATCTCCATCTTTGATACGGTTTGCATCTTTTGGATTTGCTGCTTTCACCGCATCAAGAATCTTTTGTTTATCTTCTGAAGACAGGGTTTTGGTATTGCTTACTTGAACCGTTGCTGGAACCTGAGCTGGGAATTTCTTATTCAGTTTCCCTTGAGCTACTACTGTCAAAGTACGTGCTTCGTTATTAGATAAATCGACTGCTTTAGTACCACGATTCCATCTGTTACCATCTGCATACTGCTTGTTTGCATCATAAGTTGCTGTGTACTCTCTAGTAGCAGGATTCGTTTCTGAGGCTTCCGTTGGAGTATTCTTAAATCCTGGGGCAGAATCATTTGATGAATATCCATCTTGGAAAATTCTATCTTTATCAGAAATACCGTCATAAAGTTTCAGTTCTTTAATCTTACCACTATTATCTTTAGCACTTAAGACGATTTTAATTTCATCACCTGCGAAGACCTCGTAGCCTCTTGCACCTGGGCGAACATTATCCTGAATGGATTGTTTCTCCCATTGACCTGTCTTATCATTCTTGATATAAAGATCAAAGGTTGGTTCTGGCGCTACAGTTTCCTTACTGATTTCAACACTTCTTGCATCCGATTCCAAAGTTTCATTTGAATTCGTTACAGGATTAGTAAACGCCTTACTTTGTTTAACTGTTACGTTTCCTGTTGGAAGAAGACCATTACTGTCTGCTAATTCATTTGCAGCAAACGTCACTCTTCCAGTATTATCTGCTATTTTAGACGGAAGTTGTCTACCATTGATTGTTAAAGTAACTGTCGCACCTGGTAAAGCGTCTGTAACAGTGATTCCTTTATTTGGAAGACCACCTGTATTCGTTACCTGATCTGCTGAAATTTGTGGTGGGTTCGGTCTAACTTTGATAGTCACAGGAACATTTGTACCATTCCTTGATTGAGTTGTTGAACCTTGTGGCAAAGTAACTCTAGCTTCTTTCTTATAGATACCTGGTGCTGAAGCATCTGGTGTAGATACCCAATTATAAGTTGTTCCAGTAGGAATCACCACACTAGAATCAGAATTTTTAAGTGCATTGCCCGGATTGGCAATAATATCATTTAGCGGAGCCGTGTTACCAACTGTTGTGGTATACTCTTGCTTAGCTACTGGATCAACTACTGTATAATCAAACGTCACTGAACTTGTGAGGGCAGGATTTGAAGCTGTTACATCACCAAATCGTCCTTTAGGATAAGTTGCTTTTGCAGTATAAGTAGTGCGGTGTGTTGTTGCTGAATCAGCAGTTGTATGCCAAACAGTACTAAAGGCTGGAGAACCATCTTGTTTGCTTAGAGGTGCGGACTGGTTATTGTTCAGACGATATTCATAAGCAAATGTTGTTCCTGAAGGAAGAGAATCATTATTGAGATAAAGATTTGAAAATCCTCCTATATTGTTAGCATAGCTACCGCCAACAGTTCTATCACCTGAAGCTGCTTTAAAGGCATAAAACTTACCAGTTTCACCATTATTGGTTTTGGTCTCAATCTTTGGATAAACGGTATAGTTATAAGCAATGTCTTTACTTACACCTTTCGAATCTGTAACCGTCAAGGTCGCTGTTTTATCACCAGGAGTTGATAAATCTAGAGTTCCGTTTTTCCACACTACATTTGTATTTGAAGGTAACTCTGTACCATCAGCTGAGCGGATAAAATCACGAGCCGTTAATGTAGCAGAATTCTCTCCTGCAATAGCGTAAAAACGATCTGACTTAGTTTGATAATTTTGTTCTAGTTTAGGAGTAACTGTTCTGGACGTTCCATCTTTATAGGTAATCAATACACTTCCATCATTCTGTTGAGTGTATGTACTGATACGATGTTTATCCTTTGGATAGGCATTTTCAACAGCTGCTTTGATTGCACTCTTATCTGCAGGGGTTAAATTACTAATATCTCGAACTGTTAGCGGGGGAATCTTCACTTCTCCCAATCTATCTTTCAACTCACCCTGTTTAAGAACAAAGGTAGTTCCGTCTGATCGGAGATTTGAAAAATCATCTGCAGTTATAGAACGTGTAATTCTATTACCAGAAGCATAGCTCAAATCTGCATTAATAGTTCCTGCAACAGTTGTTGTAGCTGGTTGCTTATCAGTAGCTGTAGTCTTAGTTGATACTTTATTGATAACAGTTGTTCCCCATGTATCATTATGGAAAAGATTGTTAATTTCAGGAGTCCCTGGTCCTCCATTACGAACTTCTGTATTTTTGACAACACCACTATTATCTTTGAACTTAGCTGTAAATGCTAATGAATCTCCAGAATAGAAAGTATATACAGGGGTACCATTTTCCGATGTTTTAGGAGCATCTGACCATGTGTTATCGTCATTCTTTACTTTGACTACCGTATCAATAACTTGTGGCTTTTCTGTTTCAGGTGTAATAGCAACTGTCCCTACATCCGATTCCAAAGTTTCATTTGAATTCGTTACAGGATTAGTAAACGCCTTGCTTTGTTTAACTGTTACGTTTCCTGTTGGAAGAAGACCATTACTATCTGCGACCTCTGCAGAAGAGAAGGTTACATTTCCTGAATTATCAGCTTGTTTAGTAAGAGTTTTACCACCGATAGTCAAGGTTACTTGCGCATTTGGCAGAGCATTCGTTACAGTAATTCCTTTATTTGGAAGACCACCTGTATTTGTTACTTGATCATCTGAAATTTGTGGTGGGTTTGGTCTAACTTTGATAGTTACAGGAACATTTGTACCATTCCTTGATTGAGTTGTTGAACCCTGTGGTAAAGTAACTCTAGCTTCTTTCTTATAGATACCTGGTGCTGAAGCATCTGGTGTAGATACCCAATTATAAGTTGTTCCAGTAGGAATCGCCACGCTAGAATTAGAATTTTTAAGTGCATTGCCCGGATTTGCAATAATATCATTTAGCGGAGTTGTATCCCCAACTTTTGTAGTATATTCTTGTTTAGCTACTGGATCAACTACTGTATAATCAAACGTCACTGAACTTGTGAGAGCAGGATTTGAAGCTGTTACATCACCAAGACGTCCTTTGGGATAGGTCGCTTTAGCGGTATAGGTTGTACGGTGTGTTGTTGCTGAATCAGCAGTTGTATGCCAGACATCACTAAATTTAGGTGAGCCATCCTGTCTACTTACTTGCGCACTTGCATTGTTATTTAGACGGTACTCATAAGCAAATGTTGTTCCTGAAGGAAGAGAATCATTGTTAAGATAAAGATTTGAAAATCCTCCTATATTGTTAGCATAGCTACCGCCAACAGTTCTATCACCTGAAGCTGCTTTAAAGGCATAAAACTTACCAGTTTCACCATTATTGGTCTTGGTCTCAATCTTTGGATAAACGGTATAGTTATAGGTTAAATCTGTTGTGGTTCTGTCTGGATGTGTTACCGTTAAGGTTGCAGATCGGCTACCCACTTCCATTGTAGGAGCTTGTCCGTTTTTCCAAGCAAATGTTGTCCCATTAGGGAGGTCAGATGCTCCGCCAACTGGGCGCACAAGACTTCTTGGATTTATATTAGACAGCGACTCATTACTTACTGCATAGAATGTGTCAGTCGCTTTCTCCACACCATATTTCAGATTTGAATTGACTGTATCCTGGGTACGATCTCGATAAGTAATGGTTACAACGCCATTATCTGCTACACTTAGGGAACCTTCTTCAGTTCCTTTTTTGTAGTCTGTACTTGAAAGAATGCTTGCATTGGCTGTTTTAAAGTTAGCCAAAACTTGGTCTTTTTCTGTTTGACTTAGATGTTCTTTGTCATTAACTGTGACCGTCTCACCACTCACAGGATTGTTACGTTCATTAAAGCCTCTGATATTAAGAGTCATCTCTGCCTTAGCTGTTAGACCATCGGTATCTGTTACAACATATTCAATAATGTGCGCACCAGGTTTATACGGTTCCCAAGCCCCGTCTGCACGACCAGGATTTCCTGTTCCGTTGTTTCGACCAATTGTCCCAACAATTTTTACATTATATGATGTCTGGTATCCTGTAAATTTACCATATTTATCATATGCTCCAAGATCACCATAACCATTTCTGCTAGTAGCTGGATAATTAGGAGCAGCTAAGCCAGTGATAATTGTATTCTTAGGTCCTGGATCTAATCTTACCATGCCCTTATCATCACTCATTGGCATGTTGATTTCGGAGATAGAGTCGTCATTAAAATAGGTAACAGTCTTAGGCAAACTAATCGAAGGTGGCTGAGATGCCACACGGCTCTGACCAGCTACACTTCTAGACTGACCTGTCCCACTAGTTAAAACAGTTGAACTGATTGAATCGCTATAATTTCCAGAAGTATCCGCACTTGTAAACGGTTGACTGCTTGTAGCCACTCTTGCGTTCAAGCTAGCAGCTTTCGACTGCTTATTTGCAGTGGCATGAACCTCAAGCGTTGCTTCTAGGTTTCTTTGTTTATCATGGCGGATATCATAGACATACTCATTTCTTGAACCACCACGTTTCTCCATCTCTTGTCCATTAAAGGTCACACGATTAATCGTCGTATTGGAATCTACATCCGCAATCAGCCCTACATGATGCAAGGCATTGTTAGCGTGCATATTAATACGCCAAACAACTTCATGAGTATTTGGATTATAATTAGCAGACGCAATTGAGGCTTTCGTACCATGACTAGAGAATGATGCTCTAGGAGAAGATCCTCTCTCTATCGCTTGTCCATTACGGCCATCACGTTGACCTGAAGTGGCACGCAAAACTGCATTAGCAATAGAGTTACGAGCTGAAGTTGCCGTGTTAATAACGCTACCAAGATCAGCAGTTGGATTCTTTAAAGCTGACTCAATCTCAGTAATGGCAGTTTCCACCTTAAGGATGGCTGCACTGGTATCTGGAAGATCTGCCGCCTTAGCTAAATACTCACCCATTTCAGCTGAAATTTTAGCTAGTTTTTTACGATCTTCTTCATTTTTCTTTGCAGATACTTCTACCGATGACAAGGCACCAGCAGTCACTCCTGCCAAGCTTGTTAATTCGGAAGTTTTATCTATCAAACCTGTTGCTGACTTAGCAGAGTCCAAGACAGGTGCAGACAAATTAGAGTTTGGCAAACCTTGACTAACTACTTGATTTTCAGCTGGAGCAGATTCGGATTTTCCAGCAGTTTCAACACTAGCAGTGCTAGTCGCAACCGAACTACCCCCAGAATTAACCACCAACTGACTAGAACTTACAGAAGTACTTTCTGACACACTTGCTGAAACTGAAGCACTTGTCGACGCACTAACAGAAGCCGCAGTACTTTCTGACACACTTGCAGAAGTGCTAGCGCTCACTGATTGGCTAGCAGAAGTAGATTCTGAACTAGACACACTCTCGCTTTCTGAGTGTGATAAGCTTGCCGATTCTTCTGGATTTGCTTTCGAAACAGATCCAAGAACGACTGAATCATTTGTAGCTAAAACATCCGATGACTCTAATGTCTTTTCAAGAGCAACCGCATCATTAGCATGAACAGTAGTTTGTGTTGCCACTGCTCCGCCTAATACAGCTCCTGTAGCTGCAAGGCCCCTTATAATATCAAGGCCGGTAATTGTATTGTTTGTTTGGTTCTCAACGACTTCGGTCATAACCTGAGTAGTGTCAACACTACCACGGAAAACTTTTAACAAACCAAATAAAGAAGTGGAAGCCCGTAGCCAATGCTTACCGGATTTCACTAACTTATAGCGGGTCACACGATCAGTTTCACGATATTGACCCTCTTGACGTCTGAAAAACATGATATCTCCTTTTCTAAACTTAAATCAAGGGTACAATTTACCCTATTTTAAGTTATTCTTTGATATTATAAAAAAAATTGATTTAAAAATCAATAGAATTCAAAAAAAATAGTAATATATAATAATATTCTATATTTAAAACAAATCTTTTTATAAACGAATTAAATAAAAATTTAATATATATATATATATATATATATATATATTGCACAGTTTTTTTGTATATCGTGATTTATTTATATTAAATAAAAATGTGAAATTTTCTATATACATATATTTTATTTCAATGCTGAATCAAAACTATTACCGAATCACGGAGATAGCTAAAATTCACTATTAAATTTCAATGTATATAATTCCACTAGGATATTGCATGAGTAGATTGAGAAGAAAAAACCACAAACAATAACATTCGTGAACTTGTTCTAATGCCGAGGGAGAGATAACATTATATAGCGTTTACTTTTTCACATTACGACACAATCTTTTTTGTCGATATATTGGTGTAGTAGATAGCTAGTCCACTTTCTTTCCATTACGACGGCAAAAAGGCTGAGCAAAAAACAATTTCAGGAGAAAATGAAGTCAATCATCCCACAATAAAACACATAATATCAAGGTCAGTACATTCAATACCTGATATTATGCGCTTTTTAATTTTAAAGACTTTTCCCCACACTCTTTGCCTAGTAAAGTACTTAGGTAAGCCGATTGTTACATTACGACACGGAGTTTAGCAAATCGATCATATTTGCCAAACGAAGTTAGTGAGATAGGCAGACACTTTGCTTCCTTGCCATTACAACGGAAAAATCCACGAATCAAAACCATTCGCGGATTTTTCCTAATGAAGCGTTTAGGTAAGCAGCAATAGCAGTTACCGATTATTAGATTACGACACTGAGTTTTACAAATCGATTCTATTTGCCAAATGTAGTTAGCAAGGCAGTTAGCTAGACTCCTTCCTACCAGTTACGACGGAAAAATCCACGGATCGATATTATTCGTGGATTTTTCCTAGTGAAGCGTTTAGGTAAGCCGCCATAGCGGTTACCGTCAAATGACAGCAACTTTATGTTGCTAGTCATTTGTAACGATTTACATCTTCTCTTCCAACTCTACATCTGGATACTTATCCGCAAACCAGCGGAGGGCAAAGTCATTCTCAAAGAGGAAGACTGGTTGGTCAAAACGGTCCTTGGCCAAGATATTACGACTTGATGACATCCGTTCATCCAAGTCCTCTGGTTTAATCCAACGAACGGTCTTTTTACCCATTGGACTCATGACTACTTCCGCATTGTACTCGCCTTCCATACGGTGCTTAAAGACTTCAAACTGAAGTTGACCAACAGCTCCCAGCATGTACTCGCCTGTTTGGTAATTCTTATAAAGCTGAATGGCACCTTCTTGCACCAATTGCTCAATCCCCTTGTGGAAGGATTTTTGCTTCATGACGTTCTTAGCAGAAACTTTCATGAAAATCTCAGGAGTAAAGGTTGGCAGTGGTTCAAATTCAAACTTGTTTTTCCCAACTGTCAAAGTATCCCCAACCTGATAAGTACCTGTATCGTAAACCCCGATAATATCACCTGCTACGGCATTGGTCACATTCTCACGACTTTCCGCCATAAACTGGGTAACATTCGATAGTTTAGCCCCTTTACCAGTACGAGGAAGATTGACACTCATACCACGCTCAAATTCACCTGACACGATACGGACAAAAGCAATACGGTCACGGTGACGAGGGTCCATGTTGGCTTGGATTTTAAAGACAAATCCTGAGAAATCCTTGTCGTAAGGATCCACAATTTCGCCGTCTGTTTTCTTGTGTCCATGTGGTTCTGGAGCAAACTTGAGGAAGGTTTCAAGGAAGGTCTGCACACCAAAGTTAGTAAGAGCCGAACCGAAGAAGACAGGTGTCAATTCTCCAGCCAGAATGGCTTCCTCTGAAAACTCATTCCCAGCTTCATTTAAAAGTTCAATATCATCTTTGACTTGCTCGTAGAAAGGATTGCTGCCAAAAAGCTTGTCTCCATCTTCTAGACTGGCAAAACGCTCATCCCCCTTGTAGAGCTCCAAGCGTTGGTTATAGAGGTCATAGAGCCCCTCAAAGGCTTTCCCCATCCCGATTGGCCAGTTCATCGGATAGCTAGCAATGCCCAAGACTTCTTCCAATTCTTGCAAGAGGTCAAGCGGCTCACGACCATCACGGTCAAGCTTGTTCATAAAGGTAAAGACTGGAATGCCACGATGTTTCACAACCTCAAACAATTTCTTGGTTTGGGCCTCGATACCCTTGGCAGAGTCCACCACCATAACCGCAGCATCCACCGCCATCAAGGTACGATAGGTATCTTCTGAGAAGTCCTCGTGTCCTGGTGTGTCTAGGATATTCACGCGCTTGCCGTCGTAGTCAAATTGCATCACAGATGAAGTAACGGAAATCCCACGCTGCTTCTCAATATCCATCCAGTCAGACTTGGCAAAAGTCCCTGTTTTCTTCCCTTTTACGGTACCAGCCTCACGAATCTCGCCCCCAAAGTAGAGCAACTGCTCAGTAATGGTTGTTTTCCCCGCGTCCGGGTGAGAGATGATGGCAAAGGTACGACGTTTCTTAATTTCTTCTTGAATATTCATAAGTTCTCTTTCTTTGATTCTCTATTTTTCTTGTTTCAATAGCTAAGAATGATTTCTACATTGGATTTTACCATTCCTTTCAACACTTCATTATATCGGATTTTAGCATTTTTTTCAATTTCTATTTTATGTTAGACACTGCTAAAGTAGAACAATTCCCCTTGCAATTTTTAAAATAAATGTTACAATAAATATAGAAAAAGGTGTTGCGTCAACAACACCCCACAGAGCCGTTTAAGACGGTGGCTGTAATTACATAACTAAAAAAATAGCTCGTTAACTCGCCAAAGTTAGGACGGCTATTTTTTTGTCTCTTTTACCAATTCAAGGATGAACTTCAGGAGCGTGATAACAAAGTTACCAGCTACAAACATGAGTGTCAAAGCCTCAAAAAGGGAGCAAATCTGGTTACTACTTTCTACTAAATACTCTTCGAAAATCAAATTCAAACTACGTCAGCTTCGCCTTGCCGTACTCAAGTACAGTCTGTGGCTAGCTTCCTAGTTTGCTTTTTGATTTTCATTGAGTATAAGATTTTACAGGTTATGCATATAAACATCACCATCCTTTCGATTTCGTAACCACCGTCTTCACTTCTCTGTCAAACTATTGTACCATATAATTTCCTCTTTGAAATCCTCTTTTCAAACAAATCATCATTAAAACCTGTTCTCCATCCTCTACCTGTCTTTTTTCACCTTTCCCTCCCTTATTTATAGGAAAATATGGTAAAATAGAACAGACTAAAAATCATCATTTCACGAAAGGATGCAAGATGAAAATTACGCAAGAAGAGGTAACACACGTTGCCAATCTTTCAAAATTAAGATTCTCTGAAGAAGAAACTGCTGCCTTTGCGACTACCTTGTCTAAAATTGTTGACATGGTTGAATTGCTGGGCGAAGTCGACACAACTGGTGTCGTACCTACTACGACCATGGCTGACCGCAAAACTGTACTCCGCCCTGATGTGGCCGAAGAAGGAACAGACCGTGATCGCTTGTTTAAAAACGTACCTGAAAAAGACAACTACTATATCAAGGTACCAGCTATCCTAGACGATGGAGGAGATGCCTAATGACTTTCAACAATAAAACAATTGAAGACTTGCACAATCTCCTTGTGTCTAAGGAAATTTCTGCAACTGAATTGACCCAAGCAACGCTTGAAGATATCAAATCTCGCGAGACAGCTATCAACGCTTTTGTTACTATCGCTGAGGAGCAAGCCCTTGCTCAAGCTAAGGCTATTGATGAAGCTGGAATTGACGCTGACAATGTCCTTTCAGGAATTCCGCTTGCTGTTAAGGATAATATCTCTACAGATGGTATCCTCACAACTGCAGCCTCAAAAATGCTCTACAACTACGAGCCAATCTTTGATGCGACTGCGGTTGCCAATGCAAAAGCTAAAGGCATGATTGTTGTCGGAAAAACTAACATGGACGAATTTGCCATGGGTGGTTCAGGTGAAACTTCACACTATGGTGCGACTAAAAACGCTTGGGATCAAAACAAGGTTCCTGGTGGTTCATCAAGTGGTTCTGCCGCAGCTGTAGCCGCAGGACAAGTTCGCTTATCACTTGGTTCTGATACTGGTGGTTCTATCCGCCAACCTGCTGCCTTCAACGGGATTGTTGGTCTCAAACCAACCTACGGAACAGTTTCACGTTTCGGTCTCATTGCCTTTGGTAGCTCATTAGACCAAATCGGACCTTTCGCACCAACTGTTAAGGAAAATGCCCTCTTGCTCAACGCTATTGCCAGCGAAGATGCTAAAGACTCTACTTCTGCTCCTGTCCGCATTGCCGACTTTACTTCAAAAATCGGTCAAGAGATCAAGGGCATGAAAATTGCTTTGCCTAAGGAATACCTCGGTGAAGGAATTGACCCAGAGGTTAAGGAAACTATCCTGAATGCCGCTAAACACTTTGAAAAACTTGGCGCTATCGTCGAAGAAGTCAGCCTGCCTCACTCTAAATACGGGGTTGCCGTTTACTACATCATCGCTTCATCTGAAGCTTCATCAAACTTGCAACGTTTTGACGGTATCCGTTACGGCTACCGCGCAGAAGATGCAACCAACCTTGATGAAATCTATGTAAACAGCCGTAGCCAAGGTTTCGGTGAAGAGGTGAAGCGCCGTATCATGCTAGGTACTTTCAGCCTTTCATCAGGTTACTACGATGCCTACTACAAGAAAGCTGGTCAGGTTCGTACACTCATCATTCAAGATTTCGAAAAAGTCTTCGCGGATTACGACTTGATTTTGGGACCAACTGCTCCTAGTGTTGCCTATGACTTGGACTCTCTCAACCACGACCCAGTTGCCATGTACTTGGCTGACCTTTTGACCATCCCAGTCAACTTGGCAGGTCTCCCAGGGATTTCGATTCCTGCTGGATTCTCTCAAGGTCTACCTGTCGGTCTACAATTGATTGGTCCTAAGTACTCTGAGGAAACCATTTACCAAGCTGCTGCTGCCTTTGAAGCAACAACAGACTACCACAAACAACAACCCGTGATTTTTGGAGGTGACAACTAATGAACTTTGAAACAGTCATTGGACTTGAAGTCCACGTAGAGCTCAACACCAATTCAAAAATCTTCTCACCTACTTCTGCCCACTTTGGAAATGACCAAAATGCCAACACCAACGTGATTGACTGGTCTTTCCCTGGAGTACTACCCGTTCTCAATAAAGGTGTTGTCGATGCCGGTATCAAGGCTGCTCTTGCCCTCAATATGGACATCCACAAAAAGATGCACTTTGACCGCAAGAATTACTTCTATCCTGACAATCCAAAAGCCTACCAAATTTCTCAGTTTGATGAGCCAATCGGTTATAACGGCTGGATTGAAGTCGAGTTAGAAGACGGTACAACTAAGAAAATCGGTATCGAGCGCGCCCACTTGGAAGAAGACGCTGGTAAAAACACCCACGGTACAGATGGCTACTCTTATGTTGACCTTAACCGCCAAGGGGTGCCATTGATTGAGATTGTATCTGAAGCGGACATGCGCTCACCAGAAGAAGCCTACGCTTATCTAACCGCCCTCAAGGAAGTCATCCAGTACGCTGGTATTTCTGACGTTAAGATGGAAGAAGGTTCTATGCGTGTGGATGCTAACATCTCTCTTCGTCCTTATGGTCAAGAAAAATTCGGTACCAAGACTGAGTTGAAGAACCTCAACTCCTTCTCAAACGTTCGCAAGGGGCTTGAATACGAAGTCCAACGTCAGGCTGAAATCCTACGCTCAGGTGGTCAAATCCGCCAAGAAACACGCCGTTACGATGAAGCCAACAAGGCAACCATCCTCATGCGTGTTAAGGAAGGTGCTGCTGACTACCGTTACTTCCCAGAACCAGACCTACCCCTCTTTGAAATCTCAGATGAGTGGATTGAGGAAATGCGTACTGAATTGCCAGAGTTTCCAAAAGAACGCCGTGCACGTTATGTATCTGACCTTGGCTTGTCAGACTACGATGCTAGCCAGTTGACTGCAAACAAGGTCACTTCTGACTTCTTTGAAAAAGCTGTTGCCCTCGGTGGTGATGCAAAACAAGTCTCTAACTGGCTCCAAGGGGAAGTCGCTCAATTCTTGAACGCGGAAGGCAAGACACTGGAACAAATCGAATTAACACCAGAAAACTTGGTTGAAATGATTGCCATCATCGAAGATGGTACTATCTCTTCTAAGATTGCCAAGAAAGTCTTTGTCCACCTGGCTAAAAATGGTGGTGGCGCTCGTGAATACGTGGAGAAAGCAGGTATGATTCAAATCTCAGATCCAGATGTCTTAATCCCAATTATCCACCAAGTCTTTGCCGATAACGAAGCCGCAATTGCCGACTTCAAGTCAGGTAAACGTAATGCAGATAAGGCCTTCACAGGATTCCTTATGAAAGCAACCAAAGGCCAAGCCAACCCACAAGTCGCCCTTAAACTCCTTGCACAGGAATTGGCGAAGTTGAAAGAAGAGTAATATGTAACAGAAACCAGCCCTGAGGTTGGTTTTTTTCGCTCCTACCATCTCCCAATAACTATTTTGGCTTTATTTCCAGAAGATTTTATGGTAAAATGAAGAGTAATAATATTTATTAAAGAGGTAAAAACATGATTGAAGCAAGCAAATTGAAAGCTGGTATGACATTTGAAACTGCAGACGGAAAATTGATCCGCGTTTTGGAAGCTAGCCACCACAAACCAGGTAAAGGGAACACAATCATGCGTATGAAATTGCGTGATGTCCGTACTGGTTCTACATTTGACACAAGCTACCGTCCAGAAGAAAAATTCGAACAAGCTATTATCGAGACTGTTCCAGCTCAATACTTGTACAAAATGGATGAAACTGCCTACTTCATGAACACTGAAACGTACGACCAATACGAAATTCCAGTCGTAAACGTTGAAAATGAATTGCTTTACATCCTTGAAAACTCTGATGTTAAAATCCAATTCTACGGAACTGAAGTAATCGGTGTAACCGTACCAACTACTGTTGAATTGACAGTTGCTGAAACACAACCATCTATCAAAGGTGCTACTGTTACAGGTTCTGGTAAACCAGCAACTATGGAAACTGGACTTGTTGTTAACGTTCCAGACTTCATTGAAGCTGGACAAAAATTGATCATCAACACTGCAGAAGGAACTTACGTTTCTCGTGCCTAATCTCTAGAAAGAGGTCATTCTATGGGAACTGAAGAACAATTTGGCGAAATCGTTATCGCTCCACGTGTACTTGAAAAAATCATTGCCATCGCAACTGCTAAAGTTGATGGTGTCCATTCATTTTCAAATAAATCCGTATCTGATACCCTATCAAAACTCTCTCTTGGTCGTGGCGTCTACTTAAAAGAAAGCAACGAAGAACTAACTGCTGACATCTACCTCTACCTTGAGTACGGTGTGAAAGTACCAAAAGTGGCTCTTGCTATTCAAAAAGCGGTCAAAGATGCTGTCCATGATATGGCAGATGTGGAACTTGTTGCTGTCAATATCCATGTTACAGGAATTGTTCCAGACAAAACACCAAAACCTGAGTTGAAAGATCTATTTAACGAGGACTTCCTCAATGACTAGTCCATTATTAGAATCTAGACGCGAACTTCGTAAATGCGCTTTTCAAGCTCTCATGAGCCTTGAATTTGGCACAGACATGGAAACAGCTTGTCGCTTTGCCTACACACATGACCGTGAAGATGAAGATGTGCAAATTCCAGCCTTTCTTCTAAACTTGGTTTCTGGCGTTCAAGCTCAAAAAGACGAGTTGGATAAACAAATCAACCAGCACCTCAAATCAGGCTGGACAGTTGAACGCTTGACCTTGGTCGAAAAAAACTTACTACGCTTGGGTATCTTTGAAATTACATCATTTGATACACCTCAGCTAGTTGCAGTCAATGAAGCTATTGAACTTGCCAAGAATTTTTCAGATCAAAAATCAGCCCGCTTTATCAACGGACTGCTTAGTCAATTTGTAACTGAAGAAAATGAATAATCAAAAAGGTGTTTGGTCTTCCAAGCACCTTTTGTTGTGTCCTCGACACAGAGTAAGAACCTCAAAAAACTAGAACTGACTGCCAGTTCTAGTTTTTATATTAGTATTTTCTAAATCGTTGATAACGTTCTTCCAACAACTCTTCTAACGGTTTTTGTGAGAGTATAGCTAGCTCATCTTGAAGTTCTTTTTTGACAGTCTTAATCAGTTCTTTACTAGAAAGTCCTGCTTCAGAAATCACCTTGTCCACCACGTCCATTTCTAACAACTCATGTGAAGTGATTTTCATCAGTTCTGCTGCTTCCATAGCACGACTGCCGTCCTTCCATAGAATGGAAGCAAAGCCTTCTGGGCTGAGAATGGCATAGATAGAATTCTCCAGCATCCAGACACGGTCTGCGACTGCTAGAGCCAGAGCCCCACCTGAACCACCTTCACCGATAATGATAGCAATAATCGGAACTTTCAGGTCACTCATTTCCATAAGATTCCGAGCTATAGCTTCCCCCTGTCCACGTTCTTCCGCTCCCACACCAGGATAGGCACCTGCTGTATTGATAAAGGTCACTACTGGACGGCCAAACTTTTCAGCCTGTTTCATCAAACGCAAGGCCTTGCGGTAGCCTTCTGGATGTGGCTGTCCAAAATTCCGTTTGAGGTTGTCTTGTAAACTCTTGCCTTTTTGGATGCCAACCACTGTTACAGCCTGGTCTCCAAGCCAGCCGATACCACCAACAACTGCACCATCATCTCGAAAAGAACGGTCACCATGTAATTGGATAAATTCATCAAAAATGCCTGTCGCAAAGTCCAAGGTCGTCAAGCGACTCTGCTCACGCGCTTCTCTGACTATTTTTGCAATGTTCATCTTGGACTCCCTCCGTGCAATCTGACTAGCCTAGCAATGGTATCTGGCAAGTCTCTTCTTTTAACGATAGCATCCACAAAGCCATGCTCCAATAGGAATTCTGCCTTTTGGAAATCCTCAGGCAAGCTTTCACGAACCGTATTTTCAATGACACGACGCCCAGCAAAACCAACCAAACTCTGTGGTTCAGCCAGAATGATATCGCCTTCCATAGCGAAAGAAGCTGTCACACCACCAGTCGTTGGATCTGTCAAAATGGTCAGGTAAAAGAGGCCTGCATTTGAATGACGTTTAACCGCTGCAGAAATCTTGGCCATCTGCATGAGACTCATGATTCCTTCCTGCATACGGGCTCCACCAGAGGCTGTGAAGAGAACAACTGGCAATTGTTCGACAGTCGCATACTCAAACAAACGAGTGATTTTTTCACCTACAACCGTACCCATAGAAGCCATGATAAAGTTGGAATCCATAATCCCAAGAGCCACAGTCTGACCTTTAATAAGAGCAGTTCCTGTCACAACAGCTTCATCCAGACCCGTTTTTTCACGCATGGTTGCCAGTTTCTTTTGATAATCAGGGAAATGCAAGGGATCCTTACTTTCAATCCCTGTAAACAATTCTTTGAAAGTCCCCATATCAATCGTCAAAGCCAAGCGTTCTTGGGCAGAAATACGAAAGGTATAGCTACAGTGCGGACAGATACGCTCACTTCCCAGATCCTTCTGATAGATGGTATGCTTACAACTCGGACACTGGGAGAATAGTTCATCTGGAACCTCTGGCTTGGCTTGAGGTTTTTCCCTAACCGAACGATTGGGATTGATTCGAATATACTTATCTTTTTTACTAAATAGAGCCATTGATTCCCCTTTTCGGTTTAAACTCTTGAAGTCATTTTATTCTTTTTCTTGATATTTGGGTAAGAAGGTTTCCATCAAGAAGGAAGTATCGTAATCCCCAGCAATAACATTGCGATCTGAAATGAGGTCAAGCTGGAAATCTGCGTTTGTCTGCACCCCTTCAATCTCTAGTTCATAGAGGGCACGTTGCATTTTCATCAAGGCATCAAAACGATTTTCGCCGTGAACGATGACTTTGGCAATCATACTATCATAATAGGGGGGAATGGTGTAGCCTGGATAAACTGCTGAATCCACGCGCAATCCAACTCCCCCACTTGGCAGATAGAGATTGGTAATCTTACCTGGACTTGGAGCAAAGTTGAAGGCTGGATTTTCTGCATTGATACGACATTCAATAGCATGACCACGTAGGACAATATCCTCTTGCTTAACAGACAGAGGTTGACCTGCCGCAATGCGAATTTGTTCCTTAACGATATCCACACCTGAAACAAATTCTGTTACTGGATGTTCTACTTGTACACGAGTATTCATCTCCATGAAATAGAAATTGCCACTAGCTTCATCAAGAAGAAACTCAATGGTCCCTGCATTCTCATAACCAACAGACTCTGCCGCTCGAACAGCCGCAGCACCAATTTCATTGCGTAGCGTTTTTCCGATTGCAATCGAAGGACTTTCTTCTAAAACTTTTTGGTTATTCCGTTGAAGAGAGCAATCTCGTTCCCCCAAATTGATTACATTTCCATGTTCATCTCCTAGGATTTGAACCTCTATGTGACGAGCTGGATAGATAACCCGTTCTATGTACATGGCACCATTGCCATAATTGGCCTTGGCTTCACTTGAGGCTGTTTCAAAGACTGAAACAAGGTCTTCTGGCTTTTCAACCTTACGAATCCCCTTACCGCCACCACCTGCTGAAGCCTTGAGCATAACTGGATAGCCAATTTTTTCAGCAACAATCAAGGCTTCCTTAGAGTTATGCACTTCTCCATCTGAACCTGGGATAACAGGCACGCCTGCTTTGATCATCTGAGCACGCGCATTGATCTTGTCTCCCATCATATCCATGACATGACCAGATGGACCGATAAACTTGATACCCACCTCTTCACACATGGTTGCAAATTTGGAATTTTCACTGAGAAATCCAAAACCAGGGTGAATAGCTTCTGCCTCAGTCAAGACTGCAGCTGATAGAACCGCATTAATGTTAAGATAAGACTCTGTTGCCTTACCAGGACCGATACAAACTGCTTCATCTGCTAAAAGCGTATGAAGAGCTTCCTTATCGGCAGTTGAATAAACCGCTACCGTCGCAATCCCCAATTCACGCGCCGCACGAATAATACGAACCGCAATTTCACCACGATTGGCAATTAAAATTTTTCGAAACATGGAGAACCTCCTTAGTTCTCTATTGCAAAGGTGAGAGTACCACTAGCTGCAAGCTTGCCATCCACTTCAGCCTTTGCTTCAACCACAGCGATGGTACCGCGACGTTTTACAAAAGTCGCCGTCATAACCAATTGGTCGCCTGGTACAACTTGCTTCTTGAATTTAACCTTGTCCATACCAGCGTAAAAGACCAGTTTTCCTTTATTTTCAGGTTTTGACAACTCCAAGACACCAGCTGTTTGCGCCAATGCTTCCATGATCAGAACGCCTGGCATAACTGGGTATTGAGGAAAATGGCCGTTAAAGAAAGGCTCATTGATGGTCACATTTTTGATGGCAACAATGGTGTCTTCGCTCACTTCCAAGACACGGTCTACTAGGAGCATGGGATAACGATGGGGTAGAGCTTCTTTGATTCCTTGAATATCGATCATTTGATGCGTACCAATCCTTTACCAAACTCAACCATTTCTTCGTTAGAAATGAGAATTTCTGTTACCACACCATCCTTAGGTGCAGGAATTTCATTCATGACTTTCATGGCTTCGATAATGACCAATGTTTGACCTTTTTTGACACTATCACCAACTGTAACGAAGGCAGGTTTATCAGGACCAGCAGACAAGTAAGCCACCCCAACAAGTGGGCTCTCTACAAGATCTCCCTCAGCAGCCACACTTGCTTCGGCTGGTGCCGAAGTTTCTTCCACTACAGTCTCTGCTGAAGCAGATGAAGGAGCCACTGAACTCGGTGTTGCTAGAACGGGTGCTGGAGCGACTTGAGATGCAACTTCAGGCACAAGTCTAGCTTCATTCTTGCTAAACTGCAACTCATCCGTCCCATTTTTATAAGAAAATTCTCTCAAACTTGACTGGTCAAATTGGGCCATCAAGTCTTTAATATCGTTTAAATTCATACTTATTTATTCTCCCAACGTTTGAAAGCAAGAACTGCATTGTGACCACCAAAACCAAAGGTATTTGAAATAGCGTATGGAATTTCTTGCTCCAAGCCTTGTCCATAAACGACATTGGCTTCGATATAATCTGATACTTCACTTGTTCCAGCTGTCATTGGTACAAAGTTATGACGCATGGCTTCGATTGTAACGATAGCTTCTACTGCACCTGCAGCTCCCAGCAAATGACCAGTGAATGATTTGGTTGATGACACAGGTACTTCCTTACCAAGAACAGCTACGATAGCACCACTTTCTCCTTTTTCATTAGCAGGAGTTGAAGTGCCGTGAGCATTGACATAGGCTACTTGCTCTGGAGAAATCTCAGCTTCTTCTAAGGCTAGTTTGATGGCCTTAATGGCTCCCTGACCTTCTGGATGTGGTGAAGTCATATGGTAGGCATCACAGGTATTTCCGTAACCAACAACTTCAGCAAGGATAGTCGCCCCACGTTTTTCAGCGTGTTCTAGGCTTTCAAGAATCAACATCCCTGAACCTTCACCCATGACAAAACCATTACGATCCTTATCAAATGGGATAGAAGCGCGACTTGGATCCTCTGTAGTAGAGAGAGCTGTCAGGGCTTGGAAACCAGCGATAGCAAAAGGCGTGATAGAAGCTTCTGAACCACCTACCAACATAACATCTTGGAAACCAAACTTGATTGAGCGGAAGGCATCTCCAATCGCGTCATTTGATGAAGCGCAGGCAGTATTGATGGATTTACAAACACCGTTTGCTCCAAAACGCATGGCAACATTTCCTGAAGCCATATTTGGCAAGGCTTTTGGAAGGGTCAATGGTTTCACACGTTTTGGTCCTTTATCATAGAGGCGAAGCACTTGATCTTCAATTTCTTTGATTCCACCAATACCAGAGGCAACGATAACACCAAAACGATCCTTGTCAATAGCCTCTACATCCAGCTTAGCGTGGTTGACAGCTTCTTGGGCTGCATACAAGGCATACAAAGAATAGTTATCAAAACGGTTGGTATCTTTCTTTACAAAGTATTTATCAAAAGGAAAATCTTGGATTTCTGCTGCATTATGCACATCAAAGTTAGTATGATCAAATTTTGTAATTGGACCAATTCCAATTTTTCCAGATGTCAAACTATTCCAAAATTCTTCTGGTGTATTTCCGATTGGAGATGTCACTCCATAACCTGTTACTACTACACGATTTAGTTTCATCTTTTTTACCTCTAGCTTCTGCTACATACTGAGGCCACCATCAATGGCAACCACTTGACCAGTTAGATAATCTTGGCCTGCTAAAAATACTGTTAAATCTGCAACTTGTTCTGCTTGCCCAAATTCTTTCATAGGAATTTGCGCCAACATGGCATCTTTTACCTTGTCTGATAGGACTGCTGTCATATCGGACTCAATCATTCCAGGTGCGATAGCATTAACCCTGATATTGCGATTGGCCACTTCACGCGCCACAGACTTGGTAAAACCAATCAAACCAGCCTTAGAAGCAGCATAATTAGCTTGACCGATATTTCCCATCAAACCAACAACACTAGACATATTAATGATAGCACCTTTTCTGGCTTTCATCATCGGTTTCAAGACTGATTGTGTCATGTTAAAGGCGCCAGTCAGGTTAACCTTGAGCACTTTTTCAAAATCTGCTTCTGTCATCTTGAGCATCAGGGTATCTTGGGTAATTCCTGCATTGTTAACCAAAACATCTACTGAACCCAGCTCTGCAATAGCTTGCTCAACCATACGCTTAGCGTCTGCAAAATCAGACACATCACCTGAAATAGGAACTACCTTGACACCGTAGTCTGCCAATTCAGCGAGCAATTCTTCTGAGATAGACCCTCGACTATTTAGTACGATATTAGCTCCTGCTTGAGCAAACTTGTGGGCAATGGCAAGACCAATCCCACGACTCGAACCTGTAATAAAGATATTTTTATTTTTTAGTTGCATTCTTTTCTCCTGTTTCCTCTTGTATTTATGGGAGAAGGATTACTAGTTTCCTAGAAGAGCTTCCAAGCTCGCCTGATCTTCAACAGTGGCTAGTTTAGCCCTTTTATCAATTTTTTTCACAAAGCCTGACAAAACTTTCCCGGGTCCAATCTCGATAAAGTTGGTTACTCCTGCTTCTTGCATAACTGCAATACTCTCATAGAAACGAACCGGTTCCTTGATCTGACGCGTCAAGAGTGGAGCAATGTCTTCTTTTTTCATGACCGTAGCTTCTGTATTGCCAACTAGGGGACAAGTAAAATCTGAAAAACTTACTTGAGCTAGAGTTTCAGCTAGTTTTTGGCTAGCAGGCTCAAGGAGAGCGGTATGAAAGGGACCTGACACCTTGAGAGGAATCAAGCGCTTGGCACCAGCTTCCTGCAAGAGTTCAACAGCTTTGTCAACCGCAACCAATTCTCCACCAATCACGATTTGTGCAGGTGTGTTATAGTTGGCTGGGGTAACCACTCCAACTTCAGAAGCTTTTTGACAGGCTTCCTCAATGACCTCTACTGGCGTATTGAGAACTGCGACCATCTTGCCAGAACCAGCAGGAGTCGCTTCTTCCATATAGGCTCCACGCTTAGCTACCAAGGCAACCGCATCTTCAAACTCCAAGGCGCCGCTGGCTACCAAGGCAGAATATTCTCCAAGGGACAAACCAGCAACCATATCAGGCTGATAGCCCTTCTCTTGCAATAAACGGTAGATAGCAACTGAAGTCGCTAAAATAGCTGGTTGGGTATAGCGGGTCTGATTGAGTTTTTCTGCTTCTGTATCGATGAGATGACGCAAATCATAACCGAGTACCTGACTCGCTTGATCAATCGTTTCTTTGACAATCGGATACTGATCATAAAGATCCCGTCCCATCCCTAGATACTGGGCACCTTGACCAGCAAATAAAAAAGCTGTTTTAGTCATTTCTTACAACTCCTGCCCAACGAGAGGCTTCTTCTTGAATTTTCTTAGCTGCTCCATAGTACAAATCTTTTAGGATTTCTTCAGCTGTTTCTTCTTTAGAAACAAGCCCTGCAATTTGACCTGCCATGACTGATCCACCATCCACATCTCCGTGAACAACTGCTTTGGCTAGGGCACCTGCTCCCATTTGTTCAAAGATTTCTAAATCAGGATTTTCCTGTTTAAAGGCATCTTTCTCAGCTTTTTCAAAATCACGAGTCAACTGATTTTTAATAGCACGAACAGCATGTCCAAAGTGTTGAGCTGAAATCGTAGTATCAATATCTCTAGCTTTTAAAATCTTGGCCTTATAATTCGGATGGGCATTAGACTCTTTTGCAACGACAAAACGTGTTCCAACCTGAACAGCCTCTGCACCTAGCATAAAGCCANCGGCAGCACCTTCACCATCTGCAATCCCTCCTGCAGCAATAACAGGAATAGATACAGCGGCAGCTACCTGGCGCACCAAGGTCATGGTTGTTAATTTACCGATATGCCCCCCAGCTTCCATTCCTTCTGCAATAACAGCATCCGCACCGATTTTTTCCATGCGTTTAGCTAAAGCAACACTTGGTACAACAGGAATAACTGTAATCCCTGCTTCGTGGAAGCGTTCCATGTATTTACCAGGATTTCCTGCGCCTGTTGTAACAACCTTAACACCTTCCTCGATAACGAGATCTACAATATCTTCCACGAATGGAGACAAGAGCATGATGTTGACGCCAAAAGGTTTATCCGTCAATGATTTGATCTTATCAATATTAGCCTTGACAACTTCTTTAGGGGCATTTCCCCCACCGATAATGCCTAGTCCTCCAGCCTTGGAAACAGCTCCTGCCAAATCACCATCAGCAACCCAGGCCATTCCTCCTTGAAAAATAGGATAATCAATGTTCAATAATTCTGTAATACGCGTTTTCATAGTGCCTCCATCATTTCTTGCTTACGTAATAGTTCGATACTGTCATAATTTGAAAATCAAACTATTGCCTAAACAAGAGGGAGCGGGTTTCCCTACTCCTTCTATTTGTATTCTGCTTATACTCTTCGAAAATCTCTTCAAACAACATCAGCTCTATTTGCAACCTCAAAACAGTGTTTTGAGCAGTCTGCGACTAGCTTCCTAGTTTGCTCTTTGATTTTCATTGAGTATTATTTTGTTTGCTCTTCAACGTAGGCAACCAAGTCACCAACTGTTTTCAAGTCATCTTCTGCTTCGATTTGGATATCAAAAGCATCTTCGATTTCTGAAATTACTTGGAACAAGTCCAATGAATCTGCGTCCAAGTCATCAAAAGTTGATTCAAGTGTTACTTCTGATGCGTCTTTTCCAAGTTCTTCAACAATAATTTCTTGTACTTTTTCAAATACTGCCATGATAGGACTCCTTTAAAATAAATAGTTTTTTATAACAATGTGTTCACCACATGATTACCTAAATTGTAAGAATGAGCGTGCCCCAGGTCAAGCCTCCACCGAAGCCTGATAGCAGAACAGTCTGGCTACCATCTAAATGGATAAGACCTTGTTCTACACACTCTGAAAGTAAAATCGGGATACTTGCTGCACTGGTATTGCCATATTCCATCATATTGGCTGGAAGTTTGTCTCGGTCGACACCGATTTTTCTAGCCATCTTATCCAAAATACGGTCATTAGCCTGATGAAGTAGCAGATAATCCAAGTCTGTCGCCTCTACAGGAGATTCTTCAATAGTTTGTTTGATAGACTTAGCTACATCTCGAATGGCAAAATCAAAGACCGCGCGCCCATCCATCTTCAAAAATGAATCTGCATTTTCTCGATCTGAAAATGGAGATTGCAAGCCTGAATATCCATAAGTTAGACACTCGCTACGACTCCCATCACTATTAAGACTCTCAGCTAAGAAATGCTCTTGCTCGCTAGCTTCTAGCAAGACTCCACCAGCACCATCTCCAAACAAGACAGCTGTTGATCGGTCCGACCAATCGACTGCCTTAGAGAGGGTTTCACTACCAATCACTAAGCCTTTTTGAAAACGACCAGAAGCGATAAACTTTTCAGCAGTTGATAAAGCAAATACAAATCCACTGCAAGCAGCTGTTAGGTCAAAAGCAAAAGCTTTTTTGGCACCAATATTAGCTTGGACACGAGCAGCTGTAGAGGGCATCATCGAATCCGGAGTTATGGTAGCTAGTATGATAAAATCCAGCTCTTCTCCTGTGATTCCAGCTTTTTTCATCAGTTTCTTCGCAACCTCTGTAGCCAAGTCACTGGTAGATTCTGTTCTTGAAATATGCCTTTGTCGTATTCCCGTCCGACTTGAAATCCACTCATCATTGGTATCCATAATCTGGGCCAAATCATGATTTGTAACCACTTGCTCTGGCACATAATGAGCAACCTGGCTTATTTTTGCAAAAGCCATTATTTCAAATCCTCCAAAAATTGATAAAGTTTCGTCAAACCTTTGCTCATAACTTCAGTTTCTTCCTTGCTCATACCGTCAATAATATTTTCAACCATGGCCTTATGGAAGCGTTTATGTAGTCTATGAACCAAGCGACCCTTCTTTGTCAAATGCAGATGCACCACACGACGATCCTGCTCTGAACGAATGCGTTCAATGTACCCCTTACGTTCGAGATTATTTAAACTCGTCGTAACCGTCCCAAGAGTCACCATCAACTCTTTTGACACTTGACTTGGCGTCACGTCTGGGAATTTTCCAATTACATCGATTGTATGGACTTCTTTGATGGAGATATCTTTGAAACGACTACCCCTCAAGCTAACTTCCTCGATGACGAGGACATTGTTAAATATAGATGTTAAATATTCATTAATTCGTTGGTAGTCCAATCTCTTTTCCCTCCTTTTCAAAAAACTTTCACAATCAAAACATTTGACAAAGGAATTATATCAAACTTCAAAGAATGGTGCAAGTATTTTCTTATTTTCCAGTAAATTTCGGTCTTCTTCTCTCCGAATGGGCCCGAACTCCTTCTTTGAAATCTTCTGTTTGGGCCAAGGATTCCTGTAGGTTCAGTTCTAAAGCAGCATAATCTTGCCAATCTTTAAATTGGCTCTCCCATACCAACTTCTTGATGGCTGCATAAGAATTAGCCGATCCGCGTCTCAATTTTTTAAGAAGCTGTTCTCTCGTCTTTTCAAGTTTATCAGCTTCACAGATGCGGTAAACAAGCCCCCACTCCAGAGCTTTTTCTGCTGTCAGAGCCTCTCCTGTCATGGCTAATTGAGCAGCACGCGTCACACCAATACTTCGACTCAAGAGATGAATCCCACCTGCATCTGGAGCCAAACCAACGCCAACAAATGCTTGGATAAACTTAGCCTTATCCGTCGCCAGACAGAAGTCTGCAGCAACAGCCATATTCGCTGCGGCACCTGCAACAGCCCCATCAACCTCCATCAAGACAGGTTTAGCAATTTGCTTGATTTTATGAGAAATCGTATTGACCAATTCTGCGATTTTCGTCAATGATGGAATATTATCCTCATCCACTGCTCGCTTCATCTCTACCAAATCTCCTCCAACGGAGAAGACCTTTCCATTGGCATTAATTAAGATAAAATGCACAGCTGGATCCTTTTCTGCCAAAGTTAGTGCTTCTAAAATTTCCTCACACATAGGAATATGAAAACCATTTGCAACCTCAGGACGGTTTAAGGTAAGAATTGCCAAATCCTCTTCAAGCTGATAAATAATGTGCTCCATCAGGACTCCTTTTTATTTTATAAGATGTTTAAATTATTTCATTGCCAAAGTATAACTTTTTTACAACTTGAGAGCAAGAAAAAATCGACTGAAAGTGTCTCAGCTGATAAGAAAGACTCGCTTTATCCTAGAAAGCATCTCATTTTCTTCATTGAAAAAAGGTTTTCTTTCTGCTATAATCGTATAAAATACTTACTTTAGGAGTTCTTATGAAAGTTGTTAAATTTGGAGGTAGTTCTCTTGCCTCTGCTAGTCAATTAGAAAAAGTTTTAAACATCGTAAAAAGCGATCCTGAACGCCGTTTTGTAGTCGTTTCTGCGCCTGGTAAACGCAATGCTGAAGATACTAAGGTTACGGATGCCTTGATTAAATACTACCGCGACTATGTTGCTGGTAACGATATTAGCAAGAGCCAAAACTGGATTATCGACCGCTATGCAGCTATGGTTAGTGAATTAGGACTGAAACCAGCTGTTCTAGAGAAAATTTCAAAAAGCATTCGCGCCTTGGCAAGTCTTCCTATCGAAGAAAACGAATTTCTCTACGATACTTTCCTAGCAGCGGGTGAAAACAACAATGCCAAATTGATTGCTGCCTACTTTAACCAAAATGGTATCGATGCACGCTATGTTCACCCTAGAGAAGCTGGGATTGTGGTAACAAGTGAACCTGGCAACGCTCGCATCATTCCATCAAGTTATGACAAGATTGAAGAATTGACAAATGCCAATGAAGTCCTTGTCATTCCTGGTTTCTTTGGTGTTACTAAGGAAAATCAAATCTGTACTTTCTCACGTGGAGGTTCAGACATTACGGGTTCTATCATTGCTGCTGGTGTCAAAGCTGACCTTTATGAAAACTTTACGGATGTTGATGGTATCTTTGCAGCCCACCCAGGAATTATTCACCAACCACACTCAATCCCTGAGTTGACCTACCGTGAAATGCGTGAATTGGCCTATGCAGGATTCTCAGTTCTTCATGACGAAGCCCTTTTACCTGCCTACCGTGGAAAAATCCCTCTGGTTATTAAGAATACCAATAACCCTGACCACCCAGGTACTCGTATCGTTCTAAAACATAGTAGTGATGAATTCCCAGTAGTAGGAATTGCTGGTGACTCTGGTTTTGTCAGCATCAACATGTCTAAATACCTCATGAACCGTGAGGTTGGATTTGGTCGCAAGGTTCTGCAAATCCTTGAAGACCTTAACATCGGTTGGGAACACATGCCGACAGGTATCGACGATCTTTCAATTATTCTTCGTTCTCGCGAACTAACTCCTATCAAGGAAGAAGAAATCCTGCGTCAGTTGGTGCAAAAAGCTGAAGTAGACCATGCAGAAATCGAACACGACCTTTCAATCATTATGATTGTTGGAGAAAAGATGAAGAGTCACATCGGAGTAACTGCTACTGCGACACGTGCTCTATCTGAAAACAAAATCAACATCCAGATGATGTCTCAAGGTTCTAGTGAAGTTTCTATTATGTTCGTTGTCAATAAGGACCAAGAAAAAGCAGCTATTAAAGCCCTTTACAGTGCCTTTTTTGGCGAAAGTAAGGAAGACTAGACATGGCCCAATCTCTTAACAAAACAGTGCTTCTCAATACAACAGGCACCTCCTACCTCTCTATAGCTGGAAAAGTTGGGAAATTTCTTGTCGGAGATCAAGCTCTGGAATTTTACCCAGATGTCAATGTTGAACAATTTATCCAGATTCCTTGGAGCCATATCAACCAAATTGGAGCTAATGTTACTGATCGCAAAATCAGTCGCCACTTCGAAGTCTTTACAGACAGAGGAAAATTCCTCTTTGCCTCAAAAGACTCAGGTGCCATTCTTAAAATTGCTCGCGAAAAACTGGGCAATGACAAGGTCGTCAAACTTCCTACCCTGATTCAGACAATTAGCCAAAAATTTAAGAATCTATTTGCAAAAAAGTAGAAACTTTAGTATAATCATAGCAACGGATAAGTAGGTTATCTTCTTCTTTCAGAAAGTCTGCGGGTGCTGCGAGCAGATAGGAGGGATAGGTGAAATTCTACCGTTAGTAACAATTACATACACAATCAAGTGCACACCTGTGAAGTTGGATGGAACCGTGGCCCTGCCACTCCAACGCTTTGTCAGGTGTGTTTTTTCATAAAGGAGTTCTTATGTTAGATATCAAACGCATTCGTACAGACTTTGATGCTGTCGCAGAAAAATTGGCTACACGTGGTGTAGATGCTGCTGTCTTAAATGAGATGAAAGAAATCGATGCTAAACGTCGTGACATCTTGGTCAAGGTTGAAACTCTCAAAGCAGAACGAAACACAGTTTCTGCTGAGATTGCCCAAGCCAAACGCAACAAGGAAAATGCAGATGACAAGATTGCTGCCATGCAAAATCTATCTGCTGAAGTCAAAGCCTTGGATGCTGAATTGGCAGAAATCGATGCTAAATTGACAGAATTTACCACTACTCTTCCAAATATCCCAGCTGACAGCGTTCCTATTGGAGCTGATGAAGACGACAATGTGGAAGTTCGCCGTTGGGGGATTCCGCGCGAGTTTGACTTCGAACCAAAAGCCCACTGGGATCTTGGTGAAGACCTTGGCATTCTTGACTGGGAACGCGGTGGTAAAGTTACGGGCGCTCGTTTCCTCTTCTATAAAGGCCTCGGTGCTCGTTTGGAACGTGCTATCTACAACTTTATGTTGGATGAGCATGGAAAAGAAGGCTATACTGAAGTCATCACGCCTTACATGGTTAACCATGATTCTATGTTTGGTACTGGTCAATATCCAAAATTCAAGGAAGATACTTTTGAACTCAGCGACAGCAATTATGTTCTTATTCCTACAGCCGAAGTTCCTCTTACAAACTACTACCGTGATGAAATCTTGGACGGTAAAGACCTGCCGATTTACTTCACTGCTATGAGCCCATCATTCCGTTCTGAGGCTGGTTCTGCTGGTCGTGATACTCGTGGCTTGATTCGTCTTCACCAATTCCACAAGGTTGAAATGGTTAAATTTGCCAAACCAGAAGAATCTTACGAAGAATTGGAAAAAATGACAGCCAACGCTGAAAACATCCTTCAAAAACTCAACCTTCCATACCGTGTCGTTTCCCTCTCTACTGGAGATATGGGCTTCTCAGCTGCGAAAACTTACGACTTGGAAGTTTGGATTCCAGCGCAAAACAATTACCGTGAAATCTCAAGCTGTTCAAACACAGAAGATTTCCAAGCCCGTCGTGCCCAAATCCGTTACCGTGATGAAGCCGATGGCAAGGTGAAACTCCTTCACACCTTGAACGGTTCTGGACTTGCAGTTGGACGTACAGTGGCTGCAATTCTTGAAAACTACCAAAATGAAGATGGTTCTGTAACCATCCCAGAAGCACTTCGTCCATACATGGGTGGAGCTGAAGTCATCAAACCATAAAAAATAAGGTTTAGCTATTTCTAGCTAGACCTTTTTTCGTAACCAAATCAGATAAGCGCCTAATACAAAGAATAAAATAGTTAGGCATATAACGGTTTCAGCCACTACCAGATAATCTAGAAATGGAAGCTTCAATATTCCCTGAGCCATCTTGAGCGAGGTAGCCGTGATAATGGTTGGGAAGGTGAGGGCTGAGAAGGCTGGTTGAAAGCCTTGTTTTAAAATATTGGGCAGGCGAGTTAAAACAAAGAAAAAGAAGGATTGAGAAGCCAAAATCATGGCAATCAAGAGCCAAGTCGGTAGGCTGGCTCCTCCAACTCGAACCAGGGAAGCCAAGAGCAGAGAGAAAGGAGCACAGTAGATTCCTTCTTGCCCAAGCAAGGCAACTGGGAGCGGATGTTTCTTTAAATCGCTATAAATAAGCGGGTAGAGATAAAATGTCAAGAGAAACCCAAAACTCAAAGTCGCATAGGCAATCTCTATAATGCCTACCAGAGGATAAGTCAAGGCAGCCACTGCTATCCCCACATAGAGAACCGTCCAGCTTGGAGTCGCATTGACTCTCTTACCTGGACAGGCAAATTTAACTGTGAAACCAGCAATCAAGGCCAAATCCAAGAGAAATGAAAACCACCAGATCCCTTGCGCTACCAAAGGAAAATGAGGAAACAAGCGAAAGACATAGGTCGATAAAATCATTCCAGCCATGGGAAAGGTAGCCATTCCTGACAAAAGAGGGGGCTTGGTCAATTCTTGCTTGGTTTCTTTCCAATTAAGCAAATGAAGAATTAGAAAGTAAATCCACAAAATCAAACCTGTCAAACTAAATACCTGTGACAGAACTGGCACTGTATCTAAAACGAGATTCCCAGCTCCTGCCAAACCTAACAAACAACCAGAAAATACTAAGGGGAGTTTTTTCATCCTAACCTCCAATAATCATGTTAGTTTCAGTATAGCATAAAAGCGCTTAAATGAGGACTTAAAAAAACGAAGTCCGTGGATTTCAGACTTCATTTTTTGATCAGATATAAATTAAGCATAAGGTTGCAATTCTGGGTTAATTGGGGTATTGGCTAGATTGTTAGCATAGTTACAGAGGCTTGCTAAGCTGACACCAAGAACCACATCCAAGGCATTTTGGTGGGTATAGCCAACTTCTAAAAACTCAGACAAGGCTTCATCTCCTACACGACCCTTGGTATTGATGACTGCCAAGGTAAACTTAGCTAGGGTGTCCAATTTAGGATCTTTTTCAATCGGAGTACGATTACGAAGGGCTTGAAGCAGGTCATCATTCATCTGGATTTGTTTGATGGAAAAGGCTGTGTGACCTGCGACACAGAAGGCACAACCATTAGTTACGGCTGCCGTGATTTGCACCACTTCACGCTCAACAGGTGTCAAGCTGTTGCGACGGTTGATAGCTCCGACAGTTCTGTAGCCTTCTAGGGCAGTAGGTGCATTAGCCAAGAGTCCGATTAGATTTGGAATAAAGCCATTGTTGTCTTTTTCTACTGTTTCAAGAACTTCTTTCACTTCTGCTGGTGCTGATTCTACTGTATGGATTGTAAATGTTGTCATCATAAAACCTCTTTTCATTTTGTTGAAACCTAGTCTATCACAGATTCTATACCTTGTATAATATATATTTTAAATTGCACTGATAAAAATTCTTTATGAAAGTAAAAAATCACACGAGCTGTGTGATTTCATTATTTATCAAAATACTTTTTAGTCTCAGCAATAACGACTGGCGACAAGACTAAAAGGGCAATCAAGTTTGGCAGAGCCATCAAGGCATTGACAATATCTGCGATAATCCAAACCATATCCAACTCGATAAATCCTCCCAACAAGACCATGAGCACAAAGACCACACGGTAAAGCCAGATAAAACGAACACCAAAGAGGAACTCGAAACAGCGTTCTCCATAATAGTTCCAACCTAGAATCGTCGTGAAGGCAAAGAGCACAAGGAAAATGGTCAAGAGGGCAGGCCCAAAGTGTGAAAAGACTGTTGAGAAGGCTGACTGAGTCAAAGCTACTCCATTCAAGTCACTATTCCATACTCCAGTCACCAAAATGGTCAAACCAGTTAGAGTACAGATGATGAGTGTATCAATAAAGGTTCCTGTCATGGAAATCAAACCTTGCTCTACTGGTTCATTTGTCTTAGCTGCAGCAGCTGCAATGGGAGCTGAACCCAGACCAGATTCGTTTGAAAAGACACCACGCGCCACACCATTTTGGATAGCCATTCGAATGCTTGCACCGGCAAAGCCACCTACCGCAGCAACTGGACTAAAGGCTGATGTCAAGATTAACGCGATTGTAGCAGGGAGTTTCCCGATATTAAAGAAAATAACTGTAAGAGTTCCTAGAATATAGATGATAGCCATAAAAGGAACAACGGTAGTTGAAACCTTAGAGATGGACTTGAGTCCACCAAAGACTGCAATCGCTACTAAGACCGACAAAACGAGAGCCGTGATAGCTGGCGAAATAGTCGTTGTATTTTGGATAGATTCTGTAATCGAGTTGACTTGGGTGAAGGTTCCGATTCCCAACAAAGCTACTAAGACACCTGCGATAGCAAAGAAGATAGCAAGTGGTCGCCACTTTTCTCCCATCCCCAAAAGTATATAGTGCATGGGACCTCCTGCAACAGCACCGTTATCGTCTTTAGTCCTGTATTTAATGGCTAATAAACCTTCCGCATACTTGGTAGCCATGCCAAAGAAAGCAGCCATCCACATCCAAAAGAGGGCTCCTGGGCCACCGACCTTGATAGCTGTCGCCACCCCAATAATATTTCCCGTACCAACTGTCGCTGCCAGGGCTGTACATAGTGCCGCAAAACTGGATACATCCCCATGCCCCTTGTCCTTGGTAAAAATAAGCTGGAAGGCCTTGGACAGACGTAAAACTTGCAAGAGTCCTAGACGGGCAGTTAGGTAAATTCCTGTTCCGACCAATAAAATCAAGAGGGGAGGTCCCCAAGCAAAAGCATCGATTGATTTAAGCAATTCTAACATTTCCTTCTCCTATCTTTTCAACCCCAAAAGAAAGAGCACATGCAAGATACATGTACTCTGGAATGCTTAGATAAATGCTAAAAAGCGGTCTATCCTAGCTCTGTCCTTTTACCTGAGAGTTTGAGCAGTTGCCTGCCTTGCCCCTTCGGTGCCTTTACGGTCTCTCCAGAGTTCCGTCCATTTACAGTCATGGAAAATCAAACGATTCTCCACTTCTATTAAACTTCATTCGGTGTTGGTATTTAATTGATTCTTATTTTACAAAAAATGCTGGTTTTTGTCAATGGATTTTGGAAAAATCTTATTTGACTCTGTAGAAGAAAGATTGAGTATTCCCATGTGCGTGGGGTTCTATTAATTATTAAATCAATCTGTGTCACTCCTATTCCACACGATATAAGAATTGTTCTGGTTTATTATGTACTGGAAATGAAGCACGATAGAGAATTCTATCTTTACTAATATCAGAAGCGTCTGATATTAATCCATCCATTGATGTCTCATCAGGTATTCTAACACCTGCTGGTATGAATTGAATAAAGACTCCAAAAGATGGACCTGAATAGCGAGCTCGTAGAAACTCATTTACTATTTCTGATTCTGCAAGGTCAACTTTAAATCTCTCTGGCGCTATCAACCCATCTTTACTAAAGACCAAGTCTTCTCCTCCGTGACCATTACTCCATCTTCCCTCAATACTAGAGAAATCTCCATTTTTTATGGCGTTAATATCCATTTTCCCAGAAGTATTTTGATTTGATGAAGATGCTGTTGCAGCAAATTTTTCTGTTACAGATTTCCAAGTCAGACTAGATAGATTCATTCGAGCACCAGGACTGACTTCATCCTCTGTCTTAGCTTCTTTAACCTTCTCTAGTTTGTCCCCACTACTATTCAATTTCCAAATGGTATGAATGGTCTGTGGATCTCCTGCGAACGGATTCCACTGGGTATAGAGATTACCATTTTCTAATAGATAGGCCTTAAAGCGTGTTCCAAGCATCTGCATTTTATTTTCAGCATTGGTGAGGCGAATAACTTTCTGATCTTTGAGTGTAAAAATATCTAAAATCTCACTACCATTTTTCGAAGAGACAATCAATTCATCAATACCATTTTTATCCATATCAACCATTGCATAGGTAAAGGCTTGACTGCGTTCTGCCATCCCTGCATAGATATTAGCGGTTAGATTGATAGTATCCTTAACTTCTGATTTATGGTCTAGAAGAAATTCATAATCCTTCAAAATGCTATTATAAGGACTATAATCTACGATTGGTTTAGTTTTCTCTGTCCCCTTGTCTGCACTGCTCCCGCTAGGAAGTTTATCTGAAACTGATTTCCAGCTTAAAGTCTCCAGAGAAATGGGCGAACCGACCCCAAGATCTGCTAGTTCTTGAGCTTCCTTAGCCTTTACCAAAGACTGCCCATCTTCACTAAATTGGTAGTGAGCATAGATGTGACTCGTTGCTGTACCAGCCCCACGATAGAGCAGAGAATTGTCTGGCAAGATACCGACCGTCATTCTCTCACCAATCTGGTCTAAACGATTTTCTTGATTGGTCAAACGAATCACCTTTTCGTCTTTCAGCGTACGGATATCAAGCAAACTCTTTTCGCCACTCTTCATTTCAAGAGCAAGCAAGAGTTCATCCACTCCGTCATTATTCAAATCTGTCTTGTGGTAAACCACATCTGTATAAAAGCCTTGAGAAGACTTTACTTGACTAGCCAGAGGATTGACATCCATACCTGTCGATAAGGTGCCTTTCGCTACTTTTTCATAGTCATCCAAAACTTTATTATAGTAACTGTAATCTATCTCTGGACTTGCTACTTCCTCGGATACTGGTTCAATAGTTTTGTTCCAAGGTAGATACTGACACCCTCCTAGAACTAGTGTCAGTGAAAGTGTTGTAGCTAATAATAACTTTTTCATATTACTCCCTTATCTAAGAGAAAGGAACCAGCCTATGCCAATTCCTTTCGCTATTTTTAGTGTATCAAAATGTTACCTATTCGCAAATTGTTTTCTATTTCTATTTATTTGTTATAAGCCATTTCTCACAAGCTATCATTCTAGCGAACCCACTTACCTGAGCCATCTACTTGGTAGCCATCTGGGGTACGTTCGTTAACCGCCATCTTACCATCTGATTTGAGGTAGTAGTCACCTACCCATGTATTACGAGCATAGCTTCCTTCTGATGTTAGGTAATAGTAAGAACTGTAGCTACTATCATAGACCCACTCACTCTTAGCCATTTTACCATCTGATTTAAGGTAGTAACTTCCAGCCCAAGCATTACGCGCATAGCTACCCTCTGCTGTCAAGTAATAGTATGATTGATAGTTATTGTCATAAATCCATTCGCTCTTAGCCATGTAACCACCTGATTTGAGGTAGTAACTTCCAGCCCAAGCATTTTGAACATAATTTCCTGAGGCATTTAGGTAGAAATATGAATTGTACTGAACATCAAAAATCCATTGATTCACTACTTTCACACCTGCTTTGTAGTAAGAAGAACCTGACCAGCCAGTCTGGCCTGAGGTAGAGTTAGTAGATTGTTTTGGAGTTTCAGATGCTTTTGGTTTTTCCGTTTCTTTAGGAGTTGAAGAGTCTAGAGGATTGACATATTTTTGATTCTTAACAGTGAATGTCGCTGATCTACCACTAAACTTATGCAAGGTATCTCCTTCTTTACTTTCTCCATGAAATTGTAAGTAATATTCACCATCTGGAACATTTGCAAAATTAGTCCAATCTTGCTTTGTAATCTGAACAGATGATTTATCAAATCCTTGATTGAAAGTATCTTTTCTAGGGATTTGACCTGTCTTTGCATTTACAATATCTGCATATATATATACAGAATATTTTACAGGTACATTTTCAACAGTCATATCCACATAGATACTTTTATTTTCTGAACCTGGTGTAATCTTAGATTTTACCTCATGATTCTCGATACGAGTAATTTCCGCATGCACCGTCTGCGCTGAAAAAGGTAGAACTCCTGCTGTGTCAATTGTTGACAATACTCCGACTGTTGAAAGTGCCAAAGCACATACTAATAATTTCTTTTTGTTCATGTTATTCATTTCCTTTATTTTATTTTTAATATTTATTTGTTTAAAACCTATGACTCATCTATCCGACAAAACGATGATTCTTCACACGAAAGACAACTGATTGTCCATCATATACCTTACCATCTTGTCCTTTTCCTTTGATAACAAAGCGATAACTACCGTCTGGAGTGTCACTAAAGAAGTGACGAGTTTGAAAAGCACGTAGACTTGGATTGTAGGTCACAGTAAACTGGGTTTGTGTAGAAACTGAACCTGTATTTGCATCAACTAAGGCAAAATCATAAGCTACTTGATAAGATGAAGATGGTGTGCTAGGTAGAGCGATATCGATATAGGTCATAGCATCATTGACATGGTAAAGGCCTATTCCTAATGATGTTGCTTGTGAACTACTACTTGTATGAGTTCCCTGAGAGCGGATCCACTTGCCTGATCCATCTACTTGATAGCCATCTGGTGTACGTTCGCTAACTGCCATCTTTCCATTTGACTTGAGATAATAATCACCTACCCAAGTATTACGAGCATAACTGCCTTCTGAAGTTAAGTAATAGTAAGAGCTGTAGTTACTGTCATAAATCCACTCACCTTTAGCCATCTTACCATTTGATTTGAGGTAATAATCACCCACCCAAGTGTTACGAGCATAGCTACCTTCTGTTGTCAAATAATAGTAGGATTTGTAGTTGTTATCATAAATCCACTCACCTTTAGCCATCTTACCATTTGACTTGAGATAATAGTTACCCACCCAAGTGTTGCGGGCATAGTAGCCATCTCGGGTTAAGTAATAATAAGCTCCATAGTTCTTATCATAGATCCACTCACTCTTAGCCATGTATCCACCTGACTTAAGATAGTAATCACCTTCCCATGCATTTTGAACATAATTACCTGAAGCATCTAGGTAGAAGTAGGAATTATAGTTTTTATCAAAAATCCACTTACTGGTAACTTTAGTACCATTTTGGTAGTAAGATGAACCTGACCAACCAGACGGAACTGTAGATTGCGGAATTGGAGCTGGATTTGGAGTTAGTTTTTTATCCGTCAGATTCTTAATCGCCTCTTTAAACTCTTCTACAGTTCCCTTCCACTCTATGTAATTGGAGCCAGACTTATTCTCAAGAGCTATATAGTTGCGATCAGATTCTTGGAAATAAGATAATCCTGGAGTAGTTTTTGTAGCTGAAATAATAGGACGATTGACAGTTCCTTTCCAATTTTTAAATACTTCTGAATCATTAGGGACAATGATATAATATTTTGCAGCTGTAGTCAGCGTTTGTTCGTCCGCTCTAACTGTTGACACAAAGAAAGGATTTGTATCACTTGTTGTAGTAGCAAGACCCACTGCTAAAACAGCGGAAGCGAGTAAAATGTATTTTTTCATCAAAATTCTCCTTTAAATTTTTATTGTTTACGGTTACAGTATAGCATGCTATTTACCTTATTTACGAAAAGCGTATTTATATTTACCAAGCGTATTTATATTTACC
>NZ_RJOB01000010.1 GCF_003943935.1 Streptococcus mitis | reverse complement strand
ATATTAGTATATCACAGTCGCTTTCGCTTGTCAACACTTTTTTGAAACTTTTTTAAGTTTTTTTAAAACTTTTTTTCATCAAGTGTTCCATCTGCAACATACCATAGTCCGTACGGGATTCGAACCCGTGTTACCGCCGTGAAAAGGCGGTGTCTTAACCCCTTGACCAACGGACCTGAGTTGTTATTTTCAACTCTTACTATTATACAGCCTTTTTATTTTTTGTCAACTACTTTTTTAAACTTTTTTCGACTTTTTTAAATTTGACTATTTTAGCCCAATAGCAAACTCTTTAAACACAATACGTAAATCCCTCAATACTCTTTGACGTCCTCGAAAACGTTCATTTCTTAAAACACGTTCTAACTCTTCTTGTTTTTCTTTACTTTGTTCCTTTCTATACCTCCGTATTGTTTCATGAAAGAGATAGTAGTCATCTAGCCACAGACCTCCCTCGCTTATACGATGACTTATCTCACCTACTTCTTCATATGGTTCTTTATCATATCTTCTTTTTTGACTTTCTTGTTTACGGATATAGTCTAGAATCCGATTTCGGAATTTAGTTTTGAAATATTTACGTAATCGTGGAATATCTTCTACTATTCCTTCTTCTTTACTAATCAACTCATGTAAGCAAATCATTCCCTCTTGATCCCAATCCGATAGCTCCCATAAATGCAAGTAATATTCATTTCTACACTTGTACACAATTCCTTGAACTTCTTGATACAATTCTTTAATCATAATGTTCTCCTTTCTAGATACAGTTTAACAAATCATAGAGCTATTTAGGTTCATTCCCCTATTCTGCTTTCTACACCGTCTCAACTGCACAAAAAAAGAGAGGTCGTGCCTCTCTTAGGGTTATAATTCTGCAATTTGGTTTAGATTTACTTCTGCAACTGTGTCATTACCAAACATAGAGATAATCATCTTCACTTTATTGTTATCAATCTCTGTAATCTTACCAGTGTAGTCTGCAAAAGCACCATCAATAATACGTACAGTTTGACCAACCTCAACATCGAAATCAAATTCTTGAACAGTTTGTCCCATAGATACCAAAATGTCACGAATTTCTTGTTCCAATAATGGAGTTGGTTTTGATCTGTTCCCGTGTGATCCGACAAATCCTGTAACGTTCGGAGTATTTCGAACAACAAACCAAGCTTCATCTGTCATGACCATTTCTACAAGAACATAACCTGGAAAGCGATTTTCTTCTACTTCTTTTCTCTTTCCATTTTTTTCAACTTGCACTGTTTGTGTTGGAATTTCAACACGTAGAATATTATCCAACATATTGTAGGTTTGTGCACGTTGTAATAGATTTTCTTTTACCTTATTTTCATAACCAGAATAAGTTTGTAAAACAAACCACCCTTTATCAAAACTATCCATGATATTTCCTTTCATAAATAGAAGATTTCTAGTGTAAATAACTCCACTAGCCTTCTAAAAAATGTTAATAAATCGAATCAAACCTGAAACAATCAACTGGTCAAAAATGTAAATAATTACTACAAAGAAAGCTGTGTATTCCATTATAGAACGAAAATCTCTCCAGCTTTCCTTGCGAGTTGGCCATGTTGTGTCTTTAAGAAGTCTAAAAATATCTCCAATAAAACGCATCGCTCTCTCCTATCTCGTTTCTCTGTGTGTAGTGTACTTACCACAATGTTTACAAAATTTATTTACTTCTAGTCGTGTTGGCTTGGGGTTTCCGCTGATCTTAATTGAATAGTTTCTCGAACCACAAACCGCACAAGCTAGGCTTGCTTTTTTTAGTGCCATAACGCCTCCATCTTATCTATTATAACAAGAAAGCTAGGCTTTGACAAGCATCTTAGCGAAATAGATTGACTACTGAATCCCATATTGTTTGAGCCTTTTCCTTAATCTTGGCATCCGAGATAGCCCGACTAGCCTCATCTACTAGACTTTGGGCACGTCCTCGAATATCAGATAAATTATCATCTGTCTGGCTATTATCATTAGTTTGTACTTGTCTTTTTGTGTTAGCTGGTGCAATTCCATTTTTCTTATAAGCGTTTTCAACTGTAAAGGTACTTCCTGGTGTATAAGGCAAAATGGTATTTGCAATATTTCTGAAGACATGGGCTGCACCGTTTGAAGTAGATCCTGCTAGATAGTGATTTTCATCAGTCGTCGGGAAACCAAGCCAGTGACTAATCACCACATCCGGAGTATAACCAATTACCCACTGGTCACTTGTGTATTCAGGATTAAAAACTGCTTCAGTTGTTCCAGTTTTCCCTGCCATGACATAATCTGCAGGCGATGAACTAATACCGGTACCGTTGGTGAATGTCCCCAACATCATACTGGTCATCTTGTCAGCTATAGACTTATCAATCACCCGTTTTTGTGAATTTTTATGGCTTGCAATAACTTGTCCACTAGCATTTTCAATTCTACTAATAAAATGAGCTTCAGGCATTAAACCTTCATTTGCAAAGGCAGCATACGCTTGAGCCATTTGCAGAGGATTGGTTTCGACACCACTTCCCAAGGCGACACCAAGAACACGGTCGACCTTTTCCATGTTGAGCCCGAATTTTTCGCCTGCCTCAAAAGCCTTGTCGACGCCCAAATCATTAACAGTGGCAACAGCAGGTAGATTAAGCGATTCTGCCAAGGCTTGATACATAGGAACTTCTCGACTCGTTTTGATTCCTGCATAGTTATCAACTTTATAGCTGTCGTACTGCATGGTATGGTTATCCAACTGCTTATTCAAAGCCCAGCCTGCTTCAACTGCTGGCGTATAAACAACTAAAGGCTTGATTGTAGAACCAGGGCTACGTTTTGATTGAGTTGCATAGTTGAAATTCCGGAATCCAGCTTTATCATTGTCAGCAACTTGACCGACAACTCCACGAACTCCCCCTGTTTTCGGTTCGAGAGCTACACTTCCTGATTGAGCAAATGTTCCATCCTCTGCCCTCGGAAATAACGATGTGTTTTCATAAACAACCTGCATATTTGCTTGATAATTTTGGTCCAGCTCTGTGTAAATGCGGTAACCATTATTGACAATCTCTTCCTCTGTTAGATTATACTTGGAAACAGCTTCATTAACAACCGCGTCAAAATAAGAGGGGTAGCGGTAATCTGAAATTTTTCCTTCATACTTATCTTGTAATTGCGAAGTCATATCAACTTCTGCAGCTTCGCTTTCTTGATTTTTATCAATATATCCTGCTGCAAGCATATTTTGCAAGACAGTATCGCGACGATTAGTCGAATCTTGTACAGAATTCAAAGGATTATACAGTTCCGGCCCCTTTAGCATTCCTGCCAGAGTGGCAGCTTGATCCAGACTCACTTCTGATGCAGAAACTCCAAAGTATTTCTTACTCGCATCTTCTACACCCCACACACCATTTCCAAAATAGGCATTGTTAAGGTACATGGTTAGAATTTGATCCTTACTATATTTTTTTGTTAATTCTAAGGCAAGGAAAAATTCCTTCGCTTTTCTCTCAACAGTTTGATCCTGAGACAAATAGGCGTTTTTAGCCAGCTGTTGGGTAATAGTAGAACCACCACCTGAACGTCCAGCAGTGACAATAGCCAAGAAGAAACGACCATAGTTAATCCCGTCATTTTTATAGAAAGAACGGTCTTCTGTCGCAATAACGGCATTCTGCAAATTTTTACTGATATCAGTCAATTCAACATAAGTTCCTTTTTGACCAGACAAGGCACCTGCCTCCTTTTCTTCACGGTCAAAAATGAGTGTTCGAGTTTTCAAGGCATTTTGCAAATCATTGACATTGGTTGACTTGGCTACAGCAAACAAATAGGTTCCAACTAGCAAGCTTGCACTCAAACCTAGTATAAGGACAATCTTTGTTAGATGATAGCGACGCCAGAATTTCCGAATCGGACCCACTTGGGCTAATTTTTTTCGATCACTACGAGAGCGACGTAAGCTAGTAGAATCAGAGTCCTCTAGTTCACTTGTTTCTTTTTTAAAAAGAGAAAGAAATTTCTCAAATAATTTATCTAATTTCATGCGTTTATTTTATCATCTTCATCATAGGAAGACAAGAATTTAGCTATTTCCTATCCAAACAGGGCTTTTTTTGTTACAATATCTGTATGCAATTCACATTTACATTACCAGACTCTCTACCTCAAATGACGGTAAAGCAATTACTTGAGGAACAACTCCTCATCCCTAGAAAAATCCGTCATTTTTTGAGAATCAAGAAACATATTTTGATAAATCAAGAAGAAGTTCATTGGAACGAGATGGTAAGTCCTGGAGATGTTTGCCAATTGACTTTTGACGAAGAAGATTATCCCGAAAAAGAAATTCCTTGGGGCAACCCAGACTTAGTTCAGGAAGTTTATCAAGATCAACACTTGATTATTGTGAACAAACCAGAGGGGATGAAAACGCATGGTAATCAGCCAAACGAAATCGCCCTTCTTAACCATGTCAGTGCCTATGTTGGCCAAACCTGCTATGTCGTTCATCGTCTGGACATGGAAACCAGTGGCTTGGTTCTCTTTGCCAAAAATCCTTTTATCCTGCCGATTCTCAATCGCTTACTGGAGAAAAAAGAGATTTCTAGGGAATATTGGGCACAGGTCGACGGACATATCAACAGCAAAGAGCTTGTTTTCAGGGACAAAATCGGACGTGATCGCCATGATCGCAGAAAGCGAATAGTTGATACAAAAAATGGACAATATGCTGAAACGCATGTAAGCAGATTAAAGCAATTTCCAAACAAAACTTCCTTGGTTCGTTGCAAGCTAAAGACAGGGCGAACCCATCAGATTCGTGTGCACCTTTCGCATCATAATTTCCCTATTTTAGGCGACCCTCTCTATAATAGTAAATCAAAAACAAGTCGGCTTATGCTCCACGCCTTTCGACTGTCCTTTACCCATCCGCTTACATTAGAGAAATTAAGCTTCACTATCCTCTCAGATACTTTCGAAAAAGAATTAAAAAAGAATGGATGATTGCGTCATCCATTTTTCCATATAAGAAAAGCAAGACCAAGAGACCTTGCTTTTTATCGACTCATGAATTATTTAGCGATTTTTGCGAAGTATTCAAGAGTACGAACAAGTTGTGCAGTGTATGACATTTCGTTGTCGTACCATGATACAACTTTAACCAATTGTTTACCGTCAACGTCAAGAACTTTAGTTTGAGTTGCGTCAAACAATGAACCGTAAGACATACCTAGGATATCTGAAGATACGATTGGATCTTCAGTGTATCCGTATGATTCGTTTGAAGCTGCTTTCATAGCTGCGTTCACTTCGTCAACAGTAACGTTCTTTTCAAGAACTGCTACCAACTCAGTTACAGAACCTGCTGGAACAGGAACACGTTGAGCAGCTCCGTCCAATTTACCGTTCAATTCTGGGATTACAAGACCGATAGCTTTTGCAGCACCAGTTGAGTTAGGAACGATGTTTACAGCACCAGCGCGAGCACGGCGAAGGTCACCACCACGGTGTGGTCCGTCAAGGATCATTTGGTCACCAGTGTAAGCGTGGATAGTAGTCATCAATCCTTCAACAACACCAAAGTTGTCTTGAAGAGCTTTAGCCATTGGAGCCAAGCAGTTTGTAGTACATGAAGCACCTGAGATAACTGTTTCAGTACCGTCAAGAACGTCGTGGTTAGTGTTGAATACAACTGTTTTAACGTCGTTTCCACCAGGAGCAGTGATAACAACTTTTTTAGCTCCACCTTTAAGGTGTTTCTCAGCTGCTTCTTTCTTAGCAAAGAAACCAGTAGCTTCAAGAACGATTTCTACACCGTCAGTAGCCCAGTCGATTTGCTCTGGATCACGTTCAGCAGAAACTTTAACGAATTTACCGTTAACTTCAAATCCACCTTCTTTAACTTCAACAGTACCGTCGAAACGACCTTGAGTTGTGTCGTATTTCAACAAGTGTGCAAGCATAACTGGATCTGTAAGGTCGTTGATGCGTGTAACTTCAACACCTTCTACGTTTTGGATACGACGGAAAGCAAGACGACCGATACGTCCGAAACCGTTAATACCAACTTTAACTACCATTAGTGATTTCCTCCTTATGAAAATCATGAAATTTTTATTGTGAAAAGAGTAACTTGAATCACTACAAATCACCTTTCAACAAACCTATTATATAACTATTTAAGTTTAATTGCAAGTACGGGCATTGTTTTTCTATGTTAGTTTCTTTTTAAGGCTATAAATCAAGAACTCCCTTACTATTCATATCGTAGCGATTCTACAGGATCCATTTTACTAATTTTACGTGCTGGGAAGTAGGCTGAGACATAACCAAGTAATAGAGCGAAAGCTAGAGTTCCTAAAACAGATAACAAATTTAATTCAAAAACCTTAGTGATGGATGGGTAAAAGTGATTTACAACCGCATTCGCCAAACTTCCCACCCCTTGTGCAACCAAAAATGCCAGCAGCAAGGCAATGCCTACAATCCAGATAGCCTCGTAAATAAAAATTCCTTTGACATCACTATTCTGATAACCAACTGCCTTCATGACACCTATTTCCTTAGAACGTTGCATAATATTGATGTAAATGATAATACCAATCATGACCGCTGCTACCACAATAGCTTGTGATGAAAGTACAATCAATAATCCCTGAATGACACGAATAAAAGTAATCACAATATCAAGAACCTTCTGTTGAGAAAGAACAGTATACTTCTTATTTTTCTGCAATTCTTCTGTTATTGCTTTTGTTTGTGATGGATCTTTGAGTTCCAAGATAAAATAAGATACAGCTTTTGTAAATCCAGCTTCTTTCAAGATTGCTTCCATTTGATTAGAAGGCATAAAACTGTTGCTGTCCTCCATGTCATCTTCATCATTGATCACACGTACAATCTTTGTTTGAAATTGAGCAGTCTTGCTAGCTTCAGCAGCATTTTCTACAATGCTGGCTGAGACTGATTTGCCAATAACATCACTAGCCGTCAGATTTTTTCCTGTCTGTTCATTCCAATTTTTTAGTAAACTGATTGGAATTGTCAAACCCTGTTCATTTACATCAGTATAGAGGGAACCAGCTAACACTTTGTCCGCCTCATTACTACTAACAGAAATACTTGTATCCTCATAGAGACTCGCTACTTGAGCATAAGAAGGCATCGTTTGACTAAAATCTATTTCTTGCCCATCTATAGTAATATTTGACATGTTCATCCCAAAAGGACTCTCCAAATATTTAATAGCTTCTTTCCCAACTGTATCCGTGATATAGTTCTTATCATCTTGGTTCAAAAAGCCTCGTCCAGCATTTTCTGTATTTAAAGCAATCTGAACTTGAGAAGGGATTTGACCTCCATTCGTATTTTCATCAATCATCGAAATCAAAGCATTTCCCAAGCCAAAAGAAATTAAGACTCCTACAAAACCGATTGAGGTTGCTAGCGCAATCAATAAGTTACGCCACTTTCTTTCCATAAAGTTATTTAAAGAAAGTTTGAATTTATTTTTCAATGATAATCCTTTATTTTTTGACTTCTTCAACGACTTCACCATCCTTCATTTTGATAATCACATCTGCATATTCGGCAACCTCTGGATTATGGGTTACAATTAGTACTGTTTTCCCTGTTTGGGCTAAATTTTTAAATACCTCCAATACCTTTTCTTGGGATTGAGAATCCAACGAACCCGTTGGCTCATCTGCTACAATCATATCAGGCTGATTCACCAAAGCACGCGCGATTGCTACACGTTGCTTTTGCCCGCCAGAAAGCTGTTTAACATTTTTAGCCATAAAAGGCTCCATGCCCAAGTTACTTAATTGCTCCTTTGCAATCATTGTCATCTCCCTGTCAGATAAATCTTTGACATAGAGAGGTAGCTTGACATTGTCCAAGACAGACTGATGAGGAATGAGGTTAAAGTTTTGAAACACAAATCCAATCTTATCTTTACGAAATTGAGTTAGTTCAATCTCTGATAAGTCACGGAGGGATTCCCCTTTAAATTCTAAAACTCCTTCATATTGTCTATCTAGACCACTGATAATGTTTAGCAAGCTAGTTTTGCCACAGCCTGACGGACCGTAAATTGCTGTAATTTTACCTTTTGCGATTTGCAGGTTAATATTTCTTAGAGCCTGCTCTTGATGTTTACCGTCCAAAGTGTAAAACTTTGAAATATTTTTAATGGATAAAATGGACATTCTTTCCCCCTTATTTAAAACTGTTATCGTCATACATCATACTGATAGAAAATCCTTCAAGCTACATCAGCGCTGATTTACCCTTTAAGCCTACTACTTAGAACTTTCTCTCTATTCCCTAGTTTGCTTCTGGATGTATATCAAGTAAAATTCATTTTAACAAAAAAGCGACATTTCCCCAATGACAGAAATGTCACTCCTATAAACTCTTTAATGATATCTTTCTAGATCCTCGGCCCATTCATTATCTAAACTAACGATTAACTTCTCATTACCAAACATCCTCGCCATCATTTTTGCTTCTTCATACTTTTGTTTTGCCGTATCATAATCAGTCTGAATATAATATTTCCATTCGACCATAAGTACAATCGGTTGCTTTTGAAAATCTCGTGTTTTTTGTCCTATTTTATTTAAGGTCTCGACTGCCCTCTTAAAATAATGAAACAGCCCCATAATTTCTATACAAGCTAAAGAAGCTAACAAGGAATCTCTAAGTAAGTCCAAACAATCGAACTCTATCTTATCAACCTGAGAACTTAATTTATCATGAAAACAAAGAATGGTTTCACACTCAGATTCTTTTATCTCACCCATATTTAAACCATCCATTAACTGACAGTTGAAATACAGTCTCAGTTTCAACAAGTCCTCGGCTTTATATACATCTCTGGATAGTAAGTCTTGAAGACCGTCCTCAATCACACCACTTCCGTATAAGGAATTACTAGTCGCTCTCACTTCATCTATTGCTTGAAGACAATCCACTAGCACTTTCTCATCACGTGGCAAATCATCATAAAAACATTCAAAAATTTCATCGAAATATTCTTCCTTTCGTTCTTGCAACTCCTTGTCTCCATAGTCAGGGTGATGTAAAAGAACGTACTTTAATTCTTGGTAGCGTTTAGGCAGTTCCTTATAATCTGGCATCAAGACGTAGGATGGAATTTCTAATCTATCTGCAATATATTCTAGTGTTTTTATAGTCGGTCGAAATTCTCCTTTTTCGATTCGCACCAATTGACGGACTGATAATTCGGATTCATCCCCACAAAATACTGGACGACTAAGCCCTTTTTCCTCTCTTAAACCTCTTACCTTTTCACCAAAACTGTTCATTCCTTCAGTTTTCTCCTATATTTTAAAAATATAATTTTTTATATTCTATCATAGTTTGGTGAAAACGACAAAAAAGAGACAGGATAACTCCTGCCTCTAGGCTGATAAACGATTATTTACGACGTCCTGGACGTTCTGCATAACCATAGTAAGCATCTTCCATGATTTCTTCCATGTCAGCTACCATTGGCAAGCGTGGGTTAGCAGGTGAACATTGATCTTCATAAGCAAGCAAGGCAATTTCATGCAAGCTGTCTTTCCAAGCTTTTTCATCAATTCCTTGATCCTTGAAGTTCATCTTAATACCTACTGCAACACCGAGTTCGTAAACAGCTTTAGCGTATGCTTCAACTGCTTCTTCTGGAGTTGAGTGAGGCAAGCCAAGCATTTTCGCGATGTCTTGGAATTTCTCATCAGCTTTCCAATAGTTGTACTTAGGCCATGTAGTTGTCTTAGATGGACGAGTTCCGTTGTAACGGATAACATATGGAAGCAAGATAGCATTTGTACGTCCGTGAACAGTGTGGTGAACACCACCAATCTTGTGGGCCATTGAGTGGCTCATACCAAGGAAGGCATTGGCGAAGGCCATACCAGCCATTGTAGACGCGTTGTGCATTTTCTCACGAGCTTCTGGGTCAGCTGTCTTAACAGATTTTTCCAACCATTCAAAGACAAGTTTGATTGTTTGAAGCGCAATACCATCTGTATAGTCGTTAGCGAAGTTTGAAGTATAGGCTTCAGTCGCGTGAGTCAAGACATCCATACCTGTATCAGCAGCGATAAAGTCTGGAACTGATTCAACCAAAGCAGGGTCAACAATGGCAATAGTCGGTGTCAATGAGTAGTCAGCCAATGGGTATTTGCGGTTGTTTTTCTTATCAGAGATAACGGCAAATGGTGTTACTTCTGAACCAGTACCTGAAGTTGTTGGGATACCGATGTACTTCGCTTTCTTACCAAGTGATGGGAAGCGGAAGGCGCGTTTACGAATATCCATGAATTTTTGGACCAAGTCACGGAAGTCGATTTCTGGTTGTTCGTAGAAGAGCCACATTACTTTGGCTGCATCCATTGGTGAACCACCACCAAGAGCAATGATTGTGTCTGGTTCGAATGCTTTCATCACCTCAGCACCACGTTCTACAGTTGTGATGTCTGGATCTGGTTCAACATCTGAGAAGACTTGGATAGTTACACGGTTGCTACGTGCGTTCAATTGATCGATAACACGTTGAACGAAACCGAGTTTTTCGATAGATTTGTCTGTAACAATCAGAACGCGTTCAATATCTTCACATGTTTGAAGGTATTGGATAGAATTGCGTTCGAAGTAAATTTTTGAAGGAACTTTAAACCATTGCATATTATTTCTACGTTTCCCTACTTTCTTGATGTTTAGGAGGTTAATAGCGCTCACGTTATCACCAACAGAGTTACGTCCGTATGAACCACATCCAAGTGTCAATGATGGGATGAAAGCATTGTAAACGTCACCGATACCACCGAAAGTAGATGGAGAGTTCCAGATAATACGCATAGCTTTGATTTCTGTACCAAAGCGTTTAGCAAGCTCTTCGTCTTTTGTATGGATAGCTGCTGAGTGACCAAGTCCGTTAAACTCAACCATTTGACGAGCTTTTGTGAGACCATCTTCTGTATCTTCAGCTTTCAATACAGCGATTACTGGTGACAATTTTTCACGAGTCAGTGGTTCTTTTGGTCCTACTTCCTCACATTCTGCAGCCAAGATGTTTGTTCCTTCTGGAACACTGAATCCTGCTTGTTCTGCAATCCATGCTGCTGGTTTACCAACAATGTTTGCATTTAGTTTAGCACCAGCACAGTTTTTGCTGTTTGCTTTCACACCAAAACAGAATTCTTCAAGAAGTGCTTTTTCTTTTTTGTTTACAAAGTAAGTGTGGTATGATTTGAATTCTGCTACAAATTCGTCATACACTTCTTTATCAATGATAACCGCTTGCTCTGATGCACAGACCATACCATTATCAAATGATTTAGACATCACAATGTCATGAGCAGCTTGACGAAGGTCAGCTGATTTTTCTACATAAGCAGGAACGTTTCCGGCACCTACCCCAAGAGCTGGTTTCCCACATGAGTAAGCAGCTTTAACCATGGCGTTACCACCAGTTGCAAGAATAGTCGCAATACCTTCGTGGTTCATAAGCGCTCCAGTTGCTTCCATAGATGGCTCTGTAATCCATTGAACACAGTTTTCAGGCGCTCCAGCTGCGATAGCTGCGTCACGAACGATTTGAGCTGCGTGAGCAGAAGATTCTTGAGCTGATGGGTGGAAGGCAAACACGATTGGATTACGTGTTTTCAAAGCAATCAATGATTTGAAAATTGCTGTTGATGTTGGGTTTGTTGTTGGAGTGACACCACACACAACACCGACAGGTTCTGCAATTTTAGTCAATCCTGTAACGGGATCATCTTCGATAACTCCGACAGTTTTAACTCCGCGCATGTTATTCACAACATGTTCACAGGCAAAAAGGTTTTTTGTCGCCTTGTCTTCAAATACACCACGACCAGTTTCTTCAATTGCATGTTGTGCTAGGATACCGTGCGCATCAAGAGCTGCAACTGAAGCTTTCGCTACGATGTAGTCAACTTGTTCTTGGTTCAACTTGCGCATTTCATCAAGCGCAACCAAAGCTTTTTGTACTAGTCCGTCTACATGCTTTTCAGCAGCGAGTTGTTTTTGCTCAGGTGTTACAGTTTTTTTATCAGCCATATTGTCCTCCATAGCCTTTAAGGATGTTATCCTTTGTTAATTTTTTCACAAGTTTATTATAACTCTTTTTTTATGTTTTGTAAACAGTTTCATAAACATTTCACAAAGAATTTTTGCGATATTGTGAAATTGCTCTCAAATACGTTATAGTATCAGCTTTTAACTAGATGATTGTGAAATAACAACAAAAAATTTTTTATTTCACAAACCTAACAAACAGATGGAGAGCGCTTTCTTATTTCTTGTAAAAAAACCTCCATGTCAGGAGGTCTTATTTTTGTTGAAAGATGCCTTGTTTGAAGGTCCCTTCATAAACGACTTCTTGTTCTGTTGTTAGTTTCCCTTTTCCTTCAGCCTGACCATTTACAAAATCACCTTCGTAGGTCCAGCCTTCTTTAGATTGAAAAGTTCCTTTTCCATTGAAGGCTCCATTATTGAAACCACCTGTATATTGGTCTCCATTTTGGAAGGTAATGGTACCTTGGCCATTCATTTTACCACGGACAAGACTGCCGTCATAAACAATCATTCCATTATCAAGCTTTAGAACACCTTTTCCGGGAATATTTAGAAAAAAGACGAGTAGAGCACAAAAAACAATGGCAACTACTGCTAAAAGCTCTAAACGTTGACGAGTCAGATAGACACGATACTTCTCGTAAAAATTCTTAAGATTTTCCATCTTTACTCTCCTTTTCTAAACGTTCTAACCAAGCTTGACAACCCTCTTGAACACGTCGATAGGTTTCCTCAAAATCTCCTGTATACCAAGGATCTGGAACGCTTTCAGATGCAAATGAGTAAATCTTATCTTGCAAACCTGCTGGACACATCTGACGTAGGTCAGAAACATTTGAAGCGTCCATTCCGATAATATAATCAAAGGATTCAAAATCTTCCTTACTAATCTGAAGCGATGTCTTGCCTTTTTCATAAGGAATCTCATAATCTTGAAAAATCCCTTGAGTTCCCTTATGAATCGGATTGCCATGTTCCCAAGAGGAAGTCGCTCGACTTTGGATTTCATAATTAGCTGTCATTGATTTCATAACAAACTCGGCCATAGGGCTACGACAAATATTTCCCAGACAGACAAAGACTAGTTTTTTCATCCCATTTCCTTTCTTTTACAGAAAAACGGGAGTTCGTGATCCCGTCTTATTTTTCAATTGCGCCTTCTAATGAAGCTGTTTCTTTCAGCGGTAATACGGTCTTGATAGCAGCTAGTTCAAAAGTCAAGTAAACTCCATCTACATCAAGAACAATTGTTTTCTTTTCTGTGTCTACTTCATCAACTGTTCCATAAAGTCCACCGATTGTAATCACTTCATAGCCTTTTTGCAGTTTATTTAAGCTTTCCATACGTTTTTGTGCTTGTTTCTTTTGAGAACGTTGCGTAAAGAACATCAAGCCCATCATAAGGACTAGTATAATTAAAAATGTATAATTTGGATTCATTAGTTTCTCCTTTGTCTTTTACATAGGACTACTATATCAAATTTCAGCTACTTTTACAAGATTGTACCTTGCTTTTCTAGTAAGAAAAACCAGAGCTTGCGCCCTGATTTTTAGGATTATTTCAAGTTTTGAACGACTTTTACTAGATTTTCTACAGTAAAGCCATATTCTGCCAATACTTTTGGTGCTGGGGCAGATGCTCCGAAGGTATCAATACCGAGAACGGCACCATCGAGACCAACGTATTTGTACCAGTTTTGACTTGCACCCATTTCGACTGCAACACGACGGCGAACTGCATTTGGAAGAATCTCTTCCTTGTAAGCTACATCTTGTTTATCAAAGACATCTGTAGATGGCATGCTGACTACACGGACTTTTTCGCCTTGACTAGCCAATTCTTTAGCAGCTGAGACAGCTAAATTGACCTCTGAACCTGTCGCAATCAAGATTGTATCAAAATCTGCTGCATTTTCATAGACGACATAAGCACCTTTAGCAACCTTGTCGAAGTCTGTTCCCTCTTCAACAGTCAAGTTTTGGCGTGTCAAGACAAGAGCAGTTGGCGCTTTCTTACTTGTCACTGCAAGGTACCAAGCTGCTTGAGTTTCACGCGCATCTGCTGGACGGAAAACATTTAGATTTGGCATAGCACGAAGACCTGCTAAGTGCTCAACTGGTTCGTGCGTTGGGCCATCTTCCCCTACCGCAATAGAATCATGGGTAAAGACATAAGTCACAGGAAGACCTTGCAAGGCTGACAAACGGACAGCTGCCTTCACATAGTCAGAGAAGACGAAGAAAGTTCCACCGTATACACGAAGTCCACCGTGAAGGGCCATCCCGTTCAAGATAGTTCCCATAGCAAATTCACGAACACCAAACTGAATGTTACGGTTCAAGCGATTGGCATCGTCTTGAAGTCCGTCAGTTTTGATATAAGTCATGTTTGAGTGAGCAAGGTCAGCTGAACCTCCTAAGAAGGTTGGCAACTTAGCCGCTACAACGTTTAAGGCATCCTGACTCGAGTTACGAGTTGCTTGAGAGAAGCCATTTTCTAATGCTGGGAAGTCTGCTGGAGTCACTTCAACTGGATCACGTCCGTCGATGATGGCTTCTACTTCTGCAGCCAATTCTGGGTGAGCTTCTTTATAATCAGCAACTAGCTTTGTCCAAGTTTGATAAGCTGATGCACCACGATCTGCAACATGTTCTTTGAAATCAGCATATACTTGTTCTGGGATTTCAAATGGTTCGTAGTCCCAACCAAGGGCTTGACGAGTTGCTGCAGTTTCATCTGCTCCAAGAGGAGCACCATGTACAGCATTAGTTCCTTGTTTGTTTGGAGAACCATATCCAATAACAGTCTTCACTTCAATCAAAGATGGTTTTCCTGAAGCTTTAGCTGTTTCGATAGCAGCATGGATTGCTTCTAAATCTGTTCCATCTTCAACCAATGCAGTATGCCAACCGTAGGCGTTGTAACGGTCACGAACGCTTTCAGTGAAGGAATCCTTTGTCTCACCATCCAAGTTGATATCATTTGAATCATAAAGGACTACCAACTTATCTAGCTTTTGCAAACCTGCGTATGAAGCCGCCTCACTTGAGACACCTTCCATCAAGTCTCCGTCTCCACAGATAACGTAAGTATAGTGGTCAAAGATATTGTAGCCTTCGCGGTTATATTTGGCTGCCAAGAAACGTTCTGCCTGGGCAAAACCAGTGGCAGTTGAAATCCCTTGACCTAAAGGACCTGTTGTAGCATCAATTCCTGCTGTATGGCCAAATTCTGGGTGACCTGGTGTTTTTGAACCCCATTGACGGAAGCTCTTGATTTCATCCATGCTGACATCTTCAAAACCAGAAAGGTGAAGAAGGGAATAAAGGAGCATTGAACCATGACCAGCTGAAAGAATAAAACGGTCACGGTTAATCCAGTTTGGTTGATCTGGATTGATACGAAGTTGTTTTGTAAAGAGGCTGTAAGCCATCGGAGCCGCTCCCATAACCACACCTGGGTGACCTGAGTTAGCTTTATTAATGGCGTCAATACCTAGGAAACGAATTGCATTAACAGATAGATTTGACATAGAATTTCCTTTCTATTTGAGGTGATTATTGAATCACACATTCTATTTTACTATTATATGAAAAAATACATAGAATAGCAATTAAACAATTCGACGCTAGATAAGTCTCCTATTTTCTACTCTCTGGTCGCCTGATAATAGGGAAGCAAGCGTTCATAAGCTTCTTCTAATTTTTCTAAAATCACTTCTAATGATTGATTTTCTATAAAAGAAACATCTGCCTTAACTAAAACTTTGCGAACTTCCTGACTTCTCAACTTCTCGCGTAAAGTACAACGATTTTCTTCGTTCGCCTCCCACAGTTGACTTTGACCATCAGAGTAGACTAGATAATAAATCCCTTCTACCACTGGAACTTCTAAGACCTTGGCCTGCTTGCCTAGAGTTTGCTCATCTTTCTTGCGCTTGATAAAACTAACTTCCAAAGAAATTCCAAAATCAGTAGATGTCCCATACAAACGAAGAGCCAACATAGGTTCTGTCACTTGTCCGTCTCTCTGTAGATAAGCCCAAAAATGTGGTCGCAAACGCTGCGCTTGGTTCATCCACTGGCTAGTCTGTTGGAGTTGCCATTCTGGATGGCTTGCTTGAAAGACTTTGGCCAGTTCTGTAAAAGCCTTTCGTGCCTCTTGACCTTTGTGGCGGAGTTCCAGCATTTTTTCTCGCTCTTCTCCTGCTTTATCAGGATTACGGTACTGCAAACCAGCAAATTCTAGATAATTTCTTATTTCATTTAACATCCGTTTAGTCTCCTCTAGCTAGCAAAAAATCAGGATAAACCTGATTTTACTTATTCTGTATCTACAACGACATAGCGATTTGGCTCGTCACCTTCAGAGTAACTAGTCACGCCATCCATACGTGAAATAATACGATGGATAATCTTACGTTCGCTATTTGACATTGGATCTGTTTGATGACTGCGGCCTTCTTCTAAAACACGAGTCGCTAATTTTTGCGCATAAGTCTGCAAGACTTCTGCACGGTGTTCAACATAATCATTGACATTGATAGTGATGTAAAAGGTTCTTGAATAGCGATTGTAAAGATAATTTTGAGCCAATAGTTGCAAGGCCTTCAAGACTTTGCCATGGTAACCGATAATACGACCTGGCTCATTGGTATCAATTTGTAGATTAATACTACGACGGTTGTAATCATTTGAAATCGTCGCCTCAACGTCCATATCATCAATAATCGTTTGAACATAAGTCGTTACTTCCATAGCTACTTGTTCAATATCAAAGCTCGGTTCAACCTTTAAGCCCAAATCTTCTAATTCTTGACTTTCAGTTTGTTCAACTTGACTCTCAACAGTGGGAATTTCTACTTCTTCCCCGAAATCAACTTCTTCAAGCTGTAATTCATTTAAAATCTCAATGTGACCAGTTTCTTCTAAAATGGTGTTAGCATGTTTTTCATTTTTCAAGATCTCAGCCTTAACTTTATCAGAAACCCCTTGGCCTTCTTCTTCAATCTTTTTAATTGCTTCTACAACATGACCCAAATCAACGGTCGCTTCACTGACTGTTTTAACTGGTTCATTTTGTTCATTAATTTCTTTAGGAACACCCTTTACAGCTTGTTGATTTGCTTTAATGACAGTTGTTTCACTAATAGCTTCAATGTCAACCTGAGCTGGTTTTTTACCAAATAAACCAAGAAATCCATTTTTTTCACGAGAAATGACTTTGATATGAGCCTTCATTCTTGGAATATCTAACTCCTTCAATCCTTTCTGGATTGCTTCTTCAACAGTTGAACCTGTAAATACTACCATTACCAGATTCCTCCTTATTATTTCGTTTTCTGAGCCTTTTTCTTGGCTTTTCTTTTTCTATTTTCCAAATCTTTCTGTGCCTGTACTACCGCCTCACGTTCTGCGATAATCTTGAATGGATTGTTCAAGAAATAGGTTTGCAAGACTTGATAGGCATTGGATACTGCCCAGTAGAGCGCTACTCCACTCGGAGCATAGACCCCAAAAACAAAAATCAAGACTGGAATCCCATACATCATCGCTGTCGTAGCTCCATTACGCTCAGGTAAGGCTTTATTGGATAACCAAGTACTTAAAAAGGTAAATACTGCTGCTAAAATCGGAAGCACAAGGGTTGTATCCACACCGCCAAGGTTAATCCATAAGAAATGACCTGTCTTTAAAAAATCAACTCTTGATAGAGCTTGGAACAAAGCCAAAATAACCGGCATCTGAATCAAAATCGGCCAAAGAGAATCTGAATGTCTGACACCCATTTCTTTAAAGACTTTACGCATTTCCTGCTCTAACTTGGTTCTGCTTTCCATATCTCTGCCTGGATATTGTTCTCGTAACGCCTTAATGCGTGGTTGAGCTTCCTGCATTTTTCTAGACGCCACCATTTGCACCTGAAAGACTGGCAAAAGCAGTGTACGAATCAAGACCGTAAAGAGAATAATCCCCACTCCGATACTGATGTCAAACGATAAAAAGCGAATGATTTCCGCAAAGAAATAAACAAATTTACTCCAAAAATCAGCCGAATCGGCTGTAATATCGCTAGTTGTCCCATTTGTTGCACAGGCTGTCATGATCAATAGAGACAGTCCTAGCAAACTAGTTAACTGTAGTTTCTTTTTCACTCCCATTTCCTTCCTGGTAAATCTTTGATAACTTTAATACGTGGAGTAGATTTTTCTCCATCTCTGCGTATTCCAAGGTTTCAACCCCTTTTCGAGCAATGACAACAAAATCGACGTTTTCTTCCAGACTCCCTTTTGCATTCTGGATAATATGTCTGATTCGTCGCTTGATTTGATTTCTAGTGACCGCATTCCCCAGTTTTTTGCTAACTGATAGACCTACTCGAAAATGTTTTTTCTGGTTTTCCAATTGGTAGACAACAAATTTGCGGTTAGCAAAACTTGTTCCCTCCTTGAAAATCGCCTTAAAATCTTTCTCTCTTTTTACACGAAAGTTTTTCTTCAAAACTCAACTCCATCTATTAAATTACTACTATTATACCATATTTTTCAAAAAAGCCAATCATAGCAAGGTTTTGGACAATTTCACCAGAAAAAGAAGCTGGAAAAATCTCTTTCCCAACTCCTTGTACTAAATATTTTTTTAGTTTTACTTATTTTTCAAGCGTTCAACGTCACGAGCGATAACTAATTCTTCATCGGTTGGAATAACCAAAACACGGATTTTTGCTTCTTCTGTTGAGATATCTCCTGTTGATCCAAAAACATTCTTTTCAGGATCAACATCACAACCAAACCAAGTAATACCTGAAATAACTTTCTCACGGAAATGAGCCGCATTCTCTCCAACACCTGCCGTAAAGATGATAGCGTCAGCTCCGTTTAAGACTGCTAGATATTGACCAATGTATTTTTGGATACGGTCAACATACATTTCATACGCCAAAGTTGCATCATGATCCCCAGATTCTACAGCTGCTTCGATATCTCTCATATCACTTGATTTAGCAGATACACCCAACAGCCCTGACTCACGATTGAGAACGCGACTGATATCCTCTGGCGTATTGAAATCCTCTGTATATTGCATTAAGTAAGGGATGATAGCAGGATCAATATCTCCAGTACGAGTACCCATCATCACTCCAGCAAGCGGTGTGAATCCCATAGAAGTATCAACTGACTTACCACCGTTAATAGCTGTAATTGACCCCCCGTTTCCGATATGGCATGTAATCAACTTCAAGTCTTCCAAAGGTCGTCCCAAGAGTTTTGCTGCTTCTCCTGCTACAAACTGATGGCTTGTCCCGTGGGCACCGTATTTACGAACCTTGTTTTCTGTGTAATATTTTGTTGGTAGAGGGTAGCGATAAGCTTTCTCTGGCATACTTGTGTGGAATGAAGTATCAAAAACAACTACACTAGTAATATCTGGAAGTAATTCTTTAAAAGCTCGAACACCTGCTGCATTGGCTGGATTGTGGAGAGGAGCCAACAAACTCAACTCTTCAATTTTTTCTAAAACATCTCCCTCAACGACCGTTGATTCTTTAAAGTGTTCTCCACCCGCTACAACACGGTGACCAACCCCTGTAATCTCATCATAAGACTTGATAATATCGAAACGAATCAAGTCATCCAATAAGATTTTAACAGCTTGTGTATGATTTTCAATATCCAAAATTTGTTGTTCAGAACGACCATCAAATTTTACAGTTGAAATTGAATCTTTCAAGCCGATACGTTCAATCAAGCCTTTCGCCAGTACTTTTTCTTCTGGCATTAAATATAATTGCCATTTCAAACTTGAACTTCCTGCATTGATTGAAATTGTTTTTGTCATAACATGATACCCCTTTTTAAGCGTTTTCATCTATTATAACAAAATCTATTTTATATTTCAGTACCTTGAGTCCATTTTTGAAAATTTTCTTTAAATTTCATTAAAACACTTACATCTTGTAAACTAGCAAGTGGATAAATAAAAGGCTCTACTGCTATTTCACTTTTCTTCTGTAAGATAAAAATAGTCTTAGATTGTTTAGCATTAGCAAAGAGATTTTCAGGCAGACTAATCATGGCAGTCAGACTCGCTTCCTCCTTCAACCAGCCTTTCAACAAGTCACTTTGAGGACTGGTCAACAAATCACTCGGAGCGAGAAAAATAGCGTATCCGTCTGACTTGAGGTACTTAAGTCCTTGTTCCATGAGCAAGTGATGGGCGTAAGTATGTTCTTGACTAGAAGCAACTTGATGGCGCGACGCAACGGCGTCATCAGGATAATAGCCAACAGGCAAGTCGCTGATGACCACATCACTTTCTTTGAGCATTTGTGGACGAACGGCATCTCCTTGGACAAAGCCAGCCTGCAAACCAATTACATCTGCCATACTAGCTGCCAAATCAATCAGCAAATCGTCTACTTCTACTCCCAAGTAGTCCACTTTTTTAGCAAGCGAGGTCAAGAAAGTAGCGCCCAGAATTCCCATACCAGAACCCATTTCGAGGATAGTAATTTCCTCCTCTTTAAACAACTCTTCCACAATAAACACCAAAAGTAAAGCAATGGCATCTGGTGTAAACTGGTGATTGGCCTGCAAGGGTTCTGTTTGCCCAGCCTTCATCAAGAGAAACTGGTAGGTCTTGAGCCATTCTTCTTTACGTAGCGCTAAACGCTTAAGGGCTTGATTGTTCTCCTTGACCTGCTCTAACTCAGTCTCACCATCCAGATAGATGCTGTTTTGCTCCACCAAAGCGTCATAAAAATTGGTTGCCAAATCACTTTGGATGACTTGGACATTCTCTAGTAAATACGTATAAGCTTGTTCAATTTTTTCAAAATCCATATTCCTATCTTATCAAATTTCCCTTCTTTTTTCCATCCTTATAGAAAAATCACTCCCTGACTAAGCGAGTGATTTTTGAGCTACTGTTAAAAAGAGTTCTGAGTAATTTCCTTGAAACAGGTCTTCAGCGCTATAGAGAATCTGACTATGCACAGATGAAAAACCGTGCTCAATTAGCTGTTTTTCCAGTTCAGCTAAATCAAATCCATGATGGTCAGCTTCTGTCTTGGTAAAATCAGCAAGTAAAAGTTGTCCACCTTCCCTCAAATATTGATGAAACAGTGAGAGAGCCACATCCACATCAGGCATATGATGAAGAACCCGACAAACAACAATGAGATCAAACTCTTGCTTCAAGGGTTTTTCCAGTAAATCTTGCTCCAAAAACTGGATATTCTTGATGTCTTGCTGCTCCGCTTTCAAACGAGCTTGCTCCAGCATTTTCTCCGAAATATCCACCAATGTTACAGACTTGGCCTGCTTGGCTAGGGGCAAGGTTAACAGCCCCGTCCCTCCACCGAAATCCAAAATTTCTTTGTCTGATAGAAGATCAATCTGTTTCTCGACTGCTTGACAAACCAAGTTTGCAAGGAAGATATTTTTAGGTGAATCAAAAGTTTCTGCTTTATGGTTAAAATCATGTTTCATATTTTTAGTTTAGCACAAAGTAGCTTGATTGGCTAGAAATTCTCTTTCTTTTCCGATTTTTTCTTCTCTGCTTGATCACTTGAATCAGTCACTGCCTCTTCCTTTTTATCCGTTTTCTCTTCTTTGATTTTGACTGAAGGAAAGATGAACTCATATTGACTCTTAGGCGTACGAACCGTCGTCACTAAGCTTGTTTTCTTGTTTTGATAGCTTACCTGACCTAGATTGAAAACCTGTTCCCCACTTTCTTGCTCAACCTTATCTTTGGTTCGCTTGGCCATCGCAAACGCAATTAGTTTTTCTTTGTTTAAGGCATAGTCTTGATGATGGGAAACTTGCCGATTCAAGTAAAACTGCAATAAAAGACTAAAGATTGCTGCCATGGTAACTGCATATAAAAGCACTCCTGCCTTAACTTTTTTCTTTTTCCACATGATAGATGAACTCTCTTTCTAGTCCTTTTTGGAATTGAAAACGAAAACGAACCAGTTGATTGTCCTCTGTAATCTGCATAGATTTGAGGCCATAAACCATAGGCTGATAACCTCGTCCACTGGCATCGGTTTTCCGAAAGTCGTCCGATTTAGACTTACCTATGGCGATATCCTTGCCATCCTGCTTCATATAGAGGCGATTGCCCTCCACTTTTTCGAATTGCGAACGGTCTAATTCTGCCTCCAACTGGTCCACAAATAAGAGCCACTCCTTTTGCTCACTTTGCTGCTGGTAGCGAACTTCTGAAATGAGGAGCTGACTCATGGCTTGAAAGAGGAGTAAGCTTCCACTGATAACAATAAGGGCAATCAGGGATTCCAACAAGGTAAAAGCCTTAGCCTTATGGCTCTTTGATCGCCAACAACTGTTCTGAACCATGGTAGACCTCCAATCCCTTTTCACTAGAAAACACCTGAATCTCAACTCCGTTTATCTTTACCTGATTTTGACCTGCCTGCAAGGCCATCTTAGCAACCCTCAAAACTTCTTCCTTTTGCAAGATTTTTGCTTCTTCTTGTCTATTTTTCTGAATTTGTCCCAAAAGGAGGGTCGCAATGCTAGCGAAGATAGCTAGAGCGACTACTGCTTCCAGTAAAATTACTGCCCTAATTTTTTGTTTCCTTAATGCGTTTAATTTTTCCATTTCCTAGATATAATTGATAGCGAATCGCTCCTTTACTGGTCTGAAATTCAACCTTAGCCAGGGACGAATTGCCCCCAGCTCGGTCAAATGTAATATTTTGGCCTGATAGTGCCTGAATCCCTTTAGGGACTGTCAACTTTTGACTGCCATTGCTAATCGTCTGCCCATCTAAGTTCAGACTAGTCTTTTGCTGACTGGCTACACTGCGTTTTTGGGTTTCCCGATAGAGTTCTTCAAACTCCATAAAGAAAATCTGCTCCTCTACCGCTGCAAAAGTGGACTGAACAGAACCAGACAAGCCCATGGTAAGGAGACTCACAAGACTCAAAACCAAGAGACTTTCCAGCATGGTAAAGGCCTTAATCATTGACTGTACGATTTTTTCCTCCATTTTTTGTATAGTATTCATTATAGGCTTTAGCCTGTTCTTCTGTGATTCGCCCATCTGCTTTTAACTTGCTTAGGCTAGCCTCTTCATTTTTATCTAAGCTATAAAGTTCTGCCTAGCTTTCCACCACCTTAACAACAGCAGCTTTTCCTTTGTCATTGACTGCTTCTTTTTGCTTGGTCAGATTAGGTACAAAGAGCAAGAGAAGTATGCTGATAATAAGCAAGACCACCAACATCTCCACAAGTGTGAAAGCCTTCACTTTCGCTTTTTTCAAGAATGTCATCATTTTTTTCATGTTAAAAATTTACCTCCATATTTTGATACATGGGCATAAGCATTGCCGCATAAAGTAAAACGATAATCAGTGCCACAAAGATAAAAACCAGCGGTTGCACCAGATTCATGGTGCGGTTGACTCGGGTAAAAAAGGCTTCCCAAGTCTTTTCCGCATAGATTTCCAACTCACTCCCCAGTTTGGACTTGACTTCCCCATACTCGATGATGAGACTCAATTCCTTCCTAAAGAAAGGATAGGTTCCTATAGTTTGAGAAAATTCCTGACCATTTTGTAGGGCTTGAGCCAGATCTTGACCGATTTCTTTAAAGAGCTGGGAACCTTGTTCCTGCATCATCTGAAAAATCTGCGTCAGCTCCATTCCCTGTGAAATCATATTCCCCCACTCACGCGCATAATAGGCCGTCAAATAGGTCTGCACAAAAATTCCAAAAAAGGGAAGGCGTGCTAAGATAGAAAAGACACGCATCTTCGAACTTCTTTTATAGAAAGTGAGTGCTAAAAGGACAAGTACGGAAACAAACCCTACCATGCCTAGAAAGATTTGTGGCAGATGGCCGATAATCTGAGTGGCAATATTACTACTATCCAGTTGAGGTAGCAGATAATTACGTAGCCCCAGCATAATTAAGAGAAGAAACCCCAGCAAGATCAAAGGATAGGTCGCTACTTCAATTAACTTTTTCTTGACCTTGGCCAGATTGTCTAGATACTCTTCTATCTTTCCCAAACTCAGGTGGAGATTCCCATGTACTTCCGCCAGGGATAACTGAGTGACAATGGCACTTGAAAATCCCAAACTTTCCATCATTTCTGAGAATGAGTTCCCCTGAGACAAACCCGTGCGCATCTGGGTCACGCACTGCTTATCTAACAGAGAACTCCTATCTAAAAAGGAGATGGTCTCCACCAGATGAAAACCGCTGGAAAAGAGATTGTTAAACAAGGTGATGATATTTTTTTGCTTAGCTGTAGCTAATTTTTTCCGTTTCAGCCTGAAGACTTGTGATATGTCCATCTTTAAGAAGCTGGTCAATCTGTTCATTCCAGCTAGTTGGCTGGTGCTCTTGATAGTCTTTGTTCGCAAAGTCAACGATTCCTCCTCCCCCGATTAATCTCTGGTAGCAGACGCCTTGCAGAACGACTGCTAACTCTTCCTCACTCACACCCAACTCCAGCAGGCGTTCATAAACACCTCTGATACTCTTGGCGTGAATAGTTGAAAAGACTGTCGCCCCTGTCAAACTGGCTCTGACTACTGCACGCGCCGTCTCGCTGTCTCGAATTTCTCCGATAATCAGAAGGTCTGGCCGATGACGTAAGGAAAGCTTGATCAGATTTTCATAGGTCAACCCGATTGCTTCATTCAACTGTAACTGGAGCATGTCGTCCTGCTTGATTTCGACAGGATCTTCGACGGACATAACTTGCTGTCCTTTAAAGAGGAACTTGGCTAGTTCATGCATCAGGGTTGTCTTACCACTGCCGACTGGACCAGCAAAAAGATAAAGTCCACGTTGCCTGTACTGCTGGCCCAATTCATCAATATCCTGAAACCAAAAATGCAAGTCCTGCTCCTCATCATGCAACAAGCGAATGACTAAACTCTCATGCCCTCGATAATCGCCTACGGTAGATAAACGTAGGGACGCCATCTTATCGTCATAGGTATAATCGCAGGAACCAAGTTGACTACGTCGCTTTTCCCCAACATTCATACCTGCCACAAACTTGAAATGACTGATGACGGCCGCAAATTTTTCGAAATCATAGCAACCAATTTTACAGCGCTCGTCTCCTATTCTCATATGAAGCTCATAGGCATCTAACTTAGGGATAAAATAAATATCCTGCGCCCCTTTTTTACGGGCTGAACGAATGATTTCTTGTGCAATTTCTTGAACCATACTTACCTCCTCACCTATACTATTCGCAAAGATTTGGGAAAATAAAAAAAGCAACTCCAAAAAAGTTACTTTTTCTCTATTTTAATTTCATACGGCAAGAACGGTGCCTTTCCTTACCTGTTTGTTTTTCATAGCCTGGGCGTAATTTTTCATCTGGGATAACCTGCTCATCCTGCAAAAGAGCCAAAGAATGGTATTGTTGTAAATACTCATCGCATTCATCACACCAGCGTTGGTCTTCCGGATCCCAGAAAATGGTCATCAAGTCACTTCTACTTTTATAAAGAGGAGACTCTTGTTCCAGTCTAAACCAGCAAGTTTTGTAGTATTTGAGAGCATCATAATACTGGTCAAATTTTCTACTTGCTACAATATCTTCTTCCCAACCTTCTAAGAACCACCAAGGCTCACAATCTCCGTACATTTCTATAACACGATACATATTCATTCATTCCTTTGTACCGTATATTATAACTAATTCCATTAAACAAGAAAAGAAATATGCTCATTTCTTAATTTTTCGATAAAAAATCCAGCCATCTGGTAGATGACTGAATTTCTATTTGCTTATATGATTAAAGTCTTTTTGTTTCTTAAGCTTCAGAAATATCGTTTTCTATGATAACCTTAATCGCATGATGGTCGGCTGCCTTACTGAAGACTTCATAGGCTTTTTCAATTTCACTTAGTTTGAAATAATGAGTTACTAATTTTTCTGGTTCAATCTTATGGCTTTCAAGTGCTTTCAACAATTGTGGAGTTGTATTTGTAGATACCAAACCAGTTGTTACATTGATGTTGCGAATCCAAAGTTTATCCAAATCGAATTCAACTGGTTTACCATGTACACCACAGTTAGCAACTGTTCCGTCTACACCGATAATCTTTTGACAGAAATCAAATGTTGCAGGAATACCTACAGCTTCGATAGCAACATCCACACCACGTCCATCTGTCAAATCATAAATTTCTTTAATGGCTTTTTCAGGGTCTGAAGAATTAACCTTATGAGTCGCACCAAATGATACAGCAGTTTCCAAGCGGTTATCATCTAGGTCCACTATAATCAATTTAGCTGGTGAGTAGAATTGGGCTGTTAAAAGAGCTGCTAAACCAACTGGACCTGAACCAATAATGACTACGCTGCAACCAGGTTCTACTTTCCCTTTCAAGACACCAATTTCATATCCAGTAGGTAGAATGTCTGATAGCATAACCAAAGCTTCATCTGACAAGTCTTCTGGAGTATGGTAAAGAGTATTGTCTGCATGAGGGACACGTAGATATTCAGCCTGCATACCATCAATCAAGTAACCGAAAATCCAGCCCCCTTCGTCTTCACAGTGGGCATAAATTCCTTTTTTACAGTAGTAGTATTTACCACAAGCACAGACACAAGAAATCAAGACCTTGTCGCCTTTTTTGAAATCGGAAACTCCTTCTCCAACTTCTTCAACAATCCCAATTCCTTAGTGGCCAAGAATGGTACCACTTTGGCAAGCAGGAACATCCCCTTTAATAATATGGAGATCTGTTCCACAAATGGTAGTTTTTACGATACGCACAATAGCGTCTGTTGACTTGCAAATAACTGGTTTGTCTACAAAGCAAGTCCTGGTTTAACATAAGTATAGGCTTTCATAAAGCACTCCTCCATTTTTTTATTTGTACTATTTATAATACAAATGTAAGCTTTTTCATTTGTTTGTTCAAATTTTTTGTGATTTTTTTAACTTTTTTATTTACCGGTAAAGTACCATACATAAAAAAGCAGAAGCTAGTCTCTAACTCCTGCTTTCTATTATGCTTGATAACGTTTCACACCATCTAGATAAGTTGCTACCAATTCTAAATCTTTATCTAGTACGATAAAGTCAGCGTCGTAGCCTTCACGGATTTGTCCACAAACATCATCAATGTGAACAGATTTTGCTGGGTTAAAGCTTGCCATCATAACCGCTTCATGTGGAGAGGCAATGTTCCAGTCAACCACATTCTTCAAACCATCCTTGAGTTTAAGAATAGAACCTGCCAAATTACCTGTCGATTTGAGGCGTGCAGTTCCATTTGCAACAACAACTGGGAATTCTCCCAACATGTAGTCTCCGTCTTCCAATCCACCAGCTGTCATACAGTCTGTGATAAGAGCAATGTTTTCTGCCCCTTTTTGTTTGATTAGAATTTCGCAGGCTTTTGGATCCACATGATGGCCATCACAGATCAACTCTGCATAGGTATGAGGTAATTGATACATAGCTCCAACCATACCGAGCTCACGGTGAGTCAAACCACGCATGCCATTGTAGGCATGTACCCATACACTAGCTCCAGCATCAACTGCCTTCTTAGCTTGTTCAAATGTCGCATCTGAGTGTCCAAGTGCAACTGTCACACCTTCACCTGTAATAGTACGTACAAAATCTTCCACCCCATCACGTTCTGGTGCAATAGCGATTTTATTTAGCATCCCTTTTGCAGCATCCTGCCAAGAATGAAACTCCTCAACACCCGGGTCTCTCATATAAGTTGGATTTTGTGCCCCCTTAAAAGTTTCTGTGAAATATGGACCTTCATAATAAATCCCACGAATCTTAGCACCCGTTGCTTCTTTATAATGGTTTCCAAGATTTTCAGTGACTGCAAGCAATTGCTCATAAGTGGCTGTTAAAGTTGTGGGCAAGAAACTGGTAACACCGGTACTAAGAAGTCCTTCACTCATAGTATGCAATGTACCTTCAATGTTGTTGTCCATCACATCTACACCTGCATATCCATGAATATGAGTATCCACAAGACCTGGTGCAATGCTATAACCAGTATAGTCAAGAACCTCTGCTCCTTCAGGAATTTGATCCACATGTTTCCCAAATTTGCCATCAACAAGTTCTAAGTACCCACCGCGACGAATGCCAAATGGATAGAAAAACTGATCTGCTTTAACGTAATTAGGCATAATAATGACCTCCTTAAAAGATTACTTTTGATATTTATTATGTCAATTACATTATAAACTTTTCTGATTCATTTGTAAATGGTATAGACCTATTTTCTAGAGATATTTTAAAAGAGCTGGATTTCTCCAACTCTTCTCTTTTTAATACAAGTTATTTTGATTTGACTGGCTTGTCTTGAGCTGTTTGCAAGGCTGTGGCAATGGTATCTGCATACAATTTTGCTCCGGCTTCAATTTTACTAGTGTCACTTCCGAAATGGACTTGGTCTGTTCCTGTCCAGATCTCTGGATGTTCCTTAGCAACTTGATTCCAATCTGCTATCGTGATGTAAGGAATCTTCTCTGCCAATTCTCTCATGTAGGTAGCAGCCTTCTCAACGATTGCATAGGTCTCTTTTGTTTTATCTCCTTCATAAGGTGTCACCAAAATCATATGGTGTCCCTTAGGAAGATTTTTCACGATACTATCCCAATCTTCCTTGTAATTTTCAGGATTATTTACCCCTGTTGCAATGACCACCATCTTAGGTAAAAATTTATTCTGGCTATTATTTAGCATGATTTCATTGGCGGTCTTGGTTGTTCTGCTGACCTGCGCGTTAATCTGTGCTCCAGGAAGGGCTGTCTGTAGTGCTGTATTTGCCCTTAAAGCCACCGAGTCACCAATTAACATAGTGCCATCAGCAATCCCCAAACTATTTGCATCTGCCCGTTCTGTCATCACCTTGGTCTGGCTAATATTTGTTGCAGCTTGCTTCAAACCATTGACAGTTAAGTCTGTCTCAAACGCTCCCACTTGTGGTGCCAAGAAAGTCACTAAGAGGACAATGAAGGCCAAGATTCCTGTACTTGTCGCAAGAATTGTGTGAATATAAGGCAGGGGACGAAGAGTTTGTAAAATAGGTGTGTTCTTGCCTGCAATCCAAGGTTCCAACACATAGAATGACAGGCTAGAAAATCCATAAGAAAAAATCAAAGTCAGTAACACAGCAAGAAGATTTGATGTCAGCTGTGAGAAAATAATATAGAAAGGCCAATGGAAGAGATAAACCGCATAGCTAGTATCTGCTAAAAAACTGATTACCTTTGGCTCCTGTACGTTAGGAGTCTTTTCATGTAAGACACGCGCCGCCAGAATCATAGCTAGGGCTGCAAGACTGGCAAGCAAGAAGCCTATAAGATAGGCAAAGAGATAGGTAAATTTGACAAAGAAGGTCAAAATGAGTAAGAAGCCAAAACCTCCTGCAAAAATCAACAGGGTCTTTCGTAAATCCCAGATTTTATCCAACTGCTTAACTAGGGAAGTCGTCTGACGAACGCCTACAATCGTTGCTAGGATACTTCCCAAAAAGAATGGATAGACATGAGTTAAACTAGAGAAGTAAACAGAGGAATAAGAGGTTACTAGAAAACTACCAATAAACATGGAGAAGAAACTAATCAGGAAGGCAGCAGCAGATAAGAGAAAGACCATCCCTCTCAACTGACCATTTGATTTAGACTGTTTGGATAAGAACCAAACTGCCAAGCCCCAAAGAATATAGTAGTGAACCTCAACAGCCAAGCTCCAATTATGAACAAACAAATGAGGAATAAACTGAGATTCATAACTCCCTCCTGTTAGGAGTTCATAGAAGTTGGTCATAAAGCCTAAGACACCCGCAATCTGACCCCCAATTCCAGCAACATAGTCTTGCCGAACTAGAAAGGTAAAGGGTATGGTTACTAAGACCATCAAAACCACTGGTGGCACAATCCGATAAAAACGTCTCCTAAAAAATCCTATCAAATCAATCTCATAGTTTTTAGAAAATTCTTCGATAAGTAGAGCCGTAATCAGAAATCCTGAAAATGTGAAAAAGACATCCACCCCAAAGAATCCCCCAGGAAAGATCGTCTGAAAGAAATGATACAAGAGTACCAGTAGTAAACCTGTAATCCTAATCAAGGAAAACCATTTAATGCGCATACGAGTTTATTCTCCCTTTCATTATACACTTTATTCTATCAAAAAAAGAAGAAAAATCCTAAGAGAAAACTTAGGATTTTTAGCTTATATCAATTCCATTTTAGAAATTACGACCTGATTTATTATAGCCATATTTTTCAACAAAATACTCACGGAATTCCAAGAGATTGTCATCCATGATGGCTTGTCGCACTTGCTTCATCAGGTTAAGCAAGAAGTAAAGATTGTGGTAGCTAGTCAAGCGGATACCGAAGGTTTCATCAGCCTTGAGCAGGTGACGAAGGTAGGCGCGTGTATAGTTCTTACATGTGTAGCAATCACACTCAGGATCCAATGGCGTAAAGTCCTCAGCAAACTGAGCATTTTTTACAACCAAACGTCCCTGACTGGTCATACAAGTCCCATTACGAGCGATACGAGTTGGCAAGACACAGTCAAACATATCCACCCCACGAATCACTCCATCAATCAAGCTATCTGGTGCTCCCACACCCATCAGATAACGAGGTTTGTTTTCAGGCAGCAGTTGAGTTGTAAAGTCCAAAACAGCATTCATCTCTTCGTGGGTTTCTCCCACTGCCAAGCCACCGATAGAGTAGCCTGGGAAATCCATGCTGACAAGGTCATGAGCCGATTGGCGACGCAAGTCTTCAAATCCTGCTCCCTGCACAATTCCAAACAAGCCTTGGTCATGCGGACGACGATGAGCATTCAAACCACGCTCAGCCCAACGGCTGGTACGCTCGATTGATTTCTTAACGTAGTCATAAGGTTGATAAAACTGGGGACATTCGTCAAAGGACATCATAATGTCTGAGCCCAGATTGTTCTGAATAGAGATGGCTTTTTCTGGTGATAGGAACATCTTGGAACCATTGAGATGGTTTTTAAAGGTTACCCCTTCTTCTGTGATATTACGGCTATCTGCTAAGGAATAAACCTGGAAACCACCACTATCCGTCAAAATAGGCTGATCCCAATTCATGAATTTGTGGAGACCTCCTGCGCGTGCAATGAGTTCATCTCCAGGACGCAGCCAGAGATGATAGGTGTTTGACAGGATAATTCCCGAACCCATCTCCTTCAATTCTTCAGGCGACTGAGTTTTGACAGTGGCTTGAGTCCCAACTGGCATAAACATAGGTGTAGGGAAGGTGCCGTGGGGAGTGATGATTTCTCCTAGACGAGCTCCTGTGTGTTTTTCTTTCTTAATCAAACGGTACTTGATTGGTGAATCTGACATTTTCTACCTCCGAAGCTGGGAAAAACAGTCCCAGTTCATACTTTGTGCCCAAGGGCATACTGTATGATTTTATCAAAAAAAGCTGGAACTGTCACGAACTATGGTATAATGAGAGAATGAAATACCCAAAAATTGATTTAAAANCCATTCGTCTGCAGGCCAGACAATTTCAGTCTGAAAATCCCCGCCTCTTTCTCGTCTATCTCTTACCTAGTATACTGGTCATCTTGTCTGGCTTCCTCAATCCCTTAGAGCGTATTAACGAGTCTATTTTAGAGCAATCCTTGTTAAGCGTGCTTGGTCATGTATTCCAAGCCTACCTTTTTCCACTATTAGTCTCCTTTATCGGGACGATTCTCCTGACCAGTTCAGTTTATACAACGCTGAAACTCATCAAGAATCCCGATACAGAACCATCCATCAAAAATAGTCTGACTCTATTTAACGAAGAGCACTTTTCACAAACCTTTTTGACTCTTCTTCTCAAACGCTTCTATCTCTTCTTATGGAGCATTCCTAGTTTACTCGGGATTTACTTCCTCTTTTACAGTAGCTTTCTAGCAAAGAAATTCGTTGCCCTTCACCCTGAGTTTCCCAATCTGGATCTCACGTCAATTGAAACTGAGCGTTTCCTCTTGACCTTTGGTCTCTACTTTCTAGCAAGTATCCTCTTGATGATTGTGGGAAATAGTCTCTATATTCCACAATACTATGCCTATTCGCAGGTAGAATGTCTCCTCTGTGACACCCTATACTTGGGACAAGCTAGACCAGGACAAATCCTTAAAACCAGCCGTTTCCTAATGAAAGGTTACAAATTTCAGCGCTTTGTTCTAGACTTACAACTCCTTCCTTGGTACTTCCTCAATTGGATCACCTTTGGAATTGCTAGTTTCTCACTCCTACCCTACATTCAAATCAATAAAATAATTTTTTACCGAGCAGTGCTAGCTAGAAAACGTCCAAAAGCTTGAAGGTGCCCCTCAAGCTTTTTTCTATCAATGAGTTTCTCCACCTACCAACTGGAGGTCCTCATCTCCATGTTCTATCATGGCACCGATTGCCGCTTCTATCCCTCGCCTAATATCCACTAAACTCATAGCTGGAGTAGTCGGTCTATTCACCACCTGTTCCATCATATAAGGAATATGCATAAAACCTGCCTTAACATGTGGAAATTTCTTTTCTACCAAATAGAGGGCCTGATACATCAAATGATTGCAGACAAAAGTTCCTGCCGTATTGGAAACAGAGGCCGGCAATCCCTCTTTTTTTATAGCTTGAACCATTGCTTTAATCGGTAGATTACTAAAGTAGGCCGGAGCACCATCTGGACGAATAGGAAGATCAATCGGTTGATTGCCTTCATTATCAGGAATCCGTGCATCGTCTTGATTAATGGCCACTCGTTCCGGTGTCAAGCTAGTTCGTCCACCTGCTTGACCAATACAAAGGACAAAGTCAGGTTGATAACAGTTCATCTCTTCTTCCAATACATGGGCCGATTTGTGAAAGACTGTCGGCACTTCTAGGCAACGGACCTCAGCACCATAGATTTCAGCTGGTAAACCTTTAATGGCCTCCAAGGCTGGATTAACCTTTTCCCCTCCAAAGGGCTCAAAACCTGTCACTAATACTTTCATTTCCAACTCCTTACAAACGATTCCATGAGATTCTTTTCTTAAAAACAAGTATAACATATTTCCCTTATTCTGGAGTTGAAAAGGACTAGCGAGGCTAGGATTGGTCTCTGATACTCAATGAAAATCAAAGAGCAAACTAGGAAGCTAGTCGCAGGTTGCTCAAAGCACTGCTTTGAGGTTGTAGATAAGACTGACGAAGTCAGTAACCATACCTACGGCAAGGTGACGCTGACATGGTTTGAAGAGATTTTCGAAGAGTATGAGTTTATTTAAAGAGTAAAATACTAATCAAGGCCAAAATAGCTGGACCACCTTGCTTCAAAATAATTTTCTTATCTGCTGTAAGAGAGCCATAAGCCGCAGCACCAATCACAAACAAGACAAAAATAGTCACAATTTCTAAATTCTGTGAGAAATAAATTCCATACAAGAGAAAGACTCCTAGCAAAGCATTATAAATCCCTTGATTTTTAAACAATGAACTTACTGACGGACGAGCCAGTTCTTCCTTTTCCATGTTAAAGACACGACTGGTTGCATCTGATTGCGTTGCAATACTTTCCAAATAAAAAATGTAAAAATGCTCCACAGCAACAATCGTTGCTAGAATGATTGTAATAATTGACATCTATTTCTCCTTAAATTTCTATATTTTCAATACCCAAAACCAATTTATTTAATAAACGACTGAGTTCTGTTCTTTCAGACTCTGTTAAGATACCTTCCATCTCTTGCTTAACCTTGATATGCTTCAGAGGAGGATTCACTACTAACTGCTCCTTGGCATACTTCGTAGCTTCTACCAAGACTTCCCGCTGATTTTCAGGATTACGATGACGCTCCACCAAACCTTCCTTTTCCAAAAGCTTGAAATGCCGTGTCAAAGCAGCCTGATCAATTTTTAAACGCTCCTGAACCGCCATTTGATTACAAGGAGAATACTCCATCAAAAACAGTAAGATCTGATACCGTGTCAAACTAATCCCAAGCCTTTTTTCAAATAATTGCGTGCTCGCTTGCTCAGACAAGCGGAGTTGATACAGTAAATCTTGAATCTCTATCATTTCTTCCTCTTTTCTATTGATTTATCAATAGTTGACTAATCAATTATATTATAAAGTAAAATAGATTGCAAGAATGTTGCTTAAAACATTACAAGATGGTAACTTCCTTCACATTGACAAAGAAAAAAACGAACGAGACTCACTTCCTAGCACGAAAGCTACATCTCATTCGTCAAAATGATATTACAAAGTCTGGTTTATCCATTCATTGAAACGTGAACGTGGTCATAGTGGTTTTCTGTCACACTACCACGGTCTGGCATTGGATTCCAAGTATTAGCTGGTCCATATTTGCTATCGAATGGAGCATAGAAACGTTGTTTCCAGATGATGTAACTAATACCACGGCTAGCCATGTTTTGAATAGCGTATTCCGCAATCTTATCCCCTAGTTCTGAACCTTCTGGTACCATAAAGTCGATAGCCAAACCTTTTCCGTGATCTCCACTGTCTCCTGGACGGTAACCACTAAAGGATGTGATACCAAACAAGTTAGCAATTTCTTCTTTAAAGGCAGCCGTTTGTGGTTGAAGGCCTGCATTTTCAGATTTTGCTACTGCAAGTCCAGCATAATCAGGCGCAGCTGGAGCCGCGTAAATTGTTGAAACTGGTTTTGTCTCTTCTGGTTGATAAGTAGAAACTGCTGGGGTAGCTTTACTTGATGGTGCTGCCTTTGCTTCTTCTGAACTTGTTGCAGTTGTCTCGGTTGCTTTTTCTTCTACTGGCGTTGTAGTTTCTTCCACTGTTGGAGCAGCTTGAGGACTGGCTTGTGTTTCCTCTTTCTCAGCTGGAGTCGTTTCCTGAGGAGCTAAACTAGTTGTTTCAGCTGTTTGTCCCTCTGGCGTAGTAGAGTCTGTAGATGGTGCCACTTCTTCTGTAGCAGTCACTGTCTCTGTAACTTCTGAATTTGATGCTACTTCTTTTGTGCTTGGAGCTTCTACCGCTTTTGGAACTTCTGCAATCGGTTGAGAAAGGTCTGCAACCTGAATAGTTTGATCATCAACAGTCACTTGATTAGTTGTCAAATCTGCTGTCGCAGTTGTCGCTTCTCCACTAGAATCTGCTTGAGGAGTTTGGATTTCAACTTCTGTTACTTCTTCTGCTTCATTGACAGTCGTTGTCAAAATAGTTTCTGGGAAAATCAAGTCCATATTAGTGATTTTATTCAAATTCGCAAGAACTGTGACATCTACACCAAAGGCTTCTGCAATGGTGCTCAAAGTATCACCATACTGAACTGTATAACTTGTTTTGTTGTCCGTTTTAGTCAAATCGTTTTGAATTTGCTCAACACTACGTGCAGTCCAAAGAACTTCTTCTGCTTGAGTTGCCAATACTGGGGCAAATGACAAGGCCACTGTTGACGCTAATATTATTCTTTTCTTCATTCTTTCAAATTCCTTTCAAATGAGTACCTGTCTATGATAACACAAAAAATGCAGAAAAAAAGCCCTCCCGGGCCTATTTAACAAAACTGTCTATTCCTTGTAACAAACTCGGTTACTTGAAATAGTTTGTTAGGTCTCTGTCACAAATCTGACACAATCTTCTCGTTACTTGCTCTCAAAAATATGAGGAATATCTGTTAGCGACTGAATCCTGTGATTCCCTTCATAAGACGACTCTAAAAAGTTGATACTTTGAATCCCACTATTCTGGGCGAATTCCACATCCAGAGTCCGGTCTCCTATATAATAAGTCTTGTCAGAATCCAACTGATACTTGGCTAACAGATAGTTAGCCGCTTCTGAACTTGGCTTCCGCGCAAAACCACTCTGACTGGTTAAAATCTCTGTGAAATAGGATTCCAATCCCAAGTCTCTTAGAATGGTAAAAGCATTGTCTCCCTTATGAGTGTAAACAAAGTTCCGAATCCCTACTTGGTCTGCCCAAGCCAACACCTCACGCGCATCTGGCATCAAAACTACCTGGGCATTCTTCTCAGCAAGACTCTGGGCACGCACCTGATTTAGCACTTCCACATCCAGTTTTCTCTCTTCTGCCACCTGCACAAGCAAATCCTGCACAGAAAATTTAAGGATAAACTCTCTCACTTTCTCCTTATCATAAGGAATAGAAAACTGAGCAAAAGTCTCCTCAATCCCTGATAAAATCGCTTCGTAAGAGTCCAATAAAGTCCCGTCTAAATCCCAAATAAAAGCTGTTTTTTGCATTTCCTATCCTTTCAAGCTCATATAACGCTGGTAACGGTAGCGTAGAAATAACCAACGAAAACCATTATCCAAAAGAGTTCCTGCCCAAATACCAGGCAAGCCCCAACCAAGAACAATTCCCATCAGATAGGCTGTCCCAATGCGAATACACCACATTCCTATACTTGTCGCATAAAAGGGAAACCGAGCATTCCCCAAACCCTGCCAAACTGCCGTATAAATAACTGTCCCTGTCGCCATGGGAGTACCAAGTAGTGAAAAAAGTGTCACTAGAACACTAGCCTCAACCGCTAGAGGATCAGTCGTATAGAGATGAGTCAGTGGTATTCCTAAGGCATAGATACTAAAGGTCAAAGGCAACATGAGAAGCAGAGAGAGCCAAAAGGTTTGCTTACTCAAACCAGCTACTCTTTTCCAATCATCCTCCCCAACTGCTCGGGCTACCAACATAACCGTTGCCGTAGCAACGCCAAAGGCTGGCATGTAGTTAAACTGGGTCAAGACTTCTCCGACCGCATTTCCAGCCACTGCCTCCGTCCCGAAAGAAACAACCAAGGCAATGATAACGACATCTCCAGCCCGCATCATAAGCCGCTCTCCAGCTGCTGGTATTGCCAAAGTCAGTAAATCTTTATCCAGTCCAAAAGTTGGCTTCGCATAAGGCAGTTTTAATTGTGACCACAAAATCACAAGACCAACCACACGAGACAGAATAGTCCCCCAAGCAACACCCGCTATCCCCATATCAAGGATAAAAATAGCTAGGCTAGAAAAGAGAATATTCAAGGCATTTGACAAGAGACTAACATAAAGAGGCAGACGTGGATTATGCGTTGCACGAATCAAGGCTCCCAAACTCGTCATCAAGCCCAAAAGAACAATCGATCCGCCTACCAAGGATAGATACAGTCCACCACTCTCAGCTACATCTCTCTCCGTTCCCAAGAGTCCAATCATCTCTTGCCCAGCGAAGATGGACAAAGCTCCTAAAAGGAAACTTAATAGTAAAGTAATTTTCAACGCCTCAGTCACATGATAGGCTAGCTTAGACTGATCCTTCTGCCCCAAACTTTTTGAAATAACACTAGAAATAGCTGCCCCTAGAGCAATGAAAATCGCCTGATAAATCGTGATAATATTGCCAGCTACTGATACACCCGAAATAGCTATCAATCCTAAATGAGCAACCAAATAACTGTCCACCATTCCCATGAGCATCTGCAAAAAGTTTTCACCCATAGCTGGTAAGGCAATATTAAGAATGTCTTTATTTTTCTTAAACAATCTCTCCTCCTGATGAAAAGAAACTCAGTTGGTTTCCCAACCGAGTTTACTCCCTCTGTCTTAAAGTCCTAGATAAGCTTCAACCGCTGCTTGCATATCAGTAGCTGCTACTGTTGTTTTATGACGAACTGGAGCTGTTTCAAGGCCATCAACCGCTGGTGGCACTGCCACTCCTGAAATGTCATGTAATTGAGCCAAGGCTTCAAAGTCAGTCAAGCCTACTTTCCCTGTTACAGCCTCTACCGCAACCACTGGAAACTTGTAGGGACTAGCTGTTGAAGCAATCACTGTCTTAGTTGCATCGCCAGTAGACGCTTGGTATTTTCTATAAACTGCTGAGGCAACCGCCGTATGTGGATCCTCAATATAAGAATCTGACTCATAAACACGCTTGATTTCTGCCGCTGTTTCTTCCTCAGTCGCATATTCAGCTGCAAAGAGCTCCAGAATCTCTACATCAAAATCAGTCAGTTCATATTGTCCTTGTGTATTCAAGGCATTCATGAATTCAGCCGTCTTAACCGCATCATTCCCCAAAAGATGGAAAATCAAACGCTCCAAGTTTGAAGATACCAAGATATCCATAGATGGACTAGTTGTTACTTTAAACTCACGTTTCTTGTCGTAAACACGTGTCTTGAAGAAGTCTGTCAAAACATTGTTGTCATTTGAAGCACAGATCAATTTACCAACTGGCAAACCAATTTGCTTAGCATAAAAGGCAGCCAAGATATTTCCAAAGTTTCCTGTTGGTACTGTGAAGTTGACCTTATCACCAGCCACAATCTCACCAGTTTTGACCAACTGAGCGTAGGCATAAACATAATAAACAATTTGTGGTACCAAACGACCAATGTTCATAGAGTTAGCTGATGAAAATTGCAACTTGTTGGCCGATAATTTTTCACGAAGGGCCACATCGTTAAACATATGCTTCACGTTGGTTTGCGCATCGTCAAAGTTACCGTCAATGGCGATAACATGAGTATTGTCGCCAGTCTGAGTGGTCATTTGCAACTCTTGTACCTTGCTGACACCATCTTTTGGATAAAAGACGATAATTTCAGTACCTGGAACATCTGCGAAGCCTGCCATAGCAGCTTTCCCAGTATCACCAGATGTGGCTGTCAAAATGACAATCTTGTTCTCCAAGCCATGTTTCTTAGCAGCAGTCGTCATAAAGTATGGCAAGATAGACAAGGCCATATCCTTAAAGGCAATCGTTGAACCATGGAACAGTTCCAAGTTGTATTGCCCGTCTAATTTCACCAAAGGCGCTATAGCTGGAGTATCAAACTTGCTATCGTAGGCATTGTTGATACAGTAGTCCAACTCCTCAGCTGTAAAGTCATCTAAAAATGCTGACAAAACAAGCTTAGCAACTTCCTGATAAGAAGCATCTTTCAATTTGTCAAAGTCCAAATCTACCTTTGGATAAGTAAGCGGTGTAAACAAACCACCGTCCGTCGCCAAACCTTGCAAAATGGCTTGGCTGGCAGTTACTGTATTGTTGGCATCACGCGTTGATTGATAAACTAATGTCATTACTCTCTATCCTTTATCTATAGTCTCTTCCATTATATCATGATTTTTCAGAAAATTCTCCCTTTATAAGAGAAATTATAGTCCCAATTCTTCTTTCAAAGGCTCTAAATAAATCATTTCTTGTTTATTTCTCATCTTCAGTCCTTCCTCAGCTAGCAAGAGTAAGTCTTTTGAAAACTCGGAAATCGCAATTTTTTCCTCATCTGTTAGCTTCTTCTTAGAAAATTGCCGCCTTAAAGACTTATAATTTCTCCCAAATGCTTTAAAGAAAGGTGCTGTTTCTAAGTAAGCTTCTAACTTGTCTAAATTAACCAACAATCCCAAGTGAAAGGCTGCTGAAGTAAAAGTCCTATCAAGAGGCTGAGTACACACACTACGAAACTCAACCGTTCCTCGAGTCGTTAAGTCTTGATACTGATAACTACGATGAGTTTCAAAATCCTTCTCTTGGGGGTAAATAATAACCTCATCCCCATTAAGAGCATATGCTTGGATTTCAGGTGTAGATAAATAGTCCCCAGCCTGAATCGGATAAAAATAATATGTTTGCCCATCACGTTCCGCAGTAAAAATTGCAGAATGAGCTAGATAGTCAAAAAAATCCTCCTCATCATCAAAGAGTCTAGCATTAACCCCCACATTCTCTGTATAGATACCATGCATGGATTCTTCCCAGAAAATATCCCTTGAAATTTTCGTATCCCAATCTGCACCCGAAAATTCAGAGTTCGCAAATAAATAAGCCTTAGGCGCTTCAATTTGAGTAAAAGCATTAATCACCCGTAAGTAGTTGGATTTTGAAATATCCAGCTGGACCTGAGACCCACAGATAAAAGCACCATATTCAGGGAAATGATGTAAATCTGATTTAGTAACATTTCTACTCAAATTCAAATAATCCATCAACATCCGATAGCGTGGATAAGCCACTGGACAATTCTCATTTTTATCCCAGTTAGGATGAATTCCACAGCCAACAATAGCATGATTGGATTCACTTAATTTACTCTGAATTACATCCATATAATTATTAAAACGATTCTCGACCTCTTGAATCGTTTCAGACTTACCAAATGCAAACTCAATCGTTGTATAGGAAACTTCAAATAAAATCGCATCCTGACTTATCGGATCCACTAACTGGATAGGATTGCCAAAATCATCTACCTTTTCTACAGTGAAATCCAGAGCAGAAACTAAATATCGGAATAAGTGTTTGATAACTTCAATATCTGTAGTATTCCTTTCTAAATTTGCAACAGGATACTCCAACTCAATTCCGATAAACAATTCAGAATTTTCTTTAATATTTTTCAAATACCGATGTTTTAATAAATCGATAGAACGAGACATACTATCCTACTCTTTCTTAATCTAAATCAAATTTGAATAACTATTATTATACCAAAAATAATACAAAAAAGGAACGAAGATTAACTACGTTCCTAACTCTATACTATACCGGCGGCCGGGGTCGAACCGGCACGTCCTTGCGGACACTGGATTTTGAGTCCAGCGCGTCTGCCAATTCCGCCACGCCGGCAAATAGTAACTGGGGTAGCTGGATTCGAACCAACGCATGAGGGAGTCAAAGTCCCTTGCCTTACCGCTTGGCTATACCCCAATAATATAAAATAGGCGAGTGATGGGGATCGAACCCACGCATGCCAGAGCCACAATCTGGTGTGTTAACCACTTCACCACACCCGCCATAATTCTATTAACACGGGCAGTAGGAATTGAACCCACACTGAAGGTTTTGGAGACCTTAGTTCTACCTTTAAACTATGCCCGTAAAATGGAAGGGGAGGGATTCGAACCCCCGAACCCGAAGGAGCGGATTTACAGTCCGCCGCGTTTAGCCTCTTCGCTACCCTTCCAAAATATATAAATGGCGCGAGACGGAATCGAACCGCCGACACATGGAGCTTCAATCCATTGCTCTACCAACTGAGCTACCGAGCCTTATTGCGGGAGCAGGATTTGAACCTACGACCTTCGGGTTATGAGCCCGACGAGCTACCGAGCTGCTCCATCCCGCGTTAATAAAAAAGGAGGATGTGGGATTCGAACCCACGCACGCTTTTACACGCCTGACGGTTTTCAAGACCGTTCCCTTCAGCCGGACTTGGGTAATCCTCCAAAATAGTTCATACGGGAATAAACCCGTGTCCTCTTAGTGAAAAGATAATATTTCAATCCTCTAATAATGGACTAAACACTATGGGCACGAGTGGACTCGAACCACCGACCTCACGCTTATCAGGCGTGCGCTCTAACCACCTGAGCTACGCGCCCAAGTTAAAAACTTGGTACAAAGAACAAAGTTCAAAGCGGGTGACGAGAATCGAACTCGCGACAACAGCTTGGAAGGCTGTAGTTTTACCACTAAACTACACCCGCTAAAATGGGAGTTAACGGGATCGAACCGCTGACCCTCTGCTTGTAAGGCAGATGCTCTCCCAGCTGAGCTAAACTCCCTAGAGCTAAGCGACTTCCATATCTCACAGGGGGCAACCCCCAACTACTTCCGGCGTTCTAGGGCTTAACTTCTGTGTTCGGCATGGGTACAGGTGTATCTCCTAGGCTATCGTCACTTAACTCTGAGTAATACCTACTCAAAATTGAATATCTATTCAAATCAAGAAAACCTTGC
>NZ_RJOB01000009.1 GCF_003943935.1 Streptococcus mitis | reverse complement strand
ATATTAGTATATCACAGTCGCTTTCGCTTGTCAACACTTTTTTGAAACTTTTTTAAGTTTTTTTAAAACTTTTTTTCATCAAGTGTTCCATCTGCAACATACCATAGTCCGTACGGGATTCGAACCCGTGTTACCGCCGTGAAAAGGCGGTGTCTTAACCCCTTGACCAACGGACCTGAGTTGTTATTTTCAACTCTTACTATTATACAGCCTTTTTATTTTTTGTCAACTACTTTTTTAAACTTTTTTAATTTTTTTTGCATGGCTTCTTACAGGCTACGGATATCAAACTCTTTAAACACAATACGTAGCTCCCTTAACACGCTTTGACGACCTCGGAATCGTTCATGTCTTAAGACACGTTCTAACTCTTCTTGTTGCTCTTTAGTTTGTTTACTTCTATAATCTCTTAGTGTTTCATGAAAGAGATAGTAATCATCTAGCCAGAGTCCTCCCTCACTGATACGATGGCTAATCTCACCTACTTCTTCATATGCTTCTTTATCATATCTTCGCTTCTGGCTTTCTTGCTTACGGAGATAATCTAAAATTCTATTTCGAAACTTGGTTTTGAAATATTTCCTTAAACGAGGGATATCTTCTACTAGACCCTCTTCTCTACTGATCAATTCATGTAGGCATATCATTCCCTCTTGATCCCAATCCGATAACTCCCATAAATGAAGATAATATTCCTTTCTACACTTATATACAATCCCCTGGACTTCTTCATACAATTTTTTAAGCATTCTATTCCCCTTTCTGTTTACAGTCTAACAAATCAAGAAGCTAATTGGGTTCATTTCATCCATTCTGCACCCTTTACTGCCTCAACTGCACAAAAAAGAGAGGTCTTGCCTCTCTTTGGGTTATTTTTCATCATTCATTTTTGACTTTACTTCATCATAAGATAGTGCATGAGATTCCTCTTCTACTGTTTCAGGCATCTTTCCTATTTCGTAAAGAGATTTAATTTGTGTACTATCCAATGTTTCGTATTTCAATAATGCTTCTGCAATCAACTTGTGAGTTTCACGATTTGACTGAATAATTTCAGCAGCTTTATTTCGTGCTTCATTCAATAATGAACGAACCTCTTCGTCAATTTCATAAGCTGTTTGTTCTGAAATTGATTTTTGAGGGCTTTGTGCTCCAAACATAGCATGATTTCCCTCATACTGTACTGGACCCAGTTTTTCACTCATACCGTACTCTGTAACCATTGCACGCGCCATTTGTGTCGCTTGTTCAAAGTCGTTTGAAGCTCCTGTAGTTTGGACATTAAAGATAATTTCTTCAGCTACGCGTCCACCCATCAAACCAGCCAATTGCTCTTTCATATCTTCTTTAGATAGAAGCATTTGGTCTTCCTTAGGAAGTGCAATCATGTAACCACCTGCACGACCTCGTGGTACAATTGTAACCTTATGAACAACGCGGGCATTCGACAAGACTAGACCAACAATAGTATGTCCTGCCTCATGGTAGGCAACCAATTCACGTTCTTTTTGTGAAACTGTCTTATCTTTCTTAGAAGGACCAGCAATAACTCTATCTTCTGCTTCATCAATATCAGAAGAATCGATAATCGTTTTATTACGACGAGCAGCGACTAAAGCCGCTTCATTCAAGACATTCTCTAAATCTGCTCCAACAAAACCTGGGGTTTGTTGAGCCACTAATTTCAAATCAACATCGTCTGCCAGAGGTTTATTTTTAGCGTGAACTTTCAAGATTGCTTCACGACCTTTAACATCAGGGCGACCAACTAATACTTTTCTATCAAAGCGTCCTGGACGCAAAAGGGCAGGGTCTAGTACATCGGAACGGTTTGTCGCAGCGATGACGATAATCCCTTCATTTCCCTCAAAACCATCCATCTCAATCAAAAGTTGGTTCAAGGTTTGTTCACGTTCGTCATTTCCTCCGCCGAGACCGACTCCACGTTGACGTCCAACAGCATCAATTTCATCTATAAAGATGATAGCTGGTGCTGCTTTTTTGGCATCTTCAAAAAGAGAACGAACACGACTAGCTCCAACTCCGACAAACATTTCTACAAAGTCAGAACCTGAGATACTAAAGAATGGAACACCTGCTTCTCCGGCTACTGCCTTAGCAAGCAAAGTTTTACCTGTTCCTGGAGGTCCCTCCAAAAGAACACCTGCTGGAATACGGGCTCCAAGTTTTGTAAATCGTTTTGGATCTTTTAAGAATTCAACAACTTCAACTAGTTCTTGTTTTTCTTCCTCAGCTCCAGCAACATCTGAAAATCTTACTTTAATATCTTCTTTATTTGCAGCTTTAGCCTTGCTACGTCCAAAACTCATTGGGTTACGGCTATTATTTCCTCCCATATTTCCCATCATGGAGAATAGGAAGAAGAAGAGAATACCGAATGGCACAATGGATACAAGAATATTAATCCACATACCACTTGAACTTTCATGCTTAACAGTTACTTCCGCTTTATGGTCAGAAGCAAGTTTTTGCAATTCTGATACGGTAGTATCTGAAGGAAGAATAATACTTGAAAATTTCTCTACTGTTGTAGCAGAAGGAGAAAAGAACTGGATACCTGTTTCTTCTTTACTTGTTTTAGGATTTTTATAAACACCCGAAACTTCGATAACACTACCATTTGGTTGGTAAGTTAATTCTTTTACATTGTCATCGGTAATTTCTTTTACCAATTCTGTATAATTAATTTGCTCACTTTTCCCTGCAACACTACCTGTGCTAAAATACTGGTAACCTGTAACTAGCAGAAAAATAAGTAATAACCATAGAAAAGGATTTTTAATTAAACCATTATTTTGTTTTTTCATTAAAAATTGTTCCTTCTAATTTGAATACACTTCTTCTTTCAATACTCCAACATAAGGAAGGTTACGATAATTTTCTTTGTAATCTAAACCATAACCTACTACAAACTCATTTGGAATAGTAAAGCAGGTATAGTCTGCCTCAATTTCTACAACACGTCCCTCTGGTTTATCCAACAAGGTAGCAATTTTAACAGAAGAAGCTTCTCTTTCAATAAACATATCTCGTAAATTCTTCAAAGTTTGACCTGTATCGATGATATCTTCTACAAATAAAACATCTCTTCCTTTGATATCTTGAGTCACATCTTGTTTAATATTGATCACACCGCTACTTGCTGTTCCACCATGGTAGCTAGAAACCATCATAAAGTCCATTTCAATATGTGTGTCGATATGTTTGACTAATTCAGCCATAAAAGGAATAGATCCTTTTAAAATCCCGACTAAAATTGGATTTTTTCCTGCATAGTCTTTGGTTAATTGAGCACCTAATTTTTTAGCAGCTTCTGTAATTTCATCGTGTGAAACGAGGATTTTTTTAATATCGTTTTCTAACATTTTTTTACCTATCTATTTTTTCTATATAAAGTACAGTGTTCATTATATCATTTTTCGTGTTTTTACTCAAATTACTGGTCGCAATTCCCAAAATTGAAACAATTTCACCAAATTGCTCAATAATCAGAGCAGATTTTCTCTTTTCCATAGGGATTTTCAAATCAATAAATAGACGTCTGAGTTTTTTTCTATGCCCATTTTGAATCAAAACATCTCCTTGTTTTCGATGACGAATGTGTATGGATGTTTCGCGTGAAACAGGTATTCGCTGAATTGATTCACCTTCTAATGGAAGTCCAAAGGAAAATAAATATCCTTTATAAGATACCTGATTTTGATAGTGTAACATAAGTTCATCTTCCTTTTCATCAGCCTGCGGACTGATTTTACAAATCTGAAACTGTTGGTACTCTTTTATTAATTCATAGCCATTTTTAAGCGGATGACGATACTGGCTTTTAGATTTTAAAATCTGCCGAACTTCATCAAACTGAGCTTTTGTAAGATTCAAATCTGGAAAACGATTCAGATAAGTTTGAAGTAAAACTCTTTGTGTTGACTCAGAGTAAGACAATAGCTGCTCTAAACTTTCTACATCAATATTCTTTGATAATTCAGCTATTGCCAAATCATAATCTAAAATTTCATTACCGATTCTTAAGATTGCATCTCTAAATAGAGGATTTTCTTTTTCTAATTCTGGTAAATAAGAGTTTCGAATACGATTGCGAAAATAATGATTTTCCTTATTTGATGTATCTTCAAAGTGAAAAATTGGTGGAAAGTCTTTTTTATGGAAATGCAAGAAGGGACGAATCATTTCTATATCCCCGACTACTTGCTTCTCCCTAATTCCTGATAGATAGCGCAAACGGGTACCTCGAATCAAACGCATCAAAATCGTTTCCACCTGGTCATCCGCATGGTGGGCAGTGACTAAGGCTGTCGCACCTGTCTTTTTCATGACCTCTTGAAAAAAATCATAACGAAAATTTCGAGCACGCACTTCTGAAAATTCTCCTGAAAAATTGCTGACATAAATAGGAAGTCCAGCTTCAACAGCTAACTTCCTTAATTCCTTTTCTTCCCAATCTGATTCTACTCTCTGCTTATGATTCACATGAGCTAAAATCAATTCAATTTCTAACTCTTTTTTATAAGTAGACAATACCTTAAATAGAAACATAGAATCTAATCCACCAGAAAGAGCTAGCACCACTTTAGCATGCTTTTTGAAATATCCCTTCCTGAGAAAATGATTTAAAAAATCTTGTTCCCTCATTTTAGAACCTCATAAACATCCTTGGCTATCTGAGAAATCGTATCATAATCGGAATCCTTAGTGAAAATAGAAAGAATGAATGGAGAATCTGCATAGACAACACCCGTATCATGCTTAAATTCGTCCGCATCTCCAATTTTATGAGCTACCTTCACAGAAACACCTTTGGTAATTCGCTGATTATCAAAATCTGTTTTAGTCAAAGACTCTAGCACAAATCCATTTTGATTATAAATAGCTTCCATGACCTTCCCAGCCATTTTAGAAGAAATTAATTTTTCTTTTGAATCCCAATCATCTCCCATAATGGCAGACATCTTGGACTTAAATGTTGCATCTGATTGGTTTGAAAGGTAATATCCTAATATGTTATGAGCTACATTATCCGATTCTTTTGATACTTTCGTAATTAAATCTTTTAGAGAATATTCTTTATTATCCTCTTTTTTAGGAAGACTGCCACTTCCCTCTGGTTTATAAGAACCTGGAAAATCATTGACTACAGATACGTATTTTACAGTCGTATCTAACTGATACAGACCCTCATTTATTTTTTCTTGCGTATAATAGAGATAAGGTAGTTTCAAAACACTAGCTGCATACATCTTTTCATCTTGATTGATACCAGCTTCTTTTCCAGTAGTCAGTTGCTTAACATAAATAGAGAAAGAATCTTTCTGATATTTTTCTGATAACATTTCTTGGACTTTACTCATCCGATTATCTTCTTCAGAAGTTGATTCCTTATCTACCCATCCAACCTGATCAATATGTAGAAATTCTCTTCCTTCTACAAACATGGTATTGTCGATTGATACCTGCGAATAAGCTGATAAGGATGATTTAACTTCTTTTAAATCATAAGGACTATTGTACAGTTTAAAATCAGATTCTAACCATACTTTTTTTATTATTGGAGTTACCTCTGACTGATCATATAAAAATCGTTTGTCTGCAGCTATAAATTGATGGTTGGATAACTTAAATACCGGAATCCCTTGTTTATTTAAACGCCACTCGGTTATTTGGAAACTTATTTTTGGACTTAATTTTCCAGATTCAACAACTAAATCTTCATTCGCATAGACAGGAACTTCTCCATAAACCATAGGAGAAGTTAGCTTTTCTCTAAAATAAATACCAAAGTCAGATTGTGAAAGGTAATAAATTTCTTTCGAAGTATATACTACTTCTTTTTCTGTGCTAACAACTTTTGAAATGGTCAAAAAACTTGGTAGCAACAAAATAATTAAGAATTTACGCATTCTTCCTTTCCTTTTCTTCTTGTAAACGCAATAATTGATTTTTATCAGCTAGCTCTTCCAGTTTTTCATCTGATAAACTCAAAAATTGCTCTATTACATCTAATAAATTTTCCATTTTATCACCTTTGAAGCAAGTCAGGAATCGTATAAACAGCTTCCCGATTCTTAGAATAATAGTACTTCGCTCGTGTATATTTGGCAGCATAATCCTCGTCTTTCAACTTGGTAGCAAATGCTGTCTCCTTATCCTTTTCATCACTCAAAGTTTGATACTGAGTTTGCAAGTCTGCTAATTGCTGACGTCTTTGGAGTAATTGCTGATAGCTCTGCGCTAAATTAAAAGTTGGCAAAATAAATAACAGCATAATCAAAATCAATACCCACCCCATAAAACGATTCCGTTTTTGTCGTTCTTTCATCAGGTAGCGACGACGTTGGTATTCATTTTGGATAAAAGAATTGTTTAATTGTACAATATTCTTAGACATTTTCTTCTACCCGTGTTTCACTGATAATTTCATACATGCCTGCTGCATCTTCTTTTTTTGTACTATCTTTCATCTCTAGTACTTTTACAAGTAGCAACTTATTGCCAAAGCGAATTTCAACTTGGTCATTAACTTTCAAATCCGTTGAACTTTTGGCCAAGATCCCATTCACCTTGATTCTGCCTTTATCTGCTACTTCCTTTGCTACTGTACGACGCTTGATAATTCGTGATACTTTTAAATATTTGTCTAATCTCATCTTTATTACCTCAACTTATTATTGTACCATTTTTATCTATTTTATAGAAGAAAAATATCAAATGGCATTTTCTTCCTTCGACTCTTTTATCTCTAATAAACTTTCTCCAAAAATTATCAGACCTTCTAAAATTTCATAATCTTTCTTATTTCGGACATCAAATACAAGCTCCATTGCTCCTTCATTATCAGCTATGGCTGCTTTTAAGTTAGTTGCGGATAAAGCTTTAAAATAATCTTGAGCTAAAAACAGTCGTTGGGTGAATTTTTCAAATTGAACTGTAATCTTATTTTCTTTTCTTTCCACACGTTGAACAAAGACCTTGTCCAAATATGACTTGATCAAACCAATCTCTAAAAGATAGGCTACTACATCTGGGTATTCTCCAAAGCGGTCCATCAACTCTTCTTGTAACTCTTCATAATTGACACGGTTGTCAATTTGACGAATTTTCTTGTAAATTTCAATCTTATGTCGTTGATCAGAAATATAAGTATCAGGAAGATAGGCATCAATTTGCAAAATCAACTCAGCATTCCCTTTGGTTCTTGTGTTAGCATTACCGTTTCGTTTAGCAATAGCTTCCTCCAATAACTGCGAATACAGTTCAAAACCAACAGAATCAATGAAACCAGACTGAGATTTTCCTAGGAGATTTCCTGCTCCACGAATCGAAAGATCTCGCATCGCAATCTTAAATCCTGAGCCCAATTCTGTAAATCCTTTGATTGCTTCTAATCTCTTTTCAGAGACTTCACTAATTGATTTTTCTGGACGATACATGAGATAAGCATAAGCAATACGATTACTACGTCCAACTCTTCCTCTTAACTGATACAAGGTTGACAGGCCCATATGGTCCGCATTTTCAATAAACAAGGTATTGGCATTTGGAATGTCCACCCCTGTCTCAATAATAGTAGTCGTCACCAAAATATCGTATTGTCCCTCAATAAAGTCTAATAGAGTATTTTCCAACTGGATCTCACTCATTTGCCCATGAACATAACCAATCGAAGCCTCTGGAATCAACTCCTGTAATTCTGAAACCTTCTGATCAATTGTGTCAACTTTATTGTAAAGATAGTAAACTTGACCTCCACGCTCCATTTCACGCAAAACAGCATCACGAATAACACTATCATTTTTTTCCAAAACATAGGTCTGAACAGGATAGCGATTAGTCGGCGGAGTTTCAATAACAGACAAATCTCTGATTCCCAACATAGACATATGGAGGGTACGAGGGATTGGCGTAGCTGTCAAAGTTAGAACATCCACTTGTTTCTTCAATTCTTTCAAAATTTCCTTATGCTTGACACCAAATCGCTGTTCCTCATCAATAATCATCAAGCCCAAATCAGCAAACACAACATCTTTTGACAAAACACGATGGGTTCCAATCAAAATATCAACTTGACCGTTTTTCAATTTTTCAAGTGTTTCAGTCTGCTCTTTTTTACTTCTAAATCGACTCAACACATCAATATTAACTGCAAAATTTTGGAATCGTTCCTTAAAATTCGTATAGTGCTGTTGCGCTAAAACCGTCGTCGGAACTAGAACGACAACTTGTTTGTGATCATTGACTGCCTTAAAGGCTGCACGCATAGCAACTTCAGTCTTTCCAAAACCAACATCCCCAACTAAAAGTCGATCCATTGGTTGAGAAGACTGCATATCTCTCTTGATTTCCTCAACACTACGAAGTTGATCATCCGTTTCAACATAAGGAAAGGCATCATCAAAAGCATGTTGATCCTCATCATCAGCTGAGAAAGCAAAACCCTTCAATTGGCTGCGTTCAGAATAAAGTTTAATTAAATCGTCAGCTATATCCTCTACCTGGTTCTTAACTTTTTGCTTTGCTCTTTTGAAATGACCATCATTTAATTTATTTAGTTTAGGTGCTTTCCCATCACTTGAAACATATTTGGACAGCAGATGAATCTGTTCTACTGGGATAGAAATTTGATCCCCATTTTGATACTGGACACTGACATAATCGCGATGAATTCCCTTAATTTCAATGGTTTCAATTCCTAGATATTGGCCAATCCCATGAATATGGTGAACAACGTAATCTCCTTTTTCAAGTTCATTGTAATCTTTTAATCTCTCTGCGTTTGAAACATGTTGTCTTCGAAAACGACGTTTCAATTTCTTTTGAAAAATCTCATGTTCAGTTATAAATAAAATCTTTTCATCTACAAAATGAAAACCATGTCTGAGATTCCCCTCGATTAAGTTTACAGATTCTTTACAGATACTTGACTTATTTCTAGAATCCAATTTAATCTGGTATTCCTCGAAAACATCCTCTAATGTTTTACTTCCCATTGAATTGCTAGACTGCAGGATAATAGTATAATCCATTTTTTTGTATCGCTCAATTTCTTCTTTTAGAAAAGAAAATTGATTGAAAAATTCCTGCATAGGATATTGATTAAATTGATAAATTTTGTCAAACTTGAGATTTCCTAAACCCTTTTGCAGATTAGAAAAAAAGGTCACTGGACTTTGTTTTTTATAGATTTTCTCAGTGTCTGCAAAATACTTCATATCAGAAAATGATTTACTATTCTGTAAATCTTCTGTAAAGCATTGCGCTAATTCTCTTTCAAAGACTTCATACTGATTCATCAATTTTTGATAATCATCAAAGAATATTGGTATGTCTTTTTCAATATAATCAAAGACAGTCCATGTCTTTTCATAGCACAAGGATAAAAACTTCCGAGAATCTACATGACTTTGTTTTTGGTGAAAACTTGAAAAAATTTCTTCTAGATAGGATTTCAGAATCGGCGATAGAGTCTTCAAAATTTGTTTTTCTAAAGTCAACTTACCTCGTTGATAATCTTCTTCTCTCATAAGAATATCGCTAGCTGGAAAGATAATGAGTTCTGACTGATTTTCTTTCGATAATTGTGTTTCGACTTCAAAAGTACGAATTCCATCGACTTCATCACCAAAAAACTCAATTCGGCAAGGTTCTAACTGGGATATTTCAAAAATATCTAAAATATCTCCTCGAAGACTAAATTCTCCTTGAGTTTGTACTTGTGTAACCTTTCGATAGCCGATTTCTTTTAACTGATAGATAAGTGCGTTTTGATCATATTCTTCACCCACTGATATTTTTACAATACTTTCTTTAAATACAGTTGAAGAGGGTAAAATCAACCGACTTGCTGCAATATTACAAACTAAGATCCCTTTCCTAGACGGATCAGTCAAAAAACGCAAGGCTTCAACCCGTGAGATGATTTTTTCTTGTGAAGATATCAAAAACTCGACCATAGGGGAATCATCTACCAAAAATGGATAGACAAATTCCTCACCTAAGATAGAAATAAGATCACTAATAAGCCCTTCTGCTTCTCCATAAGTTGATGTCAATAAAACAATCTTATCTTCTTTTTCTAAACTGCTTGCAATTGCAAGAGCCTTAGTAGACATTGATAAACCTAGTATTAGTTGTCTTTTCTTATTTGTTAAACTTTGATGCCATTGTTTAATCTGATCATTTTCTGAGAATAAATCTAATAAGGTCACCATTTATCCGTTATACCTCTGCATTGTTTTCTCAAAATTTTTCTCTTGTAAATAATAATTTACAGATTCGTCAACCTTGTCAATAGACTGTAAAATACCGATATAATCATCCTTGTCAAACTTACTTAAAACATGATTAACAACTGACATGCCGTTTTTGGGTCTTCCAATTCCAATCTTAACACGATTAAAGACCTGGGTTCCAATATGTTGAATAATAGACTTGATACCATTATGACCACCTGCTGATCCTTTTGCTCTTAAACGAATTTTCCCAACTTCCATGTCAAGATCGTCGTAAATGATGAGTAAATCTTCAATATCCAAACCATAGTAAGTCAATAAAGCATGAATCGCTTTTCCACTTTCATTCATAAAGGTCGTTGGTTTAACAAGATAAATTTTTTCTCCATTGAAGAAAAAAGATGCTAGGTCAGCTTGAAATATCTTATCGTGTGTAAAAGTGACATTCTGTTTCTTCGCTAGTTGGTCAATCAACATAAAACCAACATTATGTTTTGTTTCAAAATATTTATCTCCTGGATTTCCCAAGCCTACAAGTAATTTGGTCATTTATTTTTCCTTTCAAAAGCCAAAAGGGTTGGAATTTTTTTCCAACCTAATTGATACTATTCATTAAATTTTTAGACATTAAAGCGGAATTCCATGATATCGCCGTCTTGGACGATATATTCTTTTCCTTCTTCACGCAAGCGTCCAGCTTCTTTTACAGCCTTTTCAGAACCGTATTTCACTAGATCCTCATATGACATGGTAACTGCACGAATAAAGCCTTTTTCAAAGTCTGAGTGGATGATACCAGCTGCTTGAGGAGCCTTCATACCACGTTTGAAGGTCCAAGCTCGAACCTCTTTTTCACCAGCTGTGAAGTAAGTTCCAAGTCCAAGTAAGTGATAAGCTGCGCGAGTCAACTTGTCAACACCTGATTCTGTCAACCCAATTGCTTCAAGAAACTCTTGCTTGTCTTCTTCGTCTAACTCAGAAATTTCTTCCTCAGCACGCGCAGAAATAACGACTACTTCAGCATTTTCTGTCGCTGCAAATTCGCGAATTTGTTTGACATAGTCGATAGAATCTGGATCTGAAACTACATCCTCATCGACATTGGCAACATAAAGAACTGGTTTAGTTGTCAAAAGGAAAAGACCTTTGACAACTTTTTGTTCTTCATCTGTAAATTCGATGGTGCGAGCTGATTTTCCATCTTCAAGAACTGGTTTAATCTTTTGAAGAACATTAAATTCTGCTACTGATTCTTTATCTTTTTGCGTACGTGCCATCTTTTCTACACGCGCATAACGCTTATTGACTGATTCTAAGTCAGCAAGAATTAACTCCAGGTTAATGGTATCAATATCTGCAAGTGGATCTACAAAGGCGTCTTCACGTCCTTGCTCGCGCATCACATTTTCATCATCAAAAGCACGAACTACGTGAACAATCGCATCTACTTCACGAATATTGGCCAAGAATTTATTCCCCAGCCCTTCTCCTTTTGAAGCTCCTTTTACAATCCCTGCAATATCTGTAAATTCAAATGTAGTTGGAACTGTCTTTTTAGGAGTGATCATTTCAGTCAATTTTTGTAGGCGTTCATCTGGAACCTCAACCATTCCAACGTTTGGATCAATCGTCGCAAATGGATAGTTTGCAGCCTCTGCTCCTGCTTTTGTAATTGCATTAAATAGTGTTGATTTACCAACGTTTGGCAAACCAACGATACCTGCTGTTAAAGCCATATTTTCTCATTCTCCGTTTTCATTTCAATCCCTAATATTATAACACAAAAAGGGAAAACTTGCTAACCCTCTAACTAAGGGTTCTCAGTCAATAATTTTATTCATTTTTCGATCAAAATCATAGCGTCCCATCATGACAACATGGTCACAATTGCTACATTTGATTTTGATATCTGCTCCTACACGTGTAATTTCCCAACGATTGGCCTTTTTACCTGTTGACTTGATGGTGCAAGCGTGTGGTTTTTTCATCTCAACAAAATTTCCAACTTGATACATACTACTCTCCTTTTCTTTTTCGATTATATCATAAAAGAGGCGAGCTAGACTCAACCTCTTTAAATTAATTTGTACGAACTGGTGTAATGAGCTGCATGAAGTCTTCGTCAGTATCTGCTGGCACAAGAGTAAATGGACGAACAGCTGAGATAAAGCTAATAGTCACCTTTTCGCTATTTAAAGCCTTGAGTGAATCAATCAAGTAAGTTGGGTTGAAACTAATAGTCAAATCTTCACCAGTAACCTGATCAGTATCGATTTCTTCGTTTACTTTACCAACTTCTGGAGAGTGAACATGGGCGCTAACAATCCCATCTTTAATTTCAAGCTTCACAGTACCATTTTGAGTCGCACTTGATAAAAGACGAGCACGCTCCATTGACTGACGTAAGTTTACCACATCAAAAGTAATAGTAGTGTTAAAGTCTGTTGGAATCAAACGATCTGTGTCAGGATAGTTTCCTTCTAACAAACGTGTGTAGAAGCTAATATTTTCGCTTCTAAAGAGGATTTGATTGTTAGCAAAGAAAATCTCTACAGTTTCAATATCATCTGTAAATACCGCTGAAAATTCGCGTAGAGAACGGCTAGGAATGACAACATCAAAATCATCACTATTTTTCTCAAGCGTTAATTTTTTCTGGCTTAGACGATGAGAGTCTGTTGCCACTGTTTTTAACTCTTTGTGTTGACTCAATACAAAATGAACACCTGTCAAAATTGGACGACTCTCTTGTGTACTTGCAGCAAATGCTGTTTCATTGATAATTTTCTTGAGTAATTTTGTTTCAAGAACTAAAGGAGTGCTTGCTGAAATTTCTTGGATTCGTGGATACTGTTCGCTATCTTTTCCTTTTAGGGTAATTTCTGATTTGCCACTGGTTAAAACAATTTGATTTTGTTCAATTTCTTTAAAATCAAGAGTCACATCAGGTAGACTAGATACCACATTGATAAAGAAAGAGGCTTCAAGAAGAATCGAACCTAAAGAAGTAATTAACAAACCAGCGTCTTCATTTTTTTGAGAAATAAAATTTTCAATTGAAATTTGACCATTTGAACCAATTAAAGTAACACCTTCATTGGTCACATCAATTTTGACAGTTGATAAAATAGGAATAGCATTTTTAGAATTAATAGCTCTTTTAGTAGTATTTAAGGCTTGTAGAAATAAATTTTTATTAATTGAAAAATGAATCATGGATTCTCCTTTATTTATTTTTAGTATTAGAAGGATAATAGTAATAATAGAGTCTGTGAAATCTGTGGAAAACAGACTTGAAGTAAGTTATATCAAGTTTTTTGGCTTGTTTAAAAAATGTGGATAAAAAAGATAAAAAAGCGAAAGTTATCCACAAGTTATTTGATTTTCTTTTTGATTGATTCAATTTCTAAACGTAAATTATCGTCTTCATCAATCAAAGATTTAATTTTTGCATGGGCATGAATGACTGTTGTATGATCTTTTCCTCCAAATTCCTTCCCAATTTTTGGAAGACTATTATCTGTCAGTTCTCTAGATAAATACATGGCTACTTGACGGGCCAAAACAATATTTTGAAGTCGTCTGCTTCCCTTCATTTCTTTGACACTAACACCATAAAAGTTACCAACTTCATTTTGGATTTTGTCAATTGGGATGACGAGCATTTGGCTAACATCTTGTTTGCGAGCTCTAATAGCTTCTGCAGCAATATCAATAGTGATATCCTTGATTTTTTTTACTCTGGCAATTAAAGTGATATCGTTGATTGCTCCCTCAAGATCTCGAACATTTGAATCAAATTGCCCAGCTAGGTATTCTAGAGTGTCACTTTGGAAATTGTAGCCTAAATGTTCCGTTTTACTTTGTAAAATGGCAATACGTGTTTCAAAGTCAGGGGGGGTGATAGTTTGTGTCAGTCCCCAGCTAAAGCGCGTGACAAGCCTCTCTTCGAGTCCTTCTAAGTGTTTTGGACTACGATCACTTGTTAGGACAATCTGTTTTTGTTTGTCATGAAGGGCATTAAAGGTATTGAAAAATTCTTCTTGAGTTGCGACTTTTTTTCCGCTAAGTGACTGGATATCATCGATTAACAAAAGATCAAGACTGCGGTAGGTTTTTTTAAACTTTTCCATTTCCCCAAGTCTTAGGTGATCAAGAAAGTCATTAATAAAGCTTTCAGCAGGTATATATTTGACACGCGCATTCGGAATATTTTTTAGAATTTCATTTCCAATAGCGTTTAATAAGTGAGTCTTCCCAAGCCCAGGTCCTCCATAGATAAAAAGAGGATTATAGGTCAGAGCCAAATCTTCAGAGACAGCCAAAGCAGCTGATACAGCCCAAACATTTCCATCCCCTTGGATAAAATTTTCAAAGGTATACTTCTCTTTTAATCCAGTCTCTGAATAAGGAATAGATGCTAACTTTGGACTATAGTCATATAAAGTTGAATTTGTAGCTTCTTCAACTTGTGAGATAGTCGTATCTTGAGGTTTTGTGAAAATATAGTGGGGAGTTATTTCAGCATCATAAATCTCAAAACCAGCTACTACAATGATATCTTTTAGTTGTTTTTCCCAGACCATTTCCATTTCAGATCGTGGTAAAAATATAGTAGCAACATTTTCTTCTACCTTGATGAGTTCAGCTTGAATAGCATAGAAATCATACATGGATCGAGTTAGTCTTTCTTGCGCAAATTCTAAGATACGATTCCAAAATTGTTTTTCTTTCAATCCGTTCTCCTCCTTTACTATTTGTTTAAAAGTTTAATGCTAGACTTATTTTACCATAGATAGTAAGAATTTTCCACAAGCTGTGAAAAATAATCCACAATGTTATCAAGCTTTATCCACAGGTTGGGGATAAAATTAAAAACTATTGATTTATTAAGCTTTTTATCGAAAAAAATAGTGGATAACCTTGTGAGATAAAAAAATAAAAGAACAGCCTTATTTCAGGCTGTTGATAATTCTACTGTATTCTTCTTGATTTGAAAAAGAAATAATGATTTTTCCACTGTCTTTTTTAGATAGTTTGATTTTTACATCTAATCCGAGTAGTTTTTTTAACTGTTCTTCTTCATTTTGTATGAAATGATCATTTTTTTGCTGTTTCTTTTGTTTTTTCTCTGTCAGAAGAGCTTCTAACTTCCTTACAGAAATGTCTTCCTCTATAATTCGTTGAAAGAAATAGTCTTGTTGTTCCTTATTCAACCCGACTAGAGAACGCGCATGGGCTTGTGATAGTTTGCCATTTTCTACTTCTGAGATAATCTGTTCTGGTAAGGAAAGCAAACGAATCGAGTTACTGATATAAGGACGAGACTTGCCCATTTTATCTGCAATTTCAGCATGGGTAAATCCTTTTTCTACGAGAGATTCATAGGCGCGTGCTTCTTCTATTGGATTTAAATTTTCTCTCTGTAAATTTTCAATGATGGCCTGGACCATCATCTCCTGGTCTGAAAGTTGCTTAACAACAGCTGGGATAGAATGTAGACCAGCTAAAAGTGAAGCCCGATAGCGTCTCTCTCCTGCAAGGATTTCATAACCAATCACAGGAGATTGACGAACAATAATCGGTTGAATAACCCCATTTTCTTTGATAGACTGTGCTAGTTCATGTAATTTTTCTCTATCAAATTCTTTTCGAGGTTGATAGGGATTTTTTTGTATATCCGTGATAGAAATCATTTCAAATTTTTCCATGGTTCTACACTAACACATCTTTTCTCTTATGTAAAGTTTTCTTTACATAGATGTCAATTAAGATTCTAAATCACCTGAACTCTTGTCAAGTTTAATAGATGTAGTGTCTTCTTTACCGTTACGATAGTAGGTTATCTTAATTGTGTCTCCGATAGAATGATTGTAAAGAGCACTTTGTAAGTCTGTTGATGAAGCAATGTCTTTGTCATCTACTTTTGTAATAACATCGTATTTTTCAAGGTGACCATTGGCAGGCATATTACTTTGTACCGAACGAACAACTACACCAGATGTTACACTGCTTGGAATATTAAGTCTTCTAATATCACTTGTATTAATATTTGAGAGATTGACCATTTGGATGCCCAAAGCTGGACGCGTCACTTTTCCGTTCTTTTCTAACTGTTCAATAATATTGATAGCGTCATTTGCAGGGATTGCGAAACCAAGGCCTTCTACAGATGTTCCTCCATTTGTGGCAATTTTACTTGATGTAATTCCGATAACCTGTCCTTGGATATTGATCAGTGGACCACCAGAGTTACCTGGGTTAATAGCAGTATCAGTTTGGATGGCTTTTGTAGAAATAGCTTGTCCATCTTCAGATTTTAAGGAGACATTGCGATTGAGACTAGATACAATACCCTGAGTGACAGTATTAGCATATTCAGAACCCAATGGGCTACCAATAGCAATAGCAGTTTCTCCTACGGTTAACTGACTAGAATCACCAAACTCAGCTACTGTTGTCACTTTTTCTGAAGAGATTTTGACGACAGCAATATCAGAGAAAGTATCTGCTCCGACGATTTCTCCAGGAACTTTAGTCCCATCTGACAAGCGAATATCTACTTTACTGGCGCCATTTATAACGTGATTGTTGGTGACAATGTAAGCTTCTTTGTCATTTTTTTTATAAATGACCCCAGATCCTTCACTAGAAATTTGCTGAGAATCTGTATTAGTATCGTCATTACCAAATACGCTATTTTGTCTATTTGCTGAATAAGTAATAACAGAAACAACGGCATCTTTTACTTTATTAACAGCCTGCGTTGTTGAATTTTCGTTTTTATAGGCAGTCTGTGTGATAGTGCTATTGTTGTTGGAGTTACTTACACCACTTTTTTGAGTTAGTTGGGTTATTGAAAAACTACCCAAGGCACCACTAAAAAAGCTAATGACGATAACGACTAATAATTGAAACCATTTTTTGTAAAATGTTTTTAAATGTTTCATATTTGCCTCCATTTGATTTGAAATTACTGAAAGTATAAACTGACTAGCTTAATTATAACTTAAACACAAAAGTTTTTCACAGATTGTGGATAACTTTCAAAAATCTGTGGTTTTCTCAGTTAAAATTAACCTTTTATTTTGTGAATAAGGTGTGAAAAAATAGAGAATATGTTAGAATAGAGTCATGAAAATTAAAGTTGTAACAGTTGGGAAACTGAAAGAAAAGTATTTAAAAGATGGTATTTCAGAGTATTCAAAACGAATTTCTCGATTTGCTAAGCTTGAAATGATTGAGCTAGCAGATGAAAAAACACCAGATAGGGCCAGTGAGTCAGAAAATCAAAAAATTTTAGAAATAGAAGGTCAGCGAATTTTATCAAAAGTTGGTGACCGTGATTTCGTTATTGTGTTGGCTATAGAAGGGAAAACTTTCTCTTCGGAAGAATTTAGTAAGCAGTTAGAAGAAGCTTCTATAAAAGGATTTTCTACTCTTACCTTTATTATTGGGGGAAGTTTAGGATTATCATCAGCTGTAAAAAATAGAGCTAATCTTTCTGTTAGTTTTGGCCGTTTAACCTTGCCTCATCAGTTAATGAGACTAGTCCTTGCTGAACAAATCTATCGCGCTTTTACGATTCAGCAGGGATCACCCTACCATAAATAGAAAATTGACTTTTAATTGAATTTTTGGTAGAATGATTGTGTTAGGTCTCATAGCTCAGCTGGATAGAGCATTCGCCTTCTAAGCGAACGGTCGCAGGTTCGAATCCTGCTGGGATCAATATAGTAGCAAAGCTGGGAATTTTCCCGGCTTTTTTCTTAAAAAAGTACACTTGGGGAGAAAAAAATGACAGTTGAGAGAATTTTATCTAAAATGAAATTCCGTTTTGTATAATGGTTTTTGTAAGTTAGCTTACAAGAAAAAAACATTGAGGAGATTTTATTATGAAAAACATAGTTAAATTGGAACAGTTTGTAGTCTTGAAGGAAAAAGACTTACAAAAGATTCAAGGTGGGGAAAGTAGGGTTTCTGACATCCTCCTTGATTTTCTTTTCCGACGAAAAAAGTAATGAAATAAGGGGAAAGAGTAATGGATTTATTTGGATTTGGGATAGTTCTTGTTCATTTTTTAATTATTAGTCACAGTTACCATTTAATTTGTAAAGGTCAAATAAAAGCAAAGGAACTATACGTTTTTGGTATCTATACATTACTAGTAGAAGCAGTACTTGAACTTCCCTTTTATCTCCTATATTTAGATGGGTTAGGGATTGCAAGATTTTTATTTCCTTTGGGCTTATATTCCTATTTTCGATGGATGAAACAGTATGAGAGGGATAGAGGACTATTTCTAAGTTTACTACTATCTCTTTTATATGAGAGCACTCATAACTTTCTGTCCGTAACGTTCTCCTCTATAACAGGAGACAATTTTGTTTTACAATATTATAGCCTATTCTTTTTCGTTGTAACGGTGTTGACCTATTTTGTTGTTTTAAAAATCATTCATTATTTCCATTTGGAACTAGCATATTTTGACAAGGACTACCTTTATCCTTTCTTGAAAAAAGTATTTTTTGCCTTACTACTGCTCCATATTGTATCTTTCGTTTCAAATATGGTAAGTACGATTAAACATTTAAATAGTTTTGGAAGTATTTTATCATCTATTGTTTTTATCTCGTTACTTTTGACCTTCTTTGCAATGAATTCTTATAAAGAACAAATGGAAAAAGAGATTGCTTTGAAGCAGAAGAAATTTGAACAGAAACATTTACAAAACTATACAGATGAAATTGTTGGACTGTATAATGAAATCCGTGGATTTCGACATGATTATGCTGGAATGCTTGTTAGTATGCAGATGGCAATTGACAGTGGTAATTTACAGGAAATTGACAGAGTTTACAATGAAGTTTTGGTCAAAGCTAATCACAAACTGCGTTCAGATAAGTATACTTACTTTGATTTGAATAACATAGAAGATTCAGCTTTACGAAGTTTGGTTGCTCAGTCAATTGTCTATGCTCGAAATAATGGTGTAGAGTTTACACTGGAAGTAAAAGATACGATTACCACGCTCCAAATTGAACTATTGGATTTGGTTCGTATTATGAGTGTTTTATTGAACAATGCTGTCGAAGGATCGGCTGATAGTTATAAAAAGCAGATGGAAGTAGCAGTTATTAAGATGGAAACTGAAACAGTTATTGTGATTCAGAATTCATGTAAAATGACGATGATTCCTTCAGGAGATCTATTTTCATTAGGATTCTCTACTAAGGGAAGAAATCGCGGAGTAGGATTAAATAATGTGAAAGAACTACTAGATAAGTACAACAATATTATTTTAGAAACAGAGATGGAAGGCAGTACATTTAGACAAATTATTAGATTTAAGAGGGAATTTGAATGAAAGTTTTAATTTTAGAGGATGTTATTGAACATCAAGTGAGACTAGAGAGAATATTGGATGAAATTTCGAAAGAATCGAATATTCCAATATCATACAAAACAACAGGAAAAGTCCGTGAATTTGAAGAATACATTGAAAACGACGAAGTAAATCAGCTTTATTTCCTAGATATCGATATTCATGGAATTGAGAAAAAGGGATTTGAAGTGGCTCAGCTCATTCGTCATTACAATCCTTACGCTATTATCGTCTTTATTACCAGTCGATCAGAGTTTGCGACTCTAACCTATAAATACCAGGTATCAGCCCTAGATTTTGTTGATAAGGATATCAATGATGATATGTTTAAGAAGCGAATTGAGCAAAATATTTTCTACACTAAAAGTATGTTACTTGAAAATGAAGATGTTGTAGATTATTTTGACTACAATTACAAGGGAAATGATTTAAAAATTCCTTACCATGACATTTTGTATATTGAAACAACAGGTGTCTCTCATAAATTGCGCATTATTGGTAAGAATTTTGCAAAAGAGTTCTATGGAACAATGACAGATATTCAGGAAAAGGACAAACATACTCAGCGATTTTATTCTCCTCATAAGTCATTTTTGGTAAATATAGGCAATATCAGAGAAATTGATCGAAAAAACTTAGAAATTGTTTTCTATGAAGATCATCGCTGTCCTATTTCAAGATTAAAAATTAGAAAATTGAAAGATATTTTAGAGAAAAAATCTCAAAAGTAATTGACAATTAGTAAGAAATTGATATAATGGTTATATCTGCTACAGATAGAAGGTCCGTTGGTCAAGGGGTTAAGACACCGCCTTTTCACGGCGGTAACACGGGTTCGAATCCCGTACGGACTATTTTATCCGCCATAGCTCAGTTGGTAGTAGCGCATGACTGTTAATCATGATGTCGTAGGTTCGAGTCCTACTGGCGGAGTATAGATAAAAGGGAACACAACTGTGTTCCTCTTTTTGTATCAATTTGTATCACCAAGCATCTTCATAAGGAAATCTGTTATTTCTTGAGGACTTTCTTTTTTTCCATGTGCAATCCAAGTTTGACAGACACCAAAAAGTGCATGAGTTAGATAGATGCTACTATATTCTAATTCAGTGGTATTGAGATTCAGTTGCATAAATCGCTTTTGTAAATCTGTACTGAGCATGATATGAAGTTTATTTCGTAAGAAATTTTGAATTTCTTTAGTCCCGTTTTCAGAAAGCAGAGCAGCCAGAAGTGGTTCTGACTCTAGATATTCAAAGACTTCTAAAATAGCATCTCTTTTGTGATGAACATGTTTTTGAAAAATATATTCAAATGTATGAAATAGCTTGCTTTGATAGTGCTCGATCATATCATACTTATCCTTATAGTGAGTATAGAAGCTGGAACGACTAATTCCGGCTTTTTCTGCTAACTTGACAGTAGAAATTTGATCAAATGGTTGTTCCATTAGTAATTGTACCATAGCATTTTCAATAGTTCGCTTTGTTTTTAAGCGTTTGTTACTTTCTTGCATATTTCCTCCTTGTAAACAAATTAGACTATCTGTCTAAAAATGAATTTTTTATCTTGTAATTTAGATTTTTTAATGTATAATCTATTATATCAAAATTTTAGACAATATGTTTAAAAAAGGAGAAGATATGTTTAAAGAATGGAAAACAATTTTTAAAAAACCAACCTTTATTATTGTCATGATAGGGATTTCTCTTATTCCAGCTCTGTACAATATCATATTTTTGTCATCAATGTGGGATCCATATGGGCAATTGTCTGACTTACCTGTGGCAGTTGTCAATAATGATAAAGAAGCTTCCTATAACGGTAATACCATGGCTATAGGAAAAGACATGGTGTCAAATTTAAAAGAAAATAAAAGCTTAGATTTTCATTTCGTAGATGAAGAGGAAGGTAAGAAGGGATTGGAAGATGGCGATTACTATATGGTAGTGACTTTACCAAGTGATTTATCTGAAAAAGCAGCTTCGATTTTAACGGATCATCCAGAGCAAATGCAAATCGATTATCAGACTTCAAGTGGTCATAGTTTTATTGCCAGCAAGATGAGTGATTCTGCGATGACACAATTAAAGCAGAATGTTTCTACCAATGTAACCGAGACCTATACTAAAGCTTTATTTGATAAGATGGTCGAATTAAAAGATGGTATGAGTCAAGCAGCTTTTGGTAGTGAAAAATTAACTGATGGAGCGAATCAATTAGTGACAGGAAGTAAAACATTAACTACTAACCTACACTCTTTAGCAGATTCAAGTTTAACATTTTCAAATGGAACGGAGCAGTTTACTAAAGGATTATCTGCTTATGTTTTTGGTGTTGAACAACTTCATCTTGGCTTAGGGAATTTTAATAGTGGCTTAGTTACATATGCTGGTGCAGTGAGTCAATTAGATAGCGGGTTAGGTCAATTATCTTCTAAAAGTCCTGAATTAGTAAGAGGAATCAATCAATTATATACTGGTGTAGAATCCTATACTGGCGGTGTTTCTCATCTCAATACTGGTCTTAATCAATTTTCATCTGGTGTTAGTGCCTATACAAATGGAGTGGGAAATCTTGCAACAGGAGCCAATCAGTTATCTAGTCAATCAGCTACACTTCGAATGGGGGTGGAGCAATTAAGTGAAGGGATTCAACAACTTTCTAGCAAGTTAGATGCTTCGTCTGGGAAAAAAGATCAAATTAATCAATTATCTTCTGGTCTAAATCAGTTAAATCAAGCCATTCAAAATATTGATGTTGGAGATACAAAACAATTGTCTTCTGTTTTATCAAGTATAGTTTCTCTTTCTAATCAAATGCTAGTAAGTGCTCAGTCTGAAAAAGCAGCTACATTAGCCAATATTCAATCGACAGCAGCTTATCAATCATTGACAAGTGAGCAACAAGCTGAGATAAGTGCTTCTGTATCTCAAAATTCGACTGATAGTATTCAATCGGCTCAGTCAATTATAGCTTTAGTACAAGGTTTACAGGGAGGTTTAAAAAACTTACAAAATCAATCTTCAAATCTTTCGACATTAAAAAATAAAGCCAATCAAGTATTACCGATTGCTTCTACTTCTTTGACAGGATTGTCAAGTGGATTAACAGAAATGCAGGGAGCAGTGACGAGTAAATTAGTTCCTGCCAGTCAGTCGATTGCATCAGGTGTAAATGCATATACTGCAGGTGTTGATAAAGTTTCTCAGGGCGCAAGTCAACTAAGTGAAAAAAATTCCACCTTGACAGGTAGTTTGGATCAACTAGTTTCAGGCTCAAATACCTTGACACAAAAATCTTCTAGCTTGACAGCAGGAGTTGGTCAATTAGTTGAAAAAACTCCAGAATTAGTATCTGGTATTGAAAAATTATCAACTGGGTCTAATCAATTGAATCAAAAGAGTCAAGAATTAATGGCAGGAGTTGATAAATTACAATCAGGATCTGGTCAATTAGCAGACAAATCCAGTCAGTTACTTTCAGGTGCTTCTCAATTAGAGAATGGAGCTAATAAATTGGCAGATGGAGCTGGGAAACTTGCAGAAGGTGGAACAAAGTTAACTTCTGGATTGGAAGATTTACAGACAGGAGTTGTTTCTTTAGGACAAGGACTAGGTAATGCTAGTGATCAACTCAAATCAGCATCAACAGAATCTAAAAATGCAGAGATTTTGTCAAATCCACTCAATCTTTCAAAAACAGACAATGATCAAGTTCCTGTAAATGGGATTGCTATGGCTCCTTATATGATATCAGTCGCTCTATTTGTCGCTGCATTATCAACAAATATGATTTTTGCTAAATTACCTTCAGGTCGTCATCCAGAGAGCCGTTGGGCTTGGTTGAAATCTCGAGCTGAAATAAATGGTATTATAGCTGTTTTAGCAGGAATTTTGGTATATGGAGGAGTTCATCTTATTGGTTTAACTGCTAATCATGAAATGAGAACATTTATTCTCATTATCCTAACAAGTTTAGTATTCATGTCCATGGTGACCGCTTTAACAACATGGAATAGCCGTATAGGAGCTTTCTTCTCTCTTATTTTGCTTTTATTACAGTTAGCATCAAGTGCAGGTACCTATCCACTTGCCTTGACAAATGATTTCTTTAGAGCTATTAATCCCTGGTTACCAATGAGTTATTCGGTTTCGGGATTACGACAAACAATCTCTATGACAGGAAATATTCATCATCAAGTCATTTTCCTTGCTGTGATATTAGCCCTATTTACTGGTTTAGGTATGCTAGCCTATCGACCTAAGAAAATGGAAGAAAATTAAAAAAATCGACCAACTGGTCGATTTTTTTATGTCTTAGATGACTTTCGTTTGTGATTATAGATTGCAAATAGTAAAAGAGAAGTAAAGGAACAGATTGCTCCAATAACAAACCCATTGGGAATAAAGGAAAGTGTAATAGTTCCTTTTCCCTTAGGAACGTCAACTTTCATAAAGCCAGTTTGAGCTTGGTTAATTTTTATTTTCTTACCATCTTGGTAGGCAGACCAACCTTTGTCATAAGGAATGGTGAAGAAAATCGACGTATCTTGTTTGACATCATATGTAGCAAAGACCTTATTTTTAGAAGTTGATACTGTGACAGGTTGTTCTTTAATTTTTTGAATTGCCTCGGTAAAAGTTTTGGTATCTAAACGATAGAAGGTAGGAGATTCAAATGATACCTGTGAATTTCCAGGGAAACTAACATCAATATTGAAAGTTTTTTTCTCTTTAGTATATCCTAGATTAAAGAAGGAGAAGACATTATCAGTTGTAAAAGTTTTATTTTCCCCATTTACAAGGATGTCAACCTTTTTTTGTTTGTCATTAGAAAAGTGAAGGTTTGTGAAAGAAAGATAAACTTGGCTGTTTTCTGGAACTTCAATTTGATACTGGATTGCTGCATCTTCATTTGAAGAACTTGTAACACTAATCAAATCATCAGTATTCTCTGTTTTTTCATAGGGTATTGGAGAAAAATAATCAAAATTGACATCAGCAAGTTGATTTAAAAACGAGGCCTGATTATCTAGAGTGTGTTCAGTGAACTTGACATCGTTGTAAATAGATTGACTAGCAAATGCAATCGGAAGTGAGTATTGATTTTCATATAGGGTAAGATTATTTTTTTGATAGATATCTTTAAAACCATACTTATCAATAGGACTGTCTGAGATATTATACTGGATGCCAAATAAACTATCAGCCAAAATACTATTATTTGCATAACGGAGATTGAGATTGGTCCCAGAGGATTTAAAGCCGAGTTTATCCAAAGTAGAGCTTGCTGAACGATTTCGAACAGATGAAAATTGAGAGATTCCATTGTAGTTGAATTTCATACTGTCATTCCCTGTCTGAGTTTGTAGTTTTTCAGTACGAGTAAATGAATTTCCAATATATGTTGAGAAAGATTCCATAGCTTGGATATCTCTACTATATGCACTTCGAGAAGCAAATCCCCATTCCTTTGCAATTCCGTTCATTTGAGATGAAGCATTTAAACTCATTTCAACCATTATAAATAAAGAGATTAGAATGGCAAATAGATTTACAGAGATAAACTTTTTGATAACTGCAAGGAGTAAAAGCGAATAGACAACCAAAAATTCAAGAGTAAGCAGAATATTCAAATCTGTTAAAAAAGAATAATGCGATTTTAGATAGATGGTAGCTAAAAATCCTGTTACTACAAGAAAAAGCGAAACTAAAAAGTTCCAGATTTTAATTTCTTTCAGACGATTTAAGACTTCCGCTGCTGTGTAGATTAACAAGGTAGAGAAAATCCAAGCATAGCGATGTAAAAACATGTTTGGAGTATGCATGCCTTGCCAAAATAAATCAAGAGCTTCTATATAAAAGCTTGCAATTAAAAATGTAAAGAAGATTGAATAGATAAGTTTCACGGGAAACTTAATAGATTTCAGCGTAAAAAATAAAATGGTCAAAATAAAGGGGAGTAGTCCAACAAAAATCATTGGGATGGCCCCATACTTTGTTGTGTCAAAAGAACCAATGAATTGCTTAGTAAAGAGATCAAGATACCAGCTACTTTCAGTTTGAAACTTTGTAACTTCAGTCAATTTTTCCCCATGTGTCTGTAAATCAAACAGAGTTGGAAGAGTCATAATCAGACTAGCCATGCCAGCTAAAACGGAGGTGATTATGAAATAAAGAAAAGATGATTTTCGAGTTTTAAAGTCCCAAGAAATTTGACAGAGATACCAGAAAATAAGAAACAATGCTGTCATATAGCCAAAATAATAGTTTTGGATAAATAAGATTGACAGACTTGTAAAGTATAATGAGATTTTCTTTTCAGTTATAAGTAGGTGTAAACCAGTTATAATTAAAGGAATCAAGATAAAAACATCCAGCCAGGTTTTTATCTCTAGTTGACTAACAGTGAAACTCATCAGAGCATAGGAAGTAGATAAAGCTAGTTTTAAAGTCTGAGGGATATTTTTAAATAATTTATTTAAACTAAAGAAGGTTGACAGACCAATCAATCCAAATTTTAAGAGAGTTGTCAGATAGACAGCATCTGGCATATTCGACAGATTTAAAAAGTAAACTAGAGGCGAAAGGAAACTACCCAAGTAATAACTAGATAGGGCATAGAAGTTTAGTCCTAGGCCACTTGTAAAGGTGTAAAACAGACTACCATTTCCATGTAGGATATTCCTTAGAGCTATATCAAAAATAACGTATTGGTGAAAGCCATCTCCTAATAGTGGGGATGTATCGCTATTCCAGTAGATACCTTGAGATAGATATACTCCTGTCATAATCAATACAGGAATGATGAAAGAAACAAAATAGGTCCAATATGTTTTAAAAAATGATTTCATGTTACCTCGTTGAATGATAGAAAACTCAGTTGGTTACCCCAACTGAGTTTTGAAGTTTTATTTAGTCTTTCCAAAGTTCTTTAACTTTTGCTTGTACTTCTGCATTCTCTAGGAATTCATCATAGGTTTCATCGATACGGTCAATGACGCCATTTTTAGACAAGACAATGATATGGTTGGCTAGAGTTTGAATAAACTCGTGGTCATGACTGGCAAAGATGATTGATTCTTTAAAGTTTTTCAATCCATCATTCAAACTTGAGATAGATTCCAAGTCCAAGTGATTGGTTGGATCATCGAGGACAAGCACATTTGACTTCAAGAGCATGAGTTTTGAAAGCATGACACGAACTTTTTCTCCTCCTGACAAGACGTTGACAGGTTTGTTAACTTCATCCCCAGAGAAGAGCATACGGCCAAGGAAACCGCGTAGGAAAGTATTGTCATCTTCTTCTTTACTTGCGAATTGACGCAACCAGTCAAGAATTGATTCTCCCCCTGCAAAATCAGCTGAGTTATCTTTTGGAAGGTAAGATTGACTAGTTGTAACTCCCCACTTGACAGTTCCTTCATAGTCAATATCTCCCATGATTGCACGAATTAATGCAGTCGTTTGGATATCATTTTGTCCAATAAGAGCTGTCTTATCACCTGGACGCAAGATAAAGCTGATATTATCTAAAATAGTTTCACCATCAATCTTTACAGTTAGATTTTCTACTGTCAAGAGATCATTACCGATCTCACGTTCTGCTTTAAAGTTAATAAATGGATATTTACGACTAGATGGTACAATCTCTTCTAGCTCAATCTTATCAAGCATTTTCTTACGTGATGTTGCTTGTCTTGATTTAGAAGCATTGGCAGAGAAACGAGCAACGAATTCTTGCAATTGCTTAATTTTTTCTTCTGCTTTGGCATTACGGTCTGCTAGCAATTTAGCAGCAAGCTCAGAAGATTCCTTCCAGAAGTCATAGTTTCCGACATAGAGTTTGATTTTTCCAAAGTCAAGGTCGGCCATGTGAGTACACACTTTGTTTAAGAAGTGACGGTCATGGGATACTACGATAACTGTGTTATCAAAGTCAATCAAGAAGTCTTCTAGCCAAGTAATAGATTGGATATCCAAACCGTTGGTAGGCTCGTCCAAGAGAAGAACATCTGGTTTACCAAAAAGTGCTTTGGCGAGGAGAACCTTTACTTTCTCACCATTGGCTAATTCGCTCATATTTTGGTAGTGCAATTCTTCTGGAATGTTTAGGTTTTGAAGTAATTGGGATGCTTCACTTTCTGCTTCCCAACCTCCAAGTTCAGCAAATTCACCTTCGAGTTCGGCAGCACGCACTCCATCCTCATCTGAGAAATCTTCCTTCATGTAGATGGCATCTTTCTCTTTCATTATGCTATAAAGTTTTTCATTTCCCATGATAACGACATCAATGGCACGTTCATCTTCATAGTCAAAGTGATTTTGACGAAGAACAGAGAGACGTTCATCTGGACCAAGAGAGATGTGACCAGTAGTAGGTTCGATATCTCCAGCTAAAATTTTTAAAAAGGTTGATTTTCCGGCACCATTAGCACCGATTAATCCATAAGTATTTCCTTCTGTAAATTTGATATTGACATCATCAAAAAGTTTACGATCACTAAAACGTAGTGAAACATCAGATACTGTAAGCAATGTTTTTCTCCTATATGTGTAATATATTTATTCTACTAGAAAATACGGAAATATTCAAATTTTTATCTGTCAATTTTGTGTAAATTATGTTTACAACTCTCTTTACGAAAAGCAGTAAATAGCAAGGTTGATTTATTTTGATAAATTGCGGTTATTTCATTAAAAAAATGCTATAATTGAAGGGACTATATCGAAGGAGAATAAAATGACTAAACCCATTATTTTAACAGGAGACCGTCCAACAGGAAAATTGCATATTGGACATTATGTTGGAAGTCTTAAAAATCGAGTATTATTACAGGAAGAGGATAAGTATGATATGTTTGTGTTCTTGGCTGACCAACAAGCCTTGACAGATCACGCTAAAGATCCTCAAACCATTGTAGAGTCTATCGGAAATGTGGCTTTGGATTACCTTGCAGTTGGATTGGATCCAAGTAAATCGACAATCTTTATTCAAAGTCAAATTCCAGAGTTGGCTGAGTTGTCTATGTATTATATGAATCTGGTTTCATTAGCACGTTTGGAACGAAATCCGACAGTAAAAACAGAGATTGCTCAGAAAGGATTTGGGGAAAGTATTCCGACAGGATTCTTGGTCTATCCAATCGCTCAAGCAGCTGACATTACTGCTTTCAAAGCTAATTATGTTCCTGTTGGGACAGATCAGAAACCAATGATTGAGCAAACCCGTGAGATTGTTCGTTCTTTTAACAATGCATATAAATGTGATGTATTGGTAGAACCGGAAGGTATTTATCCAGAAAATGAAAGAGCAGGTCGTTTGCCTGGTTTAGATGGAAATGCTAAAATGTCTAAATCCCTTAATAATGGTATTTATTTAGCTGATGATGCGGATACTTTGCGTAAAAAAGTAATGAGTATGTATACAGATCCAGATCATATCCGCGTTGAGGATCCAGGTAAAATTGAAGGAAATATGGTTTTCCATTATCTAGATGTTTTTGGTCGTCCAGAAGATGCTCAAGAAATTGCTGACATGAAAGAACATTATCAACGAGGTGGTCTTGGTGATGTGAAGACCAAGCGTTATCTACTTGAAATATTAGAACGTGAACTGGGTCCTATTCGTGAGCGCCGTATCGAATTTGCTAAGGATATGGGAGAAGTTTATAATATGCTTCAAAAAGGTAGTGAAAGAGCGCGTGAAGTTGCAGGTCAAACCCTATCTGAGGTTAAAGGAGCAATGGGACTTCATTACTTTAACTAGGTTTATTTTACAAGAAACTATCATTTCTATCAGAAAGAAAAGATAGTTTTTTATTTACCCCTGTAATATTTGACAAATTTTTATAGAATGGTATGATAGATACAATATAAAAAGAGTCAAGCTCAAAAAGAAAGAAAAGAGGAAACTTCGAATGTCTAATTGGGACACTAAATTTTTGAAAAAAGGTTTTACCTTTGATGATGTATTGCTTATTCCAGCTGAAAGTCATGTGTTGCCTAACGATGCAGATTTAACAACTAAATTGGCAGATAATTTGACTTTAAATATCCCAATTATTACCGCTGCCATGGACACAGTAACAGAGAGTCAAATGGCTATTGCTATTGCTCGTGCAGGTGGTCTCGGAGTTATCCATAAAAACATGTCTATTGCTCAACAAGCAGACGAGGTTCGCAAGGTAAAACGTTCTGAAAATGGAGTTATTATTGATCCGTTCTTCTTGACGCCTGAACATACAATTGCTGAAGCTGATGAGCTTATGGGACGTTACCGCATCAGTGGTGTTCCAGTTGTTGAAACACTTGAAAATCGTAAATTAGTTGGTATTTTGACAAACCGAGATCTTCGTTTTATTTCAGATTATAACCAACCAATTTCAAACCATATGACTAGTGAAAATCTTGTGACTGCTCCTGTGGGTACAGACCTTGCAACAGCTGAGAGTATTCTTCAAGAACACCGTATTGAAAAACTTCCTTTGGTAGATGAAGAAGGTCGTCTTTCTGGTTTGATTACTATCAAAGATATTGAAAAAGTTATTGAGTTTCCAAATGCTGCTAAAGATGAGTTTGGTCGTCTCTTAGTTGCAGGTGCAGTAGGTGTTACTTCAGATACATTTGAACGTGCAGAGGCTCTTTTTGAAGCAGGAGCGGATGCGATTGTTATTGATACTGCACATGGTCATTCTGCAGGTGTCTTGCGTAAAATTGCTGAGATTCGTGATCACTTCCCAGATCGTACTTTGATTGCTGGAAATATTGCAACTGCTGAGGGAGCGCGCGCACTTTACGAAGCAGGTGTAGACGTTGTCAAAGTTGGTATTGGACCAGGTTCTATCTGTACTACTCGTGTGATTGCTGGTGTTGGTGTTCCACAAGTAACAGCTATCTATGATGCTGCAGCTGTTGCGCGTGAATATGGTAAAACGATCATTGCTGACGGTGGAATCAAGTATTCTGGAGATATTGTAAAAGCTCTTGCTGCAGGTGGAAATGCAGTTATGCTTGGATCAATGTTTGCTGGAACAGACGAAGCTCCAGGCGAAACTGAAATCTTCCAAGGACGTAAGTTTAAGACTTACCGTGGTATGGGATCAATTGCTGCTATGAAAAAAGGCTCAAGCGATCGTTACTTCCAAGGTTCTGTCAATGAAGCAAATAAACTTGTTCCAGAAGGAATTGAAGGTCGTGTTGCTTATAAAGGAGCGGCAGCTGATATCGTCTTCCAAATGATTGGTGGTATCCGATCTGGTATGGGTTACTGTGGTGCGGCTAACCTTAAAGAACTACATGATAACGCTCAATTTATTGAAATGTCTGGTGCTGGTTTGAAAGAAAGCCACCCTCATGATGTACAAATTACTAATGAGGCACCAAATTATTCTATGTAAAAGAAATAAAAAGAACTCCTGCAAAAATAGGAGTTCTTTTACAATGTTGTCAAGTTTTATTTACAACAACTTTACCATCTTGAATAGTGAAAATACTTAGATTTTCTGGTAGATTTTGAAGATGGTCTAAGCTTGTTGTTGTAATAAAGGTTTGGATTGATTGAGAAATCGTTTCTAATAATTTTAACTGTCTAGTGTTGTCAAGCTCGCTCATAACATCGTCAAGTAATAATATCGGAGATTCTGTAGTAATACTTTCCATTAACTCGATTTCTGCTAATTTTATAGAAAGGACGAGACTACGATGTTGGCCTTGACTTCCAAAACTAGCATCCATCCCATTTATATAAAAAGAAATGTCATCTCGATGAGGACCAACACCAGTATTCTTTTTAAATAAATCTCGGGGTTTACTTTTTTCTAAAGCAATTTTGAAAGATTCAGATAAGTTTTCTTTGTCAGTTATCTTGACAGAAGATTGATAGGAAATTGACAACTCTTCAATCTGATTAGAGAGTTCAAAATGTTTCTTACGCCCAAATGATTCTAGTTTTTTTATGAAATCTAAGCGGTGATTCATTACACGACATCCATAATCAATTAGCTGATCATCCAACACAGAAAGGAAGGTTTCATCTATTTTTTGAGCTGATTTTAGATAAGTGTTTCTTTGTTTTAGGAGGTGATTATAATTGGTTAAATCTGATAAATAGATTGGCTTGATTTGTCCAAGCTCCATATCAATAAATTTTCGTCGAACTGAAGGTGCTCCTTTAATTAGTTGTAAATCTTCAGGAGCAAATAAGACAACATTCATGTGTCCTACATAATCTGAAAGGCGTGCCTGTTTTAAATGATTAACTTTTGTCACACGACCTTTTTGTGTTAGTTCGATTTCTAGAGGAATGGATCCAGTTTTTTTCTGAACAAGACCTGAAAGATGAAGTTGTTCTTCATCAAAATGAATGAGATTTTTATCTGTTCGAGTTCGATGACTACGCGTTAAGGCTAAAAAATAGATAGCCTCTAGCATATTTGTTTTTCCTTGTGCATTACGTCCCAAAAAGACATTCAATTTAGGATTAAAGTCTATTTTCGTCTCTTTGTAATTACGAAAAGTCTTTAGAGATAGGTTTTGTAGCCACATGATTATCTTCCAGGGAATCGCGGAGCTTGTTTGCTTTTAGGTGATGAAGCAGGTTTCGATTTGTCTTTTTTTACTCCCTTATTCATCTCTTTGACAAGTTTAGCAATCCGTTCTTTTTCAACCTTATCAGCTTGATATTCTTCTTGCTCCTCAGAAGTGGGTTGTGTCAACAAGATGTCAATGTCCATGTCAGGGATGTCAACTTTATCGCCAATACGAAGTTTTTTACCGCGACGACTCTCTAATTCCCCATTAAAGTAAACAGAATGTTCAGAGAGAAATGATTTGATAGCTCCTCCGCTATGTGTAATTCCAAGTTCTTTGAGTAGCGCTTGGAGGGTAATAAATTCTTCAAATAATTTGTATTCCATAATTCACCTCAATCTTTGGTATTATACCATATTTTCCTAAAAATAGTGAGAGAAACTGGGAGAAATGTAAGCGATTTTTATTTCAAAAGTGTTACAGAGAACAAGAAAATTTCAGGTTTTCGTGATATAATAGAAGTCTGTATATAAGGAGGTAAATCATGGAGTTAGTGCATGGAGTTTCAACACATTTTATCCAATCAAAGAAGTTTAAAACGAACAAAATCACCGTGCGTTTTACAGCTCTATTATCTCTTGATACGATCGCAGGTCGCATGTTGAGTGCGAGTATACTAGAGACTGCTAATCTGATGTACCCTACTTCTCAAGATTTGAGAAGACACTTGGCTAGTCTATATGGTACAGATATGTCAACCAATTATTTTAGAAGAGGACAAAGCCACATTGTAGAATTGACATTCACATATGTTCGTGATGAGTTTTTAAGTAAGAAAAATGTGTTAACTTCACAGGTTTTGGAACTAGTAAAAGAAACTCTTTTTTCACCCGTTGTAGTTGATAATGGGTTTGATTCGGCCTTATTTGAAATTGAGAAAAAACAATTGCTAGCAAGTTTAGCAGCTGATATGGATGATTCTTTTTATTTTGCACATAAAGAATTAGATAAATTATTTTTTCATGACGAACGTCTCCAATTGGAATATAGTGATTTACGAAATCGTATTTTAGCTGAAACTCCACAAAGTTCTTATTCTTGTTTCCAAGAATTTTTGGCCAATGACAGAATAGATTTCTTTTTCCTAGGTGATTTTAATGAGGTTGAAATTCTAAATGTATTAGAATCATTCGGTTTTAAAGGGCGAGAAGGTAATGTGAAGGTTCAGTATTGTCAACCTTATTCCAATATCCTTCAGGAAGGAATGGTTCGGAAAAATGTGGGACAGTCCATTTTAGAGTTGGGCTATCATTGCTCTGCTGAATATGGTGATGAGCAACATTTACCCATGATTGTAATGAATGGTTTACTGGGTGGATTTGCTCATTCTAAACTCTTTACAAATGTCCGTGAAAATGCTGGATTAGCTTATACCATTTCCAGTCAGCTCGATTTATTTAGTGGGTTCTTGAGGATGTATGCTGGTATTGATCGAGAAAATCGGAACCAGGCTCGTAAAATGATGAATAATCAACTGCTTGATTTAAAAAAAGGTTATTTTACAGAGCTTGAGTTAGAGCAGACTAAGGAAATGATTCGTCGTTCTTTGTTACTTTCTCAAGATAATCAAAGTTCATTGATTGAACGTACTTATCAAAATGCCTTACTTGGAAAATCTTCAGCAGACTTTAAAGGTTGGATTGCAAAACTCGAGCAAGTTGACAAAGATGCTATTTGTAGAGCAGCTAATAATGTGAAACTACAGGCGATTTACTTTATGGAAGGAATAGAATGACAAAGGTTGTTTTTGAAGAAAAATACTATCCAGCTGTAAAAGAAATGGTTTATCGAACTCGTTTGTCAAATGGATTGACAGTTGCTCTTTTGCCTAAAAAGGAATTTAAAGAGGTTTACGGGAGTGTAACTGTACAGTTTGGTTCGGTAGATATGCTTGTCACAGAAGTTGACGGAGATGTAAAAGAATATCCTGCAGGAATTGCTCATTTTCTTGAACATAAATTATTTGAGAGAGAAGATTCTAGCGACTTGATGTCGGCTTTTACGAGTCTAGGTGCAGATAGTAATGCCTTTACAAGCTTTACAAAAACAAGTTATCTTTTTTCATCAACGGCTCATTTTTTAGAAAATTTAGACTTACTTGATGAATTGGTAACATCGGCACACTTTACCGAAGATTCCATTCTGAGAGAGCAGGATATTATCCAGCAAGAACGAGAAATGTACCAAGATGATCCCGATTCGTGTTTATTCTTTTCAACCTTAGCGAATTTATATCCTGGCACACCTTTAGCGACTGATATAGTTGGAAGTGAGGAGTCCATTTCCCAAATCAATCTAACTAATTTGCAAGAAAATTTCACAAAGTTTTACAAGCCTGTAAATATGTCTCTGTTTTTAGTTGGTAATTTTGATGTGGAGCTAGTTCAGGGATACTTTGAAAGAAAAGAACGGAAAGATTTAGATGTTCAGGAAGTAACAAGAGAGAAGTTTGTTTTACAAGATGTAAAGCAAACAGACAGTATGAGAATGGAAGTGTCTTCTCCTAAATTAGCGATTGGGGTTAGAGGTAAGCGAGAAGTGGCTGAAGCGGATTGCTATCGACATCATATTTTATTAAAATTATTGTTTGCAATGATGTTTGGTTGGACTTCGGATCGTTTTCAAAAATTATATGAATCAGGTAAGATAGATGCTTCCTTATCTCTTGAAGTTGAAGTTACAAGTCGCTTTCATTTTGTTATGTTGACAATGGATACGAAAGAGCCAGTTGCTTTATCTCATCAATTTAGGAAGACCATTCGTAATTTTACAAAGGATTTGGATATTACAGAGGATCATTTAGATATTATCAAAAGAGAGATGTTTGGAGAATTTTTCAGTAGTATGAACTCTCTTGAATTTATTGCAACGCAATATGATGCTTTTGAACATGGTGAGACAATTTTTGATTTACCAAAGATTTTACAGGAAATTACTTTAGAGGATGTCCTTGAAGCAGGGCATCACTTAATAGATGAAGGGGATATAGTTGATTTTACAATATTCCCATCGTAGTAACCTATCATAATAGACACTAGAAAGAAGGGATGACAAGTATGAGGAAAAAAACAATTGGTGAGGTTTTACGATTAGCTAGAATCAATCAGGGATTGAGTTTAGATGAATTGCATAAAAAGACAGAAATCCAGTTAGATATGTTGGAAGCAATGGAAGCAGACGATTTCGATCAACTTCCAAGTCCTTTTTACACGCGTTCTTTCTTGAAAAAATATGCATGGGCTGTTGAGTTAGATGACCAAATTGTTTTGGATGCTTATGATTCTGGGAGTATGATTACTTATGAGGAAGTGGATGTTGATGAAGATGAGTTGACAGGGCGCAGACGTTCAAGTAAGAAAAATAAGAAAAAAACATCATTTTTACCTTTATTTTATTTTGTACTCTTTGCACTATCGATTGTAATTTTTGTGACTTATTATGTTTGGAATTATATCCAGACTCAACCAGAAGGGCCTTCTCTTTCTAATTACAGTGTGGTTCAATCAACAAGTTCAATAAGTTCAACTAGCTCTGTTCCCCACTCCTCAAGTAGTAGTTCATCTAGCAGTTCCTCTAGTGTAGAATCAGCTATAAGTGTATCAGGTGAAGGAAATCATGTAGAAATAGCTTATAAGACAAGTAAGGAAACAGTTAAATTGCAATTGGCAGTTTCAGATGCTAGAAGTTGGGTCAGTGTTTCAGAAAGCGAGCTTGAGGGTGGTGTGACTTTATCACCGGATAATAAAAGTTCGGAAACAACTGTTTCAACAACAAATCCTGTTATCATTACATTAGGTGTTGTCAAAGGTGTTGCTTTGACAGTAGATAATCAGACTGTGGATTTATCTAAATTAACAGCTTATACTGGGACAATTACGATAACCTTCACTAAGAATTAAGGAAAAACGAATGAAAAAAGAACAAATTCCAAATCTCTTAACAATAGGTCGAATTCTTTTTATACCTATTTTTATCTTTATTTTAACAGTAGGAAATTCGATAGAGAGTCATATAGTAGCAGCTATTATCTTTGCTATTGCTAGTATTACAGATTATTTAGATGGATATTTAGCTCGTAAATGGAATGTGGTCAGTAATTTTGGTAAATTTGCAGATCCTATGGCGGATAAGCTACTAGTTATGTCGGCTTTTATTATGTTGATTGAGTTAGGGATGGCTCCGGCTTGGATTGTTGCAGTGATTATCTGTCGAGAGTTGGCTGTGACAGGTTTAAGGCTTTTATTGGTTGAAACTGGCGGAACAGTTTTAGCGGCAGCAATGCCTGGGAAAATTAAAACTTTCAGTCAGATGTTTGCGATTATTTTCTTACTATTACATTGGACTTTGATTGGTCAAGTTCTACTTTATGTAGCCTTATTTTTCACTATCTACTCTGGCTATGACTATTTCAAGGGTAGTGCCTATGTATTTAAAGGGACATTTGGTTCGAAATGAAATCAATAATTGATGTAAAAAATCTTTCTTTTCGCTATAAAGAAAGTCAGGAATACTATGATGTGAAGGATATTACGTTTCACGTGAAACGTGGAGAATGGCTTTCGATTGTAGGGCATAATGGTAGTGGTAAATCAACGACGGTTCGATTAATTGATGGCTTATTGGAAGCAGAATCGGGAGAGATTATAATTGATGGCCAACGTTTGACTGAGGAAAATGTTTGGAATATACGTCGTCAAATCGGTATGGTTTTTCAAAATCCAGACAATCAATTTGTTGGAGCGACTGTTGAAGATGATGTTGCCTTTGGTTTGGAAAATCAGGGCCTTTCTCGTCAAGAAATGAAAAAGAGAGTGGAGGAAGCTCTGGCTTTAGTTGGCATGTTGGAATTTAAAAAGAGAGAGCCAGCACGTCTATCAGGTGGCCAAAAGCAACGTGTGGCTATTGCAGGTGTTGTAGCCCTAAGACCAGCTATTTTAATCCTAGATGAAGCAACGAGTATGTTGGATCCTGAGGGTCGTAGAGAACTTATTGAGACAGTACAAGGAATTCGAAAAGACTATGATATGACGATCATTTCCATTACACATGATTTGGAAGAAGTTGCCATGAGTGATCGCGTATTGGTAATGAAAAAAGGGTCAATTGAATCAACTAGTAGTCCAAGGGAGCTTTTCTCACGAAATGATTTAGATCAAATTGGATTAGACGATCCTTTTGCCAATCAATTAAAAAATTCTTTGAGCCAGAATGGCTATGATTTGCCTGAAAATTATTTGACAGAAAGTGAGCTAGAGGATAAGCTATGGGAATTGCTCTAGAAAATGTGAGTTTTACATATCAAGAAGGGACTCCCTTAGCTTCAACAGCTTTGTCAGATGTTTCTTTAACGATTGAAGATGGTTCTTATACGGCTTTAATTGGCCACACAGGTAGTGGCAAATCAACCATTTTACAACTTTTAAACGGTTTATTGGTGCCAAGTCAAGGAAGCGTGCAGGTTTTTGATACATTAATCACTTCGACGTCTAAAAATAAAGATATTCGTCAAATTAGAAAACAGGTTGGCTTGGTATTTCAGTTTGCTGAAAATCAGATCTTTGAAGAAACAGTTTTGAAGGATGTTTCTTTTGGACCGCAAAATTTTGGAGTTTCTGAAGAAGATGCGGAGAAGATTGCGCGTGAGAAACTGGCTCTGGTTGGAATTGATGAATCACTTTTTGATCGTAGCCCGTTTGAGCTGTCAGGTGGACAAATGAGACGTGTCGCAATTGCAGGCATACTTGCCATGGAGCCAGCTATATTAGTCTTAGATGAGCCAACAGCTGGCCTAGATCCTCTAGGTAGAAAAGAGTTGATGAATTTGTTCAAAAAACTCCACCAGTCAGGGATGACCATTGTCTTAGTCACGCATTTGATGGATGATGTTGCTGAATATGCGAATCAAGTCTATGTAATGGAAAAGGGACGTTTAGTGAAGGGTGGTAAACCGAGTGATGTCTTTCAAGATGTTGTCTTTATGGAAGAAGTGCAGTTGGGAGTACCTAAAATTACAGCTTTTTGTAAACGATTGGCTGATAGAGGCGTGTCATTTAAACGATTACCGATTAAGATAGAGGAGTTCAAGGAGTCGCTAAATGGATAGTATGATTTTGGGACGTTATATCCCAGGGGATTCGATTGTTCACCGGTTGGATCCACGTAGCAAATTGATGGCTATGATGCTACTGATTTTGATTGTGTTTTGGGCTAATAATCCTTTGACGAATCTGATTCTTTTTATAGCAACAGGGATATTTATTGCCTTGTCAGGAGTATCTATTTCATTTTTTATTCAGGGCTTGAAGTCTATGTTTTTCTTGATTGCCTTCACAACTATTTTTCAATTGTTTTTCATTTCTAATGGGAATGTTTTATTTGAGTTTTCGTTTGTGAGAATCACAGATTATGCTTTGCAACAAGCTGGAATTATTTTTTGTCGCTTTGTATTGATAATTTTCTTTTCAACTTTGTTAACCTTAACGACCATGCCCTTAAGTTTGGCATCAGCTGTCGAAGCTTTGTTAGCACCTTTAAAGCGTGTGAAAGTTCCAGTTCATGAAATTGGATTGATGCTGTCCATGAGTCTACGTTTTGTCCCAACATTGATGGATGATACGACGCGGATTATGAATGCGCAGAAAGCGCGTGGAGTGGATTTTGGTGAAGGAAGTATTGTTCAAAAAGTAAAGGCTATGATTCCTATTTTGATTCCTCTTTTTGCGACAAGTTTAAAACGTGCAGATTCCTTGGCTATCGCCATGGAAGCGCGTGGTTATCAGGGTGGAAAAGGCCGAAGTCAATACAGACAATTGAAATGGACTCGAAAGGATACGCTAGCAATTCTTGTTATTCTCGTACTTGGTTGTTGCTTATTTTTCTTAAAATCTTAGTAGCTTTCAGGAATTAATAAAAAAGTTACTGTAACAGTTTTTGATATAAAGGTAGGGATATGAACCGTTTTAAAAAATCAAAATATGTCATTATTGTTTTTGTCACTGTTCTGCTTGTGTCAGCTCTCTTGGCGACGACTTATTCAAGTACAATTGTGACAAAATTAGGAGATGGAATCTCATTGGTTGATAGGGTTGTACAAAAACCTTTTCAGTGGTTTGATTCTGTCAAATCAGATTTGGTTCACTTAACACGAACATATAATGAAAATGAAAGTTTGAAGAAACAGATTTACCAGTTAGAAGTTAAATCAAATGAGGCGGAAAGTTTAAAGACGGAAAATGAACAACTGCGCCAATTGCTTGATATGAAGTCCAAGTTGCAAGCCACAAAGACTTTAGCAGCAGATGTTATTATGCGATCTCCAGTATCTTGGAAGCAGGAATTGACCTTAGATGTAGGCACATCAAAAGGGGCTTCTGAGAACATGTTAGCTATTGCAAATGGTGGCTTGATTGGGAGTGTTTCAAAAGTAGAGGAGAACTCTACTATAGTCAACCTTCTGACAAATACGGAAAATGCTGATAAGATTTCTGTTAAAATTCAACATGGTTCTACTACAATTTATGGGATTATTGTTGGTTATGACAAGGAAAATGAAGTTCTTAAAATTAGCCAATTAAATAGTAATAGCGATATTAGTACAGGCGATAAAGTGACAACGGGTGGATTAGGAAACTTTAACGTTGCGGATATTCCTGTTGGTGAAGTAGTTACCACAACGCATAGTACAGACTATTTGACACGAGAAGTAACTGTTAAATTGAGTGCAGATACTCATAATGTGGATGTGATAGAATTAGTGGGGAATTCATAATGAGACAGTTGAAGCGGGTTGGAGTGTTTTTATTGCTTCCTTTCTTTGTTCTAATTGACGCCCATATTAGCCAGCTTCTGGGTTCATTTTTCCCCCATGTACATTTGGCTAGTCATTTTCTTTTTCTATTTCTCTTATTTGAGACGATAGAAGTATCAGAGTATCTCTACCTAGTCTATTGTTTTGTGATAGGCTTGGTTTACGATGTTTACTTTTTCCATCTAATAGGGATTGCAACTCTCTTATTTATCTTATTGGGAGCCTTTCTTCATAAATTGAATAGTGTTATTTTGTTGAATCGTTGGACAAGAATCTTGGCTATGATTGTTATGAGTTTTCTATTTGATATGGGAGCTTATCTCTTTGCATTAGTGGTAGGTTTAACTGTAGATAGTCTGCCGATTTTTATCGTTTATAGCCTAGTACCATCCATGATTTTAAATCTTGTGTGGATGCTTATTTTTCAGTTTATTTTTGAAAAATATTATCTATGAGAAAGAAACAAAAATGTAACAAAGGCGTAATATTCATTGGGCCTTTTTTTGGTATACTAGTATTGTCTTTAAAAGAAGGAGTATCTACGTAATATGAAGAAAAAAATCTTAGCGTCACTTTTATTAAGTACAGTAATGGTTTCTCAAGTAGCTGTTTTAACAACTGCGCATGCAGAAACGACTGATGACAAAATTGCTGCTCAAGATAATAAAATTAGTAACTTAACAGCACAACAACAAGAAGCCCAAAAACAAGTTGACCAAATTCAGGAGCAAGTATCGGCTATTCAAGCTGAGCAATCTAACTTGCAAGCTGAAAATGATAGATTGCAAGCAGAATCCAAAAAGCTTGAGAGTGAGATTACAGAACTTTCTAAAAACATTGTATCTCGCAATGATTCTTTGGAAAAACAAGCTCGTAGTGCTCAAACAAATGGAGCTGCAACTAGCTACATCAATACGATTGTAAACTCAAAATCAATTACAGAAGCCATTTCACGTGTAGCAGCAATGAATGAAATTGTATCTGCTAACAACAAAATGTTGGAACAACAAAAAGCAGATAAAAAAGCAATTTCTGAGAAGCAAGTGGCAAACAATGACGCAATTAATACAGTAATTGCAAATCAACAGAAATTGTCTGATGATGCACAAGCTCTAACAACGAAACAAGCTGAGTTGAAGGCTGCAGAATTAAATCTTGCTGCTGAAAAAGCGACAGCAGAAGATGAAAAAGCAAGTTTGCTAGAGAAAAAAGCAGAAGCAGAAGCGGCAGCAAAAGCAGCAGCAGAGGCAGAAGCAGCTTACAAGGCAAAACAAGTAAGTCAACAACAAACAGTTGTTGCTTCTGGAAATACGACTTTTGCAGCACAGGTTCAAGCTGTAGCTTCTTCGGAATCAACAACATACACTCCTGTGGCAGTCAAACAACGCCCAACATACAGTACAAATGCTTCAAGTTATCCAATTGGAGAATGTACATGGGGAGTTAAAACATTAGCACCTTGGGCTGGAGACTATTGGGGTAATGGAGCACAGTGGGCTACAAGTGCAGCTGCTGCAGGATTCCGTACAGGTTCGACACCTCAAGTTGGTGCGATTGCATGTTGGAATGATGGTGGATATGGACACGTAGCGGTAGTCACTGCTGTAGAATCAACAACACGTATCCAAGTGTCAGAATCAAATTATGCTGGTAATCGCACTCTTGGAAATCATCGTGGATGGTTCAATCCGACAACTACGTCGTCAGGTTTTGTAACATATATTTATGCAGATTAATTAGAAAAGGAGACTTAATAGAGTCTCTTTTTTAGTGGCGATAGTCTCTCTAAAAAAATTCTTAAAAAACTTGAAAATATTGAAAAAGTATGGTAGAATGAAACTTGTCGTGTGAACGATAATACTCATTCTTGATGAATTGTGAGACAGTTGCCCTTGGGTCGTTTTGCGAGTTGAAGTCAAGAAGAGGAAAAAAACAAAAAGGAGAAATACTCATGGCAGTAATTTCAATGAAACAACTTCTTGAGGCTGGTGTACACTTTGGTCACCAAACTCGTCGCTGGAACCCTAAGATGGCTAAATACATCTTTACAGAGCGTAACGGAATCCACGTTATCGACTTGCAACAAACTGTAAAATACGCTGACCAAGCATACGACTTTATGCGTGATGCAGCAGCTAACGATGCAGTTGTATTGTTCGTTGGTACTAAGAAACAAGCGGCTGATGCAGTTGCTGAAGAAGCAGCACGTTCAGGTCAATACTTCATCAACCACCGTTGGTTGGGTGGAACTCTTACAAACTGGGGAACAATCCAAAAACGTATCGCTCGTTTGAAAGAAATCAAACGTATGGAAGAAGATGGAACTTTCGAAGTTCTTCCTAAAAAAGAAGTTGCACTTCTTAACAAACAACGTGCACGTCTTGAAAAATTCTTGGGTGGTATCGAAGATATGCCTCGTATTCCAGATGTGATGTATGTAGTTGACCCACATAAAGAGCAAATCGCTGTTAAAGAAGCTAAAAAATTGGGAATCCCAGTTGTAGCGATGGTTGACACAAACACTGATCCAGATGATATCGATGTAATCATCCCAGCTAACGATGACGCTATCCGCGCTGTTAAATTGATTACAGCTAAATTGGCTGACGCTATCATCGAAGGACGTCAAGGTGAAGATGCAGCAGCAGTTGAAGCAGAATTTGCAGCTTCAGAAGCTCAAGCAGATTCAATCGAAGAAATCGTTGAAGTCGTAGAAGGCGACAACGCTTAATTCATATAAATAGTAATTACCTAGGAGGGCGGGGCTTAGCCCGGCTCTCCTATTTTTAAAAAATATAGGAGAATCAAAATGGCAGAAATTACAGCTAAACTTGTAAAAGAGTTGCGTGAAAAATCTGGTGCCGGTGTTATGGACGCTAAAAAAGCGCTTGTAGAAACAGACGGTGACATCGAAAAAGCGATTGAATTGCTTCGTGAAAAAGGTATGGCTAAGGCAGCTAAGAAGGCTGACCGTGTTGCTGCAGAAGGTTTGACTGGTGTTTACGTTAACGGTAATGTTGCAGCAGTTATTGAAGTAAACGCTGAAACTGACTTCGTTGCGAAAAATGCTCAATTCGTTGAATTGGTGAATACTACAGCTAAAGTTATTGCTGAAGGAAAACCTGCTAATAATGAAGAAGCACTTGCTTTGACAATGCCTTCAGGTGAAACTCTTGAAGCTGCATACGTATCTGCAACAGCAACTATCGGAGAAAAAATCTCATTCCGTCGCTTTGCATTGATTGAAAAAACAGATGCACAACACTTTGGAGCATACCAACATAATGGTGGACGTATCGGTGTTATTTCAGTTGTTGAAGGTGGAGACGAAGCTCTTGCTAAACAATTGTCAATGCACATCGCAGCGATGAAACCAACAGTTCTTTCTTACAAAGAATTGGATGAGCAATTCGTTAAAGATGAGTTGGCACAATTGAACCACGTTATCGACCAAGACAACGAAAGCCGTGCAATGGTTAACAAACCAGCTCTTCCACACTTGAAGTATGGATCAAAAGCTCAATTGACTGATGAAGTGATTGCGCAAGCTGAAGCTGATATCAAAGCTGAGTTGGCTGCAGAAGGCAAACCAGAAAAAATCTGGGATAAAATCATCCCAGGTAAAATGGATCGCTTCATGCTTGACAACACTAAAGTTGACCAAGCTTACACACTTCTTGCACAAGTTTACATCATGGATGACAGCAAGACAGTTGAAGCATACCTTGAATCAGTTAACGCTTCAGTAGTTGAGTTCGCTCGCTTTGAAGTTGGTGAAGGTATCGAGAAAGCTGCAAACGACTTCGAAGCTGAAGTTGCAGCTACAATGGCAGCAGCCTTGAATAACTAATAATAAAAAGGAAGCCAAATTGCTTCCTTTTTCTATGCAATCGATCTTTATAGGGAGATGTTCCTACTTTTAAGGTATAAATAAAAAGCCCTATAATAAGGGCCAAGTGTATTTAGGAGACTACACTTCAAATTCATAGAGTGCTGTAGAGAGATAACGTTCACCGTTATCTGGTGCTAGAGCAAGGACTTTCTTACCTGTACCTAATTTCTTAGCAACTTCAATTGCTCCATAGATAGCTGCAGCTGAAGAAATCCCTACAAGGAAACCTTCTTTTCCACCAATTTCACGACCGAGTGCGAGAGCATCGTCTGATGTTACACGAACGATACCATCATAAGCCTTTGTATCTAGTGTATCAGGAATAAATCCAGCTGATATACCTTGAATTTTGTGAGGACCAGGTTTTTCACCAGATAGAATAGCAGATTCATCTGCCTCTACTGCAAAAACTTGAATGTTAGAATTTGCTGATTTGAGTGCATGAGAAACACCAGAAATCGTTCCACCGGTACCAACTCCAGCAACAAAGGCATCTAATCCATCTTTACCGAAAGCAGCTAGTATCTCAGCTCCTGTTGTTCTTTCGTGTACTTCTGGATTTGCTGGATTGTCAAATTGAAGAGGAAGGAAACCATCACGTTCAGCAGCGATTTCTTGAGCCTTGGCGATAGCACCTTTCATTCCTTCACTACCAGGAGTGAGGACGAGTTCAGCGCCATAGGCTTGGATAATCTTACGGCGTTCTACACTCATAGTTTCAGGCATAACAATGACAACTTTATACCCTTTAGCAGCACCTACCCATGAAAGTCCAATACCAGTGTTTCCACTTGTTGCTTCAACAATAGTAGAGCCAGGTTTCAGAATACCATCTTGTTCAGCTTTTTCAATCATGCTAAGGGCAATACGGTCTTTTACCGATGAACCAGGGTTAAATGCTTCAAGCTTTACATAGACGTCCGCAGCACCTTCTGGCACAATGTTGTTGAGTTTAACAATCGGTGTTTGTCCGATTAGTTCAGTAATGTTGTTATAAATAGACATATGAATACCTCTTTGTATAAGATACTTCTAGTATAACGCTATCTATACTATTTGTAAAATATAGAAATCCTATCGAAGTGATAGGATTTTTTTATATCATAGGTCCAATCTACTAATTTTTAAGTGATTGTGACAAGCTAATTATAGTAAATAGGTGTAAAGGAGAATGCTATCCGTTTTCTTTTTGAATTGCTTCCTTTTCTAGTAGGTCTTGGCAAGCACCTTTTTATGTTGCTAATTAAAGTAGCGGTGAAAATGTCAGTGAAACGCTGCATTATCCATTGTTTACACTAAGTTTACAGGAACTTCAACTTCGCGTAAACCTTGGTCAGTTAAAGTGACTTTTCCATGAAAAAACTCTATAAGTGCAGCTTTAATATTTTCTTTTTCTTCTTTATCAACATAAATCATCGTATCGACTTGATCTGTAAAGTTTGTATCAAGTTCCATAAGATCATGTTCCTTAAGAAAGTTGCTATACTCTTGGTACTGAGCATAAGACATTTGAATAGCAATGCCAGCTTGTTCTTTTATTTCAATGATGCCAATTTCTTTGACAGCTAAGGCGACACTACCTGCGTAAGCACGAATCAATCCTCCGGCGCCTAGTTTAATACCACCAAAGTAACGTGTCACGACCACACAGACATTGGTGAGATTGTGATTTTCTAGTACCCCTAGCATGGGAACGCCAGCAGTACCACTAGGCTCACCATCATCACTTGTACGTTTGATTTCACTACGTTCTCCAATAATAAAAGCAGAGCAGTTATGCGTCGCTTTGTAGTGTTCTTTTTTGATGGCAGTAATGAAGTCACGAGCCTCTTCTTCGCTATAAACACGCTTGGCATGACAGATAAAGCGAGATTTTTTGATTTCTTCTTGGACTTGACCGTCCTCTTTAATTGTTCTAAATTCCATGATTTAATTGTACTAAAAAATCATCTAAAGCGCTAGGTTTTTACGAATAAAGAAGTATGAAAGTAAATCCAAATTATCTCGGTCGTTTGTTTACGGAGAATGAATTAACAGAAGAGGAACGTCAGTTGGCGGAGAAACTTCCAGCAATGAGAAAGGAGAAGGGGAAACTTTTCTGTCAACGTTGTGATAGTGCTATTTTAGATGAATGGTATTTGCCCATCGGTGCTTACTATTGTCGGGAGTGCTTGCTGATGAAGCGAGTTCGGAGTGATCAATCTTTATACTATTTCCCACAGGAGGATTTTCCGAAGCAAGATGTTCTTAAATGGCGTGGTCAATTAACTCCTTTTCAAGAGAAGGTGTCAGAGGGACTGATTCAAGCAGTAGACAAGCAAGAGCCAACTTTAGTTCATGCGGTGACAGGGGCTGGAAAGACAGAAATGATTTATCAAGTTGTGGCTAAGGTGATCAATGCGGGTGGTGCAGTGTGTTTGGCCAGTCCTCGAATAGATGTATGCTTGGAATTGTATAAGCGCTTGCAAGATGATTTTGCTTGCGAGATATCTTTACTACACGGAGAATCAGAGCCGTATTTTCGAACACCACTAGTTGTTGCGACGACCCATCAGTTATTGAAAGTTTATCAAGCTTTTGATTTACTGATAGTGGATGAAGTAGATGCCTTTCCTTATGTTGATAATCCAACGCTTTACCATGCTGTCAAGAATAGTGTAAAGGAGAATGGGCTGAGAATCTTTTTAACAGCGACTTCGACAGATGAATTAGATAGGAAAGTCCGTTTAGGAGAATTAAAAAGACTGAGCTTGCCTAGAAGATTCCATGGGAATCCATTGATTATTCCTAAACCAGTTTGGTTATCGGATTTTAATCGCTATTTGGATAAGAATCGTTTGTCACCAAAGTTAAAGTCTTATATTGAGAAACAGAGAAAGACAGGTTATCCTTTACTCATTTTTGCATCAGAAATTAAAAAAGGGGAGCAGCTAAAAGAAATCTTACAGGAGCAATTTCCAAATGAGAAAATTGGTTTTGTTTCTTCTGTAACAGAAGATCGATTAGAGCAAGTGCAAGCTTTTCGAGATGGAGAACTGACAATACTTATCACTACGACAATCTTGGAGCGAGGAGTTACCTTCCCTTGTGTGGATGTTTTTGTAGTAGAGGCCAATCATCGTCTGTTTACCAAGTCCAGTTTGATTCAAATTGGTGGACGAGTTGGACGAAGTATGGATAGACCGACAGGAGATTTGCTTTTCTTTCATGATGGATTAAATGCTTCAATCAAGAAGGCAATTAAGGAAATTCAGCAGATGAACAAGGAGGCAGGCTTATGAAGTGTTTGTTATGTGGGCAGACTATGAAGACTGTTTTAACTTTTAGTAGTCTCTTACTTATTAAGAATGATGACTCTTGTCTTTGTTCAGACTGTGACACTACTTTTGAGAGGATTGGAGAAGAGCACTGTCTAAACTGTATGAAAACAGCTTTGTCAACAAAGTGTCAAGATTGTCAATTTTGGTGTAAAGAAGGAGTTGAGGTCAGTCATAGATCGATTTTTACTTACAATCAAGCTATGAAGGATTTTTTCAGTCGGTATAAGTTTGACGGAGACTTCCTTTTAAGAAAAGTTTTCGCTTCAGTTTTAAGTGCGGAGTTGAGAAAGTACAAAGAGTATCAATTTGTTGTAATTCCCCTAAGTCCTGAAAGATTGCTTGACAGAGGATTTAATCAGGTTGAAGGTTTAGTTGAAGCAGCAGGTTTCAAGTATCTGGATTTATTAGAGAAAAGAGAAGAGAGAGCTAGTTCTTCTAAAAGTCGCTCAGAACGCTTGACGACAGAACTTCCTTTCTTTATTAAAAGTGGAGTCAGCATTCCTAAGAAAATCCTACTTATAGATGATATTTATACTACAGGAACAACTATAAATCGTGTGAAGAAATTACTGGAAGAAGCTGGTGCTGAGGATGTAAAAACTTTTTCCCTTGTAAGATGAGGAAAAAATTTGCAAAAATAAAATGAAAGCGTTATAATGAAATCAGAAAAACAAAAATGTTTAGAAAGAAGGTACTCATATGATTAAATATAGTATCCGTGGTGAAAACCTAGAAGTAACAGAAGCAATTCGTGATTATGTAGTTTCTAAACTCGAAAAGATCGAAAAGTATTTTCAAGCTGAACAAGAGTTAGATGCTCGAGTTAACTTGAAGGTGTATCGTGAAAAAACGGCTAAAGTGGAGGTGACGATTCCGCTTGGATCAATTACTCTTCGTGCAGAAGATGTGTCTCAAGATATGTATGGTTCAATTGACCTTGTAACCGATAAAATTGAACGTCAGATTCGTAAAAATAAAACAAAAATCGAGCGTAAAAATAAAAACAAGATAGCAACTAGTCAATTATTTACAGATGCTTTGGTGGAAGATCCAAATGTTATCCAGTCTAGAGTTGTTCGTTCAAAACAAATTGATTTAAAACCAATGGATTTGGAAGAAGCTATTCTACAGATGGATTTGTTGGGACATGATTTCTTTATCTATGTGGATGTTGAAGATCAAACAACTAATGTGATTTATCGTCGTGAGGATGGTGAAATTGGTTTGTTAGAAGTTAAAGAATCTTAATTTCAATATGTGTAAAGGAAGGTTTACTGAATTGTAAACCTCCTTTTTCTTATAATTGATAGAATTACTGATTACACTTTTAAAAAGTCGCTTTTTGGTGGTTATTATGGTATAATAGGTGCCAAGAGGTTTGGAATGAAAAAATTTTATGTAAGTCCTATTTTCCCCTTAATATTAGGAATAGTGGCGTTCGGAGTGCTATCTGTGCAACTTGTTTTTGTAACGAATACACTGGTAACGCTATTTCTTTTGCTACTTATTTTGGGTTCATATATTTTACTATTCATCCATCAAAGAGACTACTACTCAAGGAGTGAAGTAGAACAAATCCAGTATGTAAACCACCAAGCTGAAGATAGTTTGACAACCTTGTTAGAACAGATGCCTGTTGGGGTAATTAAATTAGACTTGTCGTCAGGTGACGTTGAATGGTTTAATCCTTATGCTGAATTGATTTTGACTAATGAAGTGGGCGAGATTGATGTGGCATTAATTCAAACAATTATCAAGGCTTCTGTGGGGAACCCAGGTTCTTATGCTACCTTGGGTGAGACCCGTTATTCGGTTCATATGGACAAGGTGTCTGGGGTTCTTTACTTCTTTGATGTGTCTGGTGAATATGAAGCGACTGTTGAGTTAGTAACGAGTCGGCCTGTTATTGGGATAGTTTCCGTTGACAACTACGATGACTTAGAAGATGAAACATCAGAGTCTGATATTAGTCATATCAATAGTTTTGTAGCCAATTTTGTTTCAGAATTTGCTGGTAAATATGCCATGTTTTCCCGTCGAGTGAGTATGGATCGTTTTTATCTGTTTACGGACTATACGGTGCTTGAGGGCTTGATGAATGATAAATTTTCTGTTATTGATGCTTTCAGAGAAGAGTCGAAACAGAGACAGTTGCCATTGACCTTAAGTATGGGATTTTCTTATGGTGATGGAAATCATGATGAAATAGGGAAAGTTGCTTTACTCAACTTGAACTTGGCTGAAGTGCGTGGTGGAGACCAGGTGGTTGTCAAGGAGAATGACGAAACGAAAAATCCCGTTTATTTTGGTGGTGGATCTGCTGCCTCAATCAAACGTACACGGACTCGTACGCGCGCTATGATGACAGCTATTTCAGATAAAATTAGAAGTGTAGATCAGGTTTTTGTAGTTGGTCATAAAAATCTAGATATGGATGCTCTTGGCTCTGCTGTAGGTATGCAGTTGTTTGCTAGCAATGTGACTGAAAATAGTTATGCTCTTTATGATGAAGAACAAATGTCGCCAGATATTGAACGAGCTGTTTCATTCTTAGAAAAAGAAGGAGTTACGCAGTTGTTGTCTGTTAAGGAGGCGATGGGCTTGGTGACCAATCGTTCTTTGTTGATTCTTGTAGACCATTCAAAGACTGCCTTAACTTTATCGAAAGAATTTTATAATTTATTTACCCAAACCATCGTCATTGACCACCACAGAAGGGATCAGGATTTTCCCGATAATGCCGTTATCACTTATATCGAAAGTGGTGCAAGCAGTGCCAGTGAGTTGGTAACGGAATTGATTCAGTTCCAGAATTCTAAGAAAAATCGTCTGAGTCGTATGCAAGCCAGTATCTTGATGGCTGGTATGATGCTGGATACTAAAAATTTCACTTCACGAGTGACTAGTCGGACATTTGATGTTGCTAGCTATCTCAGAACGCGCGGAAGTGATAGTATTGCTATCCAAGAAATCGCTGCGACAGATTTTGAAGAATATCGTGAGGTCAATGAACTGATTTTACAGGGGCGTAAATTAGGTTCCGATGTATTGCTAGCAGAGGCTACGGACTCGAAATGCTATGATACAGTTGTTATTAGTAAGGCAGCAGATGCCATGTTAGCTATGTCAGGTATTGAAGCGAGTTTTGTTCTTGCGAAAAATACACAAGGATTTATCTCTATCTCAGCTCGAAGTCGTAGTAAACTGAATGTACAACGGATTATGGAAGAGTTAGGCGGTGGAGGCCACTTTAATTTGGCAGCAGCTCAAATTAAAGATTTAACCTTGTCAGAAGTAGGTGAAAAACTGACAGAAATTGTATTAAATGAAATAAAGGAAAAGGAGAAAGAAGAATGAAGGTAATCTTTTTAGCAGATGTTAAAGGAAAAGGTAAAAAAGGCGAAATTAAGGAAGTACCAACAGGGTATGCGCAAAACTTTCTTATCAAAAAGAATCTAGCCAAAGAAGCGACTGCTCAAGCTGTAGGTGAACTTCGTGGTAAACAAAAATCTGAAGAAAAAGCTCACGCTGAGATGATTGCAGAAGCAAAAGCAATTAAAGCCCAACTTGAAGCTGAAGAAACTGTTGTAGAATTTGTTGAAAAAGTTGGTCCAGATGGTCGTACCTTTGGCTCTATTACCAATAAGAAAATTGCAGAAGAATTGCAAAAGCAATTTGGAATTAAGATTGATAAACGTTATATTCAAGTACAAGCTCCGATTCGAGCGGTTGGTTTGATTGATGTGCCAGTGAAAATCTATCAAGATATCACAAGTGTAATCAATCTTCGTGTGAAAGAAGGATAAGTTTACACCTTCTTGACAAGATTGTAAAAGGAAGGGAAATCTGATGGCAGAAGTAGAAGAGTTACGAGTACAACCTCAAGATATCTTAGCTGAACAATCCGTTTTGGGGGCTATCTTTATTGATGAGAGTAAGCTTGTTTTTGTGCGAGAATATATTGAGTCTCGAGACTTTTTTAAGTATGCCCATCGTTTGATTTTCCAAGCTATGGTCGATTTATCCGATCGTGGCGATGCCATAGATGCAACAACGGTTCGTACCATTCTTGATAATCAAGGCGATTTGCAGAATATTGGTGGCTTGTCTTACCTGGTTGAGATTGTCAATTCTGTGCCAACTTCTGCTAATGCGGAGTATTATGCTAAAATCGTTGCAGAAAAGGCTATGTTACGGCGATTAATCGCCAAGTTGACAGAGTCTGTCAATCAAGCTTACGAGGCTTCACAACCAGCTGATGAAATCATTGCTCAGGCAGAAAAAGGACTGATTGATGTCAGTGAAAATGCTAATCGAAGTGGATTTAAGAACATTCGAGATGTGTTGAATGTCAACTTTGGAAATCTGGAGGTTCGCTCTCAACAAACGACTGATATTACAGGTATTGCGACAGGCTATCGTGATTTAGATCATATGACGACTGGTCTTCATGAGGAGGAGTTGATTATCTTAGCAGCTCGTCCGGCGGTTGGTAAGACAGCCTTTGCCTTGAATATTGCTCAGAATATTGGGACTAAGTTGGACAAGACGGTAGCTATTTTCTCACTGGAAATGGGTGCGGAAAGTCTAGTGGATCGTATGTTGGCGGCAGAAGGTTTGGTGGAATCCCATTCTATCCGTACAGGGCAATTGACTGATGAGGAGTGGCAAAAATATACCATTGCTCAGGGTAATCTAGCTAATGCAAGTATCTATATTGATGATACGCCAGGAATTCGAATTACAGAGATTCGTTCTCGTTCTCGTAAATTGGCTCAAGAAACGGGCAATCTTGGTTTGATTTTGATAGATTACTTGCAATTGATTACAGGTACAGGCCGAGAGAATCGTCAACAAGAAGTTTCAGAAATTTCACGTCAGTTGAAAATTCTAGCAAAAGAACTGAAAGTTCCCGTAATTGCTCTGAGTCAGTTGTCTCGTGGTGTAGAACAACGTCAGGATAAGAGACCGGTCTTGTCTGATATTCGTGAATCTGGGTCTATCGAGCAGGACGCTGATATCGTAGCCTTTCTTTATCGTGACGATTACTATGAGCGTGGTGGTGAAGAAGAGGAAGGTATACCAAATAATAAGGTAGAAGTTATTATCGAGAAAAACCGTAGCGGAGCTCGTGGAACAGTGGAATTAATTTTCCAAAAAGAATACAATAAATTTTCAAGTATTTCAAAAAGGGAGGAAATAAGATGACAGATGCATTTACAGATGTAGCTAAGATGAAAAAAATTAAAGAGGAAATCAAGGCGCATGAGGGTCATGTAATTGAAATGACTTTGGAAAATGGGCGTAAGCGCCAAAAAAATAGATTGGGTAAGCTAATTGAAGTTTATCCATCCCTATTTATCGTGGAATTTGGGAACGTTGAAGGAGATAAACAAGCTAATGTTTATGTTGAGTCCTTTACTTACTCAGATATCCTTACAGAAAAGAATTTGATTCATTATCTTGACTAAAGTGAGAAATTTTCTCACTTTTTCTTTTTTCTCCGAATAGTTTAAGTGAAGGTAATCTTCGATTTATATTATTTTTCAAGGAGGAAGAATGAAAGTTTTACCATTCAAAGTAACAGAGACAGGATTTTCTTTGAGAAAGTCAGTTAAAAAGGTTGTTCCTTTTTTAGTAGTAGGATTGATGCTAGCAGCGAGTGATAGTGTATATGCCTATTCTGGAGGAAATGGATCGATTGCGCGTGGGGATGATTATCCTGCTTACTATAAAAATGGGAGTCAGGAAATTGATAAGTGGCGCATGTACTCTCGTCAGTGTACTTCATTTGCAGCCTTTCGCTTGAGTAGTGTCAATGGTTTTGAGATTACAGGCGCTTATGGAAATGCGAATGAATGGGGCTATCGTGCTCGTCGTGAAGGTTATCGTGTAGATAGTGTACCAACGATTGGATCGATTGCTTGGTCTACTGCAGGTGGATATGGTCATGTTGCCTGGGTTTCAAATGTAATGGGGGATAATATAGAAATTGAGGAATACAACTATGGTTATACAGGATCCTATAATAAACGAATTATAAAAGCCAATACGATGACAGGATTTATTCATTTTAAAGATTTGGATGGGGGTAATGTAGTAAGTAGTGGCAAAGTATTCGATAGTCAACCGTTGTCTTCGACAGGAGGAACACATTATTTTAAGAATAAGGCAGCTATTAAAAATCAACCTTTAGCTAGTGCAGCCTCAATTGCATATTATTCTCCAGGTGAGAGTGTTCATTATGATCAGGTACTTGAAAAAGATGGGTACAAGTGGTTGAGTTATATATCTTATAGTGGAAGTCGTCGTTATATTCAGTTAGAGGAGGTTGCGTCATCGCAGAATCAAACAGAAGGTAGTTCCAATGATGTTCTGACTGTTGGTTGGAAGAAAATAAATGGTAGTTGGTATCATTTCAAATCAAATGGTTCTAAATCAACAGGATGGCTGAAAGACGGTTCTAGTTGGTATTATTTGAAATCATCTGGTGACATGCAGACAGGTTGGTTAAAGGAAAATGGAGTGTGGTATTATCTGGATGGTTCAGGAGCAATGAAAACAGGATGGTATCAAGTCTCTGGTAAGTGGTATTATTCTTACTCTTCAGGTGCCTTAGCTGTTAATACAACGGTGGATGGCTACAGAGTAAATAGTGATGGTGTGAGAGTATAGAAAAAGTAGGAAATTTTTCCTACTTTTTCTGTAAGCAGTTTCCTTGACATTTTTTTTATTTTGCGCTATCATATGTCCATATAATATATGGGAGTCTGTGTACAGTCTGAGAGGAAGTGTTAAACTTCGACCGCACCTGATCTGGGTAATGCCAGCGTAGGGAACGATACTTAGTCTATTCTGCACCTTTTCCATATATGGTAAAGGTTTTTCTTTTTGTCAAAGGAAAACGAGAAGAGGAGGTTTTTATGAAAGCAAGCATCGCCTTGCAAGTTTTACCCCTAGCACAGGGGATTGATCGGATTTACGTAATCGATCAGGTCATTGCCTATCTGCAAGCTCAAGAAGTGACCATGGTGGTGACACCATTTGAAACGGTCTTGGAAGGGGAGTTTGATGAGCTTATGCGCATTCTCAAAGAAGCGTTGGAAGTAGCAGGACAGGAGGCAGACAATGTCTTTGCCAATGTCAAAATAAATGTAGGAGAGATTTTAAGTATTGATGAGAAACTTGAAAAGTATACTGAGACGACACATTAGTCTATTGGGTTTTCTGGGAGTCTTGTCAATCTGGCAGTTAGCAGGTTTTCTTAAACTTCTCCCTAAGTTTATCCTGCCGACACCTCTTGAAATTCTCCAGGCCTTTGTTCGTGATAGAGAATTTCTCTGGCACCATAGTTGGGCGACCTTGAGAGTGGCTTTACTGGGGCTGGTTCTGGGAGTCTTGATTGCCTGTCTCATGGCTGTGCTCATGGATAGTTTGACTTGGCTCAATGACCTGATTTACCCTATGATGGTGGTTGTTCAGACCATTCCGACCATTGCCATAGCCCCTATCCTGGTCTTGTGGCTCGGTTATGGGATTTTACCCAAGATTGTCTTGATTATCTTAACGACAACCTTTCCCATCATCGTCAGCATTTTGGACGGTTTTAGGCATTGTGACAAGGATATGCTGACCTTGTTTAGTCTGATGCGGGCCAAGCCTTGGCAAATCCTGTGGCATTTTAAAATTCCAGTCAGCCTGCCTTACTTTTATGCAGGTCTGAGGGTCAGTGTCTCCTACGCCTTTATCACAACAGTGGTATCTGAGTGGTTGGGAGGCTTTGAGGGTCTTGGTGTCTACATGATTCAGTCCAAGAAACTGTTTCAGTATGATACCATGTTTGCTATTATTATTCTGGTATCGATTATCAGCCTTTTGGGGATGAAATTGGTCGACGTTAGTGAAAAATATGTTATTAAATGGAAACGTTCGTAAAATTAGAATGTTTCAAAAAAGAAAAGAGGAAATCAAAATGAAAAAAACATGGAAAGTGTTTTTAACGCTTGTGACAGCTCTTGTAGCTGTTGTGCTTGTAGCTTGTGGTCAAGGAACTGCTTCTAAGGACAACAAAGAAGCAGAACTCAAGAAAATTGACTTTATCCTAGACTGGACACCAAATACCAACCACACAGGGCTTTATGTTGCCAAGGAAAAAGGCTATTTCAAAGAAGCTGGAGTGGATGTTGACTTGAAATTGCCACCAGAAGAAAGTTCTTCTGACTTGGTTATCAATGGTAAGGCACCATTTGCAGTGTATTTCCAAGACTACATGGCTAAAAAATTGGAAAAAGGGGCAGGAATCACTGCTGTTGCAGCTATCGTAGAACACAATACATCAGGAATCATCTCTCGTAAATCTGACAATGTAAGCAGTCCGAAGGACTTGGTTGGTAAGAAATACGGAACTTGGAATGACCCAACTGAACTTGCTATGTTGAAAACCTTAGTAGAATCACAAGGTGGAGACTTTGAAAAGGTTGAAAAAGTACCAAACAACGACTCAAACTCAATCACACCGATTGCCAATGGGGTCTTTGATACTGCATGGATCTACTACGGTTGGGATGGAATCCTTGCTAAATCTCAAGGTGTAGATGCTAACTTCATGTATTTGAAAGACTACGTCAAGGAGTTTGACTACTACTCACCAGTTATCATCGCAAACAACGACTATTTGAAAGATAACAAAGAAGAAGCTCGCAAAGTCATCCAAGCCATCAAAAAAGGCTACCAATACGCTATGGAACACCCAGAAGAAGCTGCAGATATCCTCATCAAGAATGCACCTGAACTTCAAGAAAAACGTGACTTTGTCATCGAATCTCAAAAATACTTGTCAAAAGAATACGCAAGCGACAAGGAAAAATGGGGTCAATTTGACGCAGCTCGCTGGAATGCCTTCTACAAATGGGATAAAGAAAATGGTATCCTTAAAGAAGACTTGACAGACAAAGGCTTCACCAACGAATTTGTGAAATAATGACAGAAATTAGACTAGAACACGTCAGTTATGCTTATGGCGAGGATAGGATTTTAGAGGATATCAATCTGAAAGTCACTTCAGGTGAAGTGGTTTCTATTCTGGGCCCAAGTGGTGTAGGAAAGACCACCCTCTTTAATCTGATCGCTGGAATTTTAGAAGTCCAGTCAGGGCGAATCGTTCTTGATGGTGAAGAAAATCCCAAGGGGCGCGTGAGTTATATGTTGCAAAAGGATTTACTCTTGGAACACAAGACGGTGCTTGGTAATATCATTCTGCCTCTCTTGATTCAAAAAGTGGATAAGGCAGAAGCTATTTCCCGAGCGGATGAAATTCTTGCGACCTTCCAGTTGACAGCTGTAAGAGATAAATACCCTCATGAACTCAGTGGTGGGATGCGCCAGCGTGTAGCTTTACTCCGGACCTACCTTTTCGGGCACAAGCTATTTCTCTTAGATGAGGCCTTTAGCGCCTTAGATGAGATGACCAAGATGGAACTCCACGCTTGGTATCTTGAGATTCACAAGCAGTTGCAGCTAACGACCTTGATCATTACGCATAGTATCGAGGAAGCTCTTAATCTCAGCGACCGCATTTATATCTTGAAAAATCGCCCTGGGCGGATTGTTTCAGAAATTAAACTAGATTGGTCTGAAAGTGAGGACAAGGAAGTTCAAAAGATTGCCTACAAACGTCAAATCTTGGCAGAATTAGGCTTAGATAAGTAGAAAAATAGGGAGTTGGTGAAGATTATCCTTTACCAGCGCCCTTTTTCTTTTAAAAATGAGAAAATTTCGGTATAATAGTCAAAGATAGTCAAGGTTTAAAGAGAGAGGTGGGTTTGTAATGAGATTTAAAAATACATCGGATCATATTGAGGCCTACATCAAGGCGATTTTAGATCAGTCTGGCATTGTGGAGTTGCAACGAAGTCAGTTGGCAGATACCTTTCAGGTTGTTCCTAGTCAGATCAACTATGTAATCAAGACACGCTTTACGGAAAGTAGAGGCTACTTGGTTGAAAGTAAGCGTGGAGGAGGAGGCTACATTCGTATAGGACGGATTGAGTTTTCTAGTCATCATGAAATGCTCCGAGAACTGCTTTATTCGATTGGCGAGCGGGTTAGTCAAGAAATTTATGAAGATATTCTGCAGCTTTTGGTTGAGCAGGAATTGATGACTAAGCAGGAGATGAATTTGTTGATGGCAGTAGCTTTGGATCGTGTCCTAGGAGAAGAAGCTCCAGTCCTTCGAGCTAATATGCTACGACAGGTCATACAAGAGGTAGATAGAAAAGGGAAGTAAGATGAACTATTCAAAAGCATTGAATGAATGTATCGAAAGTGCCTACATGGTTGCTGGCCATTTTGGAGCTCGTTATCTAGAGTCTTGGCACTTGTTGATTGCCATGTCCAATCACAGTTATAGTGTGGCAGGGGCAACTTTAAATGATTATCCATATGAGATGGACCGTTTAGAAGAGGTCGCTTTGGAACTGACTGAAACGGACTATAGCCAGGATGAAACCTTTACGGAATTGCCGTTCTCCCATCGTTTGCAGGTTCTTTTTGATGAAGCAGAGTATGTAGCGTCAGTGGTCCATGCTAAGGTGCTAGGGACGGAGCACGTCCTTTATGCGATTTTGCATGATGGCAATGCCTTGGCAACTCGTATCTTGGAGAGGGCTGGTTTTTCTTATGAAGACAAGAAAGATCAGGTCAAGATTGCTGCCTTACGTCGAAATCTAGAAGAACGTGCAGGCTGGACTCGTGAAGATCTCAAGGCTTTACGCCAACGCCATCGTACAGTAGCTGATAAGCAAAATTCTATGGCTAACATGATGGGCATGCCCCAGACTCCTAGTGGTGGTCTCGAGGACTATACGCATGATTTGACAGAGCAAGCGCGTTCTGGTAAGTTAGAACCAGTCATTGGTCGGGACAAGGAAATCTTACGTATGATTCAAATCTTGAGTCGAAAGACCAAGAACAATCCTGTCTTGGTTGGGGATGCTGGTGTCGGGAAAACAGCCTTGGCGCTTGGGCTTGCTCAGCGTATTGCTAGTGGTGATGTACCTGCGGAAATGGCTAAGATGCGCGTGTTAGAGCTTGATTTGATGAATGTCGTTGCAGGGACACGCTTCCGTGGTGACTTCGAAGAGCGCATGAATAATATCATCAAGGATATTGAAGAAGATGGCCAAGTCATCCTCTTTATCGATGAACTCCATACCATCATGGGTTCTGGGAGCGGGATTGACTCAACTCTAGATGCGGCCAATATCTTGAAACCAGCCTTGGCGCGTGGAACTTTGAGAACGGTTGGTGCCACCACTCAGGAAGAATATCAAAAACACATCGAAAAAGATGCGGCCCTTTCTCGTCGTTTCGCCAAAGTGACGATTGAAGAGCCAAGTGTTGCAGACAGCATGACCATTTTGCAAGGTTTGAAAGTGACCTATGAGAAGCATCACCGTGTGCAAATCACAGATGAAGCGGTTGAAACAGCCGTCAAGATGGCTCATCGTTATTTGACTAGTCGTCACTTGCCAGACTCTGCTATCGATCTCTTGGACGAAGCAGCAGCAACAGTGCAAAATAAGGCTAAGCATGTAAAAGCAGACGATTCTGGCTTAAGTCCAGCTGACAAGGCTTTGGTGGATGGCAAGTGGAAACAAGCAGCCCAGCTAATCGCAAAAGAAGAGGAAGTCCCAGTCTATAAAGATTTGGTGACAGAGTCTGATATTTTGACTACCTTGAGTCGCTTGTCAGGTATCCCAGTCCAAAAACTGACTCAAACGGATGCCAAGAAATACCTGAATCTGGAAGCTGAATTGCACAAACGTGTTATCGGGCAAGATCAAGCTGTTTCAAGCATTAGCCGTGCCATTCGCCGCAACCAGTCAGGGATTCGCAGTCATAAGCGTCCGATTGGTTCCTTTATGTTCTTAGGGCCTACAGGTGTCGGGAAGACCGAATTAGCCAAGGCTTTGGCAGAAGTTCTTTTTGATGACGAATCAGCCCTTATCCGCTTTGATATGAGTGAATATATGGAGAAATTTGCAGCCAGCCGTCTCAATGGAGCGCCTCCTGGTTATGTGGGTTATGAAGAAGGTGGAGAATTGACGGAGAAGGTCCGTAACAAACCTTATTCTGTTTTGCTCTTTGATGAGGTCGAGAAGGCTCATCCGGACATTTTTAATGTTCTCTTGCAAGTGCTAGATGATGGTGTCTTGACCGATAGCAAGGGACGCAAGGTTGATTTTTCAAATACCATTATCATCATGACGTCAAATCTTGGTGCGACAGCCCTTCGTGATGACAAGACAGTTGGTTTTGGGGCAAAGGACATTCGTTTTGACCAGGAAAATATGGAAAAACGCATGTTTGAAGAGCTGAAAAAAGCTTATAGACCTGAGTTTATCAACCGTATTGATGAAAAGGTGGTCTTCCATAGCCTTTCTAGCGACCATATGAAGGAAGTGGTGAAGATTATGGTCAAACCTTTAGTGGCAAGTTTGGCTGAAAAAGGTATTGACTTGAAATTGCAAGCTTCAGCACTGAAATTGTTGGCAAATCAAGGATATGACCCAGAGATGGGAGCTCGTCCACTTCGCAGAACCCTGCAAACAGAAGTGGAAGATAAGTTAGCAGAACTTCTTCTCAAGGGAGAATTAGTGGAAGGTAGCACACTTAAGATTGGTGTTAAAGCAGGCCAGTTAAAATTTGATATTGCATAAAAATGGAGAATCAGGAGAAATCTTGATTCTCTTTTTTGCTACTTTTTTATAAAAAACAATAAAAAACTATTTACAAAACAAAAATATAGTTTATAATAAAAACATAGATAATGAAAATATCTAAAATTATAAAAAGGTAATGCGTTTATGAAAAAGAAAACAGCAGTGGTATTTGGAACCTTTGCTCCGCTTCATCAAGGACATATCGATCTGATTCAGCGAGCGAAGCGGCAGTGTGACCAGGTCTGGGTTGTCGTTTCAGGCTATGAGGGAGACAGAGGGGAACAGGTAGGCTTAACGCTTCAAAAAAGATTTCGCTATATCCGAGAGGCTTTTCGTGATGACGAGTTGACCTCAGTTTGTAAGTTAGATGAAACCAACCTTCCTCGTTATCCTATGGGCTGGCAGGAGTGGTTGGATCAGATGCTATCAGAGATTTCCTATAATGAAAAGCAGCAAGAACTAATCTTCTTTGTAGGAGAAGCAGACTACCAGCAAGAATTATCTAATCGTGGCTTTGAGACCGTTCTGCAAGGAAGAAAGTTTGGTATTTCAGCAACTATGATTCGAGAAAATCCAAGCAAATATTGGAAGTACATCGCTCAACCTTTCCGTCGTCAGTTTACCAAGAAAGTGTTGATTATGGGAAGTGCCAGTAATGGGAAGACCACTCTGGCCAAGGATTTGGCAAGGTATTACGATGCGCCCGTTAGTCTGGAATACGCACGTGAGTATCAGATTAAAAATAACGTTCGCGATGATGAATTGACTCCAAAGGATTACTATTACCTCCTGTTGGGACAGTATGACCAGACCTCTAAGTTAATTGACAGTAATGCCAATAGGGGACTGGTGATAGCAGATACCAACTCCTTAGTAACCAAGGGCTACTATGATTATTATATGGAGACTGAGGATCAAGAGGACTTATCAGGAGAAACATTTGACAATCTCTTTGCCTCGATCTTGGCTAAGGAGAAATGGGACTTGATTCTATTTGTGCAGCCTATCGGCTCCTATGTCAATGACGGATTTAGAGATATGACCATGGCAGAAGACCATATTCGTCAAAGTTTTTCCCAGCATTTGGACCAGATGAGAGAGCGATATTTAACCACCATTCCACTAGTTTATCTAGCAGAGGATTATCTAGGTAATTATGAAGCAGCAAAAGTGGCTATTGATGCCATTTACCAAGCAGATTAGGAGAAAAATATGAAAAAACTAACTGAAAAAATCACACAATTTATCGAAAATTTTAAAAATGTCCATGCCGAAGCCCGCAAGATTGGCTTTGCAGGAATCATGAACCTGCTCTGGAGAGATCTTTTTGTGGGCCGTAGCCTTTTCCAGTGGTTATATCTCATCGCCTTGTCAGGTGTTCCCTTGATCTTGGAATTCACGCAAAATACGGAAAGTCATGACTGGCTTAGCTTGTTTGCCTCTTGGACTGGGATTGTCTGTGTTATCTTGGTAGCAGAAGGGCGTGCAAGTAATTATCTCTTCGGGGCTATTAACTCTGCTATCTATTTGATTTTGGCTATGAATGCAACTTTTTATGGTGAAGTTTTGACGACTGTTTACTTCTTTGTCATGCAGCCGATTGGTCTCTATGCTTGGTTGTCCAACCGTATTAATGACCAAGGAAAAGTAGAAGAATCTCACTTTGAAGCTAAGAAATTATCTGTTCTTGATTGGTTCAAGTACTTGTCCTTGACTGCTATCATCTGGATTGGTATGGGCTTAGCTTATCAAAGTATCCATAGTGCTCGCCCTTTCCGTGATAGTGTTACCGATGCGACCAATGGTGTTGGTCAGCTTTTGATGACACGTCTCTACCGTGAGCAATGGATTTTCTGGATTGCAACCAATCTCTTTAGCATTTATCTCTGGTGGGGTGAAAATATCCACATTCAAGGGATGTACTGGGTCTACACACTCAATAGTCTAGTGGGTTGGTACCAATGGACCAAGGCAGTTCGAAAGGAGTCATAAGATGGCAGATATAAAGATTCCAGAAGGGATGACGGAAAGAGAATATTTTGAAATGCATGCCAGTCAGGAGGAGTTTTTAGACTGGTACTACCAGCAGGAGCTCCCACAATATGAAAAGCCAAGTGTGACAGTGGATATGGTGGCCTACTGCTTTGTTGAAGGAAAGATCAAGCTCTTGCTGATTCGTCGCAAGGCTCACCCTTATCAAAACTGTTTGGCCTTGGTTGGAGGTTTTATGGATAAGGGAGAAGATGCTGCACATGCCTGCCAGCGTGAGGTGAGAGAAGAAGTCAATCTCGATCTTCCTTTGGAAAAAATCGAGCAATTGATGACCGTATCGACTCCCGGCCGTGACCCACGGGGCTGGACGGTGACCATTGCCCATTTGGTGTATCTGCCTAGTCGCGCCCTAGACCTCGTTCAGGCAGGAGACGATGCCAAGGATGTCGTTTTCGTAGATGTCGATTTTCAGACGAGCAAATGCTTCTTGGAGGGAGTCGAATTGGACGAGCAAGCCTTCGCCTTTGACCATTATGCTATTATCCAAGAATCCATCAAACGAATCAAAGGCCGTCTCGACTGGAACCCGACCTTCCTTTATCTGCTGGAGGAGGAGTTCACTGTATATGAAGGAACCGAACTGGTCAATCTTATCAACCCAGGTCGTCCAATCGTCAGCAATAACTTTCTCGTAAAATACGGCGAATATGTAGAAGAAGTCGGACTCAAACGAGTGCCTAAAAAGAAATCAAGAAAAACCTATCGATTGAAATAAAAAGCGAGGTCGGGACAAAGTTCCTGACCTCTTTATGTACCATCATGAGATGGTTTTGTGTTGTGACTGCTTTTATAGGTGGCTATCTTTCTTAGAATTGCTCAACAGGTGAGTAAAAAAGTCTTTGTATCGATACTTGAGATAGTTCTCATGTAAAAATAACAAAGCGATGTAGACAATCATAAAGCTTGTAGTCAGATAGAAGACATCAAAAGCAGTTCGCGCATAGTAAGTGGCTGTTTCATAAGAGCAAATAGCTCCCAAAATCAACCCAGGAAGATACTTGTAATATTTGCTTAACATAAGTCTACACCTCCAATATCATATTTCAATGTTATTATATTCCTTTGTCTAAAACAATGCAAGCGATTACACAAAACAAATTCAAATTTTTAACAGGAAAATCTCCTGTTTTTCTGTTTTATTACGAATAAAAGAGTAGGAGGAGTAAATGTATCTAAATGATGTGAGATTTTTAAAATAGTTTAGATAAATTGTTGACATATTTAAACTATAATGTTACAATTATATTACAAAAAGATTTCTTAATATTTCAAAAACGTTACAAAGGAGTAGAAAAATGAAAAAGAAAATCTATATCAAATTGATGGCAGCAACTGTATTGGCTTCTACCTTGCTATTAGGAGCTTGTGGAAATAAAAAAGAAACAACTCAAGCAAGCAGTTCTGCTAAGACAAGCCAATCATCAAATTCTAAAGTAGATTCTTCTAGCAAAGAAAGCAAGACTCAGAAGTCCTCAAGTTCAGCTTCATCTGAAAAGACTAAGGCGTCTACTGATCAATCTTCAGCAACTGCGACACCGTCACAAGCGGCACCTGCACCAGAGCAAAGACAAGGTCAAGAGGTGTCTAATCAACAAGCAGCTAGTCAAAAAACTCCTGTTCAGGCTTCTTCAACTAAACAGGCTCCTCAAGCTCAGTCTAATCAATCAAGCTATGATTCTACAACTGACCGCAAACTTCAAGACAAACAAGCAGAGCAAAATAAACGCTATAAGGGTGTTTTAACTATGGCAGATGGTGATTTCTCAGCTGCAGCGGGCAACTGGAAGGGAGCCAATGGCGAAACCATCACAGTTTCATCAGGAGGTCAATTCACAGTAGAATCTGCTGATGGAAAGAAAGAAAACTACTCTATCAGAGGCTACTCTTATACTCTTGACGATGGCAAGTATAATGCCAAAATCGGTGGAGGAAAAGTCATCCAAATTACAACAGGAGCGGATGGTAAGGTTTCTAGTGTTGCTTTGAGTCAATAATAACAATCAGTATTTGAATTTTTACAATTACAGAAAATCCGTCAGCTCAATAAGAGTTGACGGATTATTTTATACTTGTACTTGGGTTAAAAATTCTTCTGTAGTAAGAATTTGAGCAAACTCATCTTGTAGAGAAAGGAGATTAATTTCATGGATAGTATCAGGAGAGATGACTTGACCGTTTTTGTTAGCTAGGGTAAAACTGGCAGTAGCATCTGCTAGTAAAGTGACTTCAAAACCAAGATTTGCTGCCATTCGTGTCGTAGTAGATACACAATGAGGCAGAGTCAGACCAGCAAGGACTAAATGACAAATCTGATTTTTTCGTAAATATGTTTCAAGATTTGTTCCAATAAAGGCGCTATTAACCGTTTTTTGAAAGACAGGTTCGGAAGCAACTGGTTCAAATCCACTTTTAAACTCTTGATTTTGTTTGTTATGAAATTGCGACTGGGGATTGTCAGATATGTGTTGAATGTGTAAGACTGGAAGACCGTGTTTACGAAAGTATCCCAGTATCCTCAATGCTTGATGTTCAGCTTGAGGATTGTTTCGTTCTCCCCAAATAGGTCTATCAAATGCTTTTTGCATATCGATAATCAGTAGAGCAGTATGAATCATTTTAAGCCTTATCTAACTGCAAGAGAGCCTCAATCTCTGCTAGGGTGCTAGCTTGTGAAATAGCTCCGCGAAGTTTGGCAGCGCCAGATGTTCCACGGAGGTAGTGAGGAGCGAGGCCACGGAATTCACGAACTGCGACATTTTCCCCTTTGAGGTTAATCAAGCGTTTCAAGTGCTCGTAGGCGATTTTCATCTTGTCCTCAAAAGTCAAATCAGGGAGGATTTCTCCTGTTTCAAAGTAGTGGTTGATTTGGTTGAAGAGGTATGGATTTCCCATAGCTGCGCGGCCAATCATGACTGCGTCAGCACCGACTTCTTCGATACGCTGTTTGGCTTCTTGAACTGTACGGATGTCACCGTTGGCGATAAATGGAATCTTGGTCAAAGCTTGAGCGACCTTGTGAAGGGTCTCAAGGTCAGCGTGACCAGTGTACATTTGTTCACGGGTACGTCCATGCATGGCAAGGGCAGAAACACCTGCAGCTTCAGCGGCGAGGGCATTTTCTACTGCAAGTGATGGGTCAGCCCAGCCGGTACGCATTTTGACAGTAAGGGGGATATCAAGGACAGATTGGACCTTGTTGATGATAGAGTAGATTTTGTCTGGGTCCTTGAGCCACATAGCTCCAGCTTCGTTCTTCACGATTTTGTTAACTGGGCAGCCCATGTTGATATCCACGATATCGGTCTTAGTGTTTTCTTGGATAAATTCTGCTGCGCGTGCGAGGCTGTCTTCATCACTACCAAAGAGTTGGATAGAAACAGGGTTTTCGCCTTCATCGATATGAAGCATGTGCAGGGTTTTTTCGTTGTTGTATTGGATTCCCTTGTCAGAGACCATTTCCATGACAACGAGTCCAGCTCCGAGCTCCTTTGCGATGGTACGAAAGGCAGAGTTAGTCACACCGGCCATGGGCGCTAGAACGGTACGATTGGGAATCTCAACATTGCCAATCATAAAAGGTGTATTAAGATTTGTCACGAATGAGTTCCTCCAGGTCGTTTTCATCAAAGTTGTAAGTTGTTTGGCAGAATTGACAAGTGATTTCAGCCCCGTGGTCTTCCTCTTTCATTTCCTGCAAGTCTGAGTTTGGAAGGCTGGCAAGAGCGTTCATAAAGCGTTCATGACTACAGTCACATTGGAAACGGATTTCTTCTTCAGATAGACGCTTGTAGGCTTCGTCACCGTAGATTGCCTTGAGAAGGGATTCGATATGGTCTTCACTTTCGAGAAGCGTTGAGATAGCTGGCATTTCTTGGATGCGTTTTTCAAAGCGGGCAATCTCTTCTTCCTTGGCTCCTGGCAAGACTTGAACTAGGAAACCACCTGCAACCTTGACCTTGTCTTCTTCGTCTAAAAGGACATTGAGACCGACTGCTGAAGGAGTCTGTTGGCTTTCAGTCAGGTAAAAGGCCAGGTCTTCACCGATTTCTCCAGAGATGAGGGGAGTCATAGAGTTGTAAGGATTTCCAATGCCGTAGTCTGTGATGACGAGGAATTGGCCGTTTCCAACAAAAGGTCCGACTAGGACTTCACCAGTTGCAGTCTTTTTGATGTCGACACCAGGATTTTGAACGTATCCTTTGACATTCCCCTTGGTATCAGCGACGGTGATGATGGCACCTAGGGAGCTAGATCCCAGCACCTTAACTGTTAGTTTGGTATTTCCTTTTTCATTGGCTGCGAGAATCTGGCTAGCGATAAGAGTTCGACCAAGCGCTACAGTTGAGCTAGCTTGGGTTTGGTGTTTTTCTTGAGCAGTGCGGACGGTTTCTGTGCTATCAAGGACAAAAGCACGAAAGGATCCGCTTTCTGATATAGTTTTAATAATTTTATCCATAGCTACTATTTTAGCATAAAAATGCCCAAAGGGGGAGCCGTGTGTTTGCTGATTTTCAGGATAATGGACTGGGAATTTAGCAGGGAAATAAAAAGAGAAACAGATTATTTCAGCATTTGTAAGATTTATGCTATGCTTAAGGTAGAACATGAAAGGGGTAACAAATGTATTTAGGAGACTTGATGGAAAAGGCTGAATCTGGCCAATTTTCAATCCTTTCCTTTCTATTACAAGAGTCTCAGACGACCGTCAAGGCTGTAATGGAGGAAACAGGATTTTCAAAAGCAACCCTAACCAAATATGTCACCCTGCTCAATGACAAGACTTTGGACAGTGGTTTAGAGATGAACATCTCCTTAGAAGATGAAAATCTGCGTCTGTCAATCGGTGCGGCTACCAAGGGGAGAGAGATTCGGAGCCTGTTTTTGGAGAACGCTGTTAAATACCATATTCTTGTTTATCTTCTCTATCACCAACAGTTTTTAGCCCATCAGCTGGCTCAAGAATTGATGATTAGTGAAGCTACGCTTGGTCGCCACTTGGCTAGTTTAAATCAGATTTTGTCAGAATTTGACTTATCCATCCAAAATGGCCGTTGGCGAGGTCCAGAGCATCAGATTCGTTACTTCTATTTCTGTCTTTTCCGCAAGGTTTGGTCCAGTCAGGAGTGGGAAGGCCACATGCAGAAGCCAGAGAGAAAGCAGGAGATTGCCAGTTTAGAGGAAATCTGCGGTGCAAGCTTGTCTTCGGGGCAGAAATTGGACCTGGTTCTCTGGGCTCACATCAGTCAACAACGTCTACGGGTCAATGCCTGTCAGTTCCAAGTCATAGAAGAGAAAATGCGAGGGTATTTTGACAATATTTTCTACCTTCGTTTGCTGAGAAAGGCTCCGTCCTTTTTTGCTGGTCAACACCTTCCTCTAGGAACTGAGGATGGGGAGATGATGATATTCTTCTCTTTCCTCCTATCTCATCGTATTCTTCCTCTTCATACAATGGAGTATATTCTTGGTTTTGGAGGGCAGTTGGCAGATTTGCTGACGCAATTGATACAAGAAATGAAGAAAGAGGAGCTGCTGGGTGATTATACAGAGGACCATGTCACCTATGAACTTAGTCAGCTTTGTGGTCAAGTTTATCTATACAAGGGCTATATTTTACAGGATCAGTACAGATACCAGACAGAGAATCGTCATCCTTATTTGTTGATGGAACATGATTTTAAGGAGACGGCGGCGGAGATTTTTCATGCCTTACCTGCCTTTCAGCAGGGGACGGATTTGGATAAGAAAATTCTCTGGGAATGGCTGCAGTTAATCGAATATATGGCTGAAAATGGTGGCCAGCATATGCGGATTGGTCTGGATTTGACATCTGGTTTTCTTGTCTTTTCAAGAATGGTAGCCATTTTGAAACGGTATTTGGAATACAATCGTTTCATTACTATTGAAGCTTATGACCGAACTCGGCATTATGATTTGCTGGTTACCAATAACCCGATTCATAAGAAGGAACAGACACCAGTCTATTATTTAAAAAACGACTTGGATATGGAGGATTTGGCAGCGATTCGTCAGTTATTATTCACTTAAAAGACTTGGTGCTTCCAGGTCTTTTTTGTGAAATTTACACAATCTCCTCACATTTTTTTAAAAATTAAAAAAAGTTGATAAACAAGAAAGCGCTTTATTTTGTATACTAGTTAGTGTAAAGAGGAGACATCCTCAAGATCATTATGAGGAGGACATCACATGTCACAAGAAAAATACATCATGGCTATTGACCAGGGAACAACAAGTTCTCGTGCCATTATCTTTAATAAAAAAGGAGAAAAAGTTAGTTCGAGCCAAAAAGAGTTCACTCAGATTTTCCCTCAGGCAGGTTGGGTTGAGCACAATGCCAATGAAATTTGGAACTCTGTTCAGTCAGTTATTGCGGGTGCTTTCATCGAAAGTGGTGTCAAGCCAAGTCAAATAGAAGCAATCGGAATTACTAACCAACGTGAAACAACTGTCGTCTGGGATAAGAAAACAGGACTTCCAATCTACAATGCCATCGTTTGGCAATCTCGTCAGACAGCACCTTTGGCTGAGCAACTAAAAAGTCAAGGCTATGTGGAAAAATTCCATGAAAAGACTGGTTTGATCATCGATGCTTATTTCTCTGCGACCAAGGTTCGTTGGATTTTGGACCATGTAGAAGGAGCCCAAGAGCGAGCTGAAAAAGGAGAATTGCTCTTTGGTACGATTGACACTTGGTTGGTTTGGAAATTGACAGACGGTGCATCCCATGTAACGGATTATTCAAATGCAGCCCGAACTATGCTCTACAATATTAAAGAACTTAAATGGGATGATGAAATTTTGGAAATCCTCAACATTCCTAAGGCTATGCTTCCGGAAGTTCGTTCTAACTCTGAAATCTATGGTAAGACAGCTCCATTCCATTTCTACGGTGGACAAGTTCCAATCTCAGGTATGGCTGGAGACCAACAAGCAGCTCTCTTTGGACAATTGGCCTTTGAACCAGGTATGGTCAAGAATACTTATGGAACAGGATCTTTCATCATCATGAATACTGGTGAAGAAATGCAGTTATCTGAAAATAATCTCTTGACAACCATTGGTTACGGAATCAACGGTAAGGTTTACTATGCCTTGGAAGGTTCTATCTTCATCGCAGGAAGTGCCATTCAATGGCTGCGTGATGGACTTCGTATGGTAGAGAACTCACCAGAATCTGAAAAATACGCTCGTGATTCTCACAATGATGATGAAGTTTATGTAGTTCCAGCTTTTACAGGACTAGGAGCACCATACTGGAACCAAAATGCTCGCGGTTCTGTCTTTGGTTTGACTCGTGGAACAAGTAAGGAAGACTTTATCAAGGCAACTCTTCAATCAATTGCTTATCAAGTACGTGATATCATTGACACAATGCAGGTGGATGCTCAAACAGCTATTCAAGTATTGAAAGTGGATGGAGGTGCAGCCATGAATAACTTCCTCATGCAGTTCCAAGCTGATATTTTAGGAATCGACATTGCACGCGCTAAAAACTTGGAAACCACAGCTCTAGGTGCAGCCTTCCTAGCTGGTTTGGCAGTTGGTTACTGGAAAGACTTGGATGAGTTGAAGCTCTTGAATGAGACTGGGGAACTTTTTGAGCCATCTATGAACGAATCTCGCAAGGAACAACTCTACAAGGGCTGGAAGAAGGCTGTGAAAGCGACTCAAGTCTTTGCGGAAATCGATGACTAATACTGAAAGAATAAAGCGACTCAGTTAGAAAGTGTGTAAATATGGAATTTTCAAAGAAAACACGTGAATTATCAATTAAAAAAATGCAGGAACGTACCCTGGACCTCTTGATTATCGGTGGGGGGATCACAGGGGCTGGTGTAGCCTTGCAAGCGGCAGCTAGCGGTCTTGAGACTGGTTTGATTGAAATGCAGGACTTCGCAGAAGGAACATCTAGCCGTTCAACAAAATTGGTTCACGGAGGTCTTCGTTACCTCAAACAATTCGACGTGGAAGTGGTGTCAGATACGGTTTCTGAACGTGCAGTAGTTCAACAAATCGCACCACATATTCCAAAACCAGACCCAATGCTCTTGCCAGTTTACGATGAAGATGGAGCGACCTTTAGCCTCTTCCGTCTTAAAGTAGCTATGGACTTGTACGATCTTTTGGCCGGAGTTAACAACACACCAGCTGCAAACAAGGTTTTGAGCAAGGAAGAAGTCTTGGAACGCCAGCCAAACTTGAAGAAAGAAGGCTTGGTAGGAGGTGGGGTTTACCTTGACTTCCGTAACAACGATGCGCGTCTCGTGATTGAAAATATCAAACGTGCCAACCAAGACGGTGCCCTCATTGCCAACCACGTGAAGGCAGAAGGCTTCCTCTTTGACGAAAGTGGCAAGATTACAGGTGTTGTAGCTCATGATTTGTTGACAGACCAAGTATTTGAAATCAAGGCCCGTCTGGTGATCAACACAACAGGTCCTTGGAGCGACCAGGTGCGCAATTTGTCTAATAAGGGAACACAATTCTCACAAATGCGTCCAACTAAGGGAGTTCACTTGGTAGTGGATTCAAGCAAGATCAAGGTGTCACAGCCAGTTTACTTTGACACAGGTTTGGGTGACGGTCGTATGGTCTTTGTTCTCCCACGTGAAAACAAGACTTACTTTGGTACAACGGATACAGACTACACAGGTGATTTGGAACATCCAAAAGTGACTCAGGAAGATGTAGATTATCTACTTGGCATTGTCAACAACCGCTTCCCAGAAGCTAACATTACCATTGATGATATCGAAAGCAGCTGGGCAGGTCTTCGTCCATTGATTGCAGGTAATAGCGCTTCTGACTACAATGGAGGAAATAACGGCACTATTAGCGATGAAAGCTTCAATACCTTGATTGCGACTGTCGAAGCTTATCTATCGAAAGAAAAAACGCGTGAAGATGTTGAGTCTGCTGTCAGCAAGCTTGAAAGCAGTACCTCTGAGAAACATTTGGATCCATCTGCAGTTTCTCGTGGTTCGAGCTTGGATCGTGATGACAATGGCCTTTTGACCCTTGCTGGTGGTAAAATCACAGACTACCGTAAGATGGCTGAAGGGGCTATGGAGCGCGTGGTTGATATCCTTAAAGCAGAATTTGATCGCAGCTTTAAACTCATCAACTCTAAGACTTACCCTGTTTCAGGTGGGGAATTGAACCCAGCAAATGTGGACTCAGAAATCGAAGCCTTTGCGCAACTTGGAGTTTCACGTGGATTGGATAGCAAGGAAGCTCACTATCTGGCAAATCTTTACGGTTCAAATGCACCGAAAGTCTTTGCCCTTGCTCACAGTTTGGAACAAGCGCCAGGACTCAGCTTGGCGGACACCTTGTCTCTTCACTATGCAATGCGCAATGAGTTGGCTCTTAGCCCAGTTGACTTCCTCCTTCGTCGTACCAACCACATGCTTTTCATGCGTGATAGCTTGGACAGCATCGTTGAGCCAGTTTTGGATGAAATGGGACGATTCTATGACTGGACAGAAGATGAAAAAGCAGGCTACCGTGCGGATGTCGAAGCAGCTCTTGCTAACAACGATTTAGCAGAATTAAAAAATTAAGAAAAAATAAAAGAGGTGGAGGGCAGGACTCCTTGTCGCCCGCCCCTTCTTTTTAATGGAGACAGAAAGATGATGAATGAATTATTTGGAGAATTTTTGGGGACTTTAATCCTGATTCTTCTAGGAAATGGTGTTGTTGCAGGTGTGGTTCTTCCGAAAACCAAGAGCAACAGCTCAGGTTGGATTGTGATTACTATGGGTTGGGGGATTGCAGTTGCGGTTGCAGTATTTGTATCTGGAAAACTTAGTCCAGCTCATTTAAACCCAGCTGTGACAATTGGTGTGGCTTTAAAAGGTGGTCTGCCTTGGGCTTCCGTTTTGCCTTATATCTTAGCCCAGTTCGCAGGGGCTATGCTGGGTCAGATTTTGGTTTGGTTGCAATTCAAACCGCATTATGAGGCAGAAGAAAATGCAGGTAATATCCTGGCAACCTTCAGTACCGGGCCAGCCATCAAGGATACAGTTTCTAACTTGATTAGCGAAATCCTTGGCACCTTTGTTTTAGTGTTGACAATCTTTGCTTTAGGTCTTTACGATTTTCAGGCAGGTATCGGAACCTTCGCAGTTGGTACCTTGATTGTCGGTATCGGTCTATCACTTGGTGGGACAACAGGCTATGCCTTGAACCCTGCGCGTGACCTTGGCCCTCGTATCATGCACAGCATCTTGCCAATTCCAAACAAGGGAGACGGAGACTGGTCTTATGCTTGGATTCCAGTTGTAGGACCTGTTATTGGTGCAGCCTTGGCTGTGCTTGTATTCTCACTTTTCTAGTTTTACTCTTCGAAAATCTCTTCAAACTACGTCAGCGTCGCCTTACCGTATGTATGGTTACTGACTTTGTCAGTTCTATCTGCAACCTCAAAGCAGTGCTTTGAGCAACATGCGGCTAGCTTCCTAGTTTGCTCTTTGATTTTCATTGAGTATTAGAAAACAACTATTTTGATAGAGCTTGGGATGAGTATCTCAGGCTTTTTTCTTTTAAAATATACATAGAAAAACCGCATAATCCTTAAAATAAGCTGAAATGTAGTGAAAACATATGGTAAACAATTGAAAAAATACTATATAAAGTGGTACAATGGTAGAAAAATAAGCTAGTAAGAATCACTTTTATTTTAGCGAAAAATTACAGAAATGAATGGTTTTTCTTGATGAAACAGAGAAAAGAATTGTACCTTTTTCTTGGTCGGACAGCCTTGTATTTTCTTATCTTTTTAGGGCTGCTTTACTTCTTTAGCTATCTTGGTCAGGGTCAAGGAAGCTTTATCTATAATGAATTTTAATTTGAAGGAGAATCCCTATTGTGTCAAACAAACCAATAGTAGATATGATTGAAACCATTGAGCATTTTGCTCAGACACAGCCTAGCTATCCTGTCTATAATGTTTTGGGGCAGGAACACACTTATGGCGATTTAAAGGCTGATTCGGATAGTTTAGCTGCAGCCATTGATCAACTAGGCTTGCCTGAGAAGTCTCCTGTAGTCGTTTTTGGTGGCCAAGAATATGAAATGTTGGCAACTTTTGTAGCCTTGACTAAGTCAGGACATGCCTACATTCCAATTGATAGTCATTCGGCCTTGGAGCGAGTTTCAGCTATTGTAGAAGTAGCAGAGCCAAGTTTGATTATTGCCATTTCAGACTTTTCATTGGAGCAGGTTTCGACACCGATGATGACTCTGGATCAGGTTCAAGAAACCTTTGCTCAAGGGACTAGCTATGAGATCACGCATCCAGTCAAGGGCGATGATAACTACTACATTATCTTTACTTCTGGTACGACTGGTAAGCCTAAAGGAGTGCAGATTTCCCATGATAACCTCCTCAGCTTTACCAACTGGATGATTACGGATAAGGAATTTGCGACGCCAAGTCGTCCGCAAATGCTAGCTCAGCCACCGTATTCATTTGACCTGTCTGTCATGTACTGGGCACCGACCTTAGCACTTGGTGGTACGCTTTTCGCTCTTCCTTCAGCTATTACCCAGGACTTTAAGCAACTCTTTGCGACCATCTTTTCATTGCCAATCGCTATCTGGACATCAACACCTTCCTTTGCAGATATGGCCATGTTATCAGAAGATTTTAATAGCGAGAAAATGCCTGGAATCACGCATTTCTACTTTGATGGCGAAGAATTGACGGTTAAAACAGCTCAAAAACTGCGCGAGCGTTTCCCACATGCCCGTATTATCAATGCTTACGGCCCAACAGAAGCGACAGTGGCCCTGTCAGCAGTGGCCGTGACAGACGAGATGTTAGCGACTCTCAAACGCCTACCAATCGGCTATACCAAGGCCGACTCTCCAACCTTTATCATTGATGAGGAAGGAAATAAACTGCCAAATGGCGAACAGGGAGAAATCATTGTTTCTGGGCCGGCTGTTTCAAAAGGATATATGAACAATCCTGAAAAAACAGCGGAAGCCTTCTTTGAATTTGAAGGTCTACTAGCCTACCATACAGGAGATGTGGGAACTATGACAGATGAAGGCTTACTTCTCTACGGCGGACGTATGGACTTCCAGATTAAGTTCAACGGTTACCGCATTGAGTTAGAAGATGTCTCTCAAAATCTTAACAAGTCTCGCTATATTGAGTCTGCTGTCGCTGTTCCGCGTTATAACAAGGACCACAAGGTACAAAATCTACTGGCCTATGTTATCTTAAAAGATGGTGTTCGTGAGCAGTTTGAGCGTGATATCGATATTACTAAGGCCATTAAGGAAGACTTGACAGATATCATGATGTCCTATATGATGCCGTCTAAATTCCTTTACCGAGACAGTTTACCACTGACTCCAAATGGAAAAATTGACATCAAAGGATTGATTAACGAGGTGAATAAGAGATGATGGAGTTCTTTCAACAGCTTCCTCATTTAGAGCCATACGGCAATCCTCAGTATTTTGTCTATGTGATTGCTGCAACCTTGCCCATCTTTATCGGTCTCTTTTTCAAGAAACGCTTCGCCTGGTATGAAGTATTAGTTAGTCTCTCCTTTATCGTCACCATGTTGGTAGGTGGGAAGACCAATCAATTGGCTGCCTTGGGTATTTACCTTTGCTGGGAAATATTGCTTCTGCTTTTCTACAAGCATTATCGAAAAAGCAAGGATGGCAAGTGGGTCTTCTACTTAGTTAGTTTTCTGTCCCTACTTCCGATTATCTTTGTCAAGGTGCAACCAGCTATCAATGGAACGCAGTCTTTGCTAGGGTTCTTGGGAATTTCTTACTTGACCTTTCGTTCGGTTGGGATTATCATCGAGCTGAGAGATGGAGTGATTAAGGATTTTACCCTCTGGGAATTCCTACGTTTTCTTCTCTTCATGCCGACTTTCTCGAGTGGTCCAATTGATCGCTTTAAGCGTTTTAATGAAAATTATCAGACCATTCCTGAGCGGGATGAGTTGATGGATATGCTGGATGAATCTGTTCGCTATATTATGTGGGGCTTTTTGTATAAGTTTATCCTAGCTCATGTTTTAGGAGAGACCTTACTACCTCCTCTGAAGAATTTAGCCTTGCAGTCAGGTGGCTTCTTTAACCTCTATACTTTAGCGGTTATGTATACCTTTGGTCTGGAGCTTTTCTTTGACTTTGCAGGTTACTCTATGTTTGCCTTAGCCATTTCAAATTTGATGGGAATCCGTAGCCCTATCAACTTTAACAAACCTTTTTTATCAAGGGATTTGAAGGAGTTTTGGAATCGCTGGCACATGAGTCTCTCTTTCTGGTTCCGTGACTTTGTCTTTATGCGGATGGTGATGGTGTTGACCAGAAAGAAGGTCTTTAAAAATCGCAATGTAACCTCAAGTGTGGCCTACATTGTAAATATGCTGATTATGGGATTTTGGCACGGTGTGACCTGGTACTATATCGCCTATGGACTCTTTCATGGATTAGGTTTGGTTATCAATGACGCTTGGATTCGTAAGAAAAAAACGCTCAATAAGGAACGGAAAAAAGCAGGGAAAGCTGCTCTACCTGAGAATCGCTGGATTAAGTTGCTTGGCATGGTTGTCACCTTCCATGTCGTCATGCTGTCATTCTTAATCTTTTCTGGATTTTTGAATGATTTATGGTTTAAAAAATAAAGGAAATAAAATATGGATATCAAATCAGAAGTTATCGAAATTATTGATGAGTTGTTTATGGAAGATGTTTCTGACATGATGGATGAAGATCTTTTTGATGCAGGTGTCTTAGATAGTATGGGAACGGTTGAGTTGATTGTGGAGATTGAAAACCGTTTTGACATTCGTGTCCCTGTGACAGAGTTTGGTCGAGACGACTGGAATACAGCTAATAAAATCATAGCTGGTATTGTGGAGTTACAAAATGCTTAAACGCTTATGGATGATCTTCGGACCAGTCATGACAGCTGGTTTGTTGGTTTTTCTGCTCATTTTCTTTTATCCTACTGAGGTGCGTCATAATCTAGGAGCTGAACAGCGTTCAGCAGTGGCTACTACTATCGATAGTTTTAAGGAGCGAAGTCAAAAGGTCAGAGCACTATCTGATCCAAATATGCGTTTTGTTCCTTTCTTTGGCTCCAGTGAATGGCTTCGTTTTGACGGTGCTCATCCTGCAGTTTTAGCTGAGAAGTACAATCGCTCCTACCGTCCTTATCTTTTAGGACAGAGGGGAGCTGCATCGCTTAACCAGTATTTTGGAATGCAACAGATGTTGCCACAGCTAGAGAATAAACAAGTTGTGTATGTTATCTCACCTCAGTGGTTCAGTAAAAATGGCTATGAGCCAGCAGCCTTTCAGCAGTATTTTAATGGAGACCAGTTGACCAGTTTTTTGGAACATCAATCTGGAGATCAGGCTAGTCAATATGCAGCGACTCGCTTACTACAGCAGTTCCCAAACGTAGCTATGAAAGATTTGGTTCAGAAGTTGGCAAGTAAAGAAGAATTGTCGACGTCAGACAATGAAATGATTGAATTATTGGCTCGGTTTAATGAACGCCAAGCTTCCTTTTTTGGTCAGTTTTCAGTTAGAGGCTATGTCAACTATGATAAGCATGTAGTTAAGTATTTAAAGACCTTGCCAGACCAGTTTTCTTATCAAGCCATAGAGGATGTTGTTAAAGCAGATGCTGAAAAGAATACTTCCAATAATGATCTGGGAATGGAAAATTATTTCTATAATACGCAGATTAAGAAGGATTTGAAGAAATTAAAGGACTCTCAGAAAAGCTTTACCTATCTCAAGTCGCCAGAGTACAACGACTTGCAGTTGGTTTTAACACAGTTTTCCAAATCTAAGGTAAACCCGATTTTTATCATTCCACCTGTTAATAAAAAATGGATGGACTACGCTGGTCTACGAGAGGATATGTATCAACAAACGGTGCAAAAGATTCGCTACCAGTTAGAAAGTCAAGGCTTTACCAATATAGCAGATTTTTCTAAGGACGGTGGGGAGCCTTTCTTTATGAAGGATACTATCCACCTTGGTTGGTTGGGTTGGTTGGCTTTTGACAAGGCAGTTGATCCTTTCCTATCCAATCCTACACCAGCTCCGACTTACCATCTAAATGAGCGCTTTTTCAGCAAAGATTGGGCGACGTATGATGGAGATGTCAAGGAATTTCAATAGGTAATAGTATGGAAGAGTTCAAGAATGAAACTGGTTTTCACGTTTTTTCTTGACTCTTTTTTTGCTTGTGATATAATTAACTGGTAAATAAAATTCTAAAGAATAGTATTTTTCTCTTAAAAATGGAGAAATCTAGAAGGAAAGGAGTCAGATATGAGACAGCTAGCGAAGGCTATCGATGCTTTTTTGAATGAGGTGATTTTGCAGGCAGAAAATCAGCATGAAATCCTAATAGGTCATTGCACTAGCGAGGTGGCTCTGACCAATACCCAAGAGCATATCCTTATGCTTTTGTCAGAGGAATCTTTAACAAATTCGGAATTGGCTCGTCGTCTCAATGTCAGTCAGGCGGCAGTTACCAAGGCCATTAAGTCTTTGGTAAAAGAAGGAATGTTGGAGACATCCAAGGATCCAAAGGATGCTCGTGTGATTTTTTATCAATTGACCGACTTGGCTCGTCCAATCGCTGAAGAGCATCATAATCACCATGAGCATACACTTTTAACCTATGAACAAGTGGCAACTCAGTTTACTCCAAATGAACAAAAAGTGATCCAGCGGTTTTTGACTGCTTTAGTAGGAGAAATCAAATAATGAGATATATTACGGTAGAGGATTTGTCCTTCTATTATGATAAGGAGCCTGTTCTTGAACATATCAATTATAGTGTTGATAGTGGGGAATTTGTGACTTTGACAGGGGAAAATGGCGCGGCTAAGACGACGCTCATAAAGGCCAGTCTTGGTATCCTCCAACCACGCATTGGTAAGGTGACCATTTCAAAGACAAATACGCAAGGCAAGAAATTGAGAATAGCCTATCTTCCCCAACAGATTGCCAGTTTTAATGCAGGTTTTCCAAGTACGGTTTATGAATTTGTCAAGTCGGGACGATACCCACGAAAAGGCTGGTTCCGTCGTTTGAATGCTCATGATGAGGAGCATATCAAGGCCAGTCTAGACTCAGTGGGCATGTGGGAACACAGAGACAAACGCTTGGGTTCTCTTTCTGGAGGACAAAAGCAGCGAGCGGTGATTGCACGTATGTTTGCTTCTGACCCTGATGTGTTTATCCTAGATGAGCCGACAACGGGGATGGATGCAGGAAGTAAAAATGAATTTTACGAACTCATGCACCATAGCGCCCATCATCATGGCAAGGCTGTTTTGATGATTACTCATGATCCTGAAGAAGTTAAAGATTATGCGGACCGCAATATTCATCTAGTCCGTAACCAAGACTCGCCATGGCGTTGTTTCAATGTTCATGAGAATGACCAGGAGGTGGGCCATGCTTAGTTTATTATCTTATGACTTTATGCAACGTGCCTTTCTGGCCGTTATTGCTATGAGTCTTTTCTCGCCAGTTCTTGGAACCTTCCTTATTTTACGTCGTCAGAGTTTGATGAGTGATACCCTCAGCCACGTCTCGCTTTCAGGTGTAGCCTTTGGTCTGGTTCTGGGAATTTCTCCGACTGTTTCTACGATTGCCATTGTCTTGATTGCGGCGGTCTTTTTGGAGTATCTCCGTACGGTTTACAAGAGCTTTATGGAAATCGGGACAGCTATCCTCATGTCAACAGGTCTGGCTGTTTCTCTGATTGTCATGAGCAAGGGTAAAAGCTCGAGTTCTATGAGTTTGGACCAGTATCTTTTTGGTTCGATTGTGACTATCAGTGAAGAGCAGGTCATTTCCCTTTTTGTCATTGCGGCGGTTGTTTTGATTTTGACCTTCCTCTTCTTGCGTCCTATGTATATCCTGACCTTTGATGAGGATACGGCCTTTGTGGATGGCTTGCCCGTTCGTACCATGTCTATTCTTTTTAACATGGTGACAGGGGTGGCCATTGCCCTTATGATTCCTGCAGCAGGAGCTCTTCTGGTATCGACCATTATGGTCTTGCCAGCTAGTATTGCCCTGCGTCTGGGGAAAAACTTTAAATCTGTTATGCTGCTAGCCAGTGCTATTGGATTTTTGGGAATGGTGGCAGGACTCTACATTTCCTACTATGCAGAAACACCTGCAAGCGCAAGTATTACCATTATTTTTGTAACTGTCTTTTTACTGATTAGTTTAGTAAGACGTTTTATCAAATAGGAGACGAACGTGAAAAAAATTAGCTTATTGCTAGCCAGTCTATGTGCCTTGTTTTTAGTGGCTTGTTCCAATCAAAAGCAGGCAGATGGCAAATTAAATATCGTGACAACCTTTTACCCTGTCTATGAATTTACCAAGCAAGTCGCAGGAGATACTGCTAATGTAGAACTCCTCATCGGTGCTGGTACAGAACCCCATGAATATGAACCTTCTGCCAAGGCAGTTGCCAAAATCCAAGACGCAGATACCTTCGTTTATGAAAATGAAAACATGGAAACATGGGTCCCTAAATTGCTAGATACTTTGGATAAGAAAAAGGTGAAAACCATCAAGGCTACTGGTGATATGTTGCTCTTGCCAGGTGGTGAGGAAGAAGAGGGAGACCATGACCATGGAGAAGAAGGCCATCACCATGAGTTTGACCCCCATGTTTGGTTGTCACCAGTCCGTGCCATCAAACTTGTAGAGTACATCCGTGATAGCTTGTCAGCAGATTATCCTGATAAAAAAGAGACCTTTGAGAAGAATGCTGCTGCCTATATCGAAAAATTGCAAGCCTTGGATAAGGCTTATGCAGAAGGCTTGTCTCAAGCCAAACAAAAGAGCTTTGTGACTCAGCACGCAGCCTTTAACTATCTTGCTTTGGACTATGGACTCAAACAAGTCGCAATCTCAGGCCTCTCTCCAGATGCAGAGCCATCAGCTGCTCGTCTGGCAGAATTGACAGAGTACGTCAAGAAAAATAAAATTGCCTACATTTACTTTGAAGAAAATGCCTCACAAGCTCTTGCTAATACACTTTCAAAAGAAGCAGGTGTCAAAACAGATGTCCTCAATCCTTTAGAAAGTCTGACAGAAGAGGATACAAAGGCTGGAGAAAATTATATCTCTATCATGGAGAAAAACCTCAAGGCTTTGAAACAAACAACGGACCAAGAAGGTCCAGCAATTGAGCCTGAAAAGGCAGAGGATACCAAGACAGTTCAAAATGGTTACTTTGAAGATGCAGCTGTCAAGGACCGCACCTTGAGTGACTATGCAGGTAACTGGCAATCAGTTTATCCTTTCCTTGAAGATGGAACGTTTGATCAGGTCTTTGACTACAAGGCTAAGTTGACTGGTAAGATGACCCAGGCTGAGTATAAGGCCTACTATACAAAAGGCTATCAGACAGATGTTACTAAGATTAATATTACTGATAATACTATGGAATTTGTTCAAGGTGGACAAAGTAAGAAATATACTTACAAGTATGTCGGCAAGAAAATCTTGACTTACAAGAAAGGCAATCGTGGTGTGCGCTTCCTCTTTGAAGCAACAGATGCTGACGCTGGACAATTCAAATATGTTCAGTTTAGTGACCACAATATTGCCCCAGTTAAGGCCGAACATTTCCATATCTTCTTTGGAGGCACAAGCCAAGAAGCCCTCTTTGAAGAAATGGATAACTGGCCAACCTATTATCCAGATAACCTATCTGGCCAAGAAATCGCCCAAGAAATGTTGGCACATTGATGAGAAACCGACTAGTTCATAAGAGCTGGTCGGTTTTTGGATACTAGATGTCTAACTTCTCATTATAGACCTTTCAGAACTTTAAACAATAAATAAAACTCTTGAAATCTTAGCGCTTGTGTGTTAGAATAAATTTAATGGGTAAGGTTCATTAGAACACCAAATCCCTTAACTATTGCAGTAGTTAAGGGATTTTTTGACGTATCTTAACGATTTAACGGGTGTTGGTAGGCTAGTCATTCGGTCTACTTCTTACCATCTAGCCATTTGCAGACGAAATATAAGATAATTCCTGCTATGACGTCCGCTACAATAGTAAGAACGAGCTCTGGGGCAAGATTCATTAGTTTCACCTCCTCTCACGAACCGTAAGGAACGTAATCGGTAACCGATGACAAAAATAGTATACCACAATAAATTTAGCTCATCAAGCTCACTTAATGCTTGAAATACAGGGTATAGGCGACAAAGTCTTTAAAATCAGAAAACGTATAGTATCAGATGTATAAAATTTTGATGTTATATCAATCATAAAAGTGGATAGGAAAGTTTTCTGATTATCAGAATTCCTTCCTATCCACTTTTTGAAGATTGTAAGTTAGCTTAATTTTATGTAGAATCAGCTTATTTGTTTTATTTATCAAAACCTTGCAAGGCTTTTTGGCGTTCTTCTACTTGACCTTTAGCATCTAGTTTATTACCAGCGTATACAGCTGATTCCCATGATCCGTACATTGGATTTGGGAAGATGATGAATTTTTCACCGAATTCTTTTTGCAATTCTTCAAGTTGTTTATCACGGTCAGATTCAGAAGTCTTAGAAAAATCTGCAAAGTCTACGAGGTTATCACCAAACAATAAGATAAGATTTGTGTTTTCTTGAACTTTTTGGCGACGACCCTCTTTGGATTTTACACCACTTTCTAAGAACATGAGATGATCACGTCCTTGAACAGGAATTCCTTCACTTTCAAGATTTTTAATGGTAGCATCTACTTGATTAGCTGAGCGGTCAGAAATATAGTAGATTTGGACACCGTTTTGATCAGCAAACTGAAGAAAATCCTTGGCACCTGGGACAGCTTTTGCTGAAGCTTTTTGAACCCAAACATCCCAATTTTCGGGTGTGAATGCTGTACCATCTTTGACATTTTGTACTTGATAAGGGCTATTATCTAGGACAGTTTCATCCAAGTCTAAAACGATAGAGTAAGGTTTATCTGATTCTGTTTTGAGCAATTCCTTTAGGTGATTTGTTGCAACGTTATAACCCTGTATGTATAAAGCTTTAGTTTCAGCTGATTTTTGGTACCAAAGGGTTGACATAGTGTTTTCTCTTGACCGTAGTTGGTCATATGTCATTGTAATTTGATTATCAGATGAGTTATTATTGCTTGTCTGTGTTTCTGTAGACTTTGTTGCACAACTAGACAATAAGACGACAGAAGCAAGTGCAGAAAGGATTGTAACAGTAGTTTTTGCTGTTTTCATGAAATATCTCCTATTTATTAATTTCAATCACTAGTATAGCACGAGGGAAAAGTTAAGGCAAGTTATTCCCTGACTATTGATGTAGATTCTATAGAAGTTAATGTAATGAAAAAGAAACGATTGCATTTTATAAAGAGTTGTTTTAGTTAGGTATTAGACGACAATGTGACAATTCACCTCTAATTATTGACATTTCAGGAAAAATCGCAGTAAAAACTGCACAGCCTTCTTTAAATGTGCTATAATACAGGAAAAAATAATAATGGAGGTCACGATAATGGCAACATTTTTGATGATTTTTGTGGTGGTTTGTGTGCTCCTATTGGTGATAGTCACACTGAGTACAGTTTATGTGGTTCGTCAGCAGTCGGTGGCGATTATTGAACGCTTTGGGAAATACCAAAAGGTTGCCAATAGCGGTATTCACATTCGCTTGCCTTTTGGGATTGACTCGATTGCAGCGCGGATTCAGTTGCGCTTGTTGCAAAGCGATATTGTAGTTGAGACTAAGACCAAGGACAATGTGTTCGTTATGATGAATGTGGCGACTCAGTACCGTGTCAATGAACAGAGCGTGACAGATGCTTACTATAAACTCATGCGTCCAGAATCTCAGATTAAATCTTATATCGAAGATGCCCTTCGTTCTTCTGTTCCAAAATTAACTTTGGATGAATTGTTTGAGAAAAAAGACGAGATTGCCCTTGAAGTCCAGCACCAAGTGGCGGAAGAAATGACAACTTACGGCTACATTATTGTGAAAACCTTGATTACCAAGGTCGAACCAGATGCAGAAGTTAAGCAATCCATGAATGAAATCAATGCGGCGCAACGCAAGCGGGTCGCAGCGCAAGAATTGGCAGAAGCCGACAAGATTAAAATTGTCACTGCAGCTGAAGCCGAAGCAGAAAAAGACCGCCTTCATGGTGTGGGGATTGCCCAACAACGTAAGGCGATTGTGGATGGATTGGCAGAGTCTATCACAGAACTCAAGGAAGCTAATGTTGGCATGACAGAAGAGCAAATCATGTCCATCCTCTTGACCAACCAATATTTGGATACCTTGAATACATTTGCTTCTAAAGGAAATCAAACTATCTTTTTACCAAATACGCCAAATGGTGTGGATGATATCCGTACACAAATCTTGTCAGCCCTCCGTGCTGAGAAGAAATAATAGACTAATACTCTTCGAAAATCTCTTCAAACCGCGTCAGCTTCGCCTTGCCGTATATATGTGACTGACTTCGTCAGTCTTATCTACAACCTCAAAACAGTGTTTTGAGCAGTCTGCGGCTAGCTTCTTAGTTTGCTCTTTGATTTTCATTGAGTATAAGACAAAAGAAACATCTCTCTGGAATGAACATTCAGAGAGGTGTTTTTTGGTTCTTTTGTAAGCTTTGTATTGTTTCTTGACAATGGAGTTATTTTCAGACTTTTCCACAGATTTATAAGAGTGGGAAAATCTCATTAACCTTAGAAATAGTAGCCAACTGAGAGTAAAAGAGTTCTTATAAATTGGATAATTCACAGAAGTTATCCACAGATTGTGGACAAGTTGTGGATAGATATGATTAATTATTGCTATTTGGAGTTTAGGGATTTTTCTTTTTGAAATGATAGTCTATGTAGTAAATATCAAGGGTGAAGTACGCTAATCTTTGTAAACAATACTGTTTCACACTTTTCGAAAATCTCTTCAAACCACATCAGCGTCGCCTTACTCTACTCAAGTATATCCTGTAGCTAGCTTCCTAGTTTGCTCTTTGATTTTGATTGAGTATCACTTGTTGACGCGGAGAGAATTTGAATGTTACTTATTAACTAGGAGGAGAGGGACCTTGGTAGAGAACAGTAGTTAGTCAGAAAAGTTTGGACATTTCATATTGTAATAAAAGCTTTTGTGAATGTAGGAAAGGATTTTTAGTTATTAACAACTTTATCCACAGCTGTGGATAAAGTTGTTAATAAGATGGTATAGTTCAATCTACTAGTACTTCTTTAGAAACGAAGATTTGAGTTTAACTGGCTATAGGTGGATATGGTGTTATTCATCAGGATGAGCTTATACTTCTTCGAAAATCTCTTCAAACCACGTCAGAGTCGCCTTACTCTACTCAAGTACAGCCTGTGGCTAGCTTCCTAGTTGTCTCTTTGATTTTCATTGAGTATTAATCCGTCAGTTTCAAGCTGGGGCAACTAAAAAAATCTGATCATACTAACTCTGAGTTTGGCTACTGGTAGAACTTTGAATCTCTATCTAAATCTGACTTTGGATAGACAACTGCTTGCTAAGGTTCATATTTCAGTTAAAATAAAATATCTTAACAATTCATTTCCTTTTCCGAATAAATAGATAGAGCCAGATAATCTAGTAAACCTAGATTTAAAAATGTGCTATAATGAAAGGAGAAGCAATTTGACTGTACGTCATCCGGGCATCAGCCCAACCAATGATTTGGTTGCTAAGAAAATCTTTAGCAATCCAGAAATCACTTGTCAATTTATCCGCGATATGCTGGACTTACCAGCCAAAAATGTGACCATTTTGGAGGGAAGCAATATTCATGTCTTACCTTCAATGCCTTACTCGGCCCAGGATTTCTATACTAGTATAGACGTCTTAGCGGAGTTGGACAATGGGACACAGGTTATTATTGAAATTCAGGTACATCATCAGAATTTTTTCATCAATCGCCTGTGGGCTTACTTGTGCAGTCAGGTCAATCAAAACCTAGAAAAAATTCGTCAACGAGAAGGTGATACTCATCAGAGTTACAAACACATCGCACCTGTTTACGCTATCGCAATCGTGGACAGCAACTACTTCTCGGATGACTTGGCTTTCCATAGCTTTAGTATGCGCGAGGATACGACAGGTGAGGCCTTAACTATTACAAATAACTGTCAAGAAAACCATCTAGTCAAAATGGCATTCTTGGAACTAAAAAAATACAGAGAAACCAGCAAAGACAAGATTCGCAAGCCATGGTTGGAGTTTTTCGGTAATAAACCCTTTACCCAAGAACCCGAGCGAGCCATCAGTCAGGCAGACCAACTGCTAGACTATAAGAGCTGGTCCGAGGAGGACAGGAAGATGTTTAGTCAACTACGTATGCGCGAAGAACAAGCTTTGTTAGCACAGGACTACGCCTTGGAAACAGCTAGGGCCGAAGGTATTGAACAAGGTATTGAAAAAGGATTAGAGCGTGGAAAAGTTGAAGGACAAATCTTTACCTTTCTAGATTTAGTACGCCAACATGTTTTAACTTCCGAATTTGCGAGTGAGCAATTGGGCATGACTGTCGCTGAGTTTGAGGCGTTGTTGTAAGACCAGCACTAATGGACAAGAAAACCATCTGGTTAAGATGGCATTCTTGGAACTAAAAAAATACAGAGAAACCAGCAAAGATAAGATTCGCAAGCCGTGGTTGGAGTTTTTTGGTAATAAACCCTTTACCCAAGAACCCGAGCGAGCCATCAGTCAGGCAGACCAACTGCTAGACTATAAGAGCTGGTCCGAGGAGGACAGGAAGATGTTTAGTCAACTACGTATGCGCGAAGAACAAGCTTTGTTAGCACAGGACTACGCCTTGGAAACAGCTAGGGCTGAAGGTATTGAACAAGGTCTAGAGCGTGGGAAAATCTTTACATTTCTAGACTTAGTCCACCAACATGTTTTAACTTCCGAATTTGCGAGTGAGCAGTTGGGCATGACTGTCGCAGAGTTTGAGGCCTTGCTATAAATGAGAATGGGGACATGTTATCGAACTAGATAGCATGTTTTGTTTTAGTCCAATAGTCAATGTTTGTTTTCGTTTTTTAAACTTATACTCTTTGAAAATCTCTTCAAACCACGTCAGCGTCGCCTTACCGTATATATGTTACTGACTTCGTCAGTTCTATCTACAACCTCAAAACACTGTTTTGAGCAGCCTGCGGCTAGCTTCCTAGTTTGCTCTTTGATTTTCATTGAGTATTACTCGAATTATAATTATATATATGTAAAATCTTATGCAATTAAGTATAAATTGCATAAGATACAACAGTATAACATGGTGATTAAATATATATTTCAACGTAAAAAAATTCAAAATCAAACTATCTGAAAATTTCCTACGTTTTCAAAATATTTTTTCTTTTTTTGCGAAATTTTGAAGTCGAAAAGTTTGCATATATATTGAAAATAAGATAGAATATGAGTGTAGGTTTCTGCATACACAAGAGAATAGTGCTTATTCTTTTTAAGTAATAAATTTTGTTATGTAGAAGCTAAACAAACTAATTCCAAAAGGAGAAAAAAATGGAACACAAAAACTCCATGAGTCGTGTTGAACGTTTGCACCGTGAAAAGGTCACGCGTTATTCGATTCGTAAATATAGCTTTGGAGCGGCTAGTGTAGCGGTCGCTGCTCTTTTCATGTTCTTAGGAAATGGAGCTGTATCAGTTCAAGCGGATGAAATTCAGGGAAATCAGGTTACTGAAAGCGCTAAACCACAACCTGAAGACGACAAGTCTAAGCCTGCGACAGAAGTAGCGCCAGCTTTGAACAAAACTCAACTTGAAAGCTACATTTCAGAAATTGAGACAAAACTTTCTAACGGTTCTTACGATAACAAAACGGAAGAAAGTGTTGCAGTATTAAAAGCTGACTTAGAAGCTGCAAAAGCTACATTAGCGAATGCAACTACTCAAGCTGAGCTCAAAAAAGCTTACAGCAAACTTGTCACTACAGTTAACACTAAATTACAAGCTAAACCTGTAGAGAAAAAAGAAACTCCAGCAGTAGACACTACTAACGGAAAAGAAACTGTAGGTAAAAAAGCAGACAACACTGAACCAACATCTGGTACTAACTCTATCGAAAACACAGGATCTAACGACCCACGTAATGGTAAAGAGATGGATAAAGAGAATGCGTTACGTACAGAAACTTCAAAAACTGTAGATAACATTACTTACACTGCAGAGTTTTCAAATGATACTACAAAAGAAATCTATGTTTATAACAAAGAAGAAGCTAATGTAGAATTTAAAATCAACTCATCAACGAACAAAGTAACATACGCTGAAGTAACACAAGCATCAAATCAAAAGTTCAAAACTGTAAATGATACAACTGTAACAGATGGATATGGATATAATTTCAATAAAATCACTACAGAAACAGATACACCATTAACAGTAAGAATGACAGGTCAACCTAATGATACTATCATGGGTAATAGAAACTATACGAAGACGGAAGATCAAAACTTCGCTATGGGTGACCGTTATCTTCGCATAACTGCAAAAGATGGTTCTACAATGTCAACTAATAGTAGTGGTGCAAATGCAGATGGATACTTCAGAATTGTTCTTAAGTCTCAAACATACAAATATAGTATCAAGTTACCAGAATCAAATGCTGATAAAATTGGTGTTAACGATATCAATAGCCTAACACCAGCAGATATTGACAAAATCAAAAACGAAATTAAAATTCAATATTCTGAAAAGGCAACGACGCAAGATGCACGACTAGCGTCTCACAAAGGGGAAGTCTTAGCAGATAGATCTTCAGTAGTGAAAGACGTCGCTGTTGCAAATGGAACAGTTACTGTTACCTATCAAGATGACTCAGTAGACACTACTCCAGTTTCAAGTGTTGCACGTACAAATGAAGCACCAACAGTATCTATCCCATATTCAGATCCAGCTCCAGATAAAAAAGAAGTATATTTATATAATGGTGAAGAAGCTGATGTAGATATCACATTTAACGATGATTCGGGTAAAATTAAATATGCTGCGTTAAAACAAGGTGGTAATAGACCATTATCAGAAGTTGGTGGCAATCCAGATAAACACGATAATCAATTCGGTTACACTGTAACAGCAATTAATTCTGAAACAGCAACACCTGCGAAAATTAAAGTAACTGGACAGGTTTCAGGAGTTGCGGAAAATAAATTACCGAAAACAGAAGACGATTCTTTAGATCTTGTAACGCGTTTTGCAACAGCAATAGATACAGATGAAAAACAAATCGAAAATAATGCAACAAAATATGTTTCAGGTACTAAAATTATTACAGAATCATATAAAACTGACCCAGGGGCAGTAACTTTTGTATTAAAAGCACAAACTAAGAAATATGATGTTGCAGAACCAACAGCAAAAATTTCTGTAGCTGATCCTAACAGCATAACAGAGGCTGAGCTTGAGAATATTAAAAATAATATTAGTCTTGAGTATTCTAAAAATAATAATGATGCTCGTTTAGCGGACAAAAAAGGAGAAAGAGTTACAGACTCTACTCCGCTTATTAAGGATGTAAAACAAGATACAGCGGATGCTAATAAGCTTGTTGTAACATATAAAGATGGATCAACGGATAAGATTGATAAATCTAAATTCATTAAAGGTGGTCCAGCACCGACAGTAAATACAACCATTAAAGCATCAGGAAGTATTCCGGATTCAGTCCCATCATCAGATTCAGAATTAACAGGTACAGGAACACCTGGAGCAACAGTTAAAGTTACTGTTAAAAATCCAGAAACAGGAGCTGTGATTTCAGAAAAAACAGCTGTAGTAGGAGAAGATGGTACTTGGAAACTTCCATTAGAAGAAGGATTAAATAGTAATACACAATTACCAGGAGCTAGTGAAGCAGCAAGACGTTTCTTTGCACCTAAAAATCCAGTAGAAATTACACAAGTTGTAAATGGAATTGAGACTGAGTCAAGAGCAGTTTCAGTAGCAGTAGGGGAATCTAAGATTTTACCATCAGCAGCAGCTAAAGATGGTAAGAGTGTTGTAGCAGGAGCAAAAGAAGTAACGATCACTGTACCACATGATGCGGGAAGATCATATTTCTTCTATACTAATAAAGGTGCTACATCTACGACTGAGGTCGCTTTAGAACAAAGCCAAAATGGATGGTCAATCATCAAAAATGGTGATAAAGCAACTATTAAGTCAGTGGAAAAAGGAGTATCTGTTCATACAATCACATTGACAATGAACGAAAATGCGCTATTCCAAGAAGGTGACAATAAGTTAGAAATTATCAGTCATAATGGACCTTCTTCGCCTCCAAGTCGTTTAGGAAGATACAAAATTAATGTAACAAACGAAAAACCAACACTTGCTTCTAAAAATGCTCAACCAGAAACTACAGTAAATGTAGGAGATACTGTAGATCCAGTATCACTTGTTACTGCAGCAGACCATGAAGATGATAAAGATGCAACACTTGGAACTAAAGTACGTGCTGAAGTAATCTCAGTAAATGGAGATGAATCTGTTAAGACTGTGGATACAACAACTGCGGGAAGATATGAAGTTAAATATAAAGCGGTTGATAGCCAAGGAAAAGAATCAGATGTATTAACTCACACTGTAATTGTTCAAGGTCCAGCGCCAACAGTTGAGGCTCCATACTCAAATGAAGCTAATAAACAAATCTATGTTTATACAGGTGAAAACAATGATTTAACTTTCAAAGGTACAGATGAAAATGAGGTGAAAGATCTATACCTACGTGGACCTGGAGACGTTACATGGAGTAATGCAGGAGATTATGGATTTACAACAGGTAAAGTTGAAAATGGTGCAGTGACTGGAGAAGGTTCAGTATCTGAAGATAAAAGAACAGCTACTATCAAGATGACTGGTAAGACTAATCTGGCAGCTGGTAAACAGTGGACAAGTTTTATCGTTTCTAAAGACAACGATGGTAAACTTTCAAACACTGATTACAGAGCGCTAGATATAGATCCTAACGCTAAAGAAAAACCAGGATATGCTCGATTCGTAGTTAAAAATCAAACATCTAAATATGATATAGCAACTCCAACTGAAAAAGTTGCTGTAGCAGACCCAGCTAACGTAACGCAAGATGAGTTAGATAAAATCAAAGAAAAATTACAAATTGAGTATTCTAAGAGAAATGATGATGCTAACTTAGCAGAGAAAAAAGGTAAAGCTGTAGATGCTGAAGATGCTAAGACTAAGATTAAATCAGTAGAAAAAGATGCTAATGGAAATCTTGTTGTAACATATACAGATGGTTCTACAGATACAAGATCATTATCAGACTTTGTAGCTAAAAATCCAGAAGTAACACCAGTTAAAGATCCAGCAAACTTAACAGANGCAGAAAAAACTAAAGTAGAAGAAGCCGTTAAGAAAGCTAANCCAACAGCAACGAAAGTTGAAGTAGGTAACGATGGAACAACAACTGTAACCTTCCCAGACGGATCAACAGCAAAACTAACACCAGAGAAGACAGCTAAAACAGCTGACTCAAATGGTCTTGTAGATCCAGAAGTAACTCCAGTTAAAGATCCAGCAAACTTAACAGACGCAGAAAAAACTAAAGTAGAAGAAGCCGTTAAGAAAGCTAATCCAACAGCAACGAAAGTTGAAGTAGGTAACGATGGAACAACAACTGTAACCTTCCCAGACGGATCAACAGCAAAACTAACACCAGAGAAGACAGCTAAAACAGCTGACTCAAACGGTGTTAAAGATCCATCAGTAACACCAGTTAAAGATCCAGCTAACTTAACAGATGCAGAAAAAGCTAAAGTAGCAGAAGAAGTTAAGAAATCTAACCCAACAGCTAAAGATGTTGAAGTAGGTAAAGATGGAACAACAACTGTAACCTTCCCAGATGGTTCAACAACAACAGTAACACCAGATAAGACAGTTAAATCAGCTGACTCAAACGGTGTTAAAGATCCATCAGTAACACCAGTTAAAGATCCAGCTAACTTAACAGATGCAGAAAAAGCTAAAGTAGCAGAAGAAGTTAAGAAATCTAACCCAACAGCTAAAGATGTTGAAGTAGGTAAAGATGGAACAACAACTGTAACCTTCCCAGATGGTTCAACAACAACAGTAACACCAGATAAGACAGTTAAATCAGCTGACTCAAACGGTGTTAAAGATCCATCAGTAACACCAGTTAAAGATCCAGCTAACTTAACAGATGCAGAAAAAGCTAAAGTAGCAGAAGAAGTTAAGAAATCTAACCCAACAGCTAAAGATGTTGAAG
>NZ_RJOB01000008.1 GCF_003943935.1 Streptococcus mitis | reverse complement strand
TTCTGGTAGCTCTGGTTGGACTGCAGGTTTACCTTTGTCACTTACTACAGCCTCTGGCAACTCTGCTTGGACTGCAGGTTCGCCTTTATCACTTACAACAGCTTCTGGTAACGCTGGTTGAACTTCAGGTTTACCTTTATCAGTAACAACAGCTTCTGGCAACTCTGTTTGGACTTCAGGTTCATCTTTGTCACTTACAACGGCTTCTGGTAGCTCTGGTTGGACTGCAGGTTTACCTTTGTCACTTACTACAGCCTCTGGCAACTCTGCTTGGACTGCAGGTTCGCCTTTATCACTTACAACAGCTTCTGGTAACGCAGGTTGAACTTCAGGTTCGCCTTTGTCGGTTACTACTACTTCTGGTAACGCTGGTTGGATTGCAGGTTCCCCTTTTTCAGTTACAACAGCTTCTGGTAAAGCGGGTTGGACTGCAGGTTCGCCTTTATCACTTACAACAGCTTCTGGTAAGGCAGATTGGGTTGCAGGTTCGCCTTTTGCGCTTACAACGGCAGAATTTGAAGATTGTTTCTCTTCTTTTCTTGGATTGGTTAATTCTGCAGAGAGAGTTTTTTCAACTACTTGAACTTCTGTCGGCTTAGTTGAAGAAACAGATGTTTGTTCCTGCATAGCTTGTACTGTTGATGGATGGTCTACAAAATTCGGTGTAACACTATAATCCACCTTTTGTTGTTTTGTAGGAGTGGCTGCTGATTTCTCTTGATTGCTTACTTTAGATTCAGAAGTTATGTTTACCTCCTTGATATATCCAATATAAGTGTAACCTGAAATATCTTTAGGAAGAGGTAATTTTTCTCCTGTGGTCAATTCATAGTCAGTATTGTAATTCAGTAAGAGATTATTTTCTAAAGCATGAGCTGATACTAGGACACCGTTTCCGATTCCTGCAACCAATACTAAATGTAATACTGTCTTATTCTTAACTTTTTTCTTAGAGACGGCAAAAATTAAAATCCCCAGAGCAGCTAAGCTAGCACCAGCAACTAGGGTTTGCATATCATTCTTACTTCCAGTATTTGGTAAGTCTCCCAGTTGATTTTGGGAATTTAATTTATAAACAAGATAATAAGTTTCATCATCATTCTCCATGTATGTCGGAATGTCATAGACAAGCTGCTTCTTTTCTTCTGATGATAGTTCTGACTCTGTCACATATTTATAGTGAACACCTTTAGTCTCTTGAGCCTCTACAGCTGAACTAGCTAATACAGACACAAAAAATAAACTTGAAATCGTTGCAGATACAAGTCCTACTGATAATTTTCTAAATGAAAAACGCTGCTGTTTTTCACCAAAATACTTTTCCATTATTCCTCCTTGAAATAAATTTTAAAAATATGTAAGGCAAACTTTATTATATTAGCTTGTTATCTTATAAAAAGGTAACATACTTTAATTATACTCTTAATTTACAAAAAAGTCTTAAAATTGAGTTACGCTTTCATACTTTGTTTTATATATAAAATACGAAGGAACAGGGTTTGCCATTTCCTATTTTCTCTTTTTGGATAAGATGTAACCTACCATGAAATTTCCACGGTAGGTGTTACTTATATCACTAATCGTTCTAAAAATGGTTTGAGGCAGTTGAAGAGAATTCCTTCTATCCAGCTTTCTTGTGCTGAGGATAGATGATCTGTCTGGAGACTTTCTTTTAGAAAATCTCGGACTTGTTCTGGTGCGATTTCAAACTCAAAGGCTTTCATTTTATAGAAAAAGTCGAGCAGATGGTCGGACAGGTATTCAGTTGAAAAGGGGACTTCTCCACTTTTTCGATATTCTAATAAGAGCCGAGCAAATCGGGATTTTTCTTCAGGAAGCTCACGGAAATAGGAATTGAGGATCCAGGTCTGCTTCTGCTTTCTTTCAATTGGATCCTGACTGGCTATTCGTTGGTCTTTTTCCAGCTCTTTTTGGTATTGTTTGGCCTTGATAGCCCGTTCTGTTCGATTTTTACCAAAAAGAATTTTCTCCCACTTGCGTTCTTCTTGAGTCAGGGTCTCTGTAAAGCCAAAGTAATCTTGGTAGGCACGCTCTGCTGGTCCCATAGCTAGAACCAGATTGTCTGCATATTGCTTGGCGATTTTATCCCTCTTCTTTCGCTCCTTCTCTGCCTGAATACGGAGTTCTTGCTCGTAGTCAATTTTCTCCTTGCCTAGCTTGACAATGTAGAGTTGGTCATCTGGTTTTCCAAGTAAAAAGGGTTTGATACACTTTTCAAGGACTTCTTCCATACGAGCCTTCTTCTTGGGCTCTGCCTTGGTCCAACTTCCTCCTTGAAAGACTTCTAGGAAAAGCTGGTAGTCTCTCTCAGGTGCAAATTGATTGCCACGATTGGGTTTAAAAACACCTTTTCCCCAGAGCCACTTTAGAAGACGCTCGTCAAAGTCACTTTTATTGACCTTGATTTTCTCTTTTTTCTGAGCTTTTCTGGTTAGATTTTCAACCTTTCTGAGCAGTTTTTCTTCCTCCTCCAATTGCTGGTCAAGGGACAATCGATGAAAATGACGAACACAGTCGCTACCAATTGGAAAGAGACGTTGGCCTGTGACACCATTAAAGAGTTCGTAGGCGTACTTGATGGCATTCCCACAGACACAATTGCTACGGCCGATACCGTTAAAAATCAAGGAAACTTCATTCCATTCCTTGGTAGCTTGTTCCCAAGTATCAGCTTTTGAAGCCTGTAAAACCGCATCGTGTAGGGATTTTCTAACTGGAAGTGTCATGATGTCTCCTTTCTAGATTATACTTTTACAACTTGAACTTCGTCTTTACCAAGTAAAATCAAGTATTTTTCAATATATTCAATCGAATAGGCTCGAGACAAAGCCTCTCCGTATAGGGCTAACTGACCATGATAACGGTCTATGAGTTGACTTGGATCATCATAGCGGTCTGTCTTGTAGTCGAACAGAACAATTTTGTCCTCGTAAAGCAGGTAGCCATCAAGGATACCACGGACAACAAAGTCTTCCTGACTCTTTTGGTCTCTTTTGAGCATGGAGAAAGGTTGCTCGCGATAAAGATGGTTGATATTAGAGATAACTTCCTGACCGAGTGCTGTGTCAAAGAATGCAAGAATTTTCGAAAGATTAATCTTGTCTCTGACAGCTTGGCTGGTTTGAACTTGTTTGAGAGTTTCTGTCAGACTAGCAAGCGTTGGTCGCTGACTGAGGTCTATTCTCTGCATCAGTTCGTGGGTGGCACTACCAATCTTAGCTCCTGTTATCTTTTCTTTGCTTGAAAAATCTGGCAAATCAAAGCTGATTTTCTTGTCTACTGACTGACCTTGACCTGCAATCTCGACACCTTCCATATCCATAACGGGTTCGTAGAATTTCTTGATTTGACTTGGGGTTTGAACACTAGGAAGTTCAATGGCTGCGCGATGAAGAGTATTATAAACTTCCACCTCTTTCAGCATTTCAAGGGCTTCTTTGATGGTTTCTGACTGACGGTTATCAGCTTGAGAGCTATCTTGGAGAGGGTTCTTGTTTTCCAACTCTCCGATAGCTTCTCTGGTCAACTGATCTTCTCCAACAAAACGATAACTAAAGTTGAGATTGTCCTTAGTAAACACTTTACTGATAGCCCAAAGCCAATCTTGGAAATTCCGTGCTTGCAGTCTAGTATTGCTATTTAGTTTTCCATTTTTAGCTGCTGGGTATTCCTTGGCTTCCAGCTTTTCGCGAGAACCCTTGCCGACAAGATAGAGCTTTTTCTCAGCCCGCGTCATGGCAACATACAGCAGACGCATTTGCTCTGAATAGCTTGCCAGCTGTAATTCCTCTTCGTTCTGCCTATAGGTCAGGCTAGGAATGGAGAGTTTGATGGTTTTAGGATAGTGATCTTCCACTGCTCCTGTCTCCATTTTGGCGATATATTTGACACCAAGACCATTCTGACGACTGAGAATGACTTCTGACATAGAGTCTTGCTTGTTGAAATCCTGATCCATGTTTAGGATAAAGACGTAAGGAAACTCTAGCCCTTTACTTTTGTGGATGGTCATGAGCTCTACTGCATCTTTTGGCGGTGCGACGGCCACGCTTGCCAAATCGTGCTGGGCTTCTAAAACTTGGTTAATCATACCAATAAAACGAGACAAGCCCTTGAAATTGCTCTTTTCAAACTGATCAGCACGCAGAGCTAGGGCGTAGAGATTGGCCTGCCTAGCAGGACCATTTGGCAAAGCCCCGACATAGTCATAATAAAAACGGTCGTTGTAAATCCTCCAAATCAAGTCATAGAGAGAGTGCGTTTTGGCATACAAGCGCCAAGAAGCCAAGATATCCATGAATTGTTTTAGTTTCTCAGCTAGAGCTGAGTGAATCAAGCCTTTTTGGCTACTTACCTGTTTTTGAGCATTTACTAGTTTCTCATAGAGATTTTCGTGGACTTTATCCTCTGCTTTCTGAAGGGACAAACGTGCTAGCTCATCCTCATCAAAGCCAAACATTGGAGACTTCATAAGGGCAACCAAGGCATAGTCTTGCAGGGGATTGTGAATGACACGAAGGGTGTCTAGCATGACTTGTACTTCTAGGGATTGGAGATAATTGTTTTGCTCTCCGTCAGTTTTAACAGGAATCCCGTAATCAGACAGGGCGAGAAGAATCTGGTCATTACGACTGCGACTGGAGGTCAGAAGGGCAATTTCTTTAAAGGCAACACCTTGTTCCTGATGAAGTTTAAGGATTTCCTTGATAACTAAGCGCATTTCCCCTGTTAGTTTCGTTTCTGCCCGCCCCTCTTCTTCCTCACTTGTATCGTCCTTATCATAGAGGAGAAATTCTGCCTTGTTGTCTGGATTGGGAGTCTGTTTGGTATTGGCAAAAACAAGCTGGTGCATGTTATCATAGTTGATTTCGCCGACCTCTTGGTCCATGAGACGTTCAAAGACATCATTGGTTGCTGACAACACTTCTGAACTACTACGGAAATTTTCTTTGAGGAGAATAAGCTTGCCTTCTTGAGGATTTTGCGCATAGCGTTGGAATTTTTCATTAAAAATCTGGGGATCTGCCTGACGGAAACGATAGATAGACTGCTTGATATCTCCCACCATAAAGCGATTATGACCATTCGACAGCAATTCCAACATCCGTTCTTGAATGTGGTTGGTATCCTGATACTCATCGACCATGACTTCGTGGAAACGTTCCTGATAAGCTTCACGAACTTGCGGGAATTTCTCTAAAATCTCAATGGTGTAATGGCTGATATCAGCGAACTCAAAGGCATTTTCCTGGCGTTTACGCTGACGATAAGCTTCCACAAAATCACTCATGAAGGCTTGGAAGGTTTTAGCTAGTTTCCAAGTATCCCCATGATAACGTTCTTGATAGTCGAGAATGGTTATCTGGTCTGACAGTTGTCCTAGTTTAGCAAACTGGGTCTTTCTCTCTTCGTTGTAGGCATCGGCCAGTGGCTTCAAATCAGCCTTGCGACTGGCATTAGTCAGGGCCCGACCGTTTTTCTCCTTAGATATGGCGACAACACGCGCAAGCACCGCTTGATAAGCCTGACTATCGGACTCCTGATTTAAGGAGCCAATTTCATCCAGAATCAACTGGACATTTTCTAAATAGGCAGCCTTTGGAAACTCCTTGGCATCATTATCCAGATGATAACGGAAGAAACTTTCCAAGTCCCAAAGAGCTTGCTGGATTTGTGTGGTCAGTTTTTCTTTTTCACTGCTAAAATCAGCTTTCTCAAAGCCTTTGAGAAAAGACTCACTCAGCCATTTCTGAGGATTGCTGGTGGATTGGAGGAAGTCATAGATTTTATAGACCTGTTGGCGCAGACCCCGTTCGTCCTTGCCACGCCCAGCAAAATTTTTCAGCAAATGACTAAAGTTCTCTTTCTGTTTACCTTGGTAATGGGATTCAAAGACCTCATGGAAGACTTCATTTTTTAGAAGGAGTTGCTCGCTTTGGTTTTGTAAAATACGGAAATTAGGCGCAATATCAAGTAGATAACCGTGTTTGCCAAGGAACTTTTGTGTGAAAGAGTCCATGGTTCCGATAGCAGCGTTGGGTAGGTCTGCCAACTGGCGACCTAAGTGTTGTTTGAGGTCAACATCACTACTTTTTTGAATTTGTTGGCTGATTTTTTTCTCCAAACGTTCCTTAAGCTCTGTAGCAGCCTTGACGGTAAAGGTCGAGATAAAGAGTTGAGAAATTTCGACACCACGCGCTAACTGGTCCAGAATACGCTCGGCCATGACAAAGGTTTTACCAGAACCAGCCGACGCTGAGACAAGGATATTCTGACTAGAAGTGTAGATGGCTTCAATTTGCTCAGCAGTTTTCTTTTGTTCCTTGCTCGAGTGCGCTTCTGCTTCTTGCAATTTTTGAATTTCCTCCTCAGTTAAAAAGGGAATGGGCTTCATCGATTCAACTCCTCTCTTATTTTTTCAAACCAAGCTTGCTTGAGTTTTTCTCCGACCAGACGCTTGCCATCAGTGATGTCTAACTTCTCTAGGAAACGGGCTTGACCCAAGTGATAATTGGCTTCAAATCCTGTGATGGCTTGGTATTGCTGAACATATGGAGCAATACTTCTGCCATTTTCAGTATAGGGATTGATGGCGAACTGACCTTCTAAGATCTTCTCAGCTGCTTTCTTGTAAAGATGGGCATTGTAGTCCAGTAGGAGCTGGAATTCCTCATCTGTCAGTTGATTGGCCTTGTTTTTGTTATAAAATTCGCCTAAATGTCTGCTTTCTTTTTCTAAAAAGAGTCCTTGGTATTTCATAGACTTGCTGGCTTCTACTACTGCTCCTGCCAAATTCTTAACGGTCAACAGAGATTGGACTGGCTCAGCCATTTCCAAGTACATGGCGCCGAAAAAGTTCTGCTCCCCTTCTCTTTTTAGGGCAGCTAGATAGGTTGGTAACTGGGAATTGAGCCCATTAAAGAAATGAGGAAACTGGAACTGGGTCAGACTGGACTTGTAGTCTACTACTCCTATCGCTCCATCAGCTTTCAATCGGTCAATGCGGTCAACCTTGCCTCGTACAAAGACACTGCGTCCATTGTCTAATTGAATAAAGGCCTGCTCTTTTCCACCGAAATTCGCTTCCTCTTTGATGGTTTCAATAGCTGGATTGTGACGAAGAATATGGCCGGTCGTACGAGCTACATCAAGTAGGACTTCCTTGGTAAACTGGGCTTCCAAACTTTCTTGATAAATTGCTTCAAATTCGCGTTCCTGACTGGTTTCTTGAATAGCTTGTTCCAAACGTTGGTCAAAGGAATCTTCGTCATGCAACTGCAAGGCCCGTTCAAAAATACGGTGCAAGAAATTCCCATAACTACGGGCATCAGGACGCAGGCGCAATTCTTCCTGCAAACCTAAAACATAACGGAGGAAATAACTGTATTGGTTCCGGTAAAACTCCGTCAAACCAGAGGTAGACAGGTAAAACTCCTGATCAGCAGGATAGAGCGCTTGTAAGGTGTCCTTAGCCAACTGCTTACTACTTGGACTGGTTGGGAGGGCTGGATTTTCTAAACCTTGCTGGTCTAGTTTTTTACCCATTACACGCGCCAAAACTTTGATAAAGGTTAAATCTTGCTCACTATCACTCGGCTCGCCCTGCTGGTGATAGGCAACCAGACTAGACAAAAGACTGTGATATGAGCCCATATCTTCCTTAGACAGCCCTTTGTGATTCATCCTCTTCTCTTTCCGACTAAATCCAAAATGGACTAGCTCTTGAAGATAGGCTGATTCCTTACTTTCACTTTCATTAAAGAGACTTGGAGCCGACAAAATCAACTGCTTACGGGCAGAATTGACCAAGGAAAGCATAGTGTAGCGATTTTTCTTGAGGTTCTCACTGCTGGCAATCAGCAATTGCGCTCCCTCTTCTGTCGCTTGGTTTAAGTTTTGTCTTTCTTCGTCTGTCAATAGACTAGTGTTTTGCGCAATTTTTGGTAAATTGTCTTGAGTCAGCCCAATGGCATAGACAAAGTCAGCTGTCAGAGGAGCAATCAAATCATAGCTCTGCACCAGAACTGTGTCTACTGTTGCTGGAATAGTACGATACTGAGATAGACTCATCCCAGAATGAAGCAAAGCTAGGAAGTCCTCCAGACTAACTTGTGAACCAGCAAAAACAGTCGCAAATTGTTCTAAAACATGACAGAATGCCTTCCAAACTTCCGCTTGTCTTTCCTGTTCAAGAATTTCCATAGTGGCTGTCAAATCTTGCAACTGCTTGGTCACCGCTCCTTCTTTTAGAAAGACATTCCACTTTTGTAAGAGATTTTCAGCCTTCTGCTTTCGGCTGGCAAATAGGGGCTCAAGTGGTGCTAAAACTCTCAAACGAATGGCATTCAAGCGTTTCAAATCAAACTTTCCATGGTGGGATTTGGTGAAGGTTTGCTGAAAGGCTGGCAAGCCATTGATACCAAGATAGCGGATATATTGCTCAAATGAGTCAATATCAGCCTGACTAAGGTCGGTATACAAACCAGTTCTGAGGAGGTTAATCAAATCCTCCTGACGGAAACGATAGCGTTTCAAAGCTAAAATAGACTCGACAAACTGAGTTAAAGGGTGGTGCGCCATGGATTCGCTTCTACCAAGATAGAAAGGAATCTGATACTGGTCAAAAATAGTTTTAAGGGATAACTGGTAAGAAGCCACATCTCCCAGCAGAATACGAAAATGCTTGTAGCTCAGGTCTGGATCAGCATGTAATTTCTGACGGATACTACGGGCAACTAACTCCAACTCCTCCTTTTGCGTCAAACAAGACCAGATTTGTAAGTTTTCACGATCCTTCTCATCGACATCCAATGTTAATTCTGAAAAGTCATAAGAAGACTCCCACAAACGAGAGGCCTTGTCAAAACTATCCATCTTCTCATGAGTCTGAGAACAATCCTGAGCAGGTGTTTGGTATTTAGAGGCTAGATGATGGAAGAACTCCACACTGGCTTGGTAGAGATTCCCCTCGCTAAAAGGGCTGGTATAGGCTTTCTTACTAGCATAAACTCCAATGACAATCTCAACACCCTTGCCATGAAGCAAGTCCACAATCCGCTCTTCCTCGGCAGAAAAACGGGTAAAGCCGTCAATAACCAAGGAAATTTGAGTAAAATCACTACTTACTTTGTCATTCTCAATAGCCTCAATCAAATGGGACAACTGACTTCCTTGAGCCAACTGGCCTTGATTAAGATAAGCCGTTACCTTCTCAAAAATCAAGAGTAAATCCGCTCGCTTGTCCTCATCCGTCAAACTATCCAAGTCCAAAAAACTCATCTGAGCTTTGGTTATCTCGTGGTAAAGTTCAATCAACTGCTGGATAAATTGAGGGTCCTGCTTAATAGCACCATAAACACGTAAGTCCTTAGGATCGAGTTCCGCAAGGCACTTATAAAAGGCCATCCCAAGACCGATGTCATCTAGACTGGTTTTGACAGGTAGGTCATTCAAGACCAGATAACGAGCCATTTGAGCAAAGCGCGTGACGGTAATAGCAAAAGAAGCCTGCTGGGACAAGCATTCCAGCACGGCGCGTTCCTTTTCAAAAGAAAGAGAGTTGGGAGCGATATAGAAGACTCGCTTACCCGCGGCAACGAGCTCTTCCGCCTCTCTGGTCAGGATTTCTGTCAAAGAAGTCCGAATATCAGTATAAAATAGTTTCATCTCAGCCTCGTTTGGTTTATCAAAGTTTCTTACTCTATTATAGCAAAGTTCGCTTCACAGACCAAATCCAAAATTCTAGTTGACAATCATTTAATTAGCAAATCAATCATGTTTCATCATCCACTTTCATATGCTGAAAGATATAGAGGAAAAAGTCTTTGGAAACTTCAAAATGTCCATAACGAAGTCGAGAAGTATAGTCTTTCCATTCAGGATGTTGTCTGGCTATTTCTATGGAGCAATCTTTGACCGGTTGATAATACTCAACATTTCGTCTAAAGGGAAAGAATCCTTCAAACTGCTCTACTTGATAGGCTTTGACATCAATAATTTTACCTACAACCACAAAAGCCTGTAACTTGTATTGACCGTTCATATCGTATTTTGGACTATAGTATAAAAGGTAGTCGCCTTTTTTCATACGATTTAAGGGGCCACCCTTTCCATGACAGACCTGGCAAAAATTCCCTTCAACTCCTCTTAAAACATGGTTCTTCGAAACAACTCCGACCCAATATCTAGGCATTTTTATCCTCCAGCTCTACTAACATGCGATTAAAACCTTCTCTATCGTTAGAAAGTTTTTCAAAAAATTCTTCATCAATCCCCTCTACTAAGGGTAAAGCATGATTGACCTTCTCTGCGCCAGACTTCGTCACTGAGACCAGTTTTGCCCGACTATCCTTTGGATGTTGATCACGTTTAATGTAGTCTTTCTTCTCTAATAGTCTAACAATCTGGGAAACCGTCATAACATCCATACCGGTGAACCGAGCAATATCAACTTGCGTTACATATTCCTCTCTATTGCTCAGGAACAAGAGCGAGGTTAAAACGATAAATTGGGGCAAAGTGAGGCCAAACGATTTCAAAACTCTTTTTAAGTTGCTTTCCCACTTGTTGTAGACTTTGATGAAAAGAAGACCTGTAGATTCTGTTTCATCATTTTTGTAAATTGAATTAAAGTGATACTTTGACATTTTTTCTCCTTAAATATTAAGTATACATATTATATAAGAATTTATTTTGTTTTTCAAGAAAAGGAAAGTCGAATGTTACAATTCTGTCAGACATTTTATAGTCTATATGCTATAATAATACCAAAAGATAAAGAAGGAAGACCTATGATTAAACTACTAGCCTTGGATATGGACGGAACCCTCCTCAATGAAGCCAAGGAAATTCCACAAGCTCACATTACTGCTATTCACCAAGCTATCGAAAAAGGTGTCAAACTAGTTCTCTGTACAGGTCGCCCGCTTTTTGGCGTCCTCCCCTACTATCAAAAACTGGGACTTGACCTCCAGAATGAGTATGTCATTGTCAACAACGGTTGTTCAACTCACCAGACCAGTGACTGGGGGCTAGTTGATTGGCAAGAACTAAGTCCAGCTGACATTGAATATCTCTATGACCTAGCTGAAAAAAGTGATGTTCAGTTGACTCTTTTTGATGAGGAGCACTATTTTGTTCTCGGTGGCAAGCCTAATGAAATCATTCAAAATGATGCCAAGCTAGTCTTTTCAGACCTGACTGAAATTTCCCTTGAAGAAGCGACCAGTGGCAAGTATCGTATGTTCCAAGGTATGTTTTTAGGAACAGAGAGCCAAACAGACGATTTTGAGCAGCGTTTTGCTGAGGAACTCTGTCAACGATTTAGTGGAGTTCGTTCACAGCCTGTCATTTATGAAGCCATGCCACTTGGAACGACAAAGGCTACTGCTCTTTCTCGACTAGCTGAAATTTTGAAGATTGATTCCTCAGAAATCATGGCTATGGGCGATGCCAATAACGATATCGAAATGCTCCAGTTTGCAGGCCTTGGCATTGCTATGGGAAATGCCAGTGATTATGTCAAATCCCTAGCTGATGACATTACAGCCAGCAACGAAGAAGACGGCGTTGCGCGTGCTATTGAGAAGTATATTCTATAATTAAGAAGCCCAGTTCATGTCAACTGGGTTTTGATATTTAAGAATTCCTAAAACTTTAGAAACTCTTTAGAAATGCTTGAGCTTTCTTTGATTTCTATGCTTTATACTAAAGTTATCAAAATAAATCAAAAGGAGAGAATCATGAAAACAGTACTTGATATTCATGGATTGTCCAAAAACTTTGCCAAACAAACTATTCTTCAAGATCTTCATCTAACGATAAGAGAGGGAGATATTTATGGACTTATCGGGAAGAATGGAGCTGGGAAGACCACCTTAATAAAAATCATTACGCAACTACTCTTTGCGGATAAGGGAACTGTTTCCCTCTTCTCCAGCAAAACGGAAAATGAGTGGACCAAGGCTCTATCTCGAGTAGGTTCAGTGATCGAATCACCTGTAGCTCATAATCACTTAACAGCCTATCAAAATCTGAAATATTACTGTATGATTCGTCATATTCCAAATGCTGATCAAGTCATTCGAGAGACGCTGGACTATGTAGGCTTGTCAGATACAGGTAAAAAAGTCTTTCGAGATTTCTCTCTTGGAATGAAGCAAAGACTTGGCATCGCCATTGCTCTTCTCTCAAAACCAGACTTCCTAATCTTGGATGAACCTATCAATGGACTTGACCCAATTGGTATCAAAGAATTTCGACTCATGATTCAACGGCTCAATCAAGAAAAAGGGATAACCATTCTCATCTCTAGCCATATCTTGTCAGAACTCTATCTCGTAGCTAATCGCTTTGGTATTTTAGATCAAGGCAAGATTATCCGTGAAATCAGCAAAGCTGAATTTGAAACACTAAGTGAGGATTATATTGTGCTTAAGACAGCTGATAAAGAGAAAGCTTGCCAAGTATTGAAAGAACAAATCCAGCTCCAGTTCAAGGTTGTCAATCCTGAAAACGAAATCCACATCTTTGGTCAGGAACAAGATGTTAAACAGATTCTTAAGGACTTAACCTTGGCAGATGTCGCTATTGACGAGATTTACTACGCCCGTCAAAATCTAGAAGAATACTTCACTCAATTGGTCGAATAGGAGAAAAATCATGATACATACCATTCAAGCAGACTTTTACCGTCTTTTCCGTTCCAAAGGATTCTGGATTACAGAGTTCATTCTCTTTTCTCTCATGCTAATGGGCGCAAGTATTGGAGCTACTGGCCATCTGATGGCAATCCAGACAGAAGAGCCAGAAATTCCAACCCATGGTTGGGACGGTGTACAAGCCCTGATTAACGCATCTAGTCAAGGTTCAAACCTCGTTTTTCTCTGTATTATTCTAACTTGTCTCGTTCTCGGTGTTGATTTAATCGGAAAGCTCTATAAAAATAGTTTGACAGTAGGGGTTTCTCGTACAGAGTTTTTCCTTGCCAAAGCCTTTGTAGTGGCTTGTATTGCACTCTTGCAACTTATCATCAGCCTTGTGATTGCCTTTATTCCAGCAACTATCTTAAATGGATTTGGAACCATGCCTAATGGCTTTATTGGCAATCTACTGATAACCATTTCCCTTCAATTCCTTTGCCTTCTTGCTTGGCTTTCCATTGTTTCCTTCATTCTCTATGTTAGTCACTCTTATCTTGCAGTATTTATTGGTTATTTGGTCAGCTCTATCTTACTTTCTATGCCAATGCTCATTTTCCCAAGTATCAAAATTTTGCCATATTTATCATTGCAATTTTTCTATGCTATGACTGCTAATAGTGAATCCATTTTCTATACACTTATAGTTACCTTAGCTGTTATTGTAATCTTTAATCTAAGTGGACTGGCAGTTTTCAAAAAGAAAAGTCTATAAAAAACGACCTCCTCTAGCCTACAGAGGAGGTTTATTTCGTTAAAAATAAATGAAAACCGATAACCACTTGCCATCTGTGCTTAGTTTCATCTCTGCACCGAGAAGATGACATAATTCCTCAGTGATATAAAGGCCTAAACCAGAGGATTCTTCGGTGTCTGATAGATTTTCAGAATAAAAACGGTTGCTGAGATTTTCTATTTTTTTGATGGGCTGTTTGACAAGGTTTGCAATCTCTAAGACAGGCTGTTCCATTTCCTTTCGCAAAGATAGACGCGCTTCTTCCTTGCCATGTTTGAGGACATTCCCAAGCAGATTTTGTAAAATACGATCCAGCAAGTCTTCATCAGTCCTCGTTTTTAAACCAGCTTCAACCTTAAAATCAAGCGTGATATTTGCCGCCTGAAAAACATCATAATAAGCCAAAGTCTTTTTGGTGATAAAAGCTGAGAAATCTATTTCTTCCAGTTTCGGTTTGACAGCTCCTTCCATCAAACGACGGTATTCTAGGAGAGCCTCCAAACGTTTGGAAACTAAATCAAGATGCTGGGCTATTTTTTGTAAGGTTTCTGATTTGTCTTCAGGAGACTTCATCAATTGTTGGGTGTAGCCTGAAGCGATAGTCAAAGGTGTCCGAATATCATGGGCGATATTACTGATGGCCATATCCAGAGTCTGCTTTTCCCTTTTCATTACCAACCGAGATTGTTCCACTTCTTGAAATAGATTCTCAATCTGCTTGTAGAGCTGTAGAAAATGTTTGGAAAAAATGCTGACTCCTACTCTTTTCATACTACCTGTGAGAATCTTGTCTTCAATCTGTTGACTCAGGATTTCAAGTGCTAGATGGTAACGAATCAATGTAATCGATAAAATGATTAGGAGAACCAGAAGGACAAAGATTATCATGTAGGTCATTGCTTGTCTCCTTTTAATCTTACCCCAACTCCCCAAATGGTCTCAATATATTCTTGATTTGGGTCAAGCTGGTTTAATTTTTTACGAAGATTACTCAAATGCGTATTGAGGGTATTATCTCCAGGTAGATAGCTCTCCTCCCAGACCAATTCATAAAGTTCTTCCTTGGTGAAAATTTTCTTAGGATGTTTGAGGAGAGTTTGGAGAATTAAGCATTCTTTCTTAGCAAGACGAATGGTTTCCTGACTATTTTTGATTTCAAAACTTTCTGCATCAAACTGGATATTTTTCAAGTTTAGTGGCATATTCTCAGTTTTTCCTATTTCCATAGGCTGTTTTTCTACACTTTGGCGTAGTTGAACAGTAACTCTGGCAAAGACTTCGTCCAAATCAAAAGGCTTGACGAGGTAATCATTGGCACCGTCTAAGAGATATTGACTGATTAACTTCTTATCACTCAAAGCCGTTAGCATAATGACTGGAATTTGACTTTGTTCCCTGATAGCTTTTAAAACCTGATCCCCATTTTTCCCAGGAAGCATGATATCAAGCAAAACGAGGTCAATTCCCCCTTGGTCAAAACGCATGATTCCTTCTGTACCAGAAAAGGCTTGAATCACCTCATGCTCCTCAGTAAGAAGAGTTCGCAAAATCTCTTGAATGTCACTATTGTCTTCAATAACCAGTATCCTAGCCATAAATACCAACCTTTCTGCAACTATTATAGCATGTTTTATTGATAAAGCTTAAACAGAAAAGCTCTTTTCATTAGAATCGTGCAACTTTTTTCAGATACTTTTAAAAGATTGATTTCCTTATATTTTTCCTTTATACTGGATAAAAAGGAGAATTGTATGTCAGAAATAAAACATGAAATTGATTCAAATTTTGCAGGTCGTTTAAATATCCTGCGTGCGGGTGTTCTTGGTGCCAATGATGGAATTATTTCCATTGCTGGTGTGGTTATTGGGGTTGCCAGTGCCACGAGCAATATCTGGATTATCTTTTTATCAGGATTTGCAGCTATTTTGGCAGGTGCCTTTTCAATGGCTGGTGGAGAATATGTATCCGTTTCAACTCAAAAAGATACCGAGGAAGCGGCCGTTGTGCGTGAGCAAGTCTTGCTAGACCAAGATATGGAGCTAGCTAAAAAGTCTCTCTACGCTGCCTATATTCAAAATGGCGAGTGTGAAACATCAGCCCAACTTCTCACCAACAAAGCCTTTTTAAATAATCCACTCAAGGCTTTGGTAGAGGAAAAATATGGGATTGAGTATGAAGAGTTTACCAATCCTTGGCATGCTGCCATCTCTAGCTTTATTTCCTTTTTCCTTGGTAGCTTACCACCAATGCTGTCAGTGACCATTTTCCCAAGTGAATACCGCATCCCTGCTACCGTCCTTATCGTCGGTGTGGCCCTTCTTCTCACTGGTTACACTAGTGCCAAACTTGGAAAAGCCCCAACCAAAACAGCTATGATTCGGAATCTCGCTATTGGCCTCTTGACCATGGGAGTTACCTTTTTGCTAGGACAACTTTTCAGCATTTAAAACACAAGAAATACCTCGATTTTGAAGTCGAGGTATCTTTTTTTACATTTGCACAATCTTGCGATAACTTCTTGAAGTAATCATGAAAATCAGCACATAGGCGATGAGGAAGATAGCGCAGATAGACAAGGTCACAATCAACATCATATTCGTATCTATTACACCAATCACTTTTAAAATCAGACTAAGCATATGGTAGGCAAATGCTAGATGTAGGAAGGCAAAAATCAAAGGAAGGAAGAAAACAGTTAAAACCTGTTTGTTGATGGTTTGCTTGATTTGCTTTTGATCTAAACCGACTTTTTGCAAGATAATAAAGCGTTCACGGTCTTCATATCCTTCAGAAATTTGTTTGTAGTAGATGACCAGAACAGTTCCGACCATAAAGATAATGGATAGGAAAATACCGATAAAGAAGACACCACCAAAGAGGGCACTCATCTGAGCACTAGCATCTGATAGATTACTACCGTAAACATAGCTACCTTCCATGTTTAATTGAGCATTAAACTGGTTGAGGTATTTTTCATATTCTTCAGCGACCTTGAGTTGTTCTTCTTCGCTGACATTTACATTCATACCACCGTAAAACTGATTATAGATAGCTGAATTTGGGAATTGGTCCAAAAAGGCTTGTAAATTAGGTACAACAAGGTAATTGTAATCAGCAGTCAAAATATTAAACTGATTTGGGACATGGTTCACAATGAAATCTTTATTAAATTCTTCTTTTACAGAAAATTGATGATCATTTAGAGTTAGAGCTTTCTGTCCTTTAACTCCCTCATTCTTTGCAAAGAGTCCGACCTCATTTCCTGATAGAGACAGTTTTTGACCAGTCATATTTTCATAATCTTTTTGATCAAATACCATGAAAACTGTTGTGGGTTGGACACGATTTTGTCCTTTTTCAAAAAGGGTTAACTTGGTTCCTGCTTGGTTCGCAACACCAAAGTAAGTGTAACGAAGAACTTCTTTTTCTTTGATATTATAACCTTTGTCGCTTGCAAACTGACTTAAGAGTTTGTCCAAATCTTCTTTTTCAACATTTTGCCCTGAAACCCCAAAGTCATGAGGATTTAGAACTTTTTTAAAGCTTTCTGAGGCATTGAAAATACTAGTCGCTGCAGACATGGTTACCAAGACCATTGTTGACAAAATAGCGATAGTTGCTAGTCCAACCGCATTTTTCTTCATACGGAAAATCAAGTTGGACACTGAGATAAGGTTATTTGGTTGGTAATAGTATTTTTTGTTTTTCTTTAAAATTTGTAGGAAGACTGTAATCCCTGCATTAAACAAGAGATAGGTGCCAATTATAACCAGCAAAACAGCTAGGAAGAAGGTTGTTAGGGCTGTAAGGGGATCTTTTACTGTAAGGGCAAGATAATAGCCAATCCCTAAACTAATGGAACCAAGGATGGTTTGTAGAGGTAGGAAACGACCTTTTTTCTCACCACTAGCTTTTTCACGAGAAAGCTGGAGGGCATTCATACGCGCGATTCGAAGAGCATTCAGGAACATGAGGCCTAGGAAAATCAATCCAAAGACAACAAGTACTGCAATGACAACATTCATTTGGAAGGTAGCGACCAGCTCAACTTTCAATTTCATCAGTTTGAGCAAGAAAGCGAAAATTAACTTGTCAAACAAGGCTCCAATACCGATACCCGCTCCAACAGTTAGAATCCCAAATACCATTAACTCCTTAAAGGTCATACTGATCAGGTGACGCTTTTCCAATCCCAACATGCCATAAATTCCCAGTTCCTTAGAACGGTTTTTCATGACAAAACTATTGGCATAGAGGACGATAATGGCTGACGCAAGGGTGACGACAAACATACCAAATCCAAGTGTAGCCTGAATGGTTGTTCCTCCACGGATTTCCGCAATCTTGGGATTGAAAGTTAGGGAGTAAAAGAGATAAGTGACGGTGACTGCCAAGAGAACAGCCAGCGCAAAAGGATAGTAGAGTTTGCGGTTTTTAATCAAGTTCGATACCGCTAACTTATTGGTTAATCGAAACATACTAATTCACCTCGCTTGCCATGACAGTCAAGGTATCAGAAATTTCTTGGAACATCTGACGCTCTGTCTTCTCTCCACGGTAGATTTGGTTGTAAAGAATGCCATCTTTGATAAAGAGTACACGTTTAGCTCTGCTAGCTGCTGCTGTTGAGTGAGTTACCATGAGAATGGTTTGACCGCGCTCATTGATTTCATCAAAGACATCAAGTAAGGCTGCAGAGGACTTGGAGTCAAGAGCTCCTGTTGGCTCGTCTGCAAGGAGAATTTCAGGTTCTGTGATGATGGCACGGGCTACTGCTACACGCTGTTTCTGCCCACCAGAAATCTCGTAAGGGTACTTCTCTTGCAATTGGTTGATGCCTAGATTCTCAGCTGTCACCACCAATTTCTTCATCATCTCCGTAATAGGTCTTCTTGACAAGACAAGTGGAAGCAGGATATTGTCCTTAACAGACAGAGTATCTAGCAAGTTAAAGTCTTGGAAGACAAAACCCAACTTTTCACGACGGAAGCTAGAAGCCTGTGAATTTTTAATGGTTGCGGTGTCAGTTCCATTTAAGTAAACCTGACCACGAGTTGGTTTATCCAGCATAGCTAGAATATTGAGAAGAGTTGATTTACCAGAACCAGACTCACCCATGATGGCAACGTAGTCACCTTTTTCCACGGTAAAGTGAATATCCTTGAGGGCCTCTACTTGGTTGCCCTGAAAACGAGTTTTATAAATTTTTTGAACGTGTTTTACATCTAAAAGTGTCATGAGAATCTCCTTTCTTAATATCCCATCAAATGAAATGTTGCTTGCATCATAGCGCATCCCAGCTGAACGCGCTCGATATCTTTGTGGCTTGGTTTTCTTGTTTTCTTCTGTAAGATTTGTTTCATGATGTTACTCCTTTGTTCTTTATGAGTCTAGTTTACATCAAAAAAAGACCGCTTGCCATAACCTAACCTTACAAAAGAGACTTTAATCTTACATTTTTGTAAGATTGGGGGGAATGTAGTCATTTCATTAAAAATATTTTACCATAAAAAGAGAGTAAGAAGAAAACCCTTGCGGATACAAGGGTTCAAGAAATGTTAAAATAGATTAGTCGAATTCATAGACTAACAGTAAAATAACTGTTTCTACCTCACCAAAACCATCCTTCATTATCGTCAATGGCTTGGGCTTCTTTGCGTTTGCGTGGGCCTGTTCCGTACATTTCTGCTTCGATTTCTTCCTTGGTTGGCATGACAGAAGCTAGGATGATATAGATAATCACACCGAGTCCAAAGTTTGCGACTGTAAAAATGGCAAACAAGAAACGAACAAGAGTGACATCAAAGTTCCACTTGTCTGAAAGACCTGCCAGAACTCCTGAAATCATGCGATTTCGTCTCATTTTATAAAATTTACTATTCATGTTATTTCCTCTTTCTGCTAGGTTAGTCATAGTATATCACGGGTAGGCTCGGCTTTCATCAGTCCTCAGGCTGATTTACTAGTAGCAACTTTCCTCGACAAAGTCCACAGCGATAGCGTTTGGTATCAATTCTGCGCTTACGCTGATAAGTTTGCTGGCAGGATTGGCAACGATAGAGCTTGATGGCCTTGGAGTTGCTATTAGGCATGGATGGTACAAAGCGTAATCCATCCACTGCTTTCAAAAGTTCCTTAAAATCCCGATCCTTGTGTTGATAGCCCTTCCCTTGAAAATAGAGGTGATAATGACAGAGTTCATGGCGGACAATTTTCCTAAAAACATCCAAACCCAGTTCCTCATAAACCTTAGGATTGAAATCCAAATGCCCATCTTTTGGAAAAAATCGCCCACCTGTCGTTCGCAGACGAGAATTCCACTGGGCTTGATGGATAAAAGGTCTTCCAAAGTCTTCTAGCGAAACCTGCTTGACGTAATCAGTCAGTTTCATTTGGAGCCAGGAGCGACAGATTGACTTTTTCCCGTTCAGTATCGATTTTCTTAACCCAAACGGTCACCAAATCTCCGACGGACACCACTTGACTGGGATGTTTGATAAATTTGCGACTCATATGGGATATGTGAATCAAACCGTCCTCATGAATTCCGATATCAACAAAGGCACCGAAGTCAACGACATTACGCACCACTCCTTCTAGCTTCTGCCCAACCACTAAGTCTTTAATATCTAGGACATCTTGGCGAAGCACAGGTGCGTCAAAGGAATCACGGAAATCTCGACCTGGTTTGAGAAGGTCTGCAATGATATCTTTAAGAGTTTCTGGACCAAGGTCTAGCTCTACCGCCATTTCCTTGACTGAAAGCGACTTGAGTTTGCTTTGGGCCTCTTCGTTCAGTTCCTTGATATCCAAGATTTTGAAGAGTTCCTTGACGGCAGTGTAGTTTTCTGGGTGAACCCCTGTATTGTCAAGGATATTGCTACTTTCAGGGATACGGAGGAAACCAGCGGCCTGTTCAAAAGCCTTGGCTCCCAGACGAGGAACCTTCTTGATTTGAGCGCGTGAAGTGATTTTTCCTTCTTCCTCACGGTATTTGACAATATTTTCAGAAATGGTTTTATTAAGCCCAGCAACGTGGGAAAGAAGAGCTGGGCTGGCTGTATTGATATTGACACCGACTTGGTTCACCACGGTATCCACGACAAAATCCAGACTTTCAGACAGTTTTTTCTGGCTAACATCGTGCTGGTACTGACCTACACCGATTGACTTAGGATCGATTTTGACCAATTCTGCAAGAGGATCTTGCAAACGACGGGCGATAGAGATAGCAGAGCGTTTTTCAACAGTCAAGTCTGGGAACTCCTGACGAGCAAGTTCGCTGGCAGAATAGACAGAAGCACCACTTTCATTGACGATAACATAGCTGACTTCAGGGAAATCTTTAAGAACCTCTGCCACAAAGGCTTCACTTTCACGACTGGCCGTCCCATTTCCGATGGCAATAATTTCCACGCCGTATTGACCAATCAAGTCTGCCAAATCTTTCTTGGCTTCTTCGATTTGACGAGCAGAGGCTGGTTTGACAGGATAGATGACTTGAGTCGTCAGCATTTTTCCAGTTGTATCAACGACAGCTAGCTTGGCACCTGTACGAAAGGCAGGGTCAAATCCAAGAACCACGCGCCCTTTCAGCGGAGCAATCAAGAGGAGATTGCGCAGATTGTCAGAAAAGAGTTGTATAGCTCCTTCCTCTGCCTTTTCAGTTAATTCTGTCCGAATGCGTCGCTCGATAGCAGGCAAGACTTTTTTCTTAACTGACTGCTGAACAACTTCATCAATATAGGTATTTTTCACCTTGAAACGAGCAGCAAAGAAGGCAAGAATACGGTCCGTCGCATGTTCAAAACCGACCTTCAAGACACCAAGTTTCTCCCCGCGATTGAGGGCTAAGGTACGATAACCTTGCATATTTCCAACTGTCTCAGAAAAATCATAGTAAATCTGAAAAACCTGCTTTTCATCAAGGCTTTCATCCTTAACTTGAGAAGTAAGTTTAGAGTGTCTCAACACCTCCTGATAAGTCATAGCGCGCAGTGTCACATCTTCCGATAAGGCTTCGACCAAGATATCAACTGCACCAGCCAAAGCTTCCTTCCCTGTCGCAAATCCTTCACAGACAAACTTCCCAGCTTCTTTCTCTAAGTCAGCTACATTCTGCAAAATCAAGCGAGCAAGTGGAAAGAGCCCTGCTTCACGGGCAATGGTTGCCTTGGTACGACGCTTTTCCTTATAAGGAAGATAGAGTTCTTCAACGTCTGCTAATTTTTCGGCAGCTAAGATAGCTTCTTCCAATTCCTTGGTCAACTTACCTTGTTCTTGAATCTTAGCTAAGACAGCCTCCTTACGGTCGTTGAGGTTGGTCAGACTTTTATCCAAGTCAATAATGGCCTTAATCGCCACCTCATCCAGACTACCAGTCATGTCCTTGCGATAACGCGCGATAAAGGGAATAGTCGCCCCTTCAGCTGTCAAACTTAGAACGGTATCAATTTGCTTTAAAGTCACTCCCAAATCTTGGGAGATTTTTTCATATTTTTTATCCATAAATCTATTATACCACAAGCTGGAAGGCTTGCTCCAATCCTTTTCAACTATCGAAAACAAATTAAAAAACGCCCTTTTCCTCAAAATAATAGTATAATAGAGGTAGAATTTAGAATCGAGGTACACCTATGGCTGTAAAATTTACAAAAACTGATGACTTGGATAAGATGTTTGAGGAGTTTGCGAAACTCCCTGATTTGAAACAAGTTACTTTCCCTGATGACAAAGAGAAAAAAGCCAAAGCAGAAAAGAAAAACTAGATGACTGCTTTCCAACAACTCCCGTCTAGTGTGCTTCAGACTGGGGCTATTTTTCTCTCCATTATCATTGAAGCCCTTCCCTTCGTTCTGATAGGAAGCATTGTCTCAGGGTTAATTGAGGTTTATATCACACCTGATAAGGTGTATCATTTTCTCCCTCGAAATCGTTGGGGGAGAATCTTTTTTGGTACCTTCGTCGGGATACTTTTTCCCTCTTGTGAATGTGGAATCGTCCCCATTATCAATCGTTTTCTGGAAAAGAAGGTCCCCAGTTACACGGCTGTTCCTTTTCTTGTAACAGCACCTGTTATCAATCCCATTGTTCTTTTTGCGACCTATTCTGCCTTTGGCAACTCCTTCCATGTCGCCCTATTACGAGCTCTGGGTTCCATTCTTGTGGCTGTGATACTTGGGATTTTTCTAGGATTTTTCTGGCAAGAACCGATTCAAAACGAAAATCGTCTGGCCTGTCATGAGCATGATTTTTCTCACTTAAGCCCTGCAAAAAAAGTTTTTCAGGTCTTTGTGCAGGCCATTGATGAATTTTTTGATACGGGACGTTATTTGGTATTTGGCTGTCTCTTTGCTTCTATAATACAGGTCTACGTTCCGACTCGGATTCTGACCTCTATCAGTGCAACCCCTATTTTTGCCATCCTGCTCTTGATGCTTTTGGCCTTTCTTCTCTCTCTCTGCAGTGAGGCGGATGCCTTTATCGGTGCTTCTCTTCTCTCAAGTTTCGGCTTGGCACCAGTTCTGGCCTTTCTTGTAATCGGCCCAATGCTGGATATTAAAAATATTCTCATGATGAAAAATTACTTGAAAGCACGATTTATCAGTCACTTCATAACGATTGTAACTCTGGTCGTTTTAGTCTATTCTCTCTTGATTGGAGTCATCCTATGATTCGATTTTTAGTTTTAGCTGGCTATTTTGAACTGACCATTTATCTCCATCTGTCAGGAAAATTAAACCAGTACATCAACATGCACTATTCCTATCTTGCCTATATTTCTATGGTACTTTCCTTTATCTTGGCAATAGTTCAATTGTATATCTGGATGAAGCAAGTCAAAACTCACAGTCATTTGAACGGTCGCTTGGCCAAGGTGACAAGTATTGCTCTTATGGCCATTCCGATTGTCGTCGGTTTAACTTTTCCAACTGTTAGCTTGGATTCTCAGACCGTTTCTGCTAAAGGCTATCATTTTCCGCTATCAGAAGGAACGGATCAAGCCATTCAGACCAGCGAAGGGACGACAAGCCAATATTTGAAACCAGACACCAGTTCTTATTTCTCAAAAACAGCCTATGAAAAGGAAATGAGAACGGCGGCGGATAAATACTTGTCTCAAGATAGCATTCAGATTACGAATGAAAACTATATGGAAGTCATGGAAGCCATCTACGACTATCCAGATGAGTTTGAGGGCAAGACAGTCCAGTTCACTGGCTTTGTCTATAACGACCCCAGTCATTCTAATAGCCAATTTCTGTTCCGCTTCGGCATTATTCATTGTATCGCGGATTCAGGTGTCTATGGATTACTGACCAAGGGAAATACCCGGCAATATGAAAACAACACCTGGATAACGGCCAAAGGAAAACTAATCAATCACTACCATAAAGAACTCAAACAAAATCTCCCAACCTTGGAAATTGACAGCTTTACCAAAATCGATAAACCAGAAAATCCCTACGTGTATCGAGTGTTTTGAAAGAAAAAAACGAACAAGTTCTCTTCTGAATGACAGAAAAAGAGCCTGTTCGTTTTTTGGTTAAATTTAAGTAAACTTTAATCTTATGTTGATTATAACAGATCAATCAATGATTCGGTATGAATAAGCGAGCCACTCATTAATCAGACTAGCGATTTCTTTAGGTGCTTGAGTATAAAGCTCATGGTCGAAGTTTTCCAAAAAAATAGTATCAAAACAGTCTGGCAATTCTTTTAGGGCTTCCTCTCTCCATCTAGCTTCATTAGGATAGCGAGGACTAATAAACAAGGTATCCCCCACTTCTCTCTTAAAAGCTTGTATTTTCCTTCGTAGACGGAGGATCGCTTCTATATTTTCATAATTTATAGCTAACTCATATCTATTATACTCAGAATTCCAGTGATAGGACTGTCTTACGGCTTTCTCCATATTTTCTGACCAATGCTTTGCTTCGGATTTTTCTTTAGAAATAAGAAGATTTAAGTCCGAAACGACTTGAGATTCAATATGGTTTTTAGTTTCCTCTAACTCTGTATCTAAAGGTAAAATCTTATCTAAATCTAGATAGCCACCATCCAAAAGAATCAGTTTCTTTACTTCTTCAAATTCCGATGCGAGATAACGAGCTAAATCTCCTCCAAGAGAATGACCTATCAGACAGATAGATTCTTCCTCTACAATCTCATTTTTAAACCATGATTTCAATTCTGTTTCATCTCGAAGACGCTTTTCATATGGATTTANAAAATAGACCTGTGAATTTAGTTCTTGAANAAAATCCTTGCTATGATAGACATTGCTTCCCAAACCGCCAATAAAAAATGTTCTCATCCAATTACTTAATACTATGCTTATTCATCTTTTGTTCAAAGATAGTTGTGATAATCTGACGCAATTCTTCGCGTTCTTTTTCTGGAATCTCACCACTTGTTTGAGCTGCAGCGTAGAGCTCAGGGTGTTCAATTGAAATGCGTTTAATCGTCCGTGTTGTAGCGTGTTTTCTGACGAAAAACGGGATTCGCTTAATCAAGTCTTGTGGTACTAGTGCAAGAATTTTCTCAGCAGTTTCCTTGTCACTAATCTTAGACGTCGTAAGTCCCTTCTTAATCATTTCCTGTTCTTTTTCTGTAAAATCTTTTAATTCCATTCGATAAATCCTCCTATTTTCTTTAAGTTAAATTATATATCATTTGTAGCAAGACGACAAATAGTCTGTTTGTAAAATGCTCTCTATACTACAATTTTCCTGTCGCTCATAATTGCTCTTTAATGAAAAATCACAAAACCTTTTGGAGAGATGACAAGCTGATTTTCCAATTCTCGGCAATTGCTTGCTAGTGCTACGGTTTCCTTCTCTAAAAGGTAATCTTCTTTGGACTGGTTGAAAATGGCTTTGAGGATTTGGTTATCGTAACTCCATTCTATGGCTAATACATCAGCTTTGATTTCTTTTAGTCTATACCTGCCATGCTGAATGGTTGCTGACGCTTGTTTTCTAATATTAATTAGATTCTTCATGAAATTCAGCATATCATTGTCACTTGATACACGTTCCCAAGGCATACAACGTCGACAATCTGGGTCTGGTCCTCCGGTTAAAGCTAACTCGGTTCCGTAATAAATACACGGTGTTCCTTTTTGTAAAAAGAGAAAGGCTAGGGCTGATTTAACCAGTTGAACGTCTTCATTTGCCGTCCATAAAATACGTTCTGTATCATGCGAATCTAGAAGATTAAACATCACTTCTGAAATCTGCTGCTTGTAATACATAGATTGGCCATTGATTTCATCGATGAACTGGTCTGTCTTCTTAATTCCTCGTAAGAAATACTCTTTGATGCTATCAGATAAAGGATAATTCATGACCGCATGGAACTCATCTCCATTTAGCCAAGGCTGAGCAGTATGCCAGACTTCTCCTAAAATATAAAGATCAGGCTTTTTAGCTAAAACTGCCTTGCGAAAATCCTTCCAAAACTGATGGTCAATCTCATTAGCCACATCCAAACGCCAAGCATCGATATCAAACTCTTCAATCCAATAAGTCGCAACCTTTAAAAGATAGTCCTTGACCTCAGGATTGGCTGTATTTAGCTTAGGCATATAGTCCTCAAAACCAAAAGCATGATAGGGTAACTCTCTCCTATTGGCTAGCTTATCAGTCGTCACTGGGAATTGTTGGATATGGAACCAATCCTTATAAGCGGACTCCTCACCATTTTTGACAACATCTTGCCATTGAGGCGATTGCGAACCAATATGATTAAATACAGCATCCAGCATGATTTTCATACCACTCTGATGAGCTTGCTCGACCAGCTCACGAAAGGTCTCCTTGTCTCCAAAATGACAGTCAATTTCAAAGTAATCTGTCGTATTGTACTTATGATTGCTCGTAGATTCAAAAATCGGACAAAGATATAGTCCAGTAATACCCAAGTCTTGCAAGTAATCCAGATGGTCAATAATCCCCTGTAAATCACCACCAAAGAAATCATCACTCTTAGGTGTGACAGATGAATCCCAGTCTAAAGTTCCTTCTGGGTTTAATAGAGCATTTCCATTGGCAAATCTCTCAGGAAATATCTGATACCATACCGTATCTGAAACCCAGTCAGGAACCAGGCATGCATCAATCTCATGTATATAAGGCAACTTAAATCCATTTCCAATAGCATGAAGATTATCTAGAGAATTTTCCACACACCCTTTATCGCCATACAAAATACTTTGACCTTCTGTATCCTTGAGTTCAAAGAGATACTGGATACGTGCAAAGTCAACTGACACTTCAACCTGCCAATAGTCAAATAAGGCATCAGAAGCTATCTTGGCCATTTCCTTTACATCCTGATAAAACTCCTCCATAAAGATAAAAGGGTCCCCATAATGCAAGATGATGCTTTCGATGTCCCCTTTCTTAGTTCGAATCCGAATGTGAAGTTTCTTATCCTTATAAAGATAGGCATACTCCGACTCTGGCCTGTGGTAAATAGCACTTAATTCCATCAATTTGTCTCCTGATTTACTTGGTTGCATTTACGACGCAAACGTTTTCATAATTGTGATTCTAGTATACTACTTTCGTATTTTATTTGCAAGATTTGTCCATAGTTTCGAGTGGTTTGGTTCTATAAATAAAAAAGCAGCCAGTCTTACAACTTGCTACTTTTCAAATGATGATTTACAAATGTCTTTCCAGCCACTCAATTTTTTTTAAATCCTTATTGTTATTGTGCTCATTTCGATAAGAATCTTGGGAAGAAGCCTTGTAAATACTTAAAAACTGTTCTAGATTTGGAATGCGAAAAGTGATGTTTTCGAGATGAATCAGCTCTATATCCGATTCCGAAACTCCTGCAAAATCAGGTAAAGAATCGATACTTCCATACTCAACACTCAGACCATCTTTTTGGAATTCATGCTCATGAATATCTATTAAGGCGTAGCCTAAGTGTTTCATCACTTTCATTATCTTGTCCCACTCATAAATTCTGAGATGATCAGGTGCTTCCCAACCTCTAGGATCACCAGGCACATGAATGTCAATGTCAGACGGCCTCCATTCTTCATTTGAACGGTATTCAAAACCCAAGGACCCCATGAGCGTCGGAGTGATCCCGACTTGGTTTAAATGAGAACAAATTGTTCGAAATTCATCAAATAGAGAATTCATTCCTCCTCCAATCGTTGATATAGAACTTAATTTCGTTGTGAATAATAAACTAATTTTTATCTTTTACTCTTTCGGTTTTGAAAATACTTCTACTCGCTGAGCTAGGACTTTGATTTCTACAGGTAGGTTATCGGATTTATCGCCATCAACATCTGACTCCAATTCACTATCTGAAGAGATCTTAATATTACGCGCTCTGATATACTCAATATTATCATTGCCGACAACATCTCCTTTTAGTAAATCAGGAATAACGGATAATTTAGAGAATATAGAAGCATCTTTTAGAATCAAAATATTGGCATAGCCATCTTTATTTTCTTCAAAGATTTTTTTGTCAGCGAAGTAATTTGTCAAGAGAACCAAAACATGACTAGCTTCACCAACATAATTTCCATTTTCTGTCTCAACCTTAATGTTAAAGACCTGATCCGTCATGACAGACTTCATAGTATTTACAGCATAGGCTAAAATGCCGAATTTTGTCTTGTCCTCGATTTCAACATTGTGAATCGCCTCAGGAAGTGAACCGATACTAAAGATATAACCAAAATAATTGTCATTCGCTTTACCGATATCAATCTTGTTGGTTAAGTTGAAATCCAGTTCATCAATCGCACCATCGATGTCTTGATTGATTTCCAACAGTTTCGTAATGAGGTTACCCGTCCCACCAGGGATAATCCCTAACTTAGGAATGTATTCTCTCTCAGCAATACCCGAAATGACTTCGTTGACAGTCCCATCTCCACCAAACACAACCACTGCATCGTACTGCTCACGAGAAGCTTCCTCAGCAAAATGTGTTGCATCTAGCGCCTTTTCGGTAATTTTGGTTTCCACGTGCTCAAAATATTCTTTTGCTTTATTTTCCAGCTTATCTTTGTAATCCAAAGCCTTCTCGCCACCAGAAGTAGGGTTGATAATTAACATTGCTTTTTTCATTGATAATACTCCTTAATTTTTAAATAGAAATGTTAGCGTAGCTGCATTTACCATTACATATAATGCTATTATATAATGAAAACTCAGAAAAGAGAAATCTGACGTACTGGAGATTGATACGCTTTTATTCTATTTTCCCATCGTCTAACTACACCCTTTAAGGGGTCATCTAAGTAAGAAAAGGCTTTATCTTTTATCCAATCAGGAATACCATAAGCTGCCTCGGCTATGCTGCCAGTTATTGCAGCAAGTGTATCACTATCGCCACCAAGGGAAATGGCATTTCTTATCGCATCTTCGAAGTCTCTACTCTCAAGAAAGGCAATAATGGCTTGAGGGACAGTTTCTTGACATGTTTCGTTAAAACGATAGTTAGGACGGATTTCATCTAAAGTTTGAGATAGATTGTAGCCGTATGTCTTCTCTATATAATCCTTAATGCGTCTTTTACAATCTGTAGGATTGTCGTTAATTGGTTGCTCGTACTCTCTACAATGAGCACCAAAGTAAAAACGACACAGAAAGATAGCATCAGCTGTAGCCATAGCGCCTTTGACACCTTCTGGATGATTATGAGTTACCTCTGCAGAAAGACTTGCAAGTTCTCTAGATGATGGCCACGTACCAGTTCTCTCATAGACATCACAGTCCATGAACCAAGCACATGGAGAAACACGCATAGCTGATCCATTCCCGAAGCTATTATAAGGCTAACGGTTATCGCTCTTTAGCCATGCATTAAACCGAGCACCGTAATCAGCATTCGGATACAGTCTGCCATATTTCTTCATGGCATCAATAAAGTCGTCCTTTTGTCCCCCATTCATAATCGCTTCTGCAACAGCACAGGTCATAACCGTGTCATCTATAAAAAAGCAGTCCTTCCGAAACAAAGGAAAGTCCTTCGTTTTGATATTGTTCCATTCATAAACAGAACCGACAATGTCTCCAACAATTGCTCCGAGCATCAGATACCTCCTTGTGAACTATTGGTTTAGACTGATTTTTCTACTTCCCATACTCGTTTATTTTATCAGCATATTCAGTCAAAAGATTCTTTGAATAAATTTTTTCAGCTTTTGAATTTCTAACTTCTTTCCAAAGAATAGATGCAACTTTTAACTTGTTTGAGTAGTTACGACTATTTTCGTCTGCACAGAAGTCCTTTAAAAATTGGTTCCATTGACAAACCGAATGATCATACTTGGCATAATCTGAATTTCCATAATAAACTTTTAGCATATCTTGGATTGTAAAACTCAAATCATTTTCTCTTTTTACTTTTCTCCAAGCAGTCGCCATATCGGCAGTAAACTTAAAGGGCGAAACATCTGTTAAAGTTGAGAAATATTCTCTAAAGTCTGCATTATAGGAGAATCCACATTCAAGTAAGGGCGTATCTAAGGCAACGACTTCTACTTGTTTCTTTTTCCTTTTTATTGATGATTTTTTAATCAAATTCCCCTTAAAGTACTGCTCAATAATATGATTGAGTTCTTGTTTAGTACCCCTATATTCAAGCCCTAATGACTTGCATATCTGTGAAAGTTCATCACGGTACCAATAGTATTTATTGAACTCATCAAAGGATGCGATTTTATCAAACTCAGGTCTGCTTTCTATCAATATAACACCTCCTTAAAACCAATTTAGGTTGTCATATCAAAATAATGGAGTTTTAGTTTCATTGTTTTGACGTTTAACTTCGTTTCACTAACAAACTTACACATTCAACGGTTCGGACTTACCGTATCATCCGTGAAAAAACAATCCTCACAAAATAAAGAAAAAACCTTCGTTTTGATATTGTTCCATTCGTAAACTGAACCTACAATATCTCCAATAATTGCTCCTAGCATAAGGTTCCTCTTTATGGCATATCAGATTCGTTACACATTTCTAATGAATCACTCTTTAAAAATGGCACCACCAAATCAATCCACTCATAAGGCAGGTAAGCTGATAAATAACCGTGGTTATACCCTTTTGCTTCATACAAAATTGTATTTGAATGTAGCTGATGAAATAATTTCGCTGATTCTTTCACACAGTTCAATTCTTTTTCACCATAGATATACAGAACCTGAGCCTTGCTAGCAGAAATCATATCTTTCAGCTTGTAATGCCCCATATAGTTTTTGTAAATTGTCACCAATGTTTTGACAGGCGTCCTTGGCAAATCTTCCAAATAATAAGCTTTTATTTCCTCTGGATAAGCCAGTTTAGGATAGAGTTTGTTCATCATGCTTAACTGAAGTTTACAAGAGAATTTATTGAACATCAGTTTACCAAATAGAGACACTAGAAAGATGCTGATTTTAGCTAAACTTGGTTGAGGAATACAGAGGCTTCCATCTATGATGGCCTTCTCAGCAATTTCACTGTCTAAAGACAAAAGCTCCATGGCAATTTGACCACCAAGTGAAACACCACCGATTGCAAACAATTTCCCACCATAGTTTGCTTTGATATAGTCTAGAATCTCCAAAGCAGAATCTTCAGTAGAAACATAATCAAGTTGATATTCCTCGCCGTGGCCATTCAAAGTGGGTAGAATAATACGATATTCTTCTGACAAGATTCGTGCTTGACGAAGATAATTCCACCAAGAACTTCCACCACCATGTATCAGTAAAATAGGAGGCAAATTCTTATCACCAAATTCATGGAATTTCATGTTTAAACTCCTTACTGTAGAACTTTCACTAGCTACACCCATGTTTAATCAGCTCGTACAAGCAGTGATACCGCCTCAACATGTGCTGAGAGCTTTCTTCTATACTAATAGACGAAAGGGTGTGAAAATGATTTTTAAATGATACTGTGGAACGGAACAGTAGCCCTAGTATTGACTACTGTCGTTTCTATTCATATTGGCTATTCTAGGACTGAGATGAAAAAATCTATAAATGCTCAGAATAAAATTGAACCCGCAAATCTCCCCAAAACAATGGTGAGTCATGTACTTGTATTATTCCGAAAAAATACACCTCTGGTGCAGTGAGACAAATTGGTGTATCTTATAGTGGCTTCGTAGATGAAAGCTATACTCTACTATCACTCTTTGATGATGTAGAACAAATTGAAAAAGATAATAGACTTCAGACAGCTATTGATGTTGTCAGAGAACAGTTTGGTTTTTTAGCCATACAAAAAGGAACCGTCCTAACTGAAGGTTCCAGAAATATTGAACGCAGTAAACTTATCGGTGGTCATTCCGCGGGTGGATTGGAGGGATTAAAATGAAACAAGAAAAAAATACAGTACAATTTTCAGAAATCCGTAGCAAAGGATGTAATGATATTGAAATGCTTGAAAGATTTTTACATGGAATCGTTGAAACAGCAACTTCAAAACTTCGTCAGAGAAAACTCAAAACAACTGAAATATCGATACGACTAGTACATGCTAAATCTGAAAACCGATTACCATTGGAATTTACATTTAGCATTAAGCCAACAAGCTCATCTGTGATAATCTATACTGAGGTAATCAATCGCTTTAAAGAATGTTACACAGGTGGGGGAATTCAAGGTTTTACGATTCAATTTGATAAAAATACCCTTGCCTCTGCATAGAAAGGATTTGATATGATTGACCGTTCATATTTACCATTTCAATCAGCAAGAGAGTACCAGGATACAAAGATGCAAAAATGGATGGGCTTTTTCCTATCTGAACATGCATCAGCACTCTCTGATGATACAAACAAAGTAACGTACATGTCTGACTTATCACTAGAGAAGAAATTATTACTCCTCAGTCAAGTATACGCCGGGCAGCTACGCACACGCATTCAAGTGATTGAAAAAAACAAGCGTGTTTCCTACACTGGAACAATACCAAGTCTGACCAAAGATTTCATTTTGATAAAAACTACAACAGGTCACATCAATTTGAAATTAAAAGACATTATTAGTATTGAACTTGTCGAGGAGGTGCTCTATGAATCAGCTTGAGTTTCAGCGTAATCACCTACAAATGGACTATTATAGCGAGAGCTACCAAGATTTTGAACGTGACTTCTACCGCTACTCTAACATGAATATTCCATTGACCTTCCTAACTGATGATATCCTAAAAACAATGGCGACTTCACGTAAGAATTACTTTGTCCTCAATAAGGAAAAGTCCAGAGATAACCGCGATCACTTCTTCATATTTGAAGTAAGTACCGTAGATGAGAATCCGCTAATCTATCATTATACATATAAGAAAACTACAATATATTTAGCAGAAAAATAGGAGCAGTTCAATTGACTGTTCCTATTTTTAATATTCATAAAATCTAAAGTCTTTATACTCTTTAACAATGGAGTCGCCAACCAGAACAGACTATACTGACCAGCGACTACCTTAAATTTAATGTTTCAGATTTATTTTCTTATCTCTAATTTCATAAACTACATCTGCTACATTTTCGAGTAATCGTTTATCGTGGGTGATAAACACGATAGTTCCGGTGTACTCCTTCATTAGTATTTCCAAAGCCTCTAAACTTGGTATGTCAAGGAAGTTACTGGGTTCATCCATTATTAGGATGTTATATCTACCCATGAGCATTTTAGCAAGCAACAATTTTATAATTTCTCCACCGCTTAAAACAGATAAACTTTTTCCAATATCGTTCTGTTTGAACCCCATAGATGCTAGCACTGAACGAATTTCTGATATATTGTAGTCACAATCCTTCTGCATAAACTCCATAACATTCTGATTACTGTTGTACTTGTAACCATTCTGTGCAAAGTAACCTATTTTTGCCTTAGGCGAAATAGAAATTCCTTCTTCATGGTTTAAGATCATTTGGATTAAAGTTGTTTTTCCGATTCCATTACCACCAGTTAACGCCACTTTTGCTCCTAACGGAATTTGAAAAGATGCATTTTCAAACAGAGCCTTATCCCCAAATACTTTATTAATTTCTGCACCGACTATAGGGTATGGATTATGGAGCTCCAATGCTTTACTTTGCCTGAAACGAATTCTGCGAATGCCTTCCGGAGCTTCTACTTTTCCTAAGGCCGCAATCCTGTGCTCTAGGGTTTTAGCAGCATTATACATCTTTTTTTCCTTACTTCCTATTGATTTTTGATGAGCTAAACGCCCTCCGTCTTCAGTACTTTTTTTCTTTGAAGAACCTTTTGCCTTCTGTTCTATTTTACGAGCCTGTTTTCGCTTTTCCTCCGCAGCCCTTTCCAATCGGGCACGTTCCGCAATAAATTGTTCGTATTCTGCAGCTTGGCTCTTACGTTCTTCCTCTTTCTGACGAAGATAATCAGAATAGTTTCCCCAATACTCAGTGATTTTGCCATCTTTCAGTTCCCATATTTTATCTACTATTTCATCAAGAAAATAGCGGTCATGGCTAATAACTAACAGTGCACCTGTAAAATATTTTAGCTGTCCTATTAGAAAATCAATTCCTTCACGGTCTAAATGGCTCGTAGGTTCATCCGCTAAAATACCATGAACCTGTGCCGATAAGGCCTGTGCTATTTTAAGCCTTGTTTCTTCACCACCGCTCATAGTCTGTATATTTAATTGCTCAACACCTAGCTTGCCTACAAGTGCAAAATCTTTTTCCTCCTGCAGAGTTACTTCGTCCAACTGGGGAATATAGGCAAGTTCACCCAGACGATTCATTTTACATCCTGGGGGAGTTAATTCTCCTAAAAGTACCCTGAGTAAAGTGCTTTTTCCAGCACCATTTGCTCCTACTAAACCAATACGGTCATAATCATATACTTCTAATTCATTTATATCTAAAACATCGCGTCCTTTGAATTCCACACGAATGTCTTTTGCTTTTAATATTAATTCCATAACATTTCCTCCAATATTGTTTATTTTAAATCTAATTTTCTAACCTCAGTTATCATTTGGCAAACTATAGCAATGCCAATAATTAAAATACCTGATAGTAAAAACCAATGATTTACACCGATTTTATCAGCAAAGAATCCAGAAAGAATTAACCCAATTGGCATAGCAAGTGACATGATACTTCCGATCAAAGAAAATACACGTCCTAAATATTCAGGCTTAATTTTCTCCTGAAAAAGAGCTGTTTGCACACCGCTATAAAATGGCACCGAAAGCCCCATTATTGCACAGCAAACTACGAATATTACAAATCCATTTGGAGGAAGTATTCCCGAAACGGCTAAACTGGTCCCCATTATAAAAAATGAACTTGTTATTAGTAATACATGCTTTTCGAAGCCCCCTAATCTTCCTAATAATAAGCCTCCTGCTAGCATCCCAAATGCAAAGGAAATTTCCGTAATAGAAATATGCACAGGCGTTCCATTAAAGTGTTCCATGCTTATTAAAGGAAATAGTGCATTGATTGGCATATAAACAAAAGTATATAGTGTTCCTAAGAGTAATAAGGCAAACAATCCTTTGTTTTGTCTCAGAACCACAACTCCTTCTTTCATCTCCCTTATGAAATTTGGTTCTAAACTTTGCACTTGATTACCCAGCTTAGGTATACGTACAATTGCTACCGTAATAGATGCAATCACAGCACCCAATACGTCGATGGCAATAATAGCATTTAAATCCCAAACGGAGTATAAGAGTGCTGCAACTGCCGGACTAACAATATAGCTTATAGACTGCAAAGACTGACTATAGCCTGCGCATTTCGTTAGCTGTTCTTCTGGTACTAAAAGTGGTGTAACCGCATTGAGTGCTGGGGTATGAAAAGCTGTTCCAATGCTACGGATAAACAATACTATCATAATCATCCAGACAGGTAGCTCCATACAGAATGCAACAATAGCAAGCACTGCACCAGCTGCTGCGATAATTAAATCGGCACCAATCATTATCTTCTTCCTATCATGACGATCCACTAGCACACCAATGGCAGGTCCCAAAATCGCATAGGGTAAAAAACCTACTAATGAAGCCATAGACAAGACCATCGCAGATCCTGTTTTTTCTGTAAGGTAAAAAATAATCGCCATTTGCAGGATGGCACTAGTGATTAATGATACTGCTTGCCCTGCCCATATTGCATAAAATTTTCGTTTCCAATTGTTGTATTTTTCCATTTATATTATCTCCTGCATATTATTTTGCTTGAATTTCTATTTTGAATAGCATTCTAGGCAATAAAAAATGCAGGCCAAACCCCACAATGTGGCTTTTGGTCTGCATACATACAATTTGGAAACATTCATATTAAAGACATAGTTAAATAAAGGTATAGTTAAATAACCAATATCCTCACCGTAACTAATGAATGCTCAATATCGTATAAATAAGCACAACAAAAAAGCCTATCATCGGGTATAGATTCTGCTTTTTTTATTGCCAGCTTATCTTAAACGCATTGAGGCTGTCATAGTTTCGGTTCCTCCTACATCTTTGTTTATATCAATTTATAGTATAACACAAAAAGATGATATGTTCAATATAAAAGTTATGGAATGAGACTCATACTTCCAATTCGATGCCAGATTTAAAGGATATGACGAAGTTTTCTTCATAGACTGTAACGCTCTGGATTATCTTCCTTAGTAGCAAGCGATTAGCTTTCACAAAATCTTCTGTTTGTAGTTTTAAAAATTCATCAGGATTTTCTAACTCAACCTCAAAATATTTCATTTTACATTCCCTCATTTCATTTATTGATAAATTGAGTTTGCAAAAAAGAGTGGACAATTTTTGTCTACTCTTAACCTTTAAAATAGTTTTTTTTAATCGATTTGAAGTTGCCTAAATTATTACTTATTCGGTAAAATGAAGTATTGCTTTCAACAGATTTCCTTCAACTACACTTCACTTGATTCAAACAAGGTGGGTACATTTCTATTCCCACAAACTCCTTGTCAATGGAAACAAACACGTACCCACAGGGTAAATGGAAATAGAAACTGATAATTTCTAGCTATCACTTCTACTCATTCCAAAAATTTTCTCACTCTGATACTTACCCACCATAAAGCAAAAAGCCTTGCAATCAAGGCTTTCATTATCCCTTTCGTTCAAAGGTTTCTAAGCTTTTACGAGCAGAGCGACACACTCAGCGGTTCGCTATCTCCGTTCTGTCTGCGTGCTAGCACTTGTCAATCACGGACAGCTATCGCATGGGCGGAAGTAAATGCTAATCTTCGTCGTTTTACTCCTTGACTAGCAAACTTACCGCCTCAACATGGTGCGTCTGTGGAACTCAAAAGGTTCAGGGAACCTTTTGAGGTTTAACTGCGTTTCACTAACAAACTCACACACTCAATGTGTGGAGTTAGTCAACATCTATATTATATAACGAAAGTGATAGAGTTGTTGTTTAAAATTAAACTTTAGAATGAAAATATTTAAAAAAAGTAGATCACTTTTAGAAGTGTCCTACTTGTATTATTTTTATTTAAAAAGGGATAAATCCTTAACAAAAGGGGTGTACTCCCGCGCCTTCGGGAAGGAAAAAAAGAAATGGCGCAAAATCAAGGTTTTATTTTTGAAATTTACCAGAAAATACCCTTAATGAAAGTAACGTAGTTCTTGTTGATGGTCATAGTGTGTTCTATTGATGCACGTTCAACGGTTACTAGATTTAGGTTAAAATCGTTAAAGCCCATATCATAGTTTAAAAAAGCGATTATACAAAAACTTGTATATCGCTCTGTTTGTTCACTTACTTTGACAAAGTGGAGGTATCTATCCTCAAGGTCCTCAATGCATTCCATACTGCCAGTAGCGTTACACCAACATCTGCAAAGATTGCCTCCCACATATTAGAAATTCCCAATCCACTTAGAACCAAGAAAATTAGTTTAACTACAATAGCCAAGGTCATGTTTTGCCGAGCTATTCTGACTGTCTTTTTAGCCAGTCGAATGACTTGAGGAAGTTTTCCAAGGTCATCATCCATCAGTACAACATCTGCTGATTCAATGGCTGCGTCCGAACCTAGCCCTCCCATAGCAATACCAACATCTGCCCTAGCAAGAACCGGTGCATCATTCACTCCATCTCCAACAAAGGCAACAGCCTGCTGAGACTGAGTCAGAATTTCCTCAAATGTACTCACCTTATCCTGAGGCAAGCAATCTCCAAATGCATCATTGAAGGCAAATTGCTGTGCAAATTCATCAACCACTGCCTGACGATCACCTGAAAGGAGAACCGTTTTTTTAATTCCGACCGCCTGTAAATCCTTCAAGGCCTCGATGCTCGTCTCCTTCACTTGGTCTGTGATAAGGAAATAGCCTAAAAAGTGACTGTCCTCTGCCAAATAGAGAACTGTTCCTGTGCTGTCAATAGCTGGATAAGCAATCCCTTGAACTTCCATTAATCTAGCATTCCCAAGATAGAGCTGTCTGCCATCTATCCTACCGGACATGCCCTGCCCTGGTAGCTCGGTAATCTGACTCACCCTATTCTCGTCCACTTCCTGTCCATAGGCTGTTCGAATCGAGTTTGCGATTGGATGATTGGAATAGCTTTCCAAATGGGCAGCGAGGTACAGAATATTATCCTCGATACCTTCTGCGTTGACAACGGTATCTACCGCAAAGATACCTTTTGTAATTGTCCCCGTCTTATCAAATACGACCGTATCCAACTTGGCAAGAGCCTCTAAATAATTTCCACCTTTCACTAAGACACCTAATTTAGATGCTCCCCCTAGCCCGCCAAAGAAACTCATTGGTACCGAAACCGCAAGAGCACAAGGGCAAGAAATGACTAAAAAGGTAAGTGCCCGATAAAGCCAAGTCGACCACTCCCCTAAACCAAGCAAGGGAGGCAGGCTTGCAAGCAGAAAAGCGATTCCGACAACCACTGGTGTATACACACGCGAAAAACGTGTGATCATCCGTTCCGTCTCCGCTTTTTTATTGCTTGCATTTTCAACTAATTCCAAAATTTTGTTGACCGTTGATTGCGAAAAAGTCTTTCTCACTTCAATTACCAATGGACTAGTCAAATTGATCACACCACTTGTAATGTCCTCACCAACGCCAATTTCCCTAGGCAGTGATTCTCCTGTCAAGGCTGACGTATCCAGAATAGAACGACCTTTTCTGACCAGACCATCTAGGGGCACCTTCTCCCCAGGCTTAACTAAAATATGGTCCGCAACCCTTACTGTTTCAGGGTCTACTTGAACGGTTTCTCCCCCCTCTAGTCTCCAAGCCTTATCCGACCGAATATCCATCAATCGTGCAATGGACTGACGAGATTGAGAGGTGGCCTTATCTTGGAAATACTCCCCAATCTGATAAAAAAGCATGACGGCTACTGCCTCTGGAAATTCTCCCAAGAGAAAGGCTCCTAAGGTCGCGATACTCATCAAAAAGTTTTCATCAAAAAGATTACCACGTTGAATATTTTGAACCATCTTGATAAGAACCTTATGGCCGATAATGATATATAGGGTCAGATAATAGACCAGACGAATCCAGAAATACTCCTCTGGCAAGAAAAAGCCGAAGGCAAATAGAATCATAACAGCAAGTAGCAGCTCTTTCGCCCAATCTCGTTTTTCTGGAAGTGCCTCTTCCTTTTTCTCACTGATCACTTCGATTCCAGGTTCAATAGCATCCACCAAGTCAATAATTTCCTTATCTATCCCATCTTCGCTTTTTGTTTCCAAAATCAGCTTTTGAGCTATCAGATTGACAGTGGCAGATTCTACCTGCTCCAATTGATTGACAGCACGTTCAATCTTAGCAGCACAATTGCCACAGTCAATTCCTCGAAGTACATACTCTTTCTTCATGTTTTTCCTCCTTCAAATGCTTCAGTGTCAAAGACAAGACTGATGCGACATGATTATCCGCAAGTTCATAATAGGTCATCTTTCCTTTTTTCTCCCCCTTGACCAATTGGCAGTCCCGCAGATAGCGTAGTTGGTGAGAAATAGCAGATTTGGTCATCTGTAACGCAATCGCTAAGTCTCCGACACAAATTGTTTTTTGCCGTACTGCTTGTAAAATCCGCAAACGAGTTGGATCAGAAATCGCCTTAAAAAAATTGGACATATTTAGCAATGTAACGGTATCAAACTCCGTCTCATGGACCCCTTGAATTAAATCTGGATTACAAGCTGTTAAACACTGTGACATATTTTGTATTCCTCCTATCCTAAAGTTGTATCAAGTAACATCATAATTAGAAATCCGTCCATAAACTCACCTGTTGCAATATCGGTATTCTTGTGTTCTTGAGCACCTGGCACAAGTTTTTCCACTACAACATAAATCATGGCTCCTGCCGCAAATGAGAGAGCATAAGATAGTAGCTGGGGCATAGACATAACAGCATAGGCCCCTAAAACAACTGCAATCGGCTCAACAATCGCTGACATGGCGCCATAGTAGAAAGCTGATTTCCTACTTCGCCCTTCTGCCCGTAGCGGCAAGGACAAGGCAGAGCCTTCTGGAATATTTTGGATACCAATTCACAAGGCTAATCCAAGGGCACTCATCCACGTAAAGGAAAGTCCAGTTGTGGCATTTGCCACACCAACTGCTAAGCCCTCTGGTATATTATGAATCACTACCGCCAGATAAAGCAGCATGGTCTTTGATAAGGGTCTTTGGGGATTCAAAATCCCTTCCTTATCACTCATCTGTTGATTCAAATGCAGGTGGGGAACCAAATAATCAATAAAGCGGATAATTAAGCCCCCGACAATAAAAACCAACAGCCGTCGGCAACCAGTAAAATCTGTTTGCAGCCATTGACTGGCTATAGCCAAATGAAAGGACAAGCAAAGACCAGACTGCAGCTGCCGTCATAATACCCGCTGCCAAGCCCATCATCATATCCATGAATTTTTGATGAATGGTTTTGACAAAAAAGACCAAACTAGCACCGATAATGGTACAAAACAGGTGAATAAGCCAGCTAATAAAGCTTGCATTACTGGTGATAGAGATGAAAAAAATGACATCTTATACCTCAATAATCGATAATAGTTGAACAGTTGCTCAATTGTCAAGGAAGAAAGTAAAAAAGCTATGAGAAATCCCCATAGCTAGGTGGGTATGTTTATTCCCATTACCTCCTAGTCTATGGAAACAAACACATACCTATAGGGTATTCTACTCACTCTGATACCTATCCTACCATATAAGAAAAATAGTTCCACAAACCATCATAGTGATATCTGAAAATAAAAAAGGGGGGCCAAAACTATTCCCACAGACACCTCACATGCAGGAACATTTTGAACCTCCACTGAGTATGTGGAAATAAATTTCAGACATTACTGCTATCAATAATACTATCTCAACTCAGACTGTTAGATTTATACTTCACTCAAAATTCAAAAAAGGCTTAATATCAAGCCTTTTGTAAACCCTGAAACGGTAGACTATATCTTTTTCTCCAGTAGTCCCAAAACCTCGATATGTGCTTACATCTTGCTTTTCCTTCTACAAATTGACTAAAGTTAAATTTGGAGTATTAGAGGAACTGAAATATCCTATTTCTAACCTATAGTTATGCCTATTCGGTTCGAGTTTCAACTAAGTATATTCCCCATTCAGCTAATTCTACAGGCAAATCATAAACAGTTTTTCCATTACTTTCATAGATTTCAGAGATTCCTGGTGAAGTCTTAGAAAAAGTTCCCCAAGCTGTCACTAGTTCTTCTACAAATTGAATATTATGAGGTTCAAAAAAGTCATTAAATTTCGATAGTTCTTTACTATAAATTGTCACAACATTATAGCTATCAAGCATGATCTCATCATGACTTTTATGCCCACCAAATCCAAACTTACTTAGTCCATCATTAACAAGTAAATCACCGTATCTAATCAACAGTGCTAGGCATTCCTCTCTTGAACAACCATCAATATAATAAACATCCTTATGAGATTCCTTGATAATATTCTTTTCTATCACTTTTTCTCTATCAATACTGACAGGCAATTCCAAAATAAAAAACAAGGGCTCATCATGAATCGCAATAAAGTGTTGAAAAACCTCTAATATTTTTTCTGCGTGTACATTCGCCATCAAATGATGTTCAGTTAACTTTGTAAATGATTCAAACAGGTTTTCTACCAAGCTAACTTGGTGACCTTTTACTAAATTCAACATTATGCGTCCTCCAGAGAATTTAAACAATATCCACATTTATAATCTCATTATACCATTAACCCACTAAAAAGACTGTAACTTCCCAGTAACAGTCTCTTATAAATCTACCTCAGTTCCTTCAAGGAAAGTTACTACAATTTGTCCAGCTTCTGAAATACTGATGTGGTCGAGAACTCGATTCATGATAACTCCATCAAATTTATCTAAATCTAGTATCTGATACATCTGCTTTGCATAGTGCTTATGGAGAAGATTTGCTCCCTGCTCTAGCTTTTGCCACTTAGCTACCACATCAGATCTATGATCTTGTAGCAGTTCAACTACTTTCATAAAGGCTTTCTCAAGCATTTCTTCATCTATATGATTGTTTAAACATCCAATCTGGCCTTTGATCCTATATTGATTGTTACACTGCCAAACCTTCCGTTTACCACGACTTGTCGTCCAGTTCTTTCGACCAAATGCTGAACCACATTTGGCGCAAAATACTTTTGTTGTAAAAGGATTGTTTTCCTTTTGTATGATATAAAATTGGAGCTTATGTTGTTCTCTAAATTTTTTTCTTCTTGCTATTTCTAACTGAACAATCTCCCACTTCTCTCTATCTAAGATTGGTTCATGATTGTTCTCGATATAGTATTGATTAACTTGTCCATCATTATCAATTCTTTTCTTCGTCAGGAAATTAACGGTATAGGTTTTCTGAAGTAAAGCATCACCCTTGTATTTTTCATTTTGAAGCATCTTCCATATAGCACTTGGGCACCACTTTGCTTTACCTGTGCAACCTGGTATTTCCTGTTCTCTTAACTCTTTGGAAATAAATTCTGGACTGTAACCTTCTAGTAATCTATCAGACATATGCGTTAATTCCTTAGCTTGTACATGTTTTATAATGCGATTTGCTTTTTTATATTTGTCCTAAAACATAAACTTCATAGTATTTACTCCTTACTTAAAATTTACAATACCAGTATATAAACTAATAAAAGGATGACTATATAGCCACCCTAAGAATTTTTATAATTGTATCAAGTTTTACCAAAAAATACTGTATTAATCTAACCTTCTCACATTAAAAACATCAAAAGTTCAGTCTGCGAAAGCATTACATCCTTTATATCAGGACTAATACTCTCACTTATTAACACATTTAAAAAAGCATCAGTCAAAATATAATCCCAATCTATATAACACTACAAAAGAGTATCCCACTATTTGCAATACTCTTTTGTAGTGTCTCGCTAGCTTTGCATAAATGCTACCGAAGCTCCTCACCGCTGCGACGAGACACATTAGAAATTTTGAACCCTGCGAAATTATTGTTATCATAATCTTGCCCTCCATTACATTCAATACATTGAATAAGCAATCACTTACTAAGTCTATAAGCATTTCTACAGTCACTTGTGTGACCAATAAAAATAAGGTTGAGGAGTCTGATACATCGGTTAGCAGCAAATGATGAGGAGGGGAGTCGAACCCCTATTCCCGATAACAGAAGATTCAATATTGCAATCTCATTCTATCATAAAATTTTCAAATAAACAATCATAATTTTACTCTTAATGTTTTAAAAATTAAAACTCAAGCTTTGTTAAGAAATTCATCACAACAATTACAAATTTCCCCAAGACCAAATATTACCTAAGTTTCATATATAAGAGGTGATGCATTAATTTCCATAAAACCATGCTCATAGGTAATAACTGTACCCCCTACGTGTAACAGGAAATATAAACTCAATAACACCACCTATCGGACCAAAACACTCAACTTCTGCTCTCAGTCTGATACTTCCTCATATATTAAAAAAAGCCTTACAATCAAGGCTTTTCATAATTTCTTTTGTTTCAAGGTTTTTACGCTTTTACCAGCAAAGCTACACACTCAACATGGTGCGTCTGTGGAAACAAGTCCACCGGCTGTACTTTCTTCAATTCATATCCCAATTCTCGGTAGAGTTTGATATCACGTGCCATGGTTGCGACATTACATGAGATATAGGCGATCCGGTCAGCTCCTGTTTGGCTACTTACCTTGATAAAGCTTTCTGTGAGTCCTTTTCTTGGTGGGTCCACTAGGATAATGCTTGGTTGAATTCCTTCCTTGAGCCAATTCTTCATGGCATTTTCGGCTGTATCACAGACATAGTGGGCGTTTGAAATATGGTTCAGTTGGGCATTCTTCTTGCTATTCTCAACCGCTTCTGGAATTACCTCAACACCATAGACTTCCTTGACATGTTTCGCAACAGAAAGACCAATCGTTCCGATACCAGAATAGGCATCAATAACCACATCATCTTCTTTTAATTCAGCAAAGTCAATGGCTGTTTGATAAAGTTTTTCAGCCATTTCAGTATTGACTTGGTAAAAAGCAGGTCCAGCGATTTGGTAGTCATTTCCCAACATCTGGTCAGTGATAAAGTCTTGTCCATAAAGGATGCGCCATTCCTTACCAAAAATCGTATTGGTATTTTGGTCATTGATATTTTGCATAACAGACACAATCTCTGGGAATTGCTTGATTAATTGTTCAATCAATTGGTCAACACGGAAAACTTTGGGACGACTTGTTACCAAAATAACCATAATTTGACCTGAGTAATGCCCGCGACGCACCACAAGATTCCGAACCAAGCCGGACTGTTCCTTTTCGTCATAAGGTTTCAAATCATAACGACGGAGCAAGTCGCGTAGGGCTACTACTACCTCATCAATCACAGGATCTTGGATAAAGAAATCTTCCAAAGGCATGAGTTCATGGGAATTCTTACGGAAAAATCCTGTTTCCAAGACACCATTAACACGACGAACAGGCACCTGCGCCTTGTTGCGGTACTTGACTGGATTTTCCATACCTAAAGTTTCAGCAACCTCTACATCTGCAATTCCAGCAATCTTGTATAGACTGTCCTTGACTTGCTTAGTTTTAAACTTAAGCTGTTCTGGATAGGCAAGATGACCTAAATCAGCGATTCCTGAACGCAGGTAAGCCAAATCTAGATCTTGATTACGGTGTGGTGACTGGACAAGATATTCTTCAACCTTCCCAAAACCAATCTTTTTATTAACCTTGAGGACACGCATGAGAATTTTTTCACTTGGTAAAGCATTCTCTACAAAAAAGACCAAACCATCCACCTTGGCCACTCCTGCACCTTCATGGGTCAAATCAACAATTTCAACTTCTACAATATCATTTTTCTTTAACATTCTTTTCTCTTTCTATTGGCCGACAAAAAAGACGGCAACGTTACGGTTACCATCTATTATACCATGAAATTTCTTAAGAACCAAAACTCTTGAAGAAGTTGACAATGGCTTGCCAGAGGGAGCTTAGGAAATTACCGCCGTCCTCTAGCGCCTTATCAGCATCAAAGTTAAGGTTGATATTTTTAAAACTGTCGCCAGCTTGTGAAACAATACTTTGTTTCAGGTCATTCAAGGTTTTAGTGAAGTCTGTATTGCTGAGGATATCACTCTTTGAGAGATTCAAAGCAAAATTGATGATGATATTGATTTGGTTTCCTGTTATAACCTGATCAAGTTTGTAATTTTTTAAGGTATCTTCAACAATTTTACGGACATCTTCTTCTGTCAGATTTCCCTTGCTTTCTTTCGCTTTGGCGAGTCCTGACTTGATATCCGCTAGGGCAACGTTTAATTTATTAGCATCATAGCCCGTTTTATCCTTGTTTTCAGCATTGATATCAGACAAAGCCTTCAACTCTTCTTGAGCTAAATCTTTATTGGCTTGCGGCACCTTGGCTCCATTAGCTTCTAGCGAATAGTAAATCCCTGCTAAAGCACTTTCTCCTGTAACGGGAATAGGTGCTGCTACAGTGATTTTGGCGTGTTCCACACCCAAAGTTACGGCTGCATTTCGGTACATATCCTGAGTCACCTTAGTGATATTTTCTGGTGTTTCAATCTTGACCTCAAGTGGCGATTTATCACCTAGTTTTTGAATCTTGGCTGATGAATACAACTGTAAACTAGAGTCATTGGCCACATTCATGATTTTAGAATAGACATCAGGTGTCATGGTCTTGAGTTCTTTGGTGTCTGTTGAGGCATTGTAACCTAGTTTTTTAAGGGTTTGATTTTTTTGGTCTTCAGATAGAGAAGAACCTAGGACATATTCAGGTTGGACATAGGTTTCATCGATAACTTTTTGCACATCTGTTGCTGCATGGGCGTTACTCATAGCTGTTACCGCCCACAAGACCGCAGCACTAGTCAGAAAGAGTTTCTTTCTCATAGGGAATTTCCTCCTTTACCTTTCTAGAGTAATATATCTATCTTAAAGAAAACTTATAACAAAAACACCTGGGCTAGCCAGATGTCGAAAAGAGAGTGAAACATTTGATGATGTAAAGGTTGAGTTGCACCTGTCTAGAATAATAATAGTTTCCACCATTTACATAGAGTTCTGCACCATGAAAAATGGAAATGGGGTGAATATAACTATAAGTCTTTCCTGTGGTATTGCCAAGCAAGGGAGCAACAGTCTCACGAGAGTACTGTTTGGCCAGAGCCAAGGTATTTTCCTTGCCATTTTGGGCGATAAAATCGATATAGGCAGGTCCAAAATTATAGGCTTGAACAGCTGTCCAGACATCAACACCCTTCTTCTGGGCCAGATAGAGATTGTCTGTCAGAGTTTGAACGCCTTGCCGAATGCTAGAGGCATTATCATTGATGGTGTTGGTTGAACCGCTTGCAGACTCACTAGACTGCATAACATCGCCTTCTTTTCCTTTTGTTTCGGTATAAATCATAGCGAGCACAAGCTCTTCGTTTGCTGGGGTGTCTTTTTCACTCAAGATTTCTCGCACCATGGGTTGATAGGTCATGACTTGTTTGACATCTTGGTGAACGTGGTAAGCTTTATAGCCAGCAAAAAGGAAGACTGCTAGTACAAGCACTCTTCGAATTCGTTTAAACATTATTTACTTTGGATATCCTCGATATTTTTGATTAAGATAGAGTAGGTTCCATTGTCATTTTGAATAAACTCGACAGACTCGGCGTCTTGATAGACATTATTGGGAACGATGAGTTCAATTCCATTCGACAAGGAGAGTTTTTGATTTTCAAATTTCTTTAATTGACGACTGGCATCAATTTCATCAAATTGAACTGGTTCTGGTACGGCTTCTTTGACTTGGTCAATAAAGCTCAAACGAGCAGTCAGATTGTTATCAAAAAGGTCGTTGGCCAATTTCTCAGGCGATAATTCATTGCTTTCTTCCAGATTGTTAAAAATAGCTGATTTGACCTTGGATTGAAATTGAAAGTCATCTGTGTTAAAGGTTTCAGCAATTCTCTGGGCCGTTTTTTCCAGCTCCTTGATGGATTTCTTAGGTGAAATCTTAGGGGCTACTGCAAGGAGATTTTCTGAAAAATAGTTCAAAAAAGTCCCGTTGTACTTGATTCGTTTTTCAATCAGGTGATACTTGCGACTCTGAAGATTAACCACCAAGGCCTCATCAGCCCCTGTTCCAAATCCAGGCAGGTTATTCTGAGTTAGCTTGATTGGATTATCAACTTCTCCACCGAGGTGAGTCAGTGTCTCCCGCAGGGCAATTCGCAAGAAAGCGAAATGTTCCACGCCTTCTTTAGAAAATTGCACAAAAATCAAGTCATTGGTCTTGAGGTTTTCAGAAATACTGAACTCTTCTTTCCAGAGATTAGCCAGTGTTACTGATGTCTCCAACAAATCGTCTGTGATATGATTGAAGAAGGGATTTTCTTCCTCGAAAATCCCAGTCTTGGCTTCATCTGAATACACACGTTCAATTTTTCTACGCAGGTATTCTTCGATTTTTGGAGTAATATTGAGAAACTTATCCGCTAGGAACAGCTCGGTATCATCCGGACTGAACTGGTGAATAATGGCTTTCTTAATATAAATGTCCATAAAAGTTTTAGTCCTCGTATAATGGGAAGGCATCTGTCAATTCTTTAACTGCACTTCTCACTTCTTCTAAGACAGCTTCATTTTCTGCATTTTTAAGGGTTTTAATGATGAGTTCAGCCACTTTGCGACTTTCTTCTTCACCAAATCCACGTGCAGTAATAGCTGCTGCTCCGATACGAATCCCACTTGTCTTGAATGGTGACAAGGTTTCGTAAGGGATTGAGTTTTTATTTAGGGTAATATTGACTTCATCCAGCAGGTTTTGAGCAACTTTTCCGTTTTCTACAACTTTAGTCACATCCACTAGGAAGAGATGATTTTCAGTCCCACCAGAAATGATACGGAAATCAGAATCTTGCAAGAAGACATCCGCCATAGCCTTGCTGTTTTTGATAACATTAGCAGCATATTCCTTGAAAGCTGGATCCAAAACTTCTTTGAAGGAAACAGCCTTAGCAGCCACAACATGCTCCAAAGGACCGCCCTGAATACCTGGGAAAATTGCTGAATTGATTTTCTTAGCTAGTTCTTCATCATTGGTTAAAATCAAACCACCACGAGGGCCACGAAGGGTTTTGTGGGTCGTTGTTGTCGTGATATGAGCGTATGGCACTGGACTTGGGTGTAGACCAGCTGCAACCAAACCAGCGATGTGGGCCATATCTACCATGAGCTTAGCCCCAACAGCATCTGCAATTTTACGGAATTTTGAAAAGTCGATAATTTGAGAATAGGCTGAAGCACCTGCTACGATCAATTTTGGTTTTACTTCTTGGGCTTGTTTTAAAATAGCATCAAAGTCCAAGAGTTCCGTTTCAGGGTCCACGCTATAAGAAACAAAGTTGTAGGTTTGACCAGAAAAGCTGACAGGAGCTCCGTGAGTCAAGTGTCCACCTGCTGCCAAATCCATCCCCATAACAGTATCACCTGGTTCAATCAAGGCCATGTATGCCGCACAGTTGGCTTGGCTTCCTGAGTGAGGTTGGACATTGGCAAATTTAGCACCGAAAATTTCTTTTGCACGTTCAATAGCTAGAGTTTCTACCACGTCTACTACATCAGTTCCACCATAATAACGGCGTCCTGGGTAACCCTCGGCATATTTATTCGTCAAGATAGACCCTTGAGCTGCCATAACAGCCTTGGAAACTACGTTTTCCGAAGCAATCAACTCAATGTTGTTTTGTTGGCGTTCTTCTTCTTTGGCAATAGCATTCCATAGATCAGCATCATATGCTTTAAAATCATCTTTGTCAAAAATCATAGGTCTTCTCCTTTATAGTGTGACAGGTCCTTTAGTTTAAGAAAACAAACTAAAAGATGCGAATAAACCGTTTCTGCACTTTATCACAAGTATAACCAACTTTTTCATAAAATGCGTGAGCACCCAGACGATGATCGGCAGAGTTTAAGCGGATAAACTCATAACCACGTCTTTTTGCTTCTTCCTCCACCCCTTGCAGTAAGCTTTTACCGATACCTCGCCCTTGTGCTTGAGGAGACACCGCTAATCCTAAGATATTAAAGCCTGCTTTGGAATAGAGGGATTCATAGACCTCAGCATGGACATATCCAAGTAGTACATGACTAGCTGCATCCTCATAGCCAAGTAGGAAATGATGTTCATCTTGAGATAATCTAGCTAGTTGACTAGCCGTGTCCTCTGGACTAAAAGAATAGCCTAAGGCTTCTTGGTTAATTTCACAAATGGCTTTCACATCAGTTTCTCTTAAATTTCTTAGCATTTTATGCCTCCTCAAAAGGAATCTCTGGCAACCGAGCAAGAATATCTTCTCGCTTAATCGCCCCTTGGCGTAAGATTTTCACCTTATCTCCAGACAAGTCCATGATAGTAGAATCCTGTCCAGTTAGAAAAGCATCGTCTTCCAGCCCCAAAACCTCTTGATCAAAATCCTCTAGAATCTGATCAAAGGTTACGCCACTTGCCTGACCTGAGATATTGGCAGACGGTCCAATCAAGGGTCCCGTCTCTCTAATCAAATCTAGTGTAATGGGGTGACTGGGCATCCGAAATCCAACAGTCGCGAGACCAGAATTGACCCAATAGGGAACTCGGTCATTGGCTTCGAGAATAATGGTCAAGGGACCCGGTAAAAAGGTCTCTACAAGTTTTTGTAGATAAGTTGGCTGATTCTTTGAAAAGTGCAAGATGTCCTCTAGAGAGGCCACATTAAGATTGAGTGCCTTGTCTCTAGGGCGACGTTTGAGCTGGTAAACATGATCAACTGCTTTTTCATCTAACGCCTTGGCAAAGAGACCGTAAACCGTCTCTGTAGGCAGAACGACAGCTCCGCCCTTTTTCAACTCTTGTCTAATCCTGTCCATCATCAACCACGACCATCCTATCTTGACCAAATTGGTCTTTAAGTGTTCTTACATGCTTTTCAGGAATATGTTTCCTAAAAAGTTCAGGAACACTTTGACCTTGCTTGTATCCAATTTCAAGGTAAATCTTACCACCATCTTTGAGATAGTCTGTTGCATCTTCCGCAATTCTACGGTAAATAGCTAGGCCATCCTCATCTGCAAAGAGAGCTAGATGAGGCTCTGAATGCAAAACATTCAAGCCAACCTCTGACTCATCTTCACGAGAGATATAGGGTGGATTGGATACAATTATATCATATTTTTCAGAAATTTCTGCAAAACAATCAGATTTTTTAAAAAATATATTAAGTTTTTGATTTTTAGCATTTTCGCTAGCTAAATCTAAAGCATATTGGGAAATATCCGCTGCTGTTACTGACCAATCTTGTCTATTTTTTGCTAGAGCTAGAGCAATAGCTCCACTACCTGTTCCAATATCCAGAACTGAAAGAGTCGCCTCAGGATTTTCGGCTAGAATGAGCTCCACCAACTCTTCTGTCTCTGGACGAGGAATCAAAACCCGCTCATCAACTTTTAACTGCATTCCATAAAAATCTGCCTGTCCAATGATATACTGAGCTGGCTTGTGAGCTGCTAACTGTTGGAAAATTCCTTTAACAAAAACTTCTTCCTCTTCCGTCACTTCCTGCTGAAGAGCAAAGACAAAATCCGTAAAAGATAGATTTTTCAGGCTTCGATAGACAAAAGAGAGGCTTTCTGCTTCCTCTCCTTGTCTTATCAACTCTTCTTCAAAATCTGAAAATAATTGAGCTAATTTCATTATTTGTTTAATTCTTCTAATTTTTGCGTTTGGTCATAGAGCACCAAGGCATCCACAACTTCGTCCAATTTACCAGATAAAATCGTATCTAGTTTTTGGAGGGTTAAGCCGATACGGTGATCTGTGACACGGTTTTGTGGGAAGTTATAAGTACGGATTCGTTCTGAACGGTCCCCAGTTCCGATTGTCGACTTACGCTCAGCGTCTTGTTCATCTTGTGCAATTTGTGCAAAGTGATCAGCGACACGCGCACGGATGATTTTCATGGCCTTTTCACGGTTCTTCTGCTGGGTACGTTCTTCCTGCATCTCCACCTTGATATTGGTTGGCAAGTGAACGATACGCACGGCAGTCGCAACCTTATTGACGTTCTGTCCACCAGCACCAGATGCGTGGTAGATATCAACACGAAGATCTTTTGGATCAATATCGTATTCTACTTCTTCCACTTCAGGCATGACAAGAACTGTCGCTGTCGAAGTATGTACACGGCCCTGGCTTTCTGTCACGGGTACACGTTGCACACGGTGGGCACCTGATTCGTACTTGAGCTTAGAGTAAACAGACTGACCTGAAACCATGGCAACGACTTCTTTGAAACCACCGACACCATTCATAGAAGCTTCCATGACTTCAAAGCGCCAGCCTTGGGCTTCCGCATACTTTTGGTACATGGTTAGCAAATCCCCAGCGAAGAGCGCTGCTTCGTCTCCACCAGCGGCTCCACGGATTTCAAGGATGATGTTCTTGTCATCGTTTGGATCCTTTGGAAGGAGCAAGATTTTTAGTTTTTCTTCGTATTCTTCTTTTTCAGCCTTGGCATCTTTGAGTTCTTGCTTAGCCATTTCTTCCAAGTCCGCATCTCCGCCTGATTCCTTAATCATCTCTTCGGCATAAACGATGTTTTGAAGGACTTGTTTGTACTCACGGTAGGCTGTCACCGTATCACGAGTTGAAGCCTCTTCTTTCGAAAGCTCCATGAAACGCTTGGTGTCTGAAACGACATCAGGGTCACTCAGCAATTCTCCTAGTTCTTCATAACGGTCTTCTACAGCTTGTAGTTGATCATAGATGTTCATTTTTCTTCATTCTCCTTATTGATTTCAGGGGCAAAATAATGTTTACGGCAAACCGAGATATAGGTCTCATTCCCACCGATTTGGATCTGTTCGCCATCATAAACGGGCAGTCCATCCTGAGTACGCAAGACCATGGTCGCCTTTTTCTTGCAATACTGACAAATGGTCTTGATTTCGTCAATCTTGTCTGCTAAAAGCAATAGATATTTGGAACCTTCGAACAGTTCGTTACGAAAGTCATTTTTCAAGCCAAAAGCCATGACAGGTATGTCTAACTCATCAACAACACGAGCTAGATCGTAAACATGGTGACGCTTGAGAAACTGGGCTTCATCGACCAATACACAGTAAGGTTTTTCTGGTAGGTCTCGGATATAGCCGAAGATATCCGTCGTTTCCTCAATCGCAATAGCAGGGCGCTTCATACCGATTCGACTCGACACATAGCCAACACCGTCACGCGTATCCAGAGCCGAGGTCATAATCACAATACCTTTTCCTTGCTCCTCATAGTTATAGGCCACCTTGAGAATCTCAATGGTCTTACCAGAGTTCATGGTCCCATAACGATAATACAACTGTGCCATGCTTCTTGCTTCACGTCCATTTCTAAATTTTTGCTACATTCTAGTATATCATAATTTTCTTAAGCTTTAAACGGCAAAATGTGGTAAAATAGAAGAAATCAAAACTAGTGGAGGAAGCTATTATGCCATTTGTACGCATCGATTTATTTGAAGGACGCACGCTCGAGCAAAAGAAAGCTCTTGCTAAAGAAGTCACGGAAGCGGTTGTCCGCAACACTGGAGCACCTCAATCTGCTGTCCATGTCATCATCAACGACATGCCAGAAGGAACTTATTTCCCACAAGGAGAAATGCGCACCAAATAAGCTAGCTTAAGCAGAAATGCTTAGGCTTTTTCAATCTCCAAGTAGCATCCATTGAAGAAATAGTCCAAATTTGTTACAATTTGAAAAGAAACTTGGAATATTCCAAGAAAAGAGCAATTAATTAAAGGAAACATTATGATTACACGTGAATTTGATACCATCGCTGCTATCTCTACTCCACTAGGCGAAGGGGCCATTGGTATTGTCCGCCTAAGCGGAACAGATAGTTTTGCGATTGCGCAAAAGATTTTTAAAGGAAAAGACTTGAGCAAGGTTTCTAGCCACACTCTTAACTACGGTCACATTGTTGACCCTCAGACAGGGAAGGTCATGGACGAGGTTATGGTTGGAGCTATGAAGTCTCCAAAGACCTTCACTCGTGAGGATATTATCGAGATTAACACCCACGGTGGGATTGCAGTGACCAATGAAATTCTCCAACTGGCTATCCGTGAAGGAGCTCGGTTGGCAGAACCCGGTGAATTTACCAAGCGCGCCTTTCTAAACGGTCGTGTGGATTTGACACAGGCTGAAGCGGTAATGGATATCATCCGTGCCAAGACAGACAAGGCTATGAACATTGCAGTTAAGCAATTAGACGGCTCCCTTTCTGACCTCATTAACAATACCCGTCAAGAAATCCTCAATACACTTGCCCAAGTCGAGGTTAATATTGATTATCCTGAGTATGACGATGTTGAGGAAGCTACTACTGCCGTAGTTCGCGAGAAGACTATTGAGTTTGAGCAATTGCTAACCAATCTCCTTCGAACAGCCCGACGTGGTAAAATCCTCCGTGAAGGAATTTCCACTGCCATCATCGGACGACCCAACGTTGGAAAATCCAGCCTTCTCAACAACCTCTTGCGTGAAGACAAGGCAATCGTAACCGACATCGCCGGTACCACCCGTGATGTCATCGAAGAATACGTCAACATCAATGGTGTACCTCTCAAATTGATTGATACAGCCGGTATTCGTGAAACAGATGACATTGTAGAACAAATCGGTGTTGAGCGTTCGAAAAAAGCCCTCAAAGAAGCTGACTTGGTACTACTAGTATTAAATGCCAGTGAACCACTGACCGCCCAAGATCGTCAACTCTTAGAAATCAGCCAAGATACTAATCGCATTATTCTCCTTAATAAAACAGACCTGCCTGAAGCGATTGAAACTTCAGAACTTCCTGAAGATGTCATCCGCATTTCAGTTCTTAAAAACCAAAATATCGATAAGATTGAAGAACGCATTAATGACCTCTTCTTTGAAAATGCTGGTTTGGTTGAGCAAGATGCTACTTACTTGTCAAACGCCCGTCATATTTCCTTGATTGAAAAGGCCGTCGAAAGCTTACAGGCTGTTAATGAAGGGCTGGAACTAGGTATGCCAGTTGACTTGCTTCAAGTTGATTTGACTCGTACTTGGGAAATTCTCGGTGAAATCACAGGAGATGCTGCTCCAGATGAACTCATTACCCAACTCTTTAGCCAATTCTGTTTAGGAAAATAAGAAAAATCCATGATCCTTCTTGCGGTCATGGATTTTATAGTCTTTCTTAGTAATCTGGCCTTAAGACACCTGTTACAGTTGCCTTAGTTGCTTCGTAGTCGCCATCTACAACAACCTTGATAATGCGTTTAGCATCTTCTTCTGGTGCTGGAACAAGAGGTAGACGAGTTGGTCCAGCTTCAAATCCCATATAGTTAAGAACGGCTTTAACTGGAGCAGGACTTGGATAAGAGAAGAGGGCATTAACCTTAGGAATGAATTTACGCTGAATAGCTGCGGCTTTCTTCATATCGCTTTCTGCAATGGCAGTAAACATCTCGTGCATTTCATTCCCATTTGTATGAGAGGCAACAGAAATAACCCCGTCAGCACCAAGGTTCATGGCATGGAAAGCATCTCCATCCTCACCAGTATAGACCAAGAACTCTTCTGGCTTGTGCTCAATCAAGTAAGCCATATTTGCCAAGCTAGTACATTCTTTGACACCAATGATATTTGGATGGTCAGCCAAACGAAGCATAGTTTCTGGAGTCAATTCGACAACCACACGCCCTGGAATGTTATAGATAATAATCGGTAAGTCAGAAGCGTCTGCAATTGCTTTAAAGTGCTGATACATTCCTTCTTGAGAAGGTTTGTTGTAGTAAGGTACGATAGCAAGTCCAGCAGCAAAACCACCAAATTCTGCTACTTCTTTGACAAACTCGATAGAGTCACGCGTATCATTGGTACCCACACCCGCAATCAAAGGAACACGTCCATTGACAATTTTTTGTACAGCCGCAAAGAGCTCCAACTCTTCATCGTGGGTCAAGGTTGGACTTTCAGCAGTCGTTCCCGCAAGAAGAATTCCATCCGTATGATGGTCCAATAAATGCTCAATCAAGGCTGGAATAGCATCAAAGTTGATGGAACCATCCTCGTGGAAGGGGGTAATAAAGGCTGTGATGATTTTACACTCTTTTAAATCTTGATAAGACATGAGAAACACCTCTCTATTTCAAAGAAGGAGTTCATCTGAACTCCTAAATTATATGACTATTTTAATTCAAATTTCAATTCAGCTGTTGGACGAACCAAGCCACGTTCGTGAAGAGTTTCTGCAATCTGAACTGAGTTCCAAGCAGCACCTTTGAGAAGGTTATCTGAAACAACCCACATGTGAATTCCTTTTTCTGCATCCAAGTCTTTACGGATACGACCCACAAAGGTATCACGTGAACCAACTGCATTGATGGCTTGAGGATAAATTTGATGAGCTACATCATCTTCAAGAACAGCACCTGGGAAGGCTGAGATAGCTGCTTTCACTTCTTCGATTGGAGCCACTTCTTTTGTTTCGATGTAAACAGACTCAGAGTGAGCTGACAAGACTGGAATACGCACACATGTTGCAGATACCGCGATGCTATCATCTTCCATGATTTTCTTAGTTTCCTTAGTCATCTTCATCTCTTCGTATGTGTAATCATTATCAGTGAATAAGTCAATTTGTGGAAGAGCATTGAAGGCGATAGGGTAATGTTTCTTGTCACCACCTGAAGGCAAAATTTCCGCATGCAAATCACGTGGATTTACACCATCATTCAAGACTTCACGAAGTTCACGTTGTGTTTCAAGAATCGCTCCCATACCAGCACCTGAAACTGCTTGGTAAGTTGAAACGATGATACGGTCCAAGCCCCATTTTTGGCGAACTGGCTCAAGAGCCACCATCATTTGGATTGTTGAACAGTTAGGGCAGGCAATGATACCGTTGTGGGCATCAAGTGCGTGAGCATTGACCTCTGGAACAACCAAAGGAACATCTGGATTTTGACGGAAGTAAGATGTATTATCAACTACTACCGCTCCAGCTTTCACTGCGTATGGTGCATATTTAGCTGATGTAGAACCACCTGCTGAAAAGAGAGCAATATCAACTCCCTCAAAAGCAGTTTCAGTCGTTTCTTCAATCGTAATGTCTTGATCTTTAAATTTCAAAGTCTTGCCTGCTGAACGTGCAGAAGCAAGTAAGCGAATTTTATCGATTGGAAGAGTTGATTCTTCCAACATTTTTATCATCTGAGCTCCGACAGCACCTGTCGCGCCGACTACAGCAACTGTATATCCCATAAATAACCTCTTTCGGAATTTTCTAAAAATTTCTATAATAGATGTATTATACTACTTTTTTCATGAATTGCAAAGCTTTTTCATCATTTTTTAGAAAATAAAAATCCCCAGTCGCTAGACTAGGGACTAAGAGGCATCTTCATGTGATGAGCAGGTTCACACAACTCATCAAGGTCCGCTCCTGCGTTATGACCTCCTTATGCTCAATAGCAGTCCGAAGACTACCTATCGACTCATCGCATCTACTATTCTACTAAAGAGAATGACTTTTGTCAACAGACAAAACTCTTTATACTCTTCAAAAATCTCTTCAAACTTCGTCAGCGTCGCCTTACCGTATGTATGGTTACTGACTTCGTCAGTTTCATCTACAACCTCAAAAACATGTTTTGAGCTGACTTCGTTAGTTCTATCTGCAACCCCAAAGCAGTGCTTTGAGCAACCTGCGGCTAGCTTCCCAGTTTGCACTTTGAAAAATTTGGGGCAGATTTGGGGCAGACATAACAAAAACCCTTGTAAATCAAGGGCTTTTGTGTTTATTTAATGCTAATTGCCGGGATTGAACCGGCGACCTCATCCTTACCATGGATGCGCTCTGCCAACTGAGCTAAATCAGCTTACTTAAAAAGTATACTACAGTTAGAAAATCTTGTCAAGTTTCCTTAGACATTTTCCATAAGAAAAAGCCAGGCAAAGGCTACCTAGCTTGTCCTGTTCTATTTGCTTAAATCGATTCGACGACCAATTTTACCGATAATAATCGCTCCAATAATCAATGAGGCAAATTCACCAATTCCTGTTGTGAACCAAGTAAGGAAAAATGGTAATTGCGCTACGATATTCAACTCTGCAGCGATAGTAAACATAGAAATTGAAAAGAGGATTGAGAAAAAGAAATGATCTTTTCGAATTAATCCATTAAAGAGGTATTCCTTGCTGTATTTTGCAAAAAGCCAAACACCTAGACTGAGGAATACTAGTGTTGATCCACCACCAACAAAGACATCTAGCAGTCCGAAGCTAAAGAAATTAGCAATCATACAACCGATGGTAACTCCGATGATGTACTTAGGATTGTAAAAAGCCATAAAGTTCATCATTTCTGAAATACGGAACTGGTAAGCACCATAGCTAATGGCATTGAGAGGCGGTGTGACAGTCAAAACGACGTAGATAGCAGCAACAATTGCAATATCTGCTACGTCACGAATAGTTAATTTTTTCATCTTTTCTCCTTTGGCGGTTGTCCGCGTGTAATATGCTTGGTGAAAGAAGCTAAGCACCAAGGGTTGATTTATTCAACCTTACTAGTATAGCACAATAGTCCTCTTTATGCTATACTAAGAACATGAAAAATCATATTCAAAGTTTCTTTAAGAACGAGCTCTTGTCCTATCTCTTTTTTGGTATAGCGACGACTCTTATTTCTATTCTATCCCGATTAGTCATTTATCAACTAACTCATAAAGAACTCCTTGCTACTGCCCTAGCAAATATTATTGGTATCCTCTTTGCCTTTATCACAAATGATACGATTGTATTTAAGCAGGCTAGGCAGAATTGGCCAAGACGTTTAGTGAAATTTACTCTTGCCCGCCTTTCTACTTTTCTTTTAGACTTATTTTTAACTTTTCTCTTTGTAACCCAGTTTCCTAATATTATTGGACAATTTGTAAATAATAATATAGACAAGGTTAATACTATCGAAACAGCTATTTCACAATTCTTGATAATTATTCTTAATTACATTTTTAGTAAGGTTTTTATTTTTAAAAAATAAGAAAAAATTTAAGCATATAGCTTGCAAGCATTTCTTAATTAATATATAATAAAGAGTAAAAATTTTGTAAAGGAATTATGAAAATGTTAAAAGATCTTAAAGCATTTTTGCTTCGTGGTAATGTTGTTGACCTTGCTGTCGGTGTGATCATTGCCTCTGCTTTTGGTGCCATCGTTACTTCATTTGTTAATGATATCATCACTCCACTCCTATTGAACCCAGCCTTGGAAGCTGCGAAAGTACAAAACATCGCTGATCTTGCATGGAATGGTGTTACATATGGTAAATTCTTGAGTGCTATTATCAACTTCCTTGTTGTAGGTACTGTTCTCTTCTTTGTTATTAAAGCTATGGAAAAAGCTCAAAGCCTTACTAAAAAAGAAGAAGTTGTTGAAGAGGAAGCTCCAGCTGCTCCAACTGAGTTGGAAGTTCTTCAAGAAATCAAAGCTCTTCTTGAGAAAAAATAATCGATTAAAAGGATCTAGCGCAAGGCTAAATCCTTTTTCTTTATTCTTTTGGTAACTTGCCTGCTTTCTCAAGCATTTTTTTGATAAGATAAGGCATCTTAACATTTTCCCTACCTTTTTTCTCAATCAGTTTTTTCACAAATTCTGGCATTTGTAAATCTTGAGATTCATCTAAAATATTTTTAGTTTCATCCGAAGGGACTAACTCATCAAAGGTTTCTTCTTCTGGGAGAAATTCCTTAAACTCTTGATGTTCATTAGCTCTGACTGTATTAACCAAGGCATCAATCAAACGAGAATCCGTATTTGGCATTGGTGGTCGATGGTAGGTCACACCCAATTCCTGACACAAGTCATAACATTCCACATCATTATCAAACAAGACTTCAATATGCTCGCTAATGAAGCTGATAGGTACAAAAATATAATGGTCTGGATGTTCTGTCTGTTCTCTGAGATACTCCAAAACATCTGGTTTAATCCATGGAATACCGATATCGCTCTCACTCTGCCAGGTGTTAGTATATTGTTCTGAAGTCAAGCCTAGTTTTTCAGCGACTAGCTTGCTATTTTCAAAAATTTGGTCGATATAGGGGTCACCAAAATCCAAGGCAAAAATGGGCACACTATGGGCTGAAAAGATTACTTTAAAGCTATCCTGCTTTACTTCTTCTTTTAAAATATTAGCAATTTCATCTGCCCAATAGTTTAGCAAGGCCTCTTCTTGATACCAGTCCTTAATGATCAAAAATTGAATTTGCTTGCTTTCTAAAAATTTCTCATAACCCATGACAGAGTAAAAAGAATAATGGGGCTCCAAAATCAGGCAAATACACTGCTCGATTCCATCTGCTTCCATCTGACCAATCACATCTGGAATAAAAGGTTTGGAAAATTTATTGGCAAAATAGACACTATACTCATTCCCCAGTCTAGCTTCTACTAAGGCAACTTCTTCACGGGTGATTCTTTGTAGAGGCGTACCTCCAATAAGTACATAATTATCATAGAGTGTTTGAATCTCGTGGTCTTGAGGTCTCACTCCACGACGAATATTTGTGAAAAAATCAGCTACACCTTCAAAGGTAATCTCTTCTGGCGAACCGAAAGTCATCATTAAAATTGCTTTTTTCATAACTGCTTCCTTGTGATGTTTTTATCAAATTTATTTTATCATGAATCCACTGATAAGTAAACGCTAACATAGAGAATTTCCCTAACTTCTGTCTTTTGTTTTTATCTTCTTTCTATGATACAATGGAAAAAATGAATTCAAAAGGAGTTTTTTATGACTTACCCCAATCTCTTGGACCGCTTCTTAACCTACGTTAAGGTCAACACGCGCTCTGATGAACACTCTACTACTACTCCAAGTACCCAGAGTCAGGTTGATTTCGCAACCAATATCCTGATCCCAGAAATGAAACGTGTTGGTCTGCAAAATGTTTATTATCTACCAAATGGTTTTGCTATTGGAACCTTGCCAGCCAATGATCCATCTTTAACACGTAAGATTGGCTTTATCTCCCACATGGATACTGCTGATTTTAATGCTGAAGGAGTCAATCCACAGGTAATTGAAAACTACGATGGTGGTGTGATTGAACTAGGGAATTCTGGTTTTAAATTAGATCCAGCAGACTTCAAAAGTCTTGAAAAATATCCAGGACAAACACTCATCACAACCGACGGAACAACCTTGCTAGGTGCCGATGACAAGTCAGGGATTGCTGAAATTATGACTGCTATTGAATATCTGACTGCCCATCCTGAAATCAAACACTGTGAGATTCGTGTTGGTTTTGGTCCAGATGAAGAAATCGGTGTTGGTGCTAATAAATTTGATGCAGAAGATTTTGATGTTGATTTTGCCTACACTGTTGATGGAGGACCACTAGGTGAACTTCAATACGAGACTTTTTCAGCAGCTGGGGCTGAATTGCATTTCCAAGGACGCAATGTCCACCCTGGTACTGCCAAAGGTCAGATGGTCAACGCCCTTCAGCTAGCAATTGATTTTCACAATCAACTTCCAGAGAATGACCGACCTGAGTTAACAGAAGGTTATCAAGGCTTCTACCATCTAATGGATGTGACAGGTAGTGTCGAAGAGGCACGTGCAAGCTACATCATTCGTGATTTTGAAAAAGATGCCTTTGAAGCGCGTAAAGAAGCTATGCAGTCTATCGCTGATAAGATGAATCAAGAACTTGGTAGCGACCGTGTCACCCTAAACTTGACAGATCAGTACTACAATATGAAAGAAGTCATTGAGAAAGATATGACTCCAATTACCATTGCCAAAGCCGTTATGGAGGATTTAGGTATCAAGCCTATTATTGAACCAATCCGTGGTGGGACAGACGGCTCTAAAATTTCCTTTATGGGAATCCCAACTCCAAATATCTTTGCTGGTGGCGAAAACATGCATGGACGTTTTGAATATGTTAGCCTTCAGACTATGGAACGTGCAGTTGATACCATCATTGGTATCGTAGCTTATAAATAATTGATAAAAAACGAGCATATCCAACTGCGGAAATGCTCGTTTTTAGTATTTTAGCAGTGACGTCTTTCCCTTCCCCTTTAGTTATATTCTAATTTTATTGTCTCGTCTACTTGATCATATTCCGCTTAATATAAGGACAATGATCTAAAAGAATTGTTACAACATTCTTACATCCAATTCGAATACACTATTTAGGGACATTTAATATTAATTAATCTTTTTTTCTTTTGACTATTCCAATCATTCCTAAGAACATGCCTATAATTCCTACAGATGCAAAAGCAGAACCATCTTCACTTCCTGTTTTAGGTAGAACTTCTTGACGATTTGCAGGTGCCTGATAAGTTTTATCTTCTAACATAGGCGGAACTACATATGATTTCTCATCATTTTTATATACGATTTCATTCATAGTTGTTTCAGAGTCAGTTACATCACTAGTAAATCCTGATTCTTGATGACTTGTAGCTTCTCCACTAGGAACTCCTTCCTCAACGTTCGAAACTCCATGAGCAACTCCTTCAGAATCAGTCATACCACCAGTAAACTCTGGTAAATTGTGAATAGCTGCTTCAGAATCAGTCATACCACCAGTAAACTCTGGTAAATTGTGAATAGCTGCTTCAGAATCAGTCACACCACCAGTAAACTCTGGTAAATTATGAATAGCTGCTTCAGAATCAGTCACACCACCAGTAAACTCTGGTAAATTGTGAATAGTTGCTTCAGAATCAATCACACCACCAGTAAACTCTGGAACCTCATGAACAGATGATGCGATTTTACCTGATTCTTCTTTCTTAGTTCCGACCAATACAATTTCATCTTGCGCAACTTCAACAACTTCACGAAGTTTTATAGTACGGCTTCCATCTGGTGCTACTTCAGTCAAGATACGTTCCTTGCCTGCACGACCTACCTGAGTCACTCGAGTTTCACCTTTTGGAAGACTTGAATCTTCTTGTTTAACTTTCTTGAAGTTAATTACTTTTTCTACTACTTCAAGACTTGGTTGAGGTTGAACTAGTTCCTTATCTCCATCCGTTGGAACTATGGAATGTTTCACTTCCTCTTTCGGAGTAGCCTGAAGTTGATTAATAGAAGTTAGAGCTGCTTGCAAGGCTTTATCTACTGCATCTTGTGTCTTGGCTTCTTGGATGGCTGTAAGAGCTTGTTCTGACAACTCAACTAGTTTCTTCTTGGCTTCTTTATCGCTGCCTAGTTCCTTACTCTTGTTTTGGATAGCCTCTGCCAAACTTGCCATGGCCTTGTCGTAGTTAGGCTCTTCTGGCTGGGATGGTTTTGCTTCCTCTTTCGGAGTAGCCTGAAGTTGATTAATAGAAGTTAGAGCTGCTTGCAAGGCTTTATCTACTGCATCTTGTGTCTTGGCTTCTTGGATAGCTGTAAGAGCTTGTTCTGACAACTCAACTAGTTTCTTCTTGGATTCTTTATCGCTACCTAGTTCCTTGCTCTTGTTTTGAATAGCCTCTGCCAAGCTTGCCATGGCCTTGTCGTAGTTAGGCTCTTCTGGCTGGGATGGTTTCACTTCCTCTTTCGGAGTAGCCTGAAGTTGATTAATAGAAGTTAGAGCTGCTTGCAAGGCTTTATCTACTGCATCTTGTGTCTTAGCTTCTTGGATAGCTGTAAGAGCTTGTTCTGACAACTCAACTAGTTTCTTCTTGGCTTCTTTATCGCTGCTTAGTTCCTTACTCTTGTTTTGAATAGCCTCTGACAAGCTTGCCATGGCCTTGTCGTAGTTAGGCTCTTCTGGTTGCTCTGATGTCGGAGTATCTTCTTTTCCATAGTTTTCTTCCTTATCAAGAATAGCTTGCAGAGCTGTGGCTATTTTCAGAATTTCTTGAGCATTAGCAGGACTTGCTGAAAGTTGTTCAGATAATTTATCTAAGTTTGATTTGAAAGCTTGACGCGCCTCTGGAGTGTTCTTCAAACTTGTTTGGTCAAATTTAGCCAATTCATCCTTCCAGTTCTTCATAGCTTGAACTAATTCTTCTTTGGTATAAAGAGCGCTATCTTCTCCACGAGTGATGAACTTATCAACTTGAATACCAATATTTCTAGAGGTATCATTTCGTTTTGGATCCAATTGCAAGGTTACAGCGTGCCAACCTTCTTCGAGTCCAGTCAAACGAACAAGAGTCTGATCACCTTGACGTGTAGTTGCTGTTCCACTGAAGTACTTCTTACCATTGACATCAGTAGCATTTCCTTGACCATCTTGATACTCAAGTTCTTTACCATCTAGAGTAACCTTATAGATACCATGTCCAGGATCAACAAAACCTTTAATTTCAAGACCTGTTCCATAGAAATAGGCTGTTACGCTAGCATTTTTCTTCTGCTCTTCATTCAAACGACCAAATGATGCCCAAGACTCAGTATTTTGGTATTTACCTGCCGAATTGGTTTCATGATGCCAACCTGGACTATAATCAAGTTGACTGGCCTGGTCATCATGACTGACTTGGTCTTTTTGAAGTAAGTCAGCCTTCATTACTCGAACAGTTGCTTCTGAAGCAAATCCAAGCAAGGCATTATCTGATGCGCTTGTCATTTTCACTTTAAAGTCAAAGATTGAATCAGCTTGCTCAGTAAAGTCAATTGTCGGAATTGTCAAAGTCTTTTCTGTTTCACCATCTTGGAAGGTCAAATCAGCTGTTGTATCCTTGTAAACCTTACCGTGAACCCCTGTTCCTGGTTCAGTCACGACATGGACTGTTGCAGCTCCTTTGCTACCACCAACACGTTTAATGGTTACAGTAACTGGTTGGCCTTTTTGAACTTCATAGGTAGTTTCTTTCAACTCAAACATACCTTTACCAGCATTATTTAGCGTGTAGATACCTTCAGTTGCAATAGCTTTGCCAGTTTTGTTAACGAGTTTGATGGTATGTTCACCTGGAGCCAAGTCATCTGTTTCATAAACCATCTGGCTACGTTTACGAGCTGCATTATTAGTTTGTACGTCTGCAACCTTTTGACCATCCACGTAAACTGACATTTCACCGTGGTTTGGATCCACTGTAGATACGACATAAGCCTTAGTTCCATTGAAGCGGTAGGTTACGCTAGCATCCTTTTTATTGGTCCACATGGATGTACCACGGATACCTTCAGATTCGTCATACCAGGTTGTATTAGCTTTATCAGCTGTTGTATTTGAATGGTAATCCAAGCCTAGAGGATAGCCATCTGTTTTTTCGATACTACTTGGTGTCTTATAAACAGAGAAGTTTGTCAAAATAGGAGTTGCTTGTGAATTCGTGATAGTCACACGAATCTTTTGGGCTTCTACAGGTTGACCTTGGACAAGACGACGATAACCAACAGTCGAACCTTCTCCATATGGAACCCAGCGACCATTGAGCTCAACTTCAACCTTAAATCCTGAGATACGTTGACCTTTAGCGATATCTTCTTTGAGTTCGACTACGTCAAAGCGTCTCTTTTGACCAAGATCGACAGTGAATTCACCTGTCTTCGCATCATTTGACAATGCCCAACTAGTATCATCCTTACCATCGGTTAGGTTGCTTGCTTGGTACAAGTGATTCTTACGGGTAGAGCTTGCCGTTACAGTTGCCCCCTTGGCGAAGTCAGTTGCATACATTTGGTCCAAGGTTGCTCGGAATTCTTTCAAGCGAGCCACGTCTGCATCTGCGAATTTACCTTCTTTATTTGGTGGAATATTGAGGAGAAGTGGCGTTCCACGACCAACAGATTTGAAGTAGATATCCATCAAATCTTTGATTGATTTTGGCTGTTGATTATCATGGTAGAACCAACCTGAACGGATAGAAACGTCTGCTTCACCGACAGAGTACATATCTCCTTCTGGATCTCCATGGTTGAGATATTCATTCTTCACATCGTCAGTGATCTTAGCTTTCTTAACCTTATGCCAAACTGGATCTCCAGCGATACCACGTTCATTACCGATCCAACGGACGCTTGTTGGTTGAGCAGAGAAGATAGCGATATCTCCTTCAGCTTTCTTGATGTACTTGAACCACTCGTCAAAGGTGTAGGTTACTTTTTGAGCTCCGCTACCACGCGCACCATCCATCCACACTTCGATAAATTTACCCTTATTTCCGTATTTAGGATTGCCAAGGATTTCCTTGAGTTGGTTGAGATAGTATTCGTTATACTCTTTTTCAGTTGAAACATGATATTTAGGGTTATTTGCATCCCATGGTGACAGGTAAACACCCATATTCATGTCATACTTGGTCGCTGATTTAGAGATTTCTTCGAGAAGGTCTCCCTTACCGTCTTTCCAAGGACTTGCCGCTACAGTATGTTTTGTATATTGAGAAGGATAGATTACAAATCCATCATGGTGTTTGACAACCATAATTGTTCGTTTGAACCCAGCATCCTTCAAAGTCTTAATCCACTGGTCTGTATCAAGATTAGTTGGGTTAAAGTTTTGAGGATTTTCTCTACCGTTCCCCCATTCAGAGTTAGTGTAGGTATTCATTCCATAGTGGATGAAGGCGGCCAATTCTTCCTTGTGGTAGTCCAATTGAGCCTTACTTGGCAGTGGTCCATAGTTTCCAATTTCTGTTTCTTCGTCTTTTGGATCCACTACTGGAGTTGCAGGAGTTGCTGGTTTTGGATCTTCTATTTTTTCGTATTCAAAAATAACTTGGTTCACTCCTTTATGTTGGATTGTTGCTTCTTGGCTTGCATTGACTGCACGGTAGCCTGTAATTTCTTTAGCTTGGAATCTATGAACAAAGGAAACTTCGTATTCTTTACCATCGTTATTGTCAACAGTTGCAGGCGCTAATTCTTGGTCTGTACCTTTCAATCGGTAACGAAGATCGAAGGAACCTTTATTGACTTTATAAACAACCTTAATGACACGAGTTCCTGCAGGAGCCTTGCTCACAACACTATAATCCTCTCCCCAAGTATCTTTCAGTTGCTTGTTGACAGCTTTACCGTCAATCGATACAATCTCATATTTTTCTTTATTCTTCTTGTAGAAGTCAGTTTTCTCAATTTCTGTTTTATAGTTATAGTCAAACTGAGTTCCAACTTCCGTCTTTTCAACAAAAGTATCGTTTTCTTTGACTGGATTATCTTTTTGGTCTAGATGTTCTACAACAACTCGTCCATAGTCAACACCTTCAAGAAGCGTCGCAATACCATTTTGATCGAAAGAGTATTTATTTTTGCCAATAACAGCTGTCTTATTTCTAATCATTTCTCCTTCTGGAGTAAAGTAGTAACGATTACCATTATCTCCTTGGTACCAGCCTTTGACTCCATATTTATCAATGATTTCTTTGACCCATGCTAGTTGTTCAGGCGATAGGACAAGTCCTCCTCCAAAGCGATCTTTTTCAGCGATATTCATATTATCAACAGTTCCATGTTGGTGAATTCCAATAACTTTACCATCACCATTAATAATTCCACCACCAGAAAGACCAGAAACAGAAGTCAGGCGATAAGTGATGCCAACCGCTCCTTTATCATCAAGCTTTTCAGTACCCTTAACGACACCATCAGCCTTATACAACTGACCAGGAACGATTGGTTCCTTCAATTCCGGAGAAGTGGAATCTGTCGGATATCCTATGGTACTAACTGGTTCACCAGCTTTGTATTCTCGATGTTCTGCTAAAGGAGTAAAGGTAGCTGCCTTATTTGGACTTGCAATCGAAAGTGGAACTGGTGCTACTACTAAAGCTAGATCATTCTTAATTCCTTCACCAAACTTTTCTTTATTCCAAAAATGAATATCCTTTTCCTTGAACAAAACCGTATTTCCTGAAGTTGGCAAAGAATTGTTCTTAGCAGTATTTGAACCTACATTGTAATAAAACTTAGTAGTATCACCGCCACGAATAGAACCTGCATTGGTATCTGCATCCTTGACTAAGAAATTATGAGCTACTGTCAACATAATATTTGGAGCTACAAAGATTCCAGATCCAGAATTGAGATAACGTTGGCTACCTCCACCTGCTAAAGGTGAACTGAAAATTGTATAAACCATAGCAGCTGAGGTAGCTGGCTGGCCTTCATAATTGATACGTTTAAGGTCTTGGCCACCATTGATAACGGCTCTATTTTCTTTTTCGCCTTCAGTTGGAGCTACTTCCGTAGGTTTCAAGATGCTCTTAGTCTCTACCTGTGGACTTTCTTGTTCTGATACAATAGCTGCAGTATCCACTTTTTTCACTGGAGTATCAGGATAAGCACGATCAGGGATTTCTTCAGGGAGTACATCACCAGCCACTTCAGCAGTTTTAGCTTCCTCTGTTGCTTTCTCGGCAGTAAGCTCTGTTTTTTCAGTTACTTCTTCTTTAACTGCTTCTTCTTTAACTGCTTCTTCTTTTTCATGTTTTACATCTGCCACTTCTTTTGATTGACCGTCAACTTCAAGTTTTGGTTCTGTCACAAGTTCACTAGCCGCAACATTCCCAGATGCAAAAAAAGTAAGACCGACTGCTACAGAAGCAACACCAACAGTCAGTTTACGAATACTAAAGATTCGACCTTTTTCTAAAAAATATTGTTTCATCAAATACTCCTAATCTTCTAGAGCAGTCAGCTACTGCCCGAGCCCAGCTTTAACTGGTAACATTGTTATTTTTATGTACTATTCAAAAACCCCTTCCAATAAATTCTTTATTTAGACCATTACAAGCACCGAGAAATCGCTTACATTCTTTTGGATAAAATAATGCTTCCATCAGCCGTTTTCGTTATAATAAGTATACTATATTATAATAAAAAAAACAAAGTTTTTTATTATTTTTACTACTTTTTTACTTCATGTTTTTATGACATTCTATGGCTAAGGACAGATGAGTATAAAGTTCCATTAATATAAAAAGAGGTAGGATGTATACCTAAAAGATTAGACAGAAAAAATCTAACCTTTAAAAGTCGGTACCTAATTTTATTTCCATTACCTCTTTTTATTTTTTAAAATTTAAGTTCTCAACTTCTCTATTATTCTCTCTTTTTCCCTATCATCAACAATCCGAGAAACATCCCTACAAATCCTACAATTGCAAGACTGGACTTATCTTCACTTCCTGTTTTAGGTAGGAGATGCTGCTGCGCCGCAGGTGCTTGATAAGTATATTCTTGCGCCATAGCCTGCACTGCAGTAGACTGATTATCCTTATATTCTTTCCCCTTATGCACTGCTGCTTCAGCCTTGTTTACACTATCCGCAAGAGTTGGTAAATTCGAACTAGCAGGCTGTACTTCATCGGATCCACTTTCATAGGATGGAAGTTCTAATTTAGCGGCTTCTACCGCATTAGCGCCACCTTCATAGGATGGAAGTTCTGACTTAGCTGCTTCTACTGCATTGGCGCCTCCTTCATAGGATGGAAGTTCTGATTTGGCTGCTTCTACCGCATTAGCGCCTCCCTCATAAGATGGAACTTCTGATTTAGCTGCTTCTACCGCGTTAGCACCACCTGTGAATTCTGGCACATCATGAACGGCTGCTTCCTCACCGTTGATGCCACCTTCAAAGACTGGATTCTCATGAACTGTACCTTCACCATTGACTGCACCTGTGAATTCTGGAACTTCATGGATTGCTGCTTTTGCGCCATTTTTCCCACCAGGGACTCCTGCACCTTCAAGACTTACAGGCAAATTATGCATGCTCTCAATTGCGCCATCAATGATTTCTGTAATTTCTTGACCAATATCTTCCTTGCTAGCTGCAAATAACAAGGTTTTTGAATCGTACTGAGTCAAGAAGGTCGCAAAATTTCCATTTGCCAATTTAAGAACTGGTGGCTGATTCACCAATACTTCAGAATCAAATTCTAAAGCAATTACATTTTTGCTCATCTCTACAGCATTTTTCACAGTTGCTTTCGTTGGAGCAATCCCATCCTTACTTAAGAAATCCCAGTTGAATTTCTTATAAGACAAAGTATATTCGTTTTGGTTGTTATCTGCATGCTCATAAAGCAAACCAAATTCACCATTTCCAAGATCTTGCAAGGAGTTATAAGCAAATTTACCACTTTGAATTGGATTATGCTTGAGCCAAGTTAAATCTCCATTCGCTTCCACACGTGCTACGTGCACCAAACCATTGTATCGTCCAGGTCCACCTGCATTACTGAGGACGATATACTCCTTGCCATTTTGTACAGTGTGTATAGCTGACATTTGAACATAGACATCTTTGACATCCGCATAGCGCTTCACATCTTTTTCCCAAGTTGCTCCACCATCTTTACTTGTAGCAACTTGAAGATCACCTGTCAATCCACGCATAAAGAGTTTGAGGTCTCCATTATTCAACTGAACAACGGTCGACTCCGTATTTTGAGCACCTGGATTATTCATAGTTGAAGAGTGAATTGTTTGGTTACCTACCGGACGGTTATCATTGACCGCTTCCCCTGCATGCCAAGTTTCACCATGGTCATCTGAGTAAATGACGCGTGAAGACTGAGAACCACTTAAATAGGATACGTTATTTGTCGTGTAGGCAGGGATAACAAGTCGCCCTTTGTGAGGACCTGAGTGCAAAGCAATACCTGTACCAGGCCCAGTACCTAAGAAGTGCATCCAGTCCTTACGAATACCGTAGGTTATATCTTTTGGTGCAGACCAAGTTTTACCATCGTCATCACTATAAGACATCCAGAGATAGTTGGTATTTGAAACTCTAAAGATATTCTTGTCGCTGTAATCAAAGTAGACATTACCAATCAGTTCCTCACCCTTGTAAAGGTCACCCTTATCACTATAGGCTGGTTTCTTAGGATCGACTACAACACGGTATTCTGTCTTTCTATTTTCAGGGTCAAAAACCTCACCATTTTCACGGATTGTATAATGTCCTGCTTCACCTTTTTTGTACAGAACTTGGTAAACCTTATCCCCAATTTGCTCATAGGCTTGCGGTGCTTTTCCTGGAAGAGAGAACACTGCCTTCCCTTCAAGGAACATATCATAAATTGAGAAGATTCTCTTAGTTTTCGGATCTTGGACTAGAGCCATGTCAATGTTGACTGCTGATGGCCATTCTGGATTCTTAGCCTTCTCATTGTCGCGAGGATTTGAGATAACGATTTTATCTCCCCAAGTTTTCCCATTATCATCACTACGACGAACAACCATACCGATATCACCCCAGTCAGAGTGATGCAAGCGTCTTTCGTCAGCTCCAGCAATCAAAGTTCCCTTATCAGTCTTAAGGAGGGCTGGAATACGGTAGCTTGCGATACCATCTTTATTCGGCTTGCGGTTCTCACCACCTTCAAAAACATCCAGCTTATCCGTAACTTTTGCTCCTTCAGGAAGTTTCTTTTCCAACTCTCCTCTTTCAAAAAGCTGGCTACGTTTTTTAACTTCTTCTGGAGAAAGGGCACGATCATAAACCGTTAGATTACGGACTTTAAGATTAGAACCCCAGAAGTTTTTGCCTGTACGTTTGGTTGTCCCAATTTGCACCTGGTTGACATCTGGCATATCTTTGATGAAACGACCAGACTGAGGACTTGTGCGCGACAAGACACCATTTACATAGACGCGAACCTGACCTTTTGGCTGATCTGCATTTGGTCTTTCAACTGTAAAGGTTACAGAGTTCCACTCACCTGGCTTAATCTTCAAAGGAGCAGTTTTATAATCACCATAGAATTGGTTTCCATTTGCATCACGACCTTCAACGATTGCTGTATTATCAAGGATGGCCATGGTGAAATACTCATTTACTTTTGTATCACTAGAAACTGAAAAAAGGTTATAAAAACGTGGAGCAGACGCATCTGGCTTAAATTCCATATGAATGGTCGCATTTTGAAGTTTTTTAAGCTTGTCAAGTTCCTCCTTCATATCAACTCTTTGACCGTTTGAAGGATTGGTTTCAACATCTTCTTTTTCTACTACAGTGTTGACGTTTTCTAACTCTCTTGCATAAAAATCACGAGGAATGTTTCCATCTTCTTTCTCATCTTCACTCTCTGTAGCTGGAGTTTCGTTTGATGCTTCTGTTTCTGCTGCTTTTTCAGACCCTGGGTTTGCTTGCAACTCTTCACGATTCACTTCAGTTCCCTTATCCGTTGCTGTTGCCAATTTGTCTGCGAGTTCCTTATCGAGATTCGTCAGATTTCCTGTCTCTACTTCCTTAGGCAATTCTGGCAAAGATTGCCCTGCTGTTTCACCACTCGTTGATGGCGCCTCTTGAGCCAAAGCAGGTGTAGCACCAAAAACAACCGCTCCAATCACTACTGAAGCTACCCCTACTGCAAATTTTCGAATTCCGTATCGTTGTTTGCTATCAAAATGTCTCTGATTCATATTTTCCCTCTCATTTTCTAATTAGGTAAAGCGCTTTCTTTTTGACTTAAAATTTTTAGCCACTAGGACTAGGCAATTCCAAAAGAAACTAAACTATTTAATGGGAATTTCCATTATTTTTAATTTAAACAATCTTGCATAGCGTAAAGTTCAACTTTACAATACGTCATGGAAGACATTTTACTCCTTTCATATTTTATCTTAACCTTATTATATAATAAATATTTTCAGTTTTAGACTTCACAATAGACAATAGATTCTACTTTCAAAAATAGTTAAAAGTTCTAAATTATTTGAAACTAGTTTCAATCATAGTCCACATCAAAACAAAGTCTAAATGATAACATCCGATACGAGTATAAGATCTAATAAACATTTTTCATAATAAAGCGAGTCTGGGACAAAAGTCTAACCTTAAATATAAAAAGCGAACAAAACGAGTTATCTGACACTCAGATTTCTGTCTTGTTCGCTTTTTTTCTAATATATCGATTTTTAAATTTTATAATAAAGAATTTCTAAAATCAAAATCTTTTTATCCCAGACTCGTTTTTTAATTATAAATACGAATTATTTAGTACAACTTCTCTTTATTGATGAACTGCTTGAGCTGCTGTGATAAGGGTCAACTTGTACACATCATCTGCATTACATCCACGAGAAAGGTCGTTAACTGGCTTGTTCAAACCTTGCAAAACAGGTCCTACTGCCGCAAAGCCACCAAGACGTTCGGCCATCTTATAACCAATATTTCCTGCCTCGATACCTGGGAAGATGAAGACATTTGCTTGACCAGCTACTGTACTTCCAGGAGCTTTCAATGCTGCAGTTTCTGGAACAAAGGCCGCATCAAATTGCAACTCACCATCGATTTCAAGGTCAGGACGCAAGTCGTGAGCAATTTTAGTAGCTTCAACGACCTTGTCAACGCTTTCACCAAACCCTGAACCTTTAGTAGAATAGCTTAGCATAGCAATTTTAGGTTCGATGCCAAACATCTTAGCTGTGATTGCTGAGTTGATGGCAATTTCAGCCAATGCTTCTGCATCAGGATTAATGTTGATAGCACAGTCTCCAAATAGGTAACGTTCCGTACCACGAACCATGAGGAAGGCACCTGAAGTACGCGTTACATTTGGACGAGTTTTGATGATCTGAAGAGCTGGGCGAACTGTTGAAGCTGTTGAGTGAATTGCTCCAGATACCATTCCATCAACCAAGCCCAAGTACACCAACATAACACCAAAATAGTTAACATCTTCAACCAAAACCTTGCGTGCTTCTTCTTCAGTCATTTTACCCTTGCGACGCTCCACTAAAGCAGCAACCATTTCTTCAAATTTATCGTAGTGTTGTGGGTCTATGACTTCATAACCATCCTCGATTCCTTCAATTTCAAGATAAATTTTAATTTTTTCAGGATTTCCCAGCAAAACAGGAATTACTTCTGTTTCTTTTACCAAGCGTTTAGTCGCTTGAAGAATACGAGGCTCTTCCCCTTCAGGGAGAACGATACGAGCATTTTTACCAACAAGGTTGGCTTTGAGACTTTCAAAAACTTCCATGAGTTTTCTCCTTTAAAAAATAAATTATACTCTGAATTACTATATTATAGAGTATTAGTTGATAACTGGGTAATTAGGTTGCTAAAATCATCCGGCAAGGGACTTTCTAACTGCAAGTCTTGCTCTAGAAAAGGATGATAAAAGGATAGGTAATGACAATGCAGTGCCTGACGTTGGATGCCGTCGTCCAGACTACCTCCATACAAGTCATCTCCCAACAAAGGAAAACCAATATAAGAAAAGTGGACTCGGATTTGGTGGGTACGTCCAGTATGCAGGCGAATGTCAACCAAGTGAATATTCCCATAAGAAGCTACAATCTTGTAGGAAGTATGGGCATACTTTCCACCTTTAGCTACCCGTCTAGTGATAATGGAATCTTCATCACGCGCAATCGGGGCAATAATTTCGCCCTCTGGCTCCAAGTGTCCATCACCTTTAACCAAAGCAAAGTAGCGTTTCTCGATAGATTTCTTCTGCAACTGCTTGTCCAATCGTGCATGGGCATAACCGTGCTTGGCAAAAAGCATCAAGCCAGAAGTGTCCCTATCAAGTCGGGTCACAATGTGAACCTGCTGATTTTCATAATTTTGCTTGACATAGTAACCCTTGATAAAATTGGCAATGGTATTAGAGTGATTGACACTAGGAATAGAAGCCACTCCATAGGGTTTATTTAAGACTAGAAAATGGTCATCCTCATAAAGAATATCTAATGGTCTCTCGATAGCCTCCAAGGTTTCAAAACCTTCCTCAGCGGGAATATCAATGGTAACACGATCTCCAATATCCAATAGATACGTCGCATTTTGTGGTTGATCATTGACCAGAATAGCTCCGCCTCGAAACTTAATCTTAGCTAGCAGTCCCTTAGAAACCTCGTGCTTTTTCAAAAAGGTCTTAACCTTGACATGCTCATCTGCGATAAATTCAAACCTCATTCGTCCACCTCGCCGATGAAAGCATCCTTAACACGATTCCAGAAACTAGTGTGACTCGGTGTAGCGACAAAATGAATCTTATGATGATCAATTTGATACTCGATTCGCTCGATATTGCGGAAAGAATACACACTATTATCCACCGAAATGGTATGGTAATCGTTTCTCGTTGGAATGAGTTCAATCTTATCCTTCTTAGGAACAATAATGGAAGAGCCCAGCGTTCGATAGACACGATTATTAAGGCTGGCAATTTCCGTCAACTGAAGAGCTTCAATGGTAGGATGTAAAACAGCTCCACCAAGCGACTTGTTATAGGCTGTACTACCAGTCGGTGTCGAAACTGTTAGCCCATCTCCACGAAAGCGTTCAAAAGGAACACCGTTGATCACAACATCTGCCACCATAGTTCGATCAGATCTGCGGATGCTGGCTTCATTCAATGCTCTAAAAATCTTCACTTCACCATTTTCAAGAAAGATCTTCACATTCAGAACTGGGTAAGAGACTCTTGCTCCTGTATCTAGCTGCAAATTAGTCACTAGCTTGTCCAATTCAAAATCACGATAGTCCGTATAGAAGCCCAAATGACCAGTGTGAACACCGATAAAGCGTACCTTATCAAGTTGATTTTCGTACTTATGAAAAGCCGACAAGAGCATACCATCCCCACCAATGGAGATGACAATGTCCGGATTGGTATCATTGAGTATAAACTGATTTCTCTTCAAACAATCTCGCAATTCATACAAAACCCTTTGACTCTGCGGTTTTCTATTAGCTATCAGATCAATTCGTTTACCTGTATTCTTCATCTGTATCGTCACTATTTCCTACACCGTCATTTAATTTTCTACTCAAAGGATCAAAAAGAGCCTGGGCTTCCTGGATATCATCACGAATTTTACCCATTTCTTCATCCAACTGATGGGCAATCTTGGATGTAATTTCCAGTCGCTTCTTAATCTCCTCTGGGAAATCCCCTTGGTACTTGTAGTTGAGAGAATGTTCTATCGTTGCCCAGAAATTCATGGCCAAAGTACGAATTTGAATTTCTGCCAAAATTGTCTTGGCTCCATTGATAGTATCAACCGTATATTCTACTACCACGTGATAGGAACGGTATCCTGATGCTTTTCGATGAGTAATGTAATCTCGCTCCTGTATGATCCGCATATCCTGACGCTTGCGCAAAATAGCCACAACTTCTTGGACATCATCTACAAACTGGACCATCACACGCAAACCAGCAATATCCTGTAAATCGTGTTCTAAGGTCGCATAAGTAATACCGCGTCGAGCCATTTTTTCCTTGATACTTTCAATTGGCTTGACTCGACCAGTCACAAACTCAATCGGAGAATGCTTATTTTGCTTACGATATTGCTTACGAATACCGCGAAGTTTAATCTTTAACTCACCAACAGCTTGAATGTAAGGATCTAGAAATTCTTCCCATTCTAAGGTCATATATTCTCCCTTGTTCTCATATTATCCTTCAAAAATATCTTTGATTTTTTCTCCAGATTTATATACAATAAATACAAAGCTATTATACCATAAATCCGCTTTCAACGATAAAGAAAAGGTAAGAAAATTGAAACATTTAGAAATTGAATTGAAAACACTATTGAAAAAAGATGAATATAATCGTCTAAAAGACCAATTCACAGGTGTCTCTCCTGTTCTTCAAAAAAATTACTACATCGACACGCCTGATTTTGAACTGCGAGAAAAGAAAGTTGCTATGCGCATTCGAACCTTTGAAGACTGGGCGGAATTGACACTCAAAGTCCCGCAAAGTGTTGGAAACATGGAATACAATCAAAAATTACAACTAAAAGATGCTGAGAACTATCTGAGCAAGGAAGAACTTCCTCAGGGGCTGGTTCTTGATGAATTGGTTAAACATGGTATACAAAACAAGAAATGGCAGGTCCTTGGTTGTCTAACAACGCTTCGCTATGAAATGAAAACAGATATTGGTCTCATGGCACTGGATGAAAGTCAATACTTTGATATGACAGACTACGAATTAGAGCTTGAAGTGGACGATCATGAGCAAGGCAGACAGGATTTCCAACAATTTTTAGAGAAAAATCAAATTTCCTACCAAAAAGCTCCCTCAAAATTAGTTCGATTTGTCAAAAGCATGAAAAATAGCTGAAATAATCTCCATTTTTTGGTAAAATAGAAGAGATAAAAATACACAAATCCCAGTTCATATATGCAAAACATATATAACTAGGATTTATGAAGTTTACAGAGGACGGTCTATAATGTCAGATAGAAAAAATATGAAACTTTTCGCACTCAACTCTAACCAAGAGATTGCACAAAAAATTGCTCAAGCTGTTGGTGTCCCACTTGGAAAACTGTCATCACGTCAATTTTCAGACGGAGAAATCCAAGTCAATATCGAAGAAAGTGTCCGTGGTTATGATGTTTACATCATCCAATCAACAAGTTTCCCTGTTAACAACCACCTAATGGAATTACTAATCATGGTCGATGCTTGTGTGCGTGCAAGTGCCCACAGTATCAACGTTGTTCTTCCATATTTTGGCTATGCACGTCAAGACCGCATTGCTTCACCACGTGAGCCACTTACAGCTAAACTAGTTGCCAATATGCTGGTTAAAGCTGGTGTTGACCGTATCCTTACTCTTGATTTGCATGCTGTTCAGGTTCAAGGCTTCTTTGATATCCCTGTCGATAACCTCTTCACAGTTCCCCTATTTGCAAAACATTACTGCGATAAGGGACTACTTGGATCAGATGTTGTTGTCGTCAGCCCTAAAAATTCAGGTGTCAAACGCGCTCGTAGCTTGGCTGAGTATCTTGATGCTCCTATCGCCATTATCGATTACCCTCAAGACGATGCAACTCGCAACGAAGGTTATATCATTGGTGATGTTGAAGGTAAAAAAGCCATCTTGATTGATGATATTTTAAATACTGGACGTACCTTCTCTGAAGCTGCTAAAATCGTTGAACGTGAAGGGGCTACAGAAATTTATGCTGTCTCTAGTCACGGTCTCTTCGTCGAAGGAGCTGCTGAACTTCTTGACAATACTAGTATTAAAGAAATTCTTGTGACTGATTCAGTAGCAACAAAAGAAAAAACTCCTAAAAACGTATGCTACATCACTGCTAGTGAGTTAATTGGTGACGCTATCGTACGTATCCACGAAAGAAAACCAGTCAGCCCACTCTTTGCTTACAACAAAAAGAAATAAGGTGATTCTTTGATTTATTTGGACAATGCTGCAACGACTCCCATGTCAGCAGTTGCTATTTCAGCTATGACCGAGGTTATTCAAGAAACCTATGGAAATCCTTCTAGTATTCATGGGCATGGTCGTCAAGCTGGCAAGCTTTTGCGAGAAGCACGTCAGGAACTCGCCCAGTTATTGGGGACAAAACCTCAACATATCTTTTTCACTTCTGGTGGGACTGAGGGCAACAATACTGCTATCATTGGCTACTGCCTTCGTCACCAAGAACGAGGAAAACATATCATCACAACTGCCATTGAGCACCATGCCGTCCTTGAAACCATTGATTACTTGGTTCAACACTTCGGTTTTGAAGCAACCATTATCCATCCAGAAAATCAAGAAATCACCGCCCAGCAAATTCAAGAGGCCTTACGTGACGATACGATTTTAGTCTCTACCATGTTTGCCAATAATGAGACTGGAAACCTACTGCCCATTGCTGAAATTGGCCAAATACTTAAGCAACACTCTGCTGCCTATCATGTCGATGCAGTTCAGGCTATTGGAAAAATCCCTATTCATCCAGAAGAATTGGGCATTGATTTTCTCACTGCTTCTGCCCACAAGTTCCATGGTCCTAAGGGAATCGGTTTTCTCTACGCTTCTAGCATGGACTTTGATTCCTATCTACATGGCGGAGACCAAGAACAGAAAAAACGTGCAGGGACTGAAAATCTAGCTGCCATCGTGGGTATGGTTGCAGCCCTAAAAGAAGACCTAGAAAAGCAAGAAGAACATTTTCAACATGTACAAAATCTAGAAACCGCCTTTCTTTCTGAGCTTGAGGGAGTTCAGTATTACCTGAATAGAGGAGAACACCATCTTCCTTATGTGCTCAATATTGGATTTCCTGGCCAGAAAAACGACCTATTACTCCTTCGTCTAGATTTAGCTGGAATTTCAATCTCTACTGGCTCAGCTTGCACTGCTGGCATTGTCCAATCCAGCCATGTTCTTGAAGCCATGTACGGGGCAAATTCAGAACGTTTGAAAGAATCCGTTCGCATCAGTTTGTCTCCACAAAACACTGTTGAAAATCTACAAACCCTCGCAAAAACCTTAAAAGAAATTATCGGAGGTTAGCCATATGGCATTTGAAAAAACCATTCAGTTAAAAAATTGTCGTTACGACTACACTCTTAGCCCTTCTGTTAAAAAATTCACCCTCAAGGACAATACTTTTTTTGAGACAAAGGTTGGTAACTATGAACTGACTCGCTTACTTGAAAAAGTGCCAAACAGTGGTGAAGGTTTCCAACTCAAAATCATCATTAACAAGGAACTTACAGGTGCTAAAATCAATATCACTGACAAGTTTGGGCTACGTCTGGTTGATATTTTCAAATCAGAAGACCACCACATTCATCAGGAAAAATTCTATTTTCTAATGGATAGTTTAGTAGAACGTGGTGTCTTTACAAAATCTGAAAGATAGGTCCTATATGTTTGAACTGACCTATAAAGACAGCTATCATGTAGAGCGTACTCTCAAGTATGAAGATTATGAAACTCTCATGCTGGCTTTGTCAGGATGTGTGACCTTACCAGATACACTTTATGTGACTTCTTTGACTTTTGAGGGACAAGAAGTTTATCAAGGGTTGGTCGGAGACCTCTACCGTTTTCTATCACATGCAGATTTTTTACATCAAAACTAAGATTTTTCTTAGTTTTTTCTTATTTTTGTTGATTTTTTCACAATGTTTCTATAAAATAGAAGAATAGAAAGGTTGTGATTTTGTGAAAGATAAACAGTCCGCTATTCCAAAAGCTACAGCGAAAAGACTCTCTCTCTACTATCGAATTTTTAAGAGATTTCATTCAGAAAAGATTGAACGTGCCAACTCTAAACAAATTGCAGAGGCTATCGGTATTGATTCAGCGACCGTACGTCGTGATTTTTCCTATTTTGGTGAACTAGGTCGTCGTGGTTTTGGCTATGATGTCAAAAAACTAATGACGTTTTTTGCCGATTTGCTCAACGATAACTCTATTACCAATGTCATGCTGGTTGGTATTGGAAATATGGGGCATGCCCTGCTACACTACCGCTTCCACGAGCGTAACAAGATGAAAATCATCATGGCCTTTGACCTAGATGACCATCCTGAAGTCGGGACCCAAACTCCTGACGGGATTCCCATTTACGGAATTTCTCAAATCAAGGATAAAATCAAGGATGCTGATGTCAAGACTGCGATCCTGACCGTTCCCAGCGTCAAGTCACAAGAGGTCGCTAATCTCTTGGTGGATGCTGGCGTGAAAGGAATTCTCAGTTTTTCACCAGTTCATCTTCATTTACCAAAAGACGTGGTCGTTCAGTACGTCGATTTGACAAGTGAACTCCAAACCCTCCTCTATTTCATGCGAAAAGAGGATTAGAAAGCGAAAATCATTTTATGAAAAAACCAGTTATTGGGATTACAGGAAACGAAAAAACTCATCCAGATGATGACATCATGATGAGCTACGCAGCAAAAGGCTTTGTTGAAGGCGTTAAAGACGCTGGAGGGATTCCCATCATCCTACCGATTGGTGATCAAGAAATGGCCTGCCACTATATCAGTATGATTGACAAGCTCATCTTAACAGGTGGGCAAAATGTTGATCCAAAATTCTATGGTGAACCAAAAACTATTGATAGCGATGACTACCACCTTCAAAGAGATATCTTCGAACTGGCCCTCATCAAGGAAGCTATCAAACAGAAAAAGCCAATTTTCTCTATCTGTCGTGGTACTCAACTCTTTAACGTTGCTATGGGTGGGACTCTGTATCAAGATATCGAAGACCACTGGCAGGATTCTTCTGCTGAGTACACAACCCAACGCTTGGTGACAGAACCAAACACTGTTCTTCGAGAAATCTATGGAGAAATTTCCCATATCAACTCCTTCCACCACCAGAGTATCAAAGATTTAGCACCAAATTTAAAGATTGCGGCTCATGATCCTAAAGATGGTATCATTGAAGCTGTCATGAGTACGGATGATGTTGCCTTTCTCGGTGTCCAATGGCACCCAGAATTTCTTTTTGAAAATCGCCCCAAAGATAAAAACCTCTTTGACTATGTCGTTAATGAACTTTAGATTAAATCTGTCTTTTCACGATAACTAAAGTAACTAGAATGAGAGACAATCAAATGGTCCAAGAGGACAATCCCCATCAGGTCGCAGGCTTCTTTGACAAGTTTAGTGACATGATCATCATTACGACTAGGGGCTACTGCTCCTGAAGGATGATTGTGGACCAAGATGAGAGAGGTCGCCATATGCTTGATAGCATAGTGAAGAATCTCACGTGGTTCAGCGATACTACGAGTTGCAGAACCGATAAAAATGGTCTGTTGATGGATGATTTGATTTTGAGTATTGAGATAGAGCGCCACTAGGTGCTCTTGTTTTTTATGTCCCAATTCCTGTTGCATCTTCTTGGCTAACTTTTGACTGCTGAGAATACTTTCCATTTCAAGGGTCTCATGTTTATGAATACGATGCCCCAATTCAATCATAGCTTGCAACTCTATAGCCTTAACACGACCGATACCAGACAGACTCTGCAATTCCTGCAGGGTCATTTTTTTCAAATCCGTTAGGCTTGAAAGATTGCTCAAGACTTTCTGGGCAATTTCAAAAACGCTGGCTTGACGTGTTCCTGTCCTAAGTAAAATAGCTAGCAACTCTTGGTTACTGAGCGCTTCTACTCCTTCCTTGGCTAGTCTTTCTCTTGGCAATAGTGAATCTTCTTGGAATGAAATACTGTACATAAAAATCCTCCTCACTTTACTATTCGTGAGAAGGATGAAAAATTAGATTTTTTTCTCAATTGGGGCTACACTAGCTAAAAGTTTTTTCAAACCTACTTCTGGGAAATTGATTTTTAATTCCTGCGTAGCACCGCTACCTGAAACTTCCAGAACAGTTCCCTCTCCCCATTTCTTGTGGAGGGCAATATCACCAATGGACCAATTTGCTTCGCTAGACGCTGATTTTAAGCCAGCTGTAAATTGACCAAATGGAAGACCGCTTGACTGGATAGATTTTGGGGTAGCACTGCGTTTACGGTCTTGAAGAGCTTGCGCAAGACTCATACCTTGACCGAAGGCAAGACCACCACTGCTATATGATGCCTTAAAGCTTGTATTTGCTGGACGAGCCAGACCTTGATACTCAAGTAAGTCTGAGCTGATTTCGTTAATAAAACGAGTCGGACGGTTGTAGTTTGTACGACCAAAAAGCAGGCGTGAATTAGCATTTGTCAGATAGAGAATCTTCTCTGCACGTGTAATTCCTACATAGGCCAGACGACGTTCTTCTTCTAATTCATCTGGATCCTCGGCCGCACGACTAAGCGGGAAGACATTTTCTTCCATTCCAATCATAAAGACAACTGGAAACTCGAGACCTTTGGCAGCATGCAGTGTCATCAAGGTCACTTCTGATGTCTCCTGACTGCCTGAATCTGTATCCGCAATCAAGGCCAAGTCATTTAAGAAACGACTCAATTTGTCCAGACCAGTTTCCCCTTCTGGACCATCAGAGGTGTCATCAAAGTTTTTCGTCACAGAAAGGAACTCTTCGATATTTTCAACCCGAGCCTTACTTTCCAGAGTTGCTTGGGCATTAAGAATATCAACATAACCTGTTTTTTCTAGAACTGCCTCAACCAACTCAGTAATGCTTAAGTGGTCTAGCTGCTCCCGCAAATCCAGAATCATATTGGCAAAATCCCAGATAGATTGGGCTACCTTTCCTTTTATACCAGACAACATGATATTTGCAGAAGCATCTAGCATAGATATGTCTTGCATATTCGCAAAATCACGGATTTTTTCAACAGTACCTGGGCCAATTCCACGTTTAGGCTCGTTGATAATACGCTCAAAACTGATATTGTCACTCAAATTAGCAATGAGGTTGAGGTAAGCGATAATATCACGAATTTCCTTACGGCTGTAGAACTTGGTTCCACCAACCATGGTATAAGGAATATTTGACTTGAGCAAGGCTTCCTCAATAGTACGGGACTGCGCATTAGTACGATAAAGAACTGCAAAATCCTTGTGAAGGAAGTTTTGACTCCGACCAAGTTCATCGATAGTTCTGGCTACAAATACAGCCTCATCTAGTTCATCATTGGCACGATAGTAAACGATTTGTTCCCCATCAGCGTTTTGAGTCCAGAGATTCTTAGGACGGCGGTTTTTGTTGTTTTTAATGACCTCGTTGGCCGCTTGAAGAATGGTTTTAGTGGAACGGTAATTCTCCTCCAACAAAACAACCTTGGCTTGGGGATAATCCTTTTCAAAGTCCAAAATATTCTGCATATCAGCACCACGCCAGCCGTAGATAGACTGGTCCGCATCCCCAACCACACAGATATTTTTAAAACGGGAAGCCAAGAGTTTGACCAATTGATACTGGGCATGGTTGGTATCTTGGTACTCATCAACGTGAATGTATTGAAATTTCTGTTGATAGTAAGTCAAGACATCAGGATTCTGATCAAAGAGACGCAGGGTCAGCATAATCAAATCATCAAAGTCAACCGACTCCGACTGACGAAGCTCTTTTTGATAAGCAGTGTAACACTGGGCCACGATTTGCGTATACATATCACCAGCTTGGGCAGCATAAGCCACATCATCAATCAAGTCATTCTTAGCATTGGAAATGGTTCCCAAAATAGTTCGTTCATTCCATTTTTTAGGATCCAAGTTCAACTGCTTGAGAATGCGTTTCATGAGCGTTCGCTGTTCACCAGGATCCACTATAGTAAAATTGCGGTTGTAGCCAATATGATCCGCATCACGACGCAAAATACGCACACACATGGAGTGGAAGGTCGCAATCAGACAGTCCTGAGTGGCTGGATTAAGGTTATAAGCACGCTCTTTCATCTCACGCGCAGCCTTATTAGTAAAGGTAATAGCCAAGATATTCCAAGGATTAACCAGCTTTTCATCAATCAAATAAGCGATACGGTGGGTCAAAACACGAGTCTTCCCAGAACCAGCCCCTGCCATGATTAACAAGGGACCTTCTGTCGTTTGCACCGCCTCAGCCTGACGGTCATTCATTCCATTTAATAATGCGTTCATCTTCTCTTCCTTACTCTTGAAGTCAATACTTCTATTATATCAAAAATCAAGGAAAATATCTTTACCTAGACTGGTTGCGTCTAGAAGGTAACTCCTTATATCTAGATAAAAAATGAGCTTGGATATTATTTCCAAACTCATTTTTTACTCAATGAAAATCGAAGTGCAAACTAGGAAGCTAGCCGCAGGTTGCTCAAAGCACTGCTTTGAGGTTGTAGACAAGACTGACGAAGTCAGTCACATATATAATCCAAGGTGAAGCTGACGTGGTTTGAAGAGATTTTCGAAGAGTATAAAGTCAATTACAATATACTAGAACAAACCTAGAACAGTTCCGTCACTTTCAACATCCATATTAAGAGCAGCAGGTCGTTTTGGAAGTCCTGGCATGGTCATTACATCTCCAGTTAAGGCAACTATGAAGCCTGCCCCTAATTTTGGTACCAATTCACGAATGGTAATTTCAAAGTTTTCAGGTGCTCCAAGTGCATTTGGATTATCTGAGAAACTATATTGAGTTTTTGCCATACAGATTGGCAATGTGTCCCAACCATTTTGAACAATTTGAGCGATTTGCGTTTGAGCTTTCTTTTCGAAGTTTACTTTTGAACCACGGTAGATTTCAGTAACAATCTTTTCAATCTTTTCTTGGACAGAAAGGTCATTATCATACAAACGTTTATAGTTAGCTGGTTTTTCAGCGATAGTCTTAACAACTGTTTCGGCAAGTGCTACTCCACCTTCTGCACCATCAGCCCAGACACTAGCCAACTCAACTGGTACATCGATTGAGGCACAGAGTTCTTTCAAGACTGCGATTTCAGCTTCTGTATCAGAGACAAATTCATTAATAGCTACAACTGCAGGTACTCCAAATTTACGGATATTTTCAACATGGCGTTTCAAGTTAGCAAAACCTGCACGAACTGCTTCTACGTTTTCTTCAGTAAGAGCGTCTTTAGTCACACCACCATTCATCTTAAGGGCACGAAGGGTTGCAACAATGACAACTGCATCTGGAGATGTTGGCAAGTTTGGTGTCTTGATATCAAGGAATTTTTCAGCACCAAGGTCCGCACCAAAACCAGCTTCAGTAACTGTGTAATCAGCCAAGTGAAGGGCTGTGCTTGTTGCTAAGACTGAATTACATCCATGAGCAATATTTGCAAATGGACCACCATGCACAAAGGCAGGTGTACCGTAAATTGTCTGAACCAGGTTCGGTTTAATAGCATCCTTCAAAATCAAAGCCAAGGCACCTTCAACCTGCAAATCACCTACAGAAACAGGTGTACGGTCATAACGATATCCGATAACGATATTAGCCAAACGACGTTTCAAGTCCTCGATATCCGTTGCCAAGCAAAGAATCGCCATGATTTCGGAAGCGACGGTAATGTCAAAGCCATCCTCACGAGGAATACCGTTTAAAGGACCACCAAGTCCAACGGTTACATGACGAAGGGCACGATCATTCAAGTCCACTACACGTTTCCAGAGGATACGACGTTGGTCAATTCCCAGCTCATTCCCTTGGTGCAAGTGGTTGTCAATCAAGGCAGAAAGAGCGTTGTTAGCAGTTGTAATGGCATGCATGTCTCCAGTAAAGTGGAGATTGATGTCTTCCATTGGCAGAACTTGAGCGTAACCACCTCCTGCAGCACCCCCCTTAATACCCATGACTGGACCAAGAGATGGTTCGCGAATAGCAATCATGGTTTTCTTGCCAATCTTATTCAAAGCATCCGCAAGACCAATGGTAATGGTTGATTTTCCTTCACCTGCAGGTGTTGGGTTGATAGCAGTAACCAAAATCAATTTCCCAACTGGATTACTCTCAACTGCACGAATTTTATCAAAACTAAGTTTAGCCTTGTACTTTCCGTACAACTCCAAATCGTCGTAAGAAATACCAAGTTTCTCTACAACATCAACGATTGGCTTCAACTCAATACTCTGTGCGATTTCAATATCTGTTTTCATTCAAAACTCCTCTAACCTCTTATATAATAATTCATTATAACACAAAACAAGATTTTTAACATCCTTAAACTCTCTAAACGTTCGTAAATATCCCTGTTTTTAAGGTTTTTAGAGTCCTTTCTTAAATTTTATATGGCTTTATAGTTTGAAACTATAGTAAATCTTCGTTTTTACAAAAAATTTATCGCTTTCATTTTACTTACCGTTTATTTTTGTGTACAATAGTGCTATGAAAATTTTAGTTACATCAGGCGGTACCAGTGAAGCTATCGATAGCGTCCGCTCCATCACTAACCATTCTACAGGTCGCTTGGGAAAAATTATCACAGAAACCTTGCTTGCTGCAGGGCATGAAGTTTGTTTGATTACGACAAAACGGGCTCTGAAGCCAGAAACTCATTCCAACCTAAGCATTCGAGAAATTAACAATACAAACGACCTTCTTCTAGAAATGCAAGAACGTGTTACAGATTATCAAGTCTTGATTCACTCAATGGCCGTATCTGATTACACTTCTGTTTATATGACAGGGCTGGAGGAAGTTCAGGCTAGTTCCAATCTAGAGGAATTTTTAAACAAACAAAATCATCAGGCTAAGATTTCTTCAACTGACGAGATTCAGGTTTTATTCCTGAAAAAAACACCCAAAATCATCTCTCTAGTCAAAGAATGGAATCCTGCTATTCATCTGATTGGCTTCAAACTGCTGGTTGATGTTAACGAAGACCATCTAGTTGACATTGCTAGAAAAAGTCTTATCAAAAACCAAGCAGACTTGATTATTGCAAATGACCTGACTCAAATCTCAGCAGATCAACACCGCGCGATCTTTGTTGAAAAAGAGCATCTTCAAACGGTTAAGACTAAAGAAGAAATTGCAGAACTCCTCCTTGAAAAAATTCAAGCCTACCATTCTTAGAAAGGAAAGCTATGGCAAACATTCTCTTGGCTGTAACGGGGTCAATCGCCTCTTACAAGTCGGCAGATTTAGTCAGTTCTCTAAAAAAACAAGGTCATCAAGTCACTGTCTTAATGACTCAGGCTGCTACAGAGTTTATCCAACCTTTGACACTACAAGTACTCTCACAGAATCCTGTCCACTTGGATGTCATGAAGGAACCCTATCCAGATCAAGTCAATCATATCGAACTTGGAAAAAAGGCGGATTTATTTATTGTGGCCCCTGCAACTGCTAATACTGTTGCAAAATTAGCCCACGGCTTTGCTGACAATATGGTGACCAGTACGGCTCTAGCCTTGCCAAGTCATATTCCCAAACTCATCGCACCTGCTATGAATACAAAGATGTATGAACATCCAGCAACTCAGGCTAATCTGAAAACATTAGAAACCTACGGCTATCAGCTAATTTCTCCTAAGGAATCTTTACTAGCTTGTGGAGACCACGGAAGAGGAGCCTTAGCCGACCTCACAATTATTTTAGAAAGAATAAAGGAAACTCTCGATGAAAAAACGCTCTAATATTGCGCCCATTGCTATCTTCTTTGCAACCATGCTCGTGATTCATTTTCTGAGCTCACTTATCTTTAACCTTTTTCCATTCCCAATCAAACCGACTATCGTTCATATTCCTGTCATTATTGCCAGCATTATCTACGGTCCACGAGTTGGAGTTACACTTGGATTTTTAATGGGATTACTTAGCTTGACCGTTAACACAATTACGATTCTACCGACAAGCTACCTCTTCTCCCCATTTGTACCAAACGGAAACATCTATTCAGCTATCATTGCCATCGTCCCACGTATTTTGATTGGTTTAACTCCGTATCTAGTCTATAAACTGATGAAAAATAAAACTGGTCTGATTCTAGCTGGTGCCCTTGGTTCACTTACCAACACAGTCTTTGTACTTGGTGGAATTTTCTACCTTTTTGGGAATGTTTTTGATGGTAATATCCAAAAACTCCTAGCAACCGTTATCTCAACAAATTCGATTGCCGAATTAGTCATTTCCGCAGTTCTAACCCTAGCCATTGTTCCAAGACTGCAAACTTTGAAGAAATAAAAACAATCTCCACTTTCAAACCTGAAGGTGGAGATTTTGTCCTGTATATTTTCTTTTTTAGTGAAATTTTTACCAATATCTAACTAAAAATGACCTATAAACCTAAGTAAATCCTTGCTTTATTGTCTTCTTTAGTGTACTATACTAGTGTATATACAGATAAAAAGGAGATTCTTATGAATACACGGAAAAAGACACAATTTATGACAATGACAGCCCTCTTAACGGCTATTGCGATTTTGATTCCAATTGTTATGCCCTTTAAGATTGTCATTCCACCTGCTTCCTATACATTGGGTAGTCACATCGCTATTTTTATTGCCATGTTCCTGTCTCCCTTGATGGCCGTTTTTGTCATCATAGCCTCTAGTTTTGGATTTTTGATGGCTGGCTATCCTATGGTTATCGTTTTTCGGGCTTTTTCCCATATCTTTTTTGGGACTTTGGGCGCTCTTTACCTACAGAAATTTCCCGATACCCTAGATAAAGCAAAATCTTCCTGGATTTTCAACTTTATTTTGGCTGTCGTTCATGCCCTTGCTGAAGTATTAGCCTGTGTCCTTTTTTACGCAACTTCCGGTACCAATGTAGAAAATATGTTCTATGTTCTATTTGTGCTAGTTGGATTTGGCACAATTATCCATAGTATGGTAGACTATACATTAGCACTAGCTGTCTATAAAGTGCTTCGAAAACGCCGGTAAAAGGAAGAACTATGACAAAAGATCGCAAACAAGCCCTGCTCCAACTCTTGAAAGAAGCTCCTAAAGCCCTCAATGGCCAAAGTTTGGCGGAACATTTTCATGTCACACGTCAGGTCATTGTCCAGGACATTGCAATTTTGAGAGCCGATGGCGCTCCTATCCTATCCACCAATCGTGGCTACGTCTATAAGCAAGTTGATGTCAATCCATACGTCCACAAACTTTTCAAAGTTAAACATGAAGTTGAAGAAATCGGGCAGGAACTCCTTGCTATCGTAGATAATGGTGGACGTGTTCAAAATACCTTGATTGACCATCCCGTTTATGGAGAAATTGAAACCTTGCTGAAACTGTCTTGTCGCAGAGATGTGCAACATTTTCTAGAACAAGTCGAGCATTCTGATTTTAGACCTCTGTCTGAATTAACAGATGGCATCCATTACCACCTAGTCGAAGCTGAAACACAACAAGACCTCCACTATATCGAGGAGGCCTTGGATCAACTTGGTTATTTAGTAAAAGACTAGAAGATTTTCTTCTCCCAATCATCTTCTGTACGGCGAGGGTAGAAAAATTCAGATTTGTCCGGAGCTTCCATCATTTCCATCAAAGGTAACATATCATAGGCCAGATCCAAGTTTGGAATCTGGTCTTTTTGCACCCAAGAAACTTCTCCCTCTTCTGAAGATTGAAGAGTTCCAGTAAACTCTGTCGCCTTATAACAAATGACAATATAGCGCCCACCAGTATCTAGTGGCCAATTTTTAATGCCGACAAGTTGAGGATTCTGGATAGTCAATCCTGTTTCTTCATAAATTTCACGAATGACAGACTCTGCGAAAGACTCGCCATTTTCTACATGGCCTCCAGGAAAGGCATAGCCAGACCAGCGATTGTTTTCAGGGGCGCGATACTGCATCACCACGCGCTGAGTTTCGAGGTCTTCAATCAGACAAATGTTTGTTAAAATCGTTAATTGGGAACGGGACATAAATTTACTCGCTTTCTAATTTATTAAATTTTTAGACTTGGTACCAGTGCCATTAGCTTCTACTTTTTAAAATTGTTTAGTATTGAAATACCATCCGTTTTTCCTTTATAGGCTTTCCAAGTTCAAGCATCTTTTCTTGTCCATCAAAAGTAAAGCCCATTTTTTGATAGAAAGCAATGGCGCGCTTATTATCTTTCAATACCCATAAGAAAATTTCAGAAAAATGATCAAGAGCAATCAAAGCTGCTTTCATTAACTTTTGTGCAATACCTTTTCCATAATAGTCTTTTAAAACATATAAGGCAATAATTTCGCCAGCTTGAATAGTCTCATCACGAAAGTTTCCATAACTGATAAAACCAACTACCTTCATGCCATCCATCGCGATCAATGTATTTTCTGGATATTTTTGACTAAAGAATCGACATCTTTCTAATGTCATCGTCTCCTGAAATTCTGCAGGTAAAAGGTCATCATAAGCCTCTCTCCACGTCTGCCAATGAACGAAGGATTTACCTTCTATCTCTTCAGGAGTTCCCATTGATTTGATAATAACCGTCATTTATTTTCTTCTCCTTAATCCAACGCCCTGACTTCCTTTGCTACTTTGTGTAGAAATTTTTGTCTTGTTGAACTTGTATTTACTTCACGGCCTAACTCTCCTAAGATTGAAACCCTCTTTGTTTTTATGCCACAATGATTCAATACAGCATTCTTTAATACTGATATTCCATAACTGTCTGGAATGTTAATAGAACCTGAAAATACTTTGTACCACCAAGTTGGTGCCATAGATGTTGCATAGATACTAGCTGTTTTTCCTTTTAGTAACTTTTTGAACTGTTTCCCTCTCAAGTAGTTCAAAATAAAGCTTCCTCGATTATTTGCGGAGTATGCAATGCCTGGCGTAAAAACACGATCAATCCACCCCTTCAATAGACTAGGCATGCTACTCCACCAAATAGGATAAACAAAAATGAAATGATCTGCCCACTGGATTAATTCTTGAGAGTGTAGAATAAACGGATCGTCCTCCATTCTTTGTCGATAACCATAACGTAAAACAGGATCAAACTCTTCCTCATTAAGATTAATCATTTCAAGTTCATGTCTCTTTGAGTCTATATTTTCTACAATCGTTTGAAAAATTGCTTGGCAGTAACTTTCTTTATCAGGATGTCCATTGATAACTAAAATATTCATAAAATTCCCCTAATCCAACGCCTTCACTTCCATCATCATATCACGTATCTGTGCTGCTAGTTCAAAGTCAAGCACTTCAACGGCTTCTTGCATTTGTTTTTCTAGTTTCTTGACCAGTTCTTTGCGCTCTTGTTTGTTAAGGCTATTGATGTCAACTTCCTTGTCCTCTTCCTTAGCAACTGCCTTAGTCACAGCGATCAGGTCGCGAATTTCTTTCTTAATTGTTTGTGGAACGATACCATGTTCTTCATTATAGGCCATCTGGATTTTGCGACGGCGAGCAGTTTCATCGATAGCACGTTGCATAGACTGGGTAACCGTGTCCGCATACATGATGACATGGCCTTCACTGTTACGGGCAGCACGTCCAATGGTCTGGATGAGACCACGCTCGTTACGAAGGAACCCTTCCTTGTCAGCATCAAGAATGGCTACGAGACTCACTTCAGGTACGTCAATTCCTTCACGGAGGAGATTGATTCCGACCAAGACATCAAAGACACCCAAGCGCAGGTCACGGATAATCTCCGTCCGTTCCAAGGTCTTAATATCCGAGTGCATGTACTTAACCTTGATGCCCATTTCCTTGAAGTAGTCGGTCAAGTCCTCTGCCATTTTCTTAGTCAAGGTTGTGATAAAGGTACGCTCATTCTTCTCAACACGGGCATTGATTTCACCTAAGAGGTCATCAATCTGTCCCATTGTCGGACGGACTTCCACCTCTGGATCCAAAAGTCCCGTTGGACGAATGATTTGCTCAATCACTGTCTCGGTCTGTTCATTTTCATAGTCACCAGGTGTCGCTGAAACGTAAACAATCTGGTGCACATGACTTTCAAATTCCTCACGACGTAAGGGACGATTGTCCAAGGCAGACGGCAAACGGAAACCATAATTTACTAACATTTCCTTACGAGAGCGGTCTCCATTGTACATGCCCTTGATTTGTCCCATGGTCATGTGACTCTCGTCAATCATAATCAAAAAATCATCTGGGAAGAAGTTGAGAAGCGTATAAGGAGGCTCACCTTCACTACGTCCATCCATGTGACGTGAATAGTTCTCAACCCCGTTAGTATAGCCCATCTCACGCAACATCTCAATATCATACTCTGTCCGCTGTTTCAAACGCTGGGCTTCAAGCAGTTTACCTTCCTTTTCAAAGACAGCTAACTGCTCTTCCAACTCAGTCTGAATCTTAGCAATAGCAACTTCCATGTGATCATCATTGGTCACAAAGTGTGTCGCAGGGAAAATCGCCAAATGATCCACTTCTCCCAATACCTGACCAGTCAGAGCCTCAACCTCACGAATACGGTCAATTTCGTCTCCAAAAAATTCTACTCGAAAGGCGTGTTCATCACGGGAGGCTGGGAAAATCTCTACCACATCCCCACGCACACGAAATCTTCCCCGTTGGAAATCAATATCATTTCGCTCAAACTGGATGTCAACTAAGTCATTCAAGAGTTTATCACGAGAAATTTCAAGACCTGGACGGAGACTAACGACACTATCAGCGTATTCCTTGGGCGAACCCAAACCATAGATACAAGAGACTGAGGCCACGACAATAACATCATTGCGCTCCAAAAGGGCCGAAGTCGCTGAGTGACGAAGTTTGTCAATCTCGTCATTGACAGAACTATCCTTCTCAATGTAGGTATCACTAGAAGGGACATAGGCCTCAGGTTGGTAATAATCATAGTAAGACACAAAGTACTCAACTGCATTTTCAGGGAAAAATTCCTTAAACTCCCCATAGAGCTGTCCTGCCAGAGTCTTATTGTGGGCGATGACCAGAGTTGGTTTATTGACTTTGGAAATGACCTGACTCATGGTATAGGTCTTCCCTGTTCCGGTCGCCCCCATCAGAATCTGAGCTTTTTCCCCACCCTCAATGTTATCAACCAACTGCTCGATAGCTTGGGGTTGATCTCCTGATGGTTGATATTTTGATACTAGTTTAAATTGATTATCTGTAATACGATTGATCATAAGAATCCTCTCTCCATGTGCTATTCCTATTTTAGCATACTTGTAGCATTTTCACGAAGAAAAGGACGGACCGAAGTCACATCCTTTCATTTTCTTTCTTCAATTGATAAGCGAGATAGGCAATCAGCAGTAGCAAGACTAGACTTGTCATGATAGATCCTTCGAGCCCAAAAGAGCCACCTGATAGCCAGCTCTGATCACCTTGTGGTGAAAAGGTCATCAAAGACGTTCCTGACGGTTGACCACTAACTAAAATCCCAAATAGATTTCCTTGAGCAAAATTCCAGGCGCCATGAATACCTGCTACACCCCAAACTGTATCGGTTTTGAGAAGGTAAAGTGACATGGCAACTCCGAATAAAAAAAGATTCACTAGAGATAGAGGTGTGAGACCCGAATTGCCCATATGAAGCAGGGTAAAGAATAGGCTAGATATAAGAACAGCAAGTTTTAGATTGGTTCTTGAGGCCAATTGAGGTAGGAGCCAAGTACGGGCCACCACTTCTTCTGTTGTCCCCTGTAAAATCCAAAATGGAATGGTAAAAATGACAAAGACAAGCGAGTAAGGATTCAAGTGAATAGACTCAAAACGATATTGCCCCAAAGCTATTAAACCTAGCAAGGTCAGAAGAAAAAGTGCCAGACCCAGACCAAATCCTTTCAGAAGATTGCTGAGGCAATTCTCTCTATAAAATCCTAAAGTTCGAATAGGTCTTTTCTCAACTTTTCTTGCCCATCTAAACACAGTGTTAAGAATAAAACCAAAAGACAGCAATTCTAAAATTAAACGAAAGTCACTTGTTTTATCCGTCAAGCTCGCCAGCAAGTTTTGGAAGTAGCTTGCAAGATTTTGACCAGCCTCTCCAAAATTTCTAGCAAGTCCGATGAGAGCTAACAAGCTAATACCATAAAAAGTATATGCAACAAACTCTCCTATAAAGACAAAAACAAAGGCTAACAAGGGACTTGTGTAAATGTTTAATCTCATTTTTGAAGCTTGGAAGTCTTTAAATATTCTTTTATCCTTCATATCCCTATCCTCTTTTATTCTATTTTATACTATTATTATAGCACTTTGTGGTAGCAGTTCAAGAAAGAAATAAAGGGTTTTTATGTTATATCTTCTAACATAAAAGTCCCTAGATTTGCATTTTTTTAATTTTTCTGATATAATGGGAAAATATTCGGAAAAGGAGACTAAAAATGAAGAAAAAATTTCTAGCATTTTTGCTAATTTTATTCCCAATTTTCTCATTAGGTATTGCAAAAGCTGAGACGATTAAGATTGTTTCTGATACCGCCTATGCACCTTTTGAGTTTAAAGATTCAGATCAAACTTATAAAGGTATCGATGTTGACATTATTAACAAAGTCGCTGAGATTAAAGGATGGAACATTCAGATGACCTATCCTGGATTTGACGCAGCGGTCAATGCGGTTCAAGCTGGTCAAGCTGACGCTATCATGGCAGGGATGACAAAGACTGCAGAACGTGAAAAAGTTTTCACCATGTCTGATACTTACTATGATACAAAAGTTGTCATTGCAACTACAAAGTCACATAAGATTAGTCAGTATGACCAATTAAAAGGTAAAACTGTTGGTGTTAAAAACGGAACTGCCGCTCAACGTTTTCTTGAAAGTATCAAGGATAAATACGGCTTTACTATTAAAACATTTGACACTGGTGATTTGATGAACAACAGCTTGGCTGCTGGTGCCATCGATGCTATGATGGATGACAAACCAGTTATCGAGTATGCGATTAATCAAGGTCAAGATCTCCATATTGAAATGGATGGGGAAGCTGTAGGAAGTTTTGCTTTCGGTGTGAAAAAAGGAAGTAAATACGAGCACCTGGTTACTGAATTTAACCAAGCCTTGGCTGAAATGAAAAAAGATGGTAGTCTTGATAAAATCATCAAGAAATGGACTGCTTTATCATCTTCAACAGTGCCAACTACAACTACTCTAGCGGGATTAAAAGCCATTCCTGTTAAAGCTAAATATATCATTGCCAGTGATTCTTCTTTTGCACCTTTTGTTTTCCAAAACTCAAGTAACCAATTTACTGGTATTGATATGGACTTGATTAAGGCCATCGCTAAAGACCAAGGTTTTGAAATTGAAATTACCAATCCTGGTTTCGACGCAGCTATCAGTGCTGTTCAAGCTGGACAAGCTGATGGTATCATTGCTGGTATGTCTGTTACAGATGCTCGTAAGGCAACTTTTGACTTCTCAGAATCCTACTACACTGCCAATACTATCCTTGGTGTCAAAGAATCAAGTACCATTGCTTCTTATGAAGATTTGAAAGGAAAGACAGTCGGTGTTAAAAACGGAACTGCTTCTCAAACCTTCCTAACTGAAAACCAAAGCAAATACGGTTACAAAATCAAAACCTTCGCTGATGGTTCATCAATGTATGACAGTTTAAACACTGGTGCCATCGATGCCGTTATGGATGATGAGCCTGTTCTCAAATATTCTATCAGCCAAGGACAAAAATTGAAAACACCAATCGCTGGAACTCCAATCGGTGAAACAGCCTTTGCCGTTAAAAAAGGAGCAAATCCTGAATTGATTGAAATGTTCAACAACGGACTTGCAAACCTTAAATCAAACGGAGAATTCCAAAAGATTCTTGATAAATACCTAGCTAGCGAATCTTCATCTGTCTCAACAAGCACTGTTGATGAGACAACTATCTGGGGCTTGCTTCAAAACAACTACAAACAACTCCTTAGCGGGCTTGGTATCACTCTTGCTCTAGCTCTTATCTCATTTGCTATTGCCATTGTTATCGGGATTATCTTCGGTATGTTTAGCGTTAGCCCCTACAAATCTCTTCGTGTGATCTCTGAGATTTTCGTTGACGTTATCCGTGGTATTCCATTGATGATTCTTGCAGCCTTCATCTTCTGGGGAATTCCAAACTTCATCGAGTCTATTACAGGCCAACAAAGTCCAATTAACGACTTTGTAGCTGGTACCATTGCCCTTTCGCTCAATGCAGCCGCTTATATCGCTGAGATCGTTCGTGGTGGTATTCAAGCCGTTCCAGTTGGTCAAATGGAAGCCAGCCGAAGCTTAGGTATCTCTTATGGAAAAACCATGCGTAAGATTATCTTGCCACAAGCAACTAAATTGATGTTGCCAAACTTTGTTAACCAATTCGTTATCGCTCTTAAAGATACAACCATCGTATCTGCTATCGGTTTGGTTGAACTCTTCCAAACTGGTAAGATTATCATTGCCCGTAACTACCAAAGTTTCAAGATGTATGCAATCCTTGCTATCTTCTATCTTGTAATTATCACACTTTTGACTAGACTAGCGAAACGCTTAGAAAAGAGGATTCGTTAATGGCAAAACTAAAAATTGATGTAAATGACTTACATAAGCAATATGGAAAAAATAAGGTCCTAAAAGGAATTACAACTAAGTTCTATGAAGGAGATGTTGTTTGTATCATCGGTCCTTCAGGTTCTGGTAAGTCGACCTTCCTCCGTAGCCTCAATCTTCTAGAAGAAGTTACTAGCGGTCACATCACTGTGAACGGCTATGACTTAACTGAAAAAACTACCAACGTTGACCACGTCCGTGAAAATATCGGAATGGTGTTCCAACACTTCAATCTCTTCCCTCATATGTCTGTATTGGACAACATTACCTTTGCTCCTATTGAGCACAAGTTGATGACTAAGGAAGAAGCTGAGAAGTTGGGAATGGAGTTGCTTGACAAGGTTGGGCTAGCAGATAAAGCTAATGCTAACCCAGATAGCCTATCAGGTGGTCAAAAACAACGCGTGGCCATCGCTCGTGGACTAGCAATGAATCCAGACATCATGCTCTTTGATGAACCAACTTCTGCCCTTGACCCTGAGATGGTCGGAGACGTACTAAACGTTATGAAGGAATTGGCTGAACAAGGTATGACCATGATTATCGTAACCCATGAGATGGGATTTGCTCGTCAGGTTGCCAACCGCGTTATTTTTACTGCTGATGGTGAATTCCTTGAAGACGGAACACCTGATCAAATCTTTGACAACCCACAACACCCACGTCTGAAAGATTTCTTGGACAAGGTCTTAAACGTCTAAACTTAAACTGTAAGGATTTCCTTACAGTTTTTTTCTATCTCGTATTGGATTTTTTGATTTTTCGGAAAATTATGTTAGAATTAAGTTTATGAAATGAGGTTTCCTCATACCTAGCAAGACTAGGAATAAAAATAGAAATTAGGTAGCTAGATGTCATCTAAGGTTATTGTTACAATTTTCGGTGCGAGTGGAGACCTGGCTAAACGCAAGCTCTACCCTTCCCTTTTTAGACTATATAAATCCGGCAATCTTTCCGAGCACTTTGCAGTTATTGGAACTGCCCGTCGTCCTTGGAGCAAGGAATATTTTGAATCTGTTGTTGTCGAATCTATCCTTGATTTGGCAGATAGTACCGAACAGGCTCAAGAGTTCGCTAGCCACTTCTACTATCAAAGTCATGATGTCAATGATACAGAGCACTATATTGCTTTACGTCAATTGCAGGCTGAACTCAATGATAAGTACCAAGCTGAAGACAACAAGCTCTTCTTCTTGTCTATGGCACCTCAGTTCTTTGGAACTATTGCCAAACACCTTAAGTCTGAAAAAATTGTAGATGGTAAAGGTTTTGAGCGTTTAATCGTTGAAAAACCATTTGGTACAGATTACGCAAGCGCAAGCAAGTTAAATGACGAGCTCCTAGCAACATTTGACGAAGAACAAATTTTCCGTATTGACCATTATCTTGGTAAGGAAATGATCCAAAGTATCTTTGCAGTTCGCTTTGCAAACTTAATTTTTGAAAACGTTTGGAACAAGGATTTTATCGACAATGTTCAAATTACCTTTGCGGAACGCTTAGGCGTAGAAGAACGTGGTGGCTACTATGATGAATCTGGTGCCCTCCGCGACATGGTACAAAACCATACACTACAACTGCTTTCTCTCCTTGCCATGGACAAGCCAGCAAGCTTCACAAAAGACGAGATTCGTGCTGAGAAGATTAAGGTCTTTAAAAACCTCTATCACCCAACTGATGAAGAACTTAAAGAATACTTTATCCGTGGTCAATACCGTTCAGGTAAGATTGATGGCATGAAATACATCTCTTATCGTAGCGAGCCAAATGTAAATCCAGAATCTACAACAGAAACCTTTGCATCTGGTGCCTTCTTTGTAGACAGCGATCGCTTCCGTGGTGTTCCTTTCTTCTTCCGTACTGGTAAACGTCTAACTGAAAAAGGAACTCATGTCAACATCGTCTTTAAACAAATGGATTCTATCTTTGGAGAACCACTTGCTCCAAACATTTTGACCATCTATATCCAACCAACAGAAGGCTTCTCTCTTAGCCTAAATGGGAAGCAAGTAGGAGAAGAATTCAACTTGGCTCCTAACTCACTTGATTATCGTACAGACGCGACCGCAACTGGTGCTTCTCCAGAACCATACGAGAAATTGATTTATGATGTCTTAAATAACAACTCAACTAACTTTAGCCACTGGGATGAAGTTGGTGCGTCATGGAAATTGATTGACCGTATCGAAGAGCTCTGGGCTGAAAATGGTGCCCCACTTCATGATTATAAAGCTGGAAGCATGGGACCTCAAGCCAGCTTTGACTTACTTGAAAAATTCGGTGCCAAATGGACTTGGCAACCAGATATTGCCTATCGTCAAGATGGTCGTTTAGAATAAAAAAATTTCCTGCAAGTTTATGCCTTGCAGGATTTTTGCTTCTGATTAGATTAAGCCTTCCAAGAGACCCTTCATAAAGTTTTCATTAATATTCTTAATAAAATTAACAGCAAACTTATAGCACCAAGTATAGATAAAACTGAAAATAATTTATTACCTGTTTTAGGCAAATTTCTTTCAATTCTTTTTGGATATTGATTAATCTTTAATTCATTATTTTTTTCAATCATATCAGAATTAGCATTTTCAAACAAATTACCTTCACCATATGGACTAAATCCATTATTTTGTAATTCGTCCTGAACATATAATTCCATGTTTATACTTTCACTATTATTCTTATCCGGAGATTGAACAGTAGCTGAATTTTCACTGTCAGACTTATCCGGAGATTGAACAGTAGCTGAATTTTCACTGTCAGACTTATCCGGAGATTGAACAGTAGCTGAATTTTCACTGTCAGACTTATCCGGAGATTGAACAGTAGCTGAATTTTCACTGTCAGACTTATCCGGAGATTGAACAGCAGTTGAATTTTCACTGTCAATCTTATCCGGAGATTGAACAGTAGTTGAATTTTCACTATCAGTCTTATCCGGAGATTGGGTAGTATTTATATTTTCATTGCTAGTCTTATCCGGAGATTGAACAGTAGCTGAATTTTCACTGTCGGACTTATCCGGAGATTTAACAGCAGTTGAATTTTCATCTATTGGCTGGTTATTTGATAATGAGTCTGTTGGTAATATATTAGCATCATTTTTTGACTTTTCAACATTATTAATACCATGAATTGATAATGTTGACTCTTTTTCACTATTAATCGAATCTAGGGATGAAATTTCTCTTCTATTAGCTACTCTTAGAATCGGAGAAGATTCTTTAGGTAAATTCTCAGAATTATACTCTGAAATATTTTTTGCTTTGTCATAAATGGCTAATCTACTTATCTCCCAGTCACCTGGGAAACTATTTTCATCTACTTGATATCTAAAAATCAACTGACCTTCTTTATTTAATTTGCCTGTTAATATTTCATACTTAGAAGGAGAAGACACTGGACGAATTGTCAAGTAAGCTGAATCTAATTGTCTATTATCGCTTGCATCTATTGTATAAGTTACAACATCATGTTCCGTAGCATTTGTCTGATTTAACTTAATTGAAATTAATTTAGGCGCTTCTGTGTCTGGTTGAAGATTATTTGAAATAGTTAAAAGCGGAGAAGATTCTTTAGGTAAATTCTCAGAATTATACTCTGAAATATTTTTTGCTTTGTCATAAATAGCTAATCTACTTATCTCCCAGTCACCTGGAAAACTATTTTCATCTACTTGATATCTAAAAATCAACTGACCTTCTTTATTTAATTTGCCTGTTAATATTTCATACTTAGAAGGAGAAGACACTGAACGAATTGTTAAGTAAGCTGAATCTAATTGCCTATTATCGCTTGCATCTACCGTATAGGTTACAACATCATGTTCCGTAGCGCTTGTCTGATTTAACTTAATTGAAATTAATTTAGGCGCTTCTGTGTCTGGTTGAAGATTATTTGAAATAGTTAAAAGCGGAGAAGATTCTTTAGGTAAATTCTCAGAATTATACTCTGAAATATTTTTTGCTTTGTCATAAATAGCTAATCTACTTATCTCCCAGTCACCTGGAAAACTATTTTCATCTACTTGATATCTAAAAATCAACTGACCTTCTTTATTTAATTTACCTGTTAATATTTCATACTTAGAAGGAGAAGACACTGAACGAATTGTTAAGTAAGCTGAATCTAATTGCCTATTATCGCTTGCATCTACCGTATAGGTTACAACATCATGTTCCGTAGCGCTTGTCTGATTTAACTTAATTGAAATTAATTTAGGCGCTTCTGTGTCTGGTTGAAGATTATTTGAGACATTATTTAAACTTGATTCACCTACTTTCAATGGTTTACTATAAAGTGCCAAGGCATCTTCACCATATATATCTACATAATTATCAGAATCATCTCGTAAAGTGATCTCATTTAGCCTCCATATACCACTAGATAGTTTTTCATCAACTTCTAAGGTAAAAGAGTAAGTACCATCTGTAGTTGGAGCATCTGCATAGAGTGATTTTGTTTTTCCGTTTGCATCATTTTTTAAAACAATTGAAGCGGTAGTTAATTTGCCGTTATCTTTTGCTTTTAGGGTGTAATTAACTCGCTCACCTGATCTCACTTCTGTCTTATCTGAAGCTAGAGATACAAATTCAGGTGGGTCAACATCGACAGTAACATTATTATCTACTTTTAGAGGTTTACTATAAAGTGCCAAGGCATCTTCACCATATATATCTACATAATT
>NZ_RJOB01000007.1 GCF_003943935.1 Streptococcus mitis | reverse complement strand
GGAAGTGTGGCGACACATGTAGCGGACTAATACTAATAGCTCGAGGACTTATCCAAAGTAACTGAGAATATGAAAGCGCAAGGTTTTCTTGATTTGAATAGATATTCAATTTTGAGTAGGTATTACTCAGAGTTAAGTGACGATAGCCTAGGAGATACACCTGTACCCATGCCGAACACAGAAGTTAAGCCCTAGAACGCCGGAAGTAGTTGGGGGTTGCCCCCTGTGAGATATGGAAGTCGCTTAGCTTTATTCCGCCATAGCTCAGTTGGTAGTAGCGCATGACTGTTAATCATGATGTCGTAGGTTCGAGTCCTACTGGCGGAGTAGTTAATTAAAGGAGGTTTTAGCCTCTTTTTTGTTATGTAATTAATAATCTATCTCGCACCTAATGACGCGAGATATTTCAGATCTTTGTCATTTGTCAACTGTAGTCGGTTGAAGAAAAGCTAAGAACGAGAAAGGACACATTTCGTTCTTTCTTTTTTGATATTTAGAGCGATGAAAATCCGTTTTTTGAAGTTTTCAAAGTTCCGAAATCCAAAGGCATTTCGCTTGATAAGTTTAATGAGATTATTAGTCGCTTCTAATTTGGCGTTAGAATAGGGTAGTTGAAGGGCACTGTTTCATTCTGAGCCTAGAAATTCGAAAGTGAAGCTGTTTAGCCAAGTCATAATAAGGGATAAACATATCCATTGTAATGATTTTGACGCGACATCGAACAGAACTCTCATACTTAAGAAAATGATTTCGGATGATAGCTTGTGTTCTACTCTCAAGAACAGTTATGATATTGAGGTTTTCAAAATCTTGCGTAATAAAGCTCATCTTCATCTCTCGATTGAAACAGTCACTCTCCTGACTGTTTCAACGTCCTAAGAAATAATCTCAGGAAGACGAGAAAAATCATGTTTAAAGTGGAAGTCATTAAGCTTGAGAATGACAGTTGAAGTGGAAATGGAAAGCTGATGAGTAATGTCGGTCATAGAAGTCTTTTCAATCAACTTTTGAGCAATCTTTTGGTTGATAATACGAGGAATTTGATGATTTTTCTTGACGATAGAAGTTTCAGACACCATCATTTTCGGGCACTGATAGCACTTAAAACGACGCTTTCTAAGTAGAATTTTGGTAGGTATACCAGTTGTTTCAAGGTAAGGAATTTTCGATGGTTTTTGAAAATCATATTTCTTCATTTAACTTCCGCAATCAGGGCAATATGGGGCGTCGTAGTCCAGTTTAGCGATGATTTCCTTATGTGTATCCCTATTATGATATCCATAATTTAGAAATTAGGTTCTGTAAGGTCTAGTAATTTTGTGATAAAGTGTAATTCTTCCATACGATTCTTTCTAAAGATGTTTTGGTGGCAAATCTTATGGAATTTTTTCTACAACAAAATAGGCTCCATAAGATCCATATGGGAGTTACCGACTACAAATACTATAGTTACTTTTCTTTTTAATAATTATTAAGTGCTTCATTTCTATTCAATCACTTCATAGTTCTGACTCAAGTTCGTTGAAGAACTCTTGAGAAATATTTATTACTATCGAAACAGAACAGGATAATTTTTTCAATCATTTATATGAAATTTTTTATTTTTAGGGATTTAATAGTTTGTTTTTGATGTAAGATATTTATTTCTATTCTGTCAACTTTTTCTATTTTTTATCTTGTTGAGGTTGGTATTTTAACAATTCAGGAATTGATAGTGAATGTGTAAAATTTTTTGTTAGAATAAGTTCATAAAAAAGAAAAGGAGTATATAATTATGTTACAAAAAATTTATGAGCAGATGACGGATTTTTATAGAAATATTGAAGAAGAGTATGGTACTGTATTTGGTGATAATTTTGATTGGGAACATTTCCATTTTAAATTTTTGATTTATTATTTAGTGAGATATGGTATTGGGTGTCGTAGGGATTTTATCGTTTATCATTATCGTGTTGCTTATCGTTTGTATCTTGAAAAGATGATAATGAATCGAGGTTTTATTTCTTGTTGAGGTAATTTTAGTAAATTTCCGAACAAATTTACTTTTTCATGGCAATATAACAATAAATAGCTGGTAATTTTTCTAAATCATTTTTTAATAGTTGGAAATAGCAAATCTTTCTATTGTTTCTTCTTGATAAAAAGGCGATTTTTTCTTATAATAAATTGTAAGATATAATTGCAGGTGAGATTCCTGCCATGTATGTGAGAAAGGAAGAGCCTGAGGGCTCAGACAAGATTATGACTTCAGTTGTTGTTGTAGGTACCCAATGGGGTGATGAAGGTAAAGGGAAGATTACAGACTTCCTTTCAGCGAATGCAGAAGTGATTGCGCGTTACCAAGGTGGTGATAATGCAGGTCACACGATTGTGATTGATGGTAAGAAGTTTAAATTGCACTTGATTCCATCTGGGATTTTCTTCCCTGAAAAAATCTCTGTTATCGGGAATGGTATGGTTGTAAATCCTAAATCTCTTGTAAAAGAGTTGAACTATCTTCATGAGGAAGGTGTAACAACTGATAATTTGCGTATTTCTGATCGTGCGCATGTTATTTTGCCTTATCATATCGAGTTAGACCGTTTGCAAGAAGAAGATAAGGGCGACAATAAGATTGGTACTACAATCAAAGGAATTGGTCCAGCTTATATGGACAAGGCTGCTCGTGTGGGAATTCGTATCGCAGATCTTTTGGATAAAGACATTTTCCGTGAGCGTTTAGAACGTAACCTTGCTGAAAAGAATCGTCTTTTTGAAAAATTGTATGATAGTAAAGCGATTGCTTTCGATGATATTTTTGAAGAGTATTACGAATATGGTCAACAAATCAAGAAATATGTGACAGATACATCTGTCATCTTGAATGATGCGCTTGATAACGGTAAACGCGTCCTTTTTGAAGGTGCCCAAGGTGTTATGCTAGATATCGACCAAGGTACTTATCCATTTGTTACGTCATCAAACCCTGTGGCTGGTGGTGTGACAATTGGTTCTGGTGTTGGTCCAAGTAAGATTGACAAGGTTGTAGGTGTATGTAAGGCTTATACGAGTCGTGTAGGAGACGGTCCTTTCCCAACTGAGTTGTTTGATGAAGTGGGAGAACGTATCCGCGAAGTCGGTCATGAATATGGTACAACAACTGGTCGTCCACGTCGTGTGGGTTGGTTTGACTCAGTTGTGATGCGTCATAGTCGTCGTGTTTCTGGTATTACCAACCTTTCATTGAACTCTATCGATGTTTTGAGTGGTTTGGATACTGTGAAAATCTGTGTGGCCTATGATCTTGATGGTCAACGTATTGACTACTATCCAGCTAGTCTTGAGCAATTGAAACGTTGCAAGCCTATCTATGAAGAGTTGCCAGGTTGGTCAGAAGATATTACTGGAGTTCGTAATTTGGAAGATCTTCCTGAGAATGCGCGTAACTATGTTCGTCGTGTGAGTGAATTGGTTGGCGTTCGTATTTCTACTTTCTCAGTAGGTCCTGGTCGTGAACAAACAAATATTTTAGAAAGTGTTTGGTCGTAAGAGATTTTTAAGATTTGTTTAAGATAGGTCGGGTATACTATAGACAGTTACAAGAAGACCTCCTAACTTGTTGTAACAAATATCCTAAACTTTTCTTTTTCATAATAATCTCCCTATAGAGTCACCGCATTCGGTGGCTTTTTTTGTGTTGGGATTCATGATATAATAATAAAATCGAGAAGTAGAAAAAGGGAAATTGATGAACTATACAGTTGAAGAAAAAGAAGTCTTTATGAGGGAAGCTTTGAGAGAGGCTGAGATTGCTATGGAACACGATGAAATTCCAATTGGTTGTGTGATTGTCAAGGACGGAGAAATCATTGGTCGCGGGCATAATGCGCGTGAGGAGTTGCAACGAGCGGTTATGCATGCGGAGATTATGGCCATAGAGAATGCGAATCGGAATGAGGAGAGTTGGCGCTTGCTAGATTGTACGCTTTTTGTGACCATTGAGCCTTGTGTTATGTGTAGTGGGGCGATTGGGCTTGCCCGTATTCCAAACGTGGTCTATGGGGCTAAAAACCAGAAATTTGGCGCTGCTGGGAGTTTGTACGATATCTTGACAGATGAGCGTCTCAATCATCGTGTGGAGGTTGAAACGGGAATTTTGGAAGATGAATGCGTAGCTATTATGCAGGAATTTTTCAGAAATCGACGGAAAAAATAATTTTGCTTTTAAAATGAATAGGAATGTGATATAATAAATAGTGGAGCAACAGTTCTGCGTGAAGCGGGTCAGGGGAGGAATCCAGCAGCCCTAAGCGAGTGTGAATTGTGTGCTCTTTTTTTCGTGCTTTTTTCGAATAAATAAGATAGAATAATCTAGAATAAATGATAATAGAAAAGAGAAGATGATGAAAATTCGTGGTTTTGAATTGGTTTCTACTTTTACAGATGAAAATTTATTGCCCAAGCGTGAGACAGCGCATGCAGCTGGTTACGACTTAAAGGTTGCTGTGCGCACGGTTATCGCTCCAGGAGAGATTGTTTTGGTTCCGACAGGGGTTAAGGCTTATATGCAACCGACGGAGGTTCTATACCTCTATGATCGTTCATCAAATCCTCGTAAGAAGGGTTTGGTTTTAATTAATTCAGTTGGGGTCATTGATGGGGATTATTATGGAAATCCTGGAAATGAAGGGCATATTTTTGCACAGATGAAGAATATCACAGATCAAGAGGTTGTTCTTGAAGTTGGAGAACGTGTTGTCCAGGCTGTCTTTGCTCCTTTCTTAATTGCAGATGGAGATGCGGCTGATGGCGTTCGAACCGGTGGGTTTGGATCGACTGGCCACTAGGATGAAGATTATCTTTGTACGTCACGGAGAGCCAGATTACCGTGAGTTAGAGGAGCGTTCTTATACGGGATTTGGGATAGATTTGGCGCCCTTGTCTGAGAAGGGACGGCAGCAAGCCCAGGAACTGAGCACCCATCCTTTACTCCCTTCAGCTGAAATAATCGTATCTTCTGCAGTCACAAGAGCTTTAGAAACGGCTTCTTATGTGGCTTGTGTTACTGGATTTCCTTTGAGAGTGGAGCCATTATTGCATGAATGGCAGGTCTATGAAAGTGGCACAGATAATTTTGAAAAAGCTCGTACTATGTTTCTAGAAAATAAGGGGGAGTTACTTTCTAATAATCCTATTCAATATGAGACAGCTATGGAGATGAAGTCTCGGTTTCTAGAATGTATGGCTAAGTATCGAGATTACCAGACTGTGATAGTGGTAACTCACAATATGCTCATGCGCCAGTTTGTGCCAAATGAGAAGATTGATTTTTGCCAAGTGATTGAGTGTGAGTTAGAGATATAGAAAGAGGTTTATCATCGCAAAGAAAAAAGCGACATTTGTATGTCAAAATTGTGGCTATAATTCCCCTAAATATCTGGGACGTTGCCCCAACTGTGGGTCTTGGTCTTCTTTTGTAGAAGAGATTGAGGTTGCCGAGGTCAAGAATGCGCGTGTGTCCTTGACAGGTGAGAAAACTAAGCCCATGAAACTAGCTGAGGTGACCTCAATAAACGTCAATCGAACCAAGACGGATATGGAGGAATTCAACCGTGTACTTGGAGGCGGAGTGGTACCGGGAAGTCTCGTCCTCATCGGAGGGGATCCTGGGATTGGAAAATCAACCCTTCTCCTACAAGTTTCAACTCAGCTGTCTCAAGTGGGGACGGTTCTCTACGTCAGTGGGGAGGAGTCTGCCCAGCAGATTAAGCTACGAGCAGAGCGCTTGGGTGATATTGATAGCGAGTTTTATCTCTATGCAGAGACCAATATGCAGAGTGTTCGCGCAGAGGTAGAGCGCATCCAACCAGACTTCCTCATTATTGACTCTATCCAGACCATTATGTCTCCTGAGATTTCAGGGGTGCAGGGGTCTGTTTCTCAAGTGCGTGAGGTGACAGCTGAACTCATGCAGTTAGCTAAGACTAATAATATTGCCATCTTTATCGTGGGCCATGTGACCAAGGAAGGAACCTTGGCTGGTCCTCGTATGCTAGAGCATATGGTTGATACGGTGCTTTATTTTGAAGGGGAGCGTCACCATACCTTCCGTATTCTGAGAGCGGTCAAAAACCGTTTTGGTTCCACTAATGAGATTGGGATTTTTGAGATGCAGTCGGGCGGTTTGGTTGAGGTCCTCAATCCGAGTCAAGTTTTCCTAGAAGAGCGTTTGGACGGGGCGACTGGTTCATCAATCGTTGTGACCATGGAAGGGACGCGTCCAATTTTGGCGGAGGTTCAGGCTTTGGTAACACCGACCATGTTTGGAAATGCCAAGCGTACTACGACAGGACTTGATTTTAATCGTGCGAGTCTGATTATGGCTGTTTTGGAAAAACGTGCAGGGCTTCTCTTGCAAAATCAGGATGCCTATCTCAAATCTGCTGGTGGTGTCAAATTGGATGAACCCGCCATAGACTTAGCCGTTGCAGTTGCTATTGCTTCGAGCTATAAAGACAAGCCAACTAATCCTCAGGAATGTTTTGTGGGAGAACTTGGTTTGACAGGAGAGATTCGGCGCGTGAATCGTATCGAACAACGCATCAACGAAGCTGCTAAATTGGGCTTTACTAAGATTTATGTACCGAAAAATTCTGTGACAGGAATCACTCCACCCAAGGAAATTCAGGTCATTGGAGTGACAACTATCGGAGAAGTCTTGAAGAAGGTATTCTCTTAATAGTTATGGTCAGTTTTAGATGACTAATTATTTTATTGCTAATATTTATTAAAACAAGGAGGAATTTCTGATGAAATTTTCAATGGACAGTCATATGCAATTTCCTTTGGTAGAGTTGTCACTCAATCAAGGAGAAACCGTCTATATCCAGCGTGGTAGCATGGTCTACCACACACCAAATGTAAGTCTCAATACCCAGCTCAATGCTAGCGGTTCTGGTTTAGGACGATTTGTCAAAGCCGTGGGACGTTCCATGGTTTCTGGCGAAAGTACTTTTATTACTCAAGCTGTTGCTGAGTCTGACAACGGCAATCTTGCTCTAGCACCAGATACTCCTGGTCAAGTGATTGCTCTTGAGTTAGGTGAAAATCAGTACCGATTGAATGATGGAGCCTTTCTGGCTCTTGATGGTACGGCCTTCTATACAATGGAACATCAGTCTATTGGAAAAGCTCTGTTCGGAGGGCAAGGTGGTCTTTTTGTGATGACTACCCAAGGTCAGGGAACTCTTTTGGCCAATGCTTTTGGTTCTATTAAGAAAATTGAGCTGCAAAATCAAGAAATAACGATTGACAATGCCCATGTGGTGGCTTGGAGCCAGTCTTTGGACTATAACATCCACTTAGAAAATGGCTTCTGGCAGTCACTCGGTACGGGTGAAGGGGTTGTTAATACTTTCCGAGGTACTGGTGAAGTCTATGTACAAAGTCTCAATCTTCAGAGCTTTGCAGGCTCACTCAATAAGTATATCCAAAAAGGATCATAAACCTAAAACTAGGACAGAAGCCCAAGCTAGAAGCTGGATGTCTCTGTCCTAGTTTTCTATATAAATGCTGAAAGATGACAAACGAGGTAAAAAATGATAAGATAGGAGAAATATTTGACTATCAAATTTTCGAGGAGGGAATCATGTCGTATTTTGAACAGTTTATGCAAGCCAATCAGGCTTATGTTGCCCTACATGGGCAGTTAAATCTGCCACTTAAACCCAAAACAAGAGTTGCCATTGTGACCTGTATGGACTCACGTTTGCACGTTGCGCAAGCTCTGGGCTTAGCACTTGGGGATGCTCATATCTTGCGGAATGCAGGTGGTCGAGTGACTGAGGACATGATTCGTTCGCTAGTTATTTCCCAGCAACAGATGGGGACAAGAGAGATTGTGGTGTTGCACCATACAGACTGCGGTGCTCAGACTTTTGAAAATGGTCCTTTTCAGGAGTATTTGAAAGAGGAATTGGGTGTCGACGTGTCAGACCAGGACTTCTTGCCCTTCCAAGATATAGAGGAGAGTGTGCGTGAGGACATGCAAGCCCTTATCGAGTCTCCTCTAATACCAGATGATGTCATTATCTCTGGTGCCATTTACGATGTGGATACAGGAAGTATGACAGTCGTAGAATTATAAATACTTCATTTAGAAAGAAAGTGTATGAAGAAAAACAGTATTTTATTTATTTTTATCTTATTGCTATGTATTGGTTTACAGTATGAAACCATCTACTATACGGATGGTTCGATGTCAGCTGCGGAATATGGACTAATGGGAGTTTCTATCTTTCTAGCTCTCTTTTACATGATTCCGGCTCTTTATTTCCTTTTCCGTACTGGGAAAAAATGGGAATTGCCAAAGAATGCCCTGATTTTGTCTTTATTGGGAGGTATGTTCCTTTCAGGCTGGTTATCTAGCTTTGCGAATACCTATATCCATGATTTACTAGGTGTTCTTTTCCCAGATAGTGCATTTTTAAATGCCTTTGAAAGTGCTATTGTGGCTCCTTTGGTAGAAGAACCCTTGAAATTGTTGCCACTTGTCTTTGTTTTGGCTTTGGTTCCTGTACGAAAATTAAAATCTTTGTTTTTACTAGGGATTGCTTCTGGTTTGGGATTCCAAATGATTGAGGATATTGGTTATATTCGTACGGATTTGCCAGAGGGATTTGACTTTACCATTTCGAGAATTTTAGAGCGCATCATCTCAGGAATTGCCTCTCACTGGACTTTTTCAGGTCTGGCTGTAGTGGGTTTTTACTTGCTTTACAGAGCCTATAAAGGACAGAAGGTTGGAAAGAAACAGGGGATTATCTTCCTAAGTTTAGCCCTAGGAACTCACTTCTTGTTTAACTCTCCTTTTGTAGAATTAGAGACAGAGTTGCCACTAGCGATTCCAGTAGTTACAGCCATTACTCTCTATGGTTTTTATCAGGCTTATCGCTTTGTTGAGAAGCACAATGAGTTGATGAACTAGAATATTTTTCAAAAGAATGATGCAGGGGTACAAATATGGTGCCCTTCTTTTATTTTTGATTGAAAAATAGTGCAAAAAGCGCTACAATGGTAGATGGAAAAATCTTGTGAAAAGCACAAGCGATACATATATACCGGAGGAAATCATGTCTTTTTCTGATTTAAAGCTGTTTGCCCTTTCTTCTAATAAAGAATTGGCAGAACGTGTGGCGCAGGAGATTGGGATAGAGTTGGGGAAATCAAGTGTTCGCCAATTTTCAGATGGAGAGATTCAGGTCAACATCGAAGAATCAATCCGTGGGAAACACGTCTTTATCCTACAATCAACTAGTTCACCTGTAAATGACAATCTGCTTGAAATTTTGATTATGGTGGATGCTTTGAAGCGTGCGAGTGCAGAATCTGTCAACGTTGTCATGCCTTACTATGGGTATGCACGTCAGGATAGAAAGGCGAGAGCGCGTGAGCCAATCACTTCAAAACTGGTCGCAAATATGCTTGAAGTAGCTGGAGTGGATCGTTTATTGACAATCGACTTGCATGCTGCGCAGATTCAAGGATTCTTTGATATTCCTGTGGATCACTTGATGGGAGCTCCTCTGATTGCGGATTATTTTGAGCGTCGCGGTATGGTTGGTTCTGACTATGTGGTTGTCAGCCCAGACCATGGAGGTGTGACTCGTGCTCGTAAATTGGCAGAATTTTTGAAAACATCTATTGCTATCATTGACAAACGTCGTAGCGTTGATAAGATGAATACTAGTGAAGTCATGAACATCATCGGTAAGGTTGAAGGCAAGACTTGTATCTTGATTGATGATATGATTGATACTGCTGGAACGATTTGTCATGCGGCAGATGCCCTTGCGGAAGCTGGTGCTGTTGAAGTCTATGCAAGCTGTACGCACCCAGTTCTTTCTGGTCCTGCTATGGACAATATCCAAAAATCAGCTATCAAGAAATTGGTTGTTTTGGATACTATCTATCTCCCAGAAGAGCGTTTGATCGATAAGATTGAGCAGATTTCAATCGCTCATCTCTTGGGGGATGCTATCGTGCGTATCCATGAAAAACGCCCACTTTCTCCACTTTTCAGTATTGAGAAAAAGATTTAATGACCAAGCCTGAGATAATTCTCAGGTTTTTTTCGTCTCTTTTCCGAATAAATAGATAGAGCTAGTGAATCTAGTAAACCTAGATTTAAAAATGTGCTATAATGAAAGGAGAAGAAATATGACTGTGCGTCATCCGGGCATCAGCCCGACCAACGATTTGGTTGCTAAGAAGATTTTTAGCAATCCAGAAATCACTTGTCAATTTATTCGCGATATGCTGGACTTGCCAGCCAAAAATGTGACTATTTTAGAGGGAAGTAATATTCACGTTTTGCCATCTTTGCCGTACTCGGCACAGGATTTCTATACAAGTATAGATGTCTTAGCTGAACTAGATAATGGAACTCAAGTAATTATTGAAATTCAAGTTCATCATCAGAATTTTTTCATCAATCGTTTGTGGGCTTACCTGTGCAGTCAGGTCAATCAAAACCTAGAAAAAATTCGTCAGCGAGAAGGTGATACACACCAGAGTTACAAACACATCGCACCAGTATACGCTATCGCTATTGTGGATAGCAACTACTTCTCGGATGACTTGGCTTTTCATAGTTTTAGCATGCGCGAGGACACGACAGGTGAGGTTTTAACCATAACAAATAACGGTCAAGAAAACCATCTGGTCAAGATGGCATTCTTGGAACTAAAAAAATATAGAGAAACCAGCAAGGATAGCATTCGCAAACCGTGGTTGGAGTTTTTTGGGAACAAGCCCTTTACTCAGCGCCCCGAGCGAGCTATCAGCCAGGCAGACCAACTGCTAGACTACAAGAGCTGGTCCGAGGAGGACAGGAAAATGTTTAGTCAACTACGTATGCGTGAAGAACAAGCCTTGTTAGCACAGGACTATGCTTTGGAACAAGCTGAGGAGAAAGGTTTAGAGCGTGGACGAGCAGAGGGAATTGAACAAGGTTTAGAACAGGGACTGGAGCGTGGAAAAGTTGAAGGAAGTTTGTCTATGTTACTAAATCTAGTCCGTCAAGGTCTTCTAACACCTGAAGTTGCGAGTGAACAATTGGGCATGACTGTCGCTGAGTTTGAGGCGTTGTTGTAAGACCATCACCAATAATGGACAAGAACACCATCTGGTCAAGATGGCATTCTTGGAATTAAAAAAATACAGAGAAATCAGCAAAGACAAGGTTCGCAAGCCGTGGTTGGAGTTTTTCGGGAACAAACCTTTTACCCAGCAACCCGAGCGAGCCATCAGCCAAGCAGACCAACTGCTGGACTACAAGAGCTGGTCCGAGGAGAACAGGAAAATGTTTAGTCAACTACGTATGCGCGAAGAACAAGCCTTGTTAGCACAGGACTATGCCTTGGAAACAGCTAGGGCTGAAGGTATTGAACAGGGACTGGAGCGTGGGAAAGTTGAAGGAAGTTTGTCTACGCTACTAAATCTCGTTCGCCAAGGTCTTGTGACATCTGAAGTTGCCAGCCAGCAATTGGGAATAACTCTCGCTGAGTTTGAGGCTTTATTATGAGTTCAATCTCTATGTAGAAAGTTTATGAAATGGCAAGTTTTAGCTGAATACTTGCCGTTTTTACTTGACTTTTATGAGGGTTTATAAGATAATACCAAGGAAGTGAGTTCTATCCAACTGTCTATGTGGATTAGATATGAATGATTTTACTCAAGGATGATTAGTTTGTGAGATTTTCACTCAAAAATACAGTATTTGACGGGTATTTTTCTCACAAAGATGTTTTTTCACCTTTTTTTCTAAAAATAGGTAAAAACTTTAAAAACTAGAAGAAAACCCTTGACAAATCCTGCAAATATTTATATACTGTATGGTAGTAAGATAGTCTTACGAAAAATAATATAATGAAAAACAAAGGAGATAAAACGATGAAAAAAGTTTTATTGACAAGCGTAGCTGCTCTTGCAGCATTTGGTGCCACTCAAGTTGTATCAGCAGCAGAAGCTGCTAAACCTGCAGAAGCTGCTAAACCTGCAGAAGCTGCTAAACCTGCAGAAGCTGCTAAACCTGCAGAAGCTGCTAAACATGCAGCTGATGAGAGAACATTACCTGATGCAGAAATTTCTAAACTCTTTAAAGAAGTAGAAGAAGCAGCTAAACGTGGAGAAGAAGCGGCTGGTAAAGTTAATACTACTGAAAATGGTGCTTTGACTATTGATGATATTATTGCTTACCGTGCAGTTAAACAATCTGATAAACAAAGAGTTGTTGCAGACAGATATGTTAAAGTTTATGATGAAGACGGTAAAGAACTAAAATTGGATGGCAAAGCAGTTGAGATTAAATATGAAAAATCAGCTAAAAGTACTGTTGAAGTTAAATCTAAACGTGGAACATATAAATTAACAGTTAAAGTAGAAAATGGTAAAGCAACCCTTTTGGCAACTCCTCAATTAGTAGCTTCTGCTGAAAAACCAGTTGCTCAAGCAGCATGGGTTCAATCAGGTTCTCGCTGGTGGTACAAACACGCTGATGGTTCTTACACAACTAACGGTTGGGAAAAAATCAACGGAACTTGGTACTACTTCGACCAAGCTGGTTGGATGGCAACTGGTTGGGTTAAAGACAATGGTACTTGGTACTACCTTGAAAACTCAGGTGCTATGAAAGCTAGCCAATGGTTTGAAGTTGGTGGTAAATGGTACTACGTAAACGGTTCAGGTGCTCTTGCAGTTAATACTACTGTAGGTGGTTACACTGTAAACGGAAACGGTGAGTGGGTTAAATAATCTAAGATAATTTAAAACTAGGAGAGTCCTCTCCTAGTTTTTTTGACTTTACACATGGTAGTGGATTGAGTTTTGTCTATATCACTGGATGGCAAAAAATTGATTGTAAGACCTACTATCTTGAAACTGATGGCTGCAAACAGTCAGAATTGGTAAAAGTTGCTGATAAGGTTTACTATTTTGTTGAAAATGGTGAAAAGAAAACTGGTTTTATCAAAATTGATGATAAAACTTACTATCTAAAAGATGGTGTTCGTTTAACAGGGAATATTACAGTAGATGGGAAACATTACTTCTTAGATGAGGAAGGTGTCCTTAAACCAGGTATTGTTTTAATTGATGGTAAAAAATTCTTCATTGATGATGAGGGAAATCGTCATGTTGGATGGAAGAAAATTGGTCTTGATTGGTATTATTTCTCTAAAGAAGATGGGATGAAGACAGGTTGGGTCAAAGATGGATTATGGTATTACTTGGATGAAACTGGTGTGATGAAAACTGGTTGGAAGCAAGTTGATGGAGTATGGTATTATCTAAACGGTTCAGGTGCTATGCAGACAGGCTGGAAATTTGTAGATGGCAAGTGGTATTACCTCAACAGTTCAGGTGTTATGCAAACAGGCTGGGTCAACCAAGGTGGTACATGGTATTATCTTGCTAGCTCAGGCGCTATGAAGACAGGTTGGTACCAAGTTAGCGGTAAATGGTATTACTCATATCCATCAGGTGCTTTGGCTGTGAATACAACCATCGATGGTTACACAGTAAACGCTAATGGTGAGTGGGTGTAGTTTGAATTAGTTTATATAACTAGGAGATTTTTAGCTTAGTTTTTATAGCAGATACTTACTAAGATAATACTGCGGTTAAATAATTAGTACCTCTAGGTGCTCTTCAATTTGTCAATGTAAAATCTAATTAGTTAAAAGATATGAAAGAGAAGGATTTTTTGCCTTCTCTTTTGAGGTTGGGATGAATCTGAATCGTCTCGGGTAAATGAAAGAAGTGAACAGGATAATATTTCAGTCCTGTTCACTTTTATGTTATTAGTGATTGTATTGTTTTACAAGAGCTCTTCAAATTCAGCGACAGTCATGCCTAGCTGCTGACTCGCAACCTCAGAAGTCAGAAGACCTTGACGAACAAGATTTGCTAACATAGCAAAACCTCCCTCAACTTTCCCACGCTCTAAACCTTCTTCAATACCTTCCGCTCGGCCTCGTTCCAGTCCCTGTTCAATACCTTCCGCCCTAGCAGTCTCCAAGGCATAATCCTGAGCCAATAATGCTTGTTCTTCGCGCATACGTAGTTGACTAAACATTTTCCTGTCCTCCTCGGACCAGCTCTTATAGTCCAGCAGTTGATCTGCTTGGCTGATGGCTCGTTGGGGGTGCTGGGTAAAGGGCTTATTTCCAAAAAACTCTAACCACGGTTTGCGAACCTTGTCTTTGCTGGTTTCTCTGTATTTTCTTTATTCTAGGAATGCATTATCTTGATAGTTTTATAACAGTGCCTCAAATTCAGAGACGCTCATTCCCAGCTGCTGACTTGCAATCTCAGGTGTTAGCAAACCTTGACGTACTAGATTTACTAAACCTACTTTTAATCCCTCTTCGATACCCTCTGCTCGTCCTTGCTCCAGTCCTTGTTCGATACCCTCCGCCCTAGCAGTTTCCAAGGCATAATCATGAGCCAATAATGCTTGTTCTTCACGCATCCGTAGTTGACTAAACATCTTCCTGTCCTCCTCAGACCAGCTCTTGTAGTCCAGCAGTTGGTCTGCTTGACTGATGGCTCGCTCGGGTTGCTGGGTAAAGGGCTTGTTCCCAAAAAACTCCAACCACGGTTTGCGAACCTCGTCTTTGCTGGTTTCTCTGTATTTTTTTAGTTCCAAGAATGCCATCTTGACCAGATAGTTTTCTTGTCCATTGTTTGTGATGGTTAAGACCTCACCTGTTGTATCCTCTCGCATGCTAAAACTATGAAAAGCCAGGTCATCTGAGAAATAATTACTATCGACAATTGCGATAGCATATACTGGTGCGATGTGTTTGTAGCTCTGGTGTGTATCACCTTCTCGCTGACGAATTTTTTCAAGATTTTGATTAACCTGACTGCACAAGTAAGCCCACAGGCGATTGATAAAAAAATTCTGATGATGCACCTGAATCTCAATAATTACTTGCGTTCCATTGTCCAACTCCGCCAAGACGTCTATACTGGTATAGAAATCTTGGGCTGAATAAGGCATGGAAGGCAAGACGTGAATATTACTTCCCTCCAAAATGGTTACATTTTTTGCTGCTAAGTCCAGCATATCGCGAATAAATTGACAAGTGATTTCTGGATTGCTAAAGATTTTCTTAGCAACCAAGTCATTAGTTGGGCTGATACCCGGATGACGTAATGTCATACTTTCTCTCCTTTCATTATAGCACATTTTTAAATCTAGGTTTACTAGATTCTCTGGCTCTATCTATTTATTCGGAAAAGAGATGAAAAATACTTGCTCTAGCTCTTCCCAATGGTATTTTTTGGTGCTTTCCTTTATAATGGGTGTATGGATAAGAAAAAATTATTATTGATTGATGGGTCTTCTGTTGCTTTTCGGGCGTTTTTTGCGCTCTATCAGCAGTTGGACCGTTTTAAGAATGCGGCTGGTTTGCATACCAATGCGATTTATGGTTTTCAGTTGATGTTGAGCCATTTGTTGGAGAGGATTGAGCCGAGTCATATTTTGGTGGCTTTTGATGCGGGAAAGACGACCTTCCGTACAGAGATGTATGCGGACTATAAGGGTGGTCGTGCTAAGACTCCTGATGAGTTTCGTGAGCAATTTCCTTTCATTCGTGAGTTGCTGGATCATATGGGGATTCGCCACTATGAGTTGGCTCAGTATGAGGCGGATGATATCATCGGGACACTGGATAAACTAGCTGAGCAGGCTGGTTTTGATATTACCATTGTCAGTGGGGACAAGGACTTGATTCAGCTGACGGATGAGCATACAGTGGTTGAGATTTCCAAGAAAGGTGTGGCTGAGTTTGAGGCCTTTACGCCAGACTATCTTATGGAAAAGATGGGTCTCACACCGACTCAGTTTATCGATCTCAAGGCGCTCATGGGTGATAAGTCGGATAATATCCCTGGGGTGACCAAAATCGGTGAAAAGACGGGTATCAAGCTCTTGCTGGAGCATGGTTCGCTTGAAGGGATTTATGAAAATATCGATGGGATGAAGGCTTCTAAGATGAAGGAAAATCTCATTAATGATAAGGAACAGGCCTTTTTGTCTAAAACACTGGCGACCATTGATACCAAGGCACCGATTGAGATTGGTTTAGAGGATGTGGTTTATAGTGGTCCAGATGTGGAAAATCTTGGGAAATTCTATGATGAGATGGGCTTCAAACAGCTTAAGCAGGCTTTAAATGTATCGTCAGCTGATGTGGCTGAGAGTTTGGACTTTACTATCGTTGACCAAGTCAGTCAAGATATGCTGAGTGAAGAATCTATCTTCCATTTTGAGCTTTTTGGTGAGAATTACCATACAGATGATTTGGTTGGTTTTGCTTGGTCTTGTGGGGATAAGCTCTATGCCACAGACAAGCTTGATCTTTTGCAAGACCCGATTTTTAAGGACTTCTTAGAAAAAACACCTCTGAGAGTGTATGACTTCAAGAAAGCTAAAGTTCTCTTGAATCGTTTTGGTGTGGATTTGCAGGCACCTGCTTTTGATAGTCGTTTGGCTAAATACCTCCTTTCGACTGTAGAGGACAATGAAATTGCGACTATTGCTAGTCTTTATGGTCAGACTTATTTAGTTGATGATGAGACCTTCTATGGTAAGGGAGTCAAGAAGGCCATTCCTGAACGCGAGAAATTCTTGGAACACTTAGCTCGTAAGCTTACTGTTTTGGTCGAAACAGAGCCTGTTTTACTTGAAAAACTCAGTGAAAATGGGCAATTAGAGCTTCTTTATGATATAGAGCAACCTCTAGCCTTTGTCCTTGCCAAGATGGAAATTGCTGGGATTAGGGTCAAGAAAGAGACCTTGCTTGAGATGCAGGCTGAAAATGAGCTTGTCATTGAAAAACTGACTCAGGAGATTTACGAACTGGCTGGTGAGGAGTTTAATATCAACTCGCCTAAGCAGTTGGGCGTACTTCTTTTTGAAAAATTGGGACTTCCTCTAGAATACACTAAAAAAACCAAGACAGGTTATTCGACTGCGGTGGATGTCTTGGAACGCCTGGCTCCTATTGCTCCGATTGTTAAGAAAATCCTAGACTACCGTCAGATTACTAAGATTCAATCCACTTATGTAATTGGATTGCAGGACTGGATTTTGGCTGATGGCAAGATTCACACGCGCTATGTGCAGGATTTGACCCAGACTGGGCGTCTGTCTAGTGTGGATCCAAACTTGCAAAATATTCCTGTGCGTTTGGAGCAGGGCCGTCTCATTCGTAAGGCTTTTGTGCCTGAGTGGGAGGATAGTGTCCTTCTCAGCTCCGACTATTCACAGATTGAATTGCGTGTTTTGGCACATATTTCTAAAGACGAGCACTTGATTAAGGCTTTCCAAGAGGGGGCAGATATCCATACTTCGACAGCCATGCGGGTCTTTGGCATTGAGCGTCCTGAGGATGTGACTGCAAACGACCGTCGCAATGCTAAGGCGGTTAACTTTGGAGTGGTTTACGGGATTTCAGACTTTGGTTTGTCTAATAATTTGGGAATTAGCCGTAAGGAAGCCAAAGCCTACATTGATACCTACTTTGAACGCTTCCCAGGTATTAAAAACTACATGGATGAAGTGGTGCGTGAGGCGCGTGATAAGGGCTATGTAGAGACCCTCTTTAAGCGTCGCCGTGAGTTGCCAGATATCAATTCGCGCAACTTCAACATTCGTGGTTTTGCAGAGAGAACTGCCATCAACTCCCCTATCCAGGGTTCGGCGGCGGATATTCTCAAGATTGCCATGATCCAGCTGGACAAAGCCTTGGTTGCAGGTGGTTATCAGACTAAGATGCTGTTACAAGTGCACGATGAAATCGTCCTTGAAGTTCCTAAGTCTGAATTGGCAGAGATGAAAAAATTGGTGAAACAAACCATGGAAGAAGCTATTCAACTCAGTGTTCCCCTCATCGCGGATGAGAATGAAGGGGCAACCTGGTACGAGGCTAAATAAAAAGGGGGCTAGTCCTCCTTTTTTGTAGTAGAATTATGCAAGCCTTTTCAAATTGTGCTATACTGATGAAAAGGGAGGATTTCTATGAGTCAAGAATTTATCAATCCAAGTGATGGCGTGATTCGTCAGTATCTAGCAACGAGTAAAACCCTTGCTGTGGTGGGCTTGTCAGACCGTGAGGAAACAACTAGCAATCGAGTGACCAAGGAAATGCAGGCTCGAGGTTATAAAATTATCCCAGTCAATCCCAAGGCGGCAGGTGGCGAAATCTTGGGTGAAAAGGCTTATGCTAGTCTAGCAGAGATTCCTTTTCCTGTAGATATTGTCAATGTTTATCGTCGCAGCGAGTTTTTGCCTGATGTGGCGCGTGATTTTCTCAAGGCTGATGCTAAGATTTTTTGGGCGCAGCTAGGACTTGAAAATCTAGAAGCGGAAGCGATTTTGCGTGCTGGTGGATGTGATGACATCGTAATGAATCGCTGTATCAAGAGAGAACATACTCGCTTGATTAAGAAAGCATAAGAAAAAGGTAGCTGGTGGGCTACCTTTTGTGTTTATACTCAATGAAAATCAAAGAGGAAACTAGCCGCAGGCTGCTCAAAACATAGTTTTGAGGTTGCAGATAGAACTGAAGAAGTCAGCTCAAAACACTGTTTTGAGGTTGTAGATAAGACTGACGAAGTCAGTCACATATATACGGCAAGGCGACGTTGACGTGGTTTGAAGAGATTTTCGAAGAGTATTAGAAAATGCCGATAAGGGTCTGCATACCAAGACTAGTGAGGATGATGGCAATCCAGCAGATGGCTCCGAGAACAATGGATTTTCCGCTGGATTTGACCATAGCGACCAGATTGGTTTTGAGGCCGATAGCACTCATGGCCATGACAATAAGGAATTTAGAGAGTTCTTTGAGAGGGGTAAAGAAACTACTGGATACACCTAGAGAGGTGAGTAGTGTAGTGAGGAGAGAGGCAAGGATAAAGTAAAGGATAAAAAGTGGGAAGACTTTTTTCAGTTGTAGGCTTTGCTTGTTTTCTTGTTGGCGACTTTGCCAGTAGGATAGAAAGAGCGTGATAGGGATAATGGCCAAAGTACGTGTGAGTTTAACAATGGTTGCAGACTCGAGGGTATTGCTTTGGTAAAGACTGTCCCAAGCGCTGGCGGCAGCCGTTACAGAGGAAGTGTCGTTGACCGCAGTCCCTGCAAAGAGGGCGAAGCCTTCATTGGATAGATGAAGCCAGGTGCCGAGGGTTGGAAAGATGAGTGCAGCCAAGACATTGAAGAAAAAGATAACAGAGATAGCTTGGGCTACTTCCTTTTCCTTAGCATGGATAACAGGCGCTGTCGCTGCAATGGCAGAGCCACCACAGATAGAAGAACCTACTCCAACCAAGGTAGCCAGTTTTGTATCCAGTGCAAAGAAGCGCTGGAAGAAGTAGGCAATAATCAGAGCTATTGAGATAGTGGACAGGATGACAGGGAGTGAAGATTGGCCAACTGCGAAGACCTGCGAGATATTGAGACCAAAACCAAGCAAGACAACGGCATACTGGAGCAATTTCTTGGAACTAAAGGTCAATCCCGCATCCAGTTGTTTATAAGACGAGAGAAAGGGATGTAGGAGCATTCCCATGAAAATGGCAAAAACGGGCGCGCCAATGACAGGGAAGAATCCTCCTAAGTACCAAGATACGATAGAAATGAGAAGGCAGGCCAAGATACCTGCTCCATTTTTTGATAGAAATGACATACAAACCTCCAAATAGAATCTGTTACCATTATAGACCTGTAAAGAGGAAAAGTAAAATAGAAAGTGGAAAGCTATTCTCTAATGTATTTTTGCGGACGGGGGGCTTTTGTAGTATAATAGAGATACGTTTTGAAAGTAGGAGGTATCTATGGACTTAACTAAGCGCTTTAATAAACAGTTAGATAAGATTCAAGTTTCGTTGATTCGTCAGTTTGACCAGGCTATTTCGGAGATTCCTGGGGTCTTGCGTTTGACCTTGGGAGAACCTGATTTTACAACGCCAGATCATGTCAAGGAGGCGGCCAAGCGAGCGATTGACCAGAACCAATCCTACTATACAGGGATGAGTGGTCTGCTGACTCTACGTCAGGCAGCCAGTGACTTTGTTAAGGAAAAGTACCAACTGGACTATGCTCCTGAAAATGAAATCTTGGTTACAATTGGGGCGACAGAGGCTTTATCTGCGACTTTGACGGCTATTTTGGAAGAGGGAGACAAGGTGCTCTTGCCAGCTCCTGCCTATCCAGGCTATGAACCGATTGTCAATCTAGTTGGGGCAGAGATTGTTGAGATTGATACGACTGAAAATGGTTTTGTCTTGACTCCTGAGATGTTGGAAAAGGCCATTTTGGAGCAGGGGGACAAGCTCAAGGCGGTTATTCTCAACTATCCAGCCAATCCGACAGGAATTACCTATAGTCGGGAGCAGTTGGAAGCCTTGGCAGCTGTTTTACGCAAGTATGAGATTTTTGTTGTCTGTGATGAGGTTTACTCAGAATTGACCTATACAGGGGAAGCCCATGTGTCTCTGGGGACTATGCTGAGAGACCAGGCTATTATTATCAATGGTTTATCTAAATCGCATGCTATGACAGGTTGGCGTTTGGGTCTGATTTTCGCTCCTGCAGACTTCACAGCCCAGTTGATCAAGAGTCACCAGTACTTGGTCACTGCCGCAAATACCATGGCGCAACATGCTGCAGTGGAAGCCTTGACGGCTGGTAAAAACGATGCGGGGCCTATGAAGAAGGAATACATCCAGCGTCGAGATTATATCATCGAAAAGATGACTGCTCTTGGTTTTGAGATTATCAAACCAGACGGTGCCTTCTATATCTTTGCTAAGATTCCAGCTGATTACAATCAAGATTCCTTTGCTTTTCTGAAGGATTTTGCTCAGAAGAAGGCCGTTGCCTTTATCCCAGGTGCTGCCTTTGGACGTTACGGGGAAGGCTATGTTCGCCTGTCTTATGCAGCCAGCATGGATACGATCAAAGAAGCCATGAAACGACTGGAGGAGTACATGAGAGAAGCATGATTCAGTCTATCACGAGTCAAGGATTGGTGCTCTACAATCGTAACTTTCGTGAGGATGATAAGCTAGTCAAGATTTTTACAGAGCAGGCTGGCAAGCGCATGTTTTTTGTCAAACACGCTGGTCAGTCCAAACTGGCTCCTGTTATTCAACCCTTGGTGCTGGCACGATTTCTCTTGCGAATCAATGATGACGGGCTCAGCTACATAGAGGACTATCACGAGGTCATGACCTTTCCCAAGATTAATAGTGATCTCTTTGTCATGGCCTATGCGACCTATGTGGCAGCTCTTGCAGATGCTAGTTTGCAGGATAATCAGCAGGATGCTCCCTTATTTGCTTTTTTGCAAAAGACTTTGGAGTTGATGGAAGCGGGCTTGGATTATCAGGTTTTGACCAATATCTTTGAAATTCAAATCTTGACTCGGTTTGGAATTAGTCTCAATTTTAATGAGTGTGTCTTTTGTCATCGGGTTGGTCAGGCTTTTGACTTTTCTTTCAAATATGGAGCCTGTCTTTGCCCAGAGCATTATCATGAGGATGAGAGACGTTGCCATCTCAATCCCAACATCCCTTATCTGCTTAATCAATTTCAAGCCATTGATTTTGAGACCTTGGAGACCATTTCGCTCAAGCCTGAAATCAAGCAAGAGCTACGTCAATTTATGGATCAACTCTACGAAGAGTACGTGGGAATTCACCTAAAATCAAAGAAATTTATTGATTCCCTAGCAGACTGGGGTCAATTACTAAAAGAGGAAAACAAATGAAAAAAATCGCAGTAGATGCTATGGGGGGCGATTATGCACCTCAGGCCATCGTTGAGGGTGTCAATCAAGCCCTGGCTGACTTTTCAGATATTGAGGTTCAACTCTACGGAGATGAAAGCAAAATCAAGCAATATCTGACAGCGACAGAGCGCGTCAGCATTATCCATACGGATGAAAAGATTGATTCAGACGATGAACCTACGAGAGCTATTCGGAAGAAGAAAAATGCCAGTATGGTCTTGGCGGCCAAGGCTGTCAAAGAGGGTGAAGCAGACGCTGTCCTCTCGGCTGGGAATACAGGTGCTTTGTTGGCTGCTGGATTCTTCATCGTGGGTCGTATCAAGAATATCGACCGTCCTGGGCTTATGTCAACCTTGCCGACTGTAGATGGGAAGGGGTTTGATATGCTGGACCTCGGTGCCAATGCGGAAAATACAGCCCAGCACCTCCATCAATACGCGGTTCTAGGTTCCTTTTATGCTAAAAATGTCCGCGGTATTGCGCAACCACGTGTTGGCTTGCTTAACAATGGAACAGAAAGTAGTAAGGGTGACCCACTTCGTAAGGAGACTTATGAATTACTAGCAGCTGATGAAAGTTTAAACTTTATCGGAAATGTGGAAGCGCGTGATTTGATGAATGGCGTTGCGGATGTTGTTGTGGCAGATGGTTTCACGGGAAACGCTGTGCTCAAATCCATTGAAGGGACAGCCATGGGAATTATGGGTTTGCTCAAGACAGCTATTACAGGTGGTGGTCTTCGAGCGAAATTAGGCGCCCTCCTTCTCAAGGATAGCCTCAGAGGTTTGAAAAAACAGCTCAACTATTCAGATGTTGGTGGAGCGGTCTTGTTTGGTGTCAAGGCACCGGTTGTCAAGACTCATGGTTCAAGCGATGCCAAGGCTGTTTATAGTACAATCCGCCAGATTCGTACCATGCTAGAAACAGACGTAGTTGCCCAGACTGCGCGTGAATTTTCAGGAGAATAAAAGAGATGACAGAAAAAGAAATTTTTGACCGTATTGTGACTATTATCCAAGAGCGACAGGGAGAAGACTTTGTTGTGACAGAATCCTTGAGTCTGAAAGACGATTTGGATGCTGACTCAGTCGACTTGATGGAGTTTATCTTGACACTGGAAGATGAATTTAATATCGAAATCAGTGACGAGGAAATTGATCAACTCCAAAGTGTAGGCGATGTGGTTAAAATCATTCAAGCAAAATAAAGATAAGAAGTTCCAAGGCAACGGAAGTAGATGGTTTTTAGTAATGAGGAATATCGGATATCCTTGTAAAAATGGGAAAAACACGTTATAATGGACTTATTAGAAGAGAAAGGAAGTATACTCGTGGCTACATTCAGTATTACTCGTGATATCACACTCACAAAAGAAGATTTTGAAAAAATTCAAGCCTCTAAATCAACTGATTTGTTGCTTGATATTATCAAAAAGAATACAGATAAACAAGAACAACCTTCCTTACTAGGTCTAGAGAAGCTGGTAAGATAAAGTATGAAATTATATGCCTTACCACTAGGGGATGTCATCAAATTTATACGACAAACCGTTATTACTAGAAATCCTGAATATACTAATGAACGGAGAATACGTCAAAAAGTCCGTGAGAACTTCTCTAAGATTGTTTCTGAGCAAGTGTCGTTTGGTAAAAATGAGGATATGTTAGAGTATCTTAAAAATGACGCAATTACAACAGAGCTGACACATAAATCGAGAAATTTTATTATTATTGATCAAGAGATATCAGGAGATAGATTTGAGATTTTAGGTTTTTTTACACTAACATTAAAAATTGTTAATGTTCAAGAATTAGATAATGATAACAAAAAATCTTTTATTTTAAGTGGGAAAAACGCGAGAAACTTAAATTATATACCAGGACTTTTGATTGCCCAATTTGGTAGAAATTTACACTTTAATAAAATTACTGGTCAGCAAGTTATGGAATTAGTGGTTGAAAAAATTCAATTAGCTCAGAGTATTTTAGGTGGTAAAATGGTTTATTTGGATAGTGTTAATGAAGATAAAGTGATTAATTTTTATAAATCGTTTGGTTTTGTTGAATATGGTGAGATTATTAGGGATAATAAGCACCCTGATGTATATTATCAACCAATGGCTCTTGATATGACAAAAGTGATTGTTGAGTAGAAATCGAAGTTCCAAGGCATTTGCTTTGGAATTTTTCTTTGGTTCAAATGACCGTTTAGGAACAGATTTAGTCTTTCTAGGGACAGTAGAAATCTGAGAACAAATAAGGGATATAATAGAGTCAGAAAAAATCAATCTCCAAAAAGGAGAAAAAAGAAAGGATTTTCACGATGAAAAAATATCTTTATTCTAGTTTGTTAGTTCTTGCAGGAGGCGTTCTCCTAGCAAATGCTACGGTAGCCTATGCTGATTCCCCGTCAGCAAGTGAGAAAGAAGCGATTGCTCAATTAGTTAATCAAGGCAAGATAAAAGCTGAAGAAGCTGATCAAGTAAAATTGATTGGTTTTGAAGATAAAGAAACTCAAGCAGAGGGCAATCAAGAGAAGAAAGCTTTCAATCAATATCGTGATCCGAAAGGAACATGGATGCAAACCAATGGTAAATGGTGGTTTAAATACGGTTCAGGTGGGTATGCTAAAAATTGGGAACAATTAGATGGCAAGTGGTACTATTTTGATGACCAAGGATGGATGAAAGAAAATACTTGGATTCAACCTGATGGCAATTATTACTACTTATCTGCTAGTGGTGCTATGGTCACTGGTTATCAACGTGTGAATGGTACACCATATTTCTTTAGAGAAAGTGGTGTATGGGTAGAAAATCGTGGGCAAGCTCTTGGTGAATATGCAAAGACATTTGTAGGGAAAGTCCCATATGATTGGGGTGGGACAGATTTGAATAGTGGCGTAGATTGTTCAGGATTTACGATGGCTATTCATGCTAAGTTTGATATTAGTATTCCTAGAGTAACCTATGATCAAGCAACAGGAGGAAGTTATGTAAGTAATGGTTCTCAACAAGCTGGAGATTTGATTTTGTATAATGGTGAAGGGACAAATGACCATGTAGGTATTTATGTTGGTGGTGGAAATGTAGTTCATGCTCCACGTCCAGGTCAATATGTTTCTTATATGAATCAATATGGAATGGATCAAAATACAATTCGTAGATATTGGTAAAATTGTCTAATTTTTCACAATATTATTGACTTTGATTATGAAAAGTATTAGAATATAGCTAAATAAAGAGGGGAAGCCCTCCTATAGCTATTCAATAAAGGAGGAAATGGCTATGAAAAAATCTAAACTACTCACTCTTGGTTTGCTTGCAGGTGCTGGTCTGCTTTTATCTATCAACCAAGCACAGGCTGCAGATACTTGGGTTAAAAATGGTTCTGACTGGAATCTTTCACAAGATGGCAGTCTAGCTAAGGATAAATGGGTACAAAATGCTGGCTCATGGTATCACTTCGACAGCACTGGTAAAATGCAGACAGGTTGGCTCAAAGACGGCAATACTTGGTATTCTCTAGCAGATAGTGGCGCTATGCGTACTGGCTGGTACAAGGAAGGTAACACATGGTATTCGCTCGCAAGTAGTGGCGCTATGCGTACTGGCTGGTACAAAGAAGGATCTACATGGTATTACCTCAAAGGCAGTGGCGCTATGGCAACAGGATGGGCGACTCCAAATGGTAAATGGTCTTACTTTGAAAAATCAGGTGCTATGGTCGCAGACAGAGCTGTTCCAGCCAGTGATGGGGAAAGTTATGTCATTGGTAAGGATGGATATCTGTTAACCAAACTCCCAAGCCAGGTTGAACAATCTCAAGCGGATGAGACAATTATCACAAATATTGTTACTTTATCTGACGGGTATGATTATCATCTTATTCATAGAAAAGATGGAGTCATTGTTGAAAAAAATGCTTGGTACATCAAACCAGAGTTTAAAAAGTTTTCTAATAAATATGGGGATGTGGTTGCAAATACTACCTTAGCTTTAGTGGATAATAAAGAAGAAGGACAAGAAATTGATCCTAAGGCAGTTGTACAGAACTTCCAAAACTTACCAAATCGCTACTACTTTGATGAAAATGGACATCGTGTGGTCAATATCCCAGCAATGACCACCTATTCAGAGATTAAAAAAGTTGGCAATGATGTCTATTTAGAAAATCCAGGTGCACGACTTCGTCTTGGAGCTACCAACTTTACAATCAATAACAATAAACTATACTATTTAGAAAATGAGCAAGGTAAGCTCAAAACAGGTTACTTTGTATTAATTGATGATGGAGCAACCACTACTCATCATCACATTCTAGCCTATGCGGATCAATCTGGTGAGATTCTTAAGATGAAACGCTTGCCATCAGGAGTTTCAGATTATCTTGATAAAGAAATTGATGGTTTATATGGTGAAAAAATTAAAATTGAATCTCCACACTCAAACGAATATTATAAAGTGGTCGTGGTTAAATAAAAATAATATCTTCACAACTAATTGTTAACACTCTAACCAATATACCATTTTCAGGAGGCTTTAGATTTCTTGTATTTTAAAAGGAAACTAAAGCCTTTTGTAGATGAAGCAGGGGATAGAGTTATCTATAAAATAATGAAAAGGAGTCTGTCATGGAAATGAAAAATACATTTGTAGAATTGGAACAATTTGAAGAGTTAACCCCAGAGGTATTGAAGGAAGTGAATGGTGGAGGGATTTTTGAAGATGCCGTAAAATGGTGCGATAAGTTATTTAGTACGGGTAGACACTTTGCTTAAATTCACAGTATTCGTTAGAGATCAGATTTATTTATGATTATTTTAGAATTCTTAGTTTCTGTGCTATATATACTGTTGGTAGTCGTTTCAACCATGGTGCCTACTATTTATTTGGGTGCTCAAATTTCCCCAGAATTTTATAAGAAACGTTATTGGGTCCTTGTATTTTTAATTAGTTTATCTGCTCGTCAAACATTTGGAGAATTATTCCATATAGGAATCATTCTCTTCTTTTACTGTGTTTTTTTATTAGAATTGCATAAAAGAAAAGGGGAAGCTTTTTTTCTTTCTCTGTATCTTTTTCTCTTCTTTCAGAGTATTCGTTATTTATTTTTGACAATTTGGATTCGTGTATTATCCGGTGAGCCTTGTTGTTTTGTAGATTCGTTTTCCACCTTATATAGATCTGTATTTGATTTATTGTCAATATTTCTATGTTGTAAAATAATGAAGCGTTGGTCTTTGGATTTGGATTTATTCTTTTCAGATGCTTTCAAAACCCACTATCATAAGAGTTTTTTCATTATCCTACCTCTGACTGTATTTAGGATATTCTCTTCGTTTATGACCAATAGAAATAGTTCTTTCTATGTTCGTTTTGACACGACCATTTCTCTCCTGATTTTCATTCTCTTTTTCTCTTGGCTCTTTTACATCAAGCATTTGGAGCAGGTTTATCGTGATGAGCAAACCATTCAGAGACAGGAAGATGAAAATCGTTCCTTGCAAGGAATAGTGGATAAGCTAGGTCATCTCTATGATGAAGTTCGAGGTTTCCGTCATGATTTTGCAGGAATTGTCGCCAGCATGGAGCCTGCCATAGCCAATCAAGACATGGCTGAGGTGTCTACCATTTATCAAGATGTTTTTCTAAAGACAAATGAAAAGCTGAGAAAGGCAGATTACACAGCCTTTAATCTTCACAATATTCATGACATAGCCATTCGTAATACCTTGGCCAAAGCCATGATTGTGGCAGATAAGCAGGGAATTCATTTTAGTTTGGAGACGGTGGGGGTTGTTGAAGAGCTGACATTGCCGATGTTGGAGGCTATCCGTATCCTCTCTATCCTCACTACAAATGCCTTAGAGGCAGCCAGTGAGGCTGAAAATCCGCAGATTCGGGTTGCTTTATTGGCAGGCGATAGGAGTGTCCGTTTTATCATTGAAAACACTCGTAAGAAAGAAGAACTGAATCCCAGCATTCTCAGTCAAAAGGGTTACTCTACCAAGGGAAACCACAGTGGACTGGGCTTAGCGACCTTGGAGGATATGGTTTTTCATTATGATTTAAACTTAGATACCCAACTAGGAGAGACGACCTTTAGACAAGATTTAGAATTGCCATTTAAGAATGAGAAACGAGGGGGAGAGGAATGAGAATTTTAGTTTTGGAAGACGATAGAGTCCAGCAGGGACGGATAGAGCAGACTTTACTAGATATCGGTCGCTCTCGTAATTTAAGATTGGAGATTGATATTGCCAAAAACTATGGAGATGTTGAAAAGTATTCTCAGTATTTTGACAATTACCAGCTCTATTTATTGGATTTAGAGATTGATGGAGAGCGTGAACGGGGCTTTCAGGTTGCTCAACAGGTTCGGGAGCAGGATCCTTTTACAAGCATTGTCTTTGTGTCTACGCACTCGGAGGCCTTGCCTCTAGCTTTTCGCTACCACTTGTCTGCCTTGGATTTTATTTCCAAGGATCAGTCTGAGGAGGATTACCGTTATCAGCTGGAGCGCTGTTTGGACTATGTATTAGCAGTGGATAAGAGGGAAAATATGTGTCTCTTCACCTATAGTTTTGAGGGAAGACGGGGTTTTACTCTGCCTTACCATGAGATTTTAGCCTTTGAAACTTCAGTGGAATCCCATCGTATCAAGGTCTATTATGCCAATCATTCTATCAAGACCATTTACGGCAGTCTCAAGGATATCGCTGCTAAGGCTGAAAAAGATTACTTTGTCTATGCCAATCGCAATACGTTGGTCAGTTTACAGGCTATTGAGGAGATGACTGCCACAGAAGTGACCTTGTTAGAAGGCTTGCACTTCCCCGTATCACGAACAGCCAGAAGAACCCTTAAAAAACATCTCAATGTCTAATATCTGTTAGATTTGAATGAATTTATCAATAAGAATGTCGGAAAATTTTCTGATATTCTTATTTTTTTGACTTCTTTTTCGAATAGATAAGTAAGAGGAAACAGAAAGGAGCCTAGTTCATGTATCTACCAATTTTTTATCCGTGGTTTACTAAATTATTTTTCAAATAAATTTAATTTAATTTAGTTGTACATTTTCGAAATTTTTTTCGAATAGATAAGTGAGAAGAAGAGGAAAGGAGATTAGAAATGATTATTTCAGCTATTTATCCAACTTGGCTATTTAAGTGGCTTAGAGGCTAAACATTAAAGATATAACAAAACATAAAAATTGAGGAGAAAAAAGATGACAAATTTTGACAAAATGGAACAGAACTTTGTAGCTCTTACCGAAGAAGAGTTGATGAATGTGGATGGGGGAATTGCACCAATTATTATTGGTGGTGTAGTTATTAGTTGGAAATTAATTGGAGGTGTAGCTGCGCTTGCTACAGCTTCAGCAGGTGCAGGCATAGCTGCAGGATATTATGCTAATCGACCATAATTTTGGATTTATATATGAGATTTGTTAAATTAATGCTGAAGATTTGGCCTGAGCTTATGGTATTACTTAGTTCAATATCTTATACAATTATCAGGTTGGTAGCTGATGTGAATAAGCTACCCTTACCTACATGGTTTGATAATTTTAATATACCAACAATTTCATTGTTTTTAATGGTATTCATTTTATTATATAGAAGTAAAGGAGAAAAGAATGGATAAATTTCAAGTAGTTGATGAGAAAGATTTGCAAGTAATTGAAGGAGGAATTGAACCTATTTCGATTATATTTGGCCTAAGTGCTATTGCATTTGGCGCATTTGGGGCTGGTTACACATTTGGTTCAGATTTGGCTCGTCGTGGGCGTTAGATAATGAGCAGTCGCAACCTTAATCTCAATACATTGTTACCTAAACTAGCCACGATATGTCCTTTGTTGGGAATAACTCTTAATGTCGCACTTCATGTGATTCGTACAGGTTCATTAGTATCCTTTAATTGGCAATGGACTTTGGTTGGTTTGTTTTTCTCAGCATATTTTGGTATTTTTTACAAAGATTTGTCAAAAAATAATCAAGATCATAAATGAAAAACATGAATCAAAAGGATTTTGTGTATGTGAATGGCAGCGTTTTTCCGCTATTCTTGTCAGGTAATTAGGAGTTTCTTATGAAAACATTTTTATTAGGTTTTGCTGAGGGTTATTTTATCGTATCGCTCATAATCTACATCGCAACGTATTTGATTTTGAAAAATCCGATCAATACCCTATTTTATCCAGAAATTTACCCTGTTTTATTTGGGCTCTTTTATCTAGGATATAAGGTCAATAAAAAGCAAGTAGAGTAAGCAGCTAAGAATGACTTGTTAGTCTGCTCTGAAAATGGTTAGGGTAGAATCTAAGAATGCATCACATTGGAGTTTAATATGAAATTCGTTAAATCAATATTGAAGGTTTGGCCTGAAATTATGGTATTACTTAGTTCAATGTCTTATATCATCATCAGATTGGTAGCTGACATAAATAAAGTTTCTTTACCTACTTGCTTTGATAATTTCAATATACCAACGATTGCATTATTTATGATGGTCTTCATTCTTTTATACAGAAGTAAAGAAAAAAGAATGGATAAATTTGAAGTAGTAGACGCTCTATAGGGAATAGGTGTCTTATAGTAACGAATCAAAAAAGGAGTAACTATGAATCGTAATTTAGAACGGTGTTATCTATTCTGACTAGGAATAGATCATACCAGAGGTGGCTTAGAAATAGCAGGGACATTAAAAATTGAAGTAACTTTAAATAGGATGTCGTAAAGGTTACTATCAATGATTTATTTGTCCCAAGCTTGCCTAGGGTGTCAGTAAAAAATCAATTTCCTTTTATACCATATTTTTAGTAGGTAGGACGTTTGTTCTGCCTATTTTTTATCCCAAAAGTGCAGTTGAAGTGTCTATTTACATCGTTTGGAGTTTATTTGTATTATTATTATTCGTGTTTTTTTGATAGAATAGTTATAGAAATTAGGAGAGTTGAAGAAAAGAAATGAAGAAGGTTTTAAAATATTTTTTAGTATTTATTTTTCTATTTTTGATGAATATTTTCATCTTTAAGATACTAGCAACTCTGGGATTTCAGCTGACAATGAGTGAAAAGAGTTATATTGTACCACCGCTGTTTTCGATTATCGTTTTATATATGATTGACAAAAGAATTAGGAAGAAAAAGAAATAAATATATATTTTAGGTATGACGTTTGTTCTACCTATTTTTAAATCCCAAAAGTGCATTTTGGGGGTAGATAGGCGCATTTGGGAAGGAAGTCCAGTTTTTGTTTGGGAATTGGGGTAAGATAGGTATTATCAGATGAGTTTATATTCTTCGAAAATCAAATTCAAACCACGTCAAGGTCGCCTTGCCGTGTAGATGTTACTGACTTCGTCAGTTCTATCTACAACCTCAAAGCCGTGCTTTGAGCAACCTGCGGCTAGCTTCCTAGTTTGCTCTTTGATTTTGATTGAGTATGAGTTTAGGAAAAAGGAGATGGATATGAAATTTGGGAAACGTCACTATCGTCCGCAGGTGGATCAGATGGACTGCGGTGTAGCTTCATTAGCCATGGTTTTTGGCTACTATGGTAGTTACTATTCTTTGGCTCACTTGCGTGAATTGGCCAAGACGACCATGGATGGGACGACGGCTTTGGGCTTGGTCAAGGTGGCAGAGGAGATTGGCTTTGAAACGCGAGCCATCAAGGCGGATATGACACTCTTTGATTTGTCAGATTTGACCTTTCCTTTTGTTGCTCATGTACTTAAGGAAGGGAAATTGTTCCACTACTATGTGGTGACTGGGCAAGACAAGGATAGAATTCATATCGCCGATCCAGATCCTGGGGTGAAATTGACCAAACTACCACGTGAGCGTTTTGCGGAAGAATGGACAGGAGTGACTCTGTTTATGGCACCTAGTCCAGACTATAAGCCCCATAAGGATCAAAAAAATGGTCTTCTCTCTTTTATCCCTATATTAGTGAAGCAGCGTGGCTTGATTGCCAATATCGTTTTGGCAACACTCTTGGTCACCTTGATTAATATTGTGGGTTCTTATTATTTGCAATCTATCATTGATACCTATGTGCCAGATCAGATGCGTTCGACGCTGGGGATTATTTCTATTGGGCTGGTCATTGTTTATATTCTCCAGCAGGTCTTGTCTTACGCTCAGGAGTATCTCTTACTTGTTTTGGGGCAACGCTTGTCGATTGATGTGATTTTGTCCTATATCAAGCATGTTTTTCACCTGCCTATGTCTTTCTTTGCGACACGCAGAACAGGGGAAATCGTGTCTCGTTTTACAGATGCTAACAGTATCATTGATGCGCTGGCTTCGACCATCCTTTCGATTTTCCTAGATGTGTCAACGGTTGTCATTATTTCACTTGTTTTATTTTCACAAAATACCAATCTCTTTTTCATGACTTTATTGGCACTTCCTATCTATACAGTGATTATCTTTGCCTTTATGAAGCCGTTTGAAAAGATGAATCGGGATACCATGGAAGCCAATGCGGTTCTGTCTTCTTCTATCATCGAGGATATCAATGGTATTGAGACTATCAAGTCATTGACCAGTGAAAGTCAGCGTTACCAAAAGATTGACAAGGAATTTGTGGATTATCTGAAGAAATCCTTTACCTATAGTCGGGCAGAGAGTCAGCAAAAGGCTCTGAAAAAAGTTGCCCATCTCTTGCTCAATGTCGGTATTCTCTGGATGGGGGCTGTTCTGGTTATGGATGGCAAGATGAGTTTGGGGCAGTTGATTACCTATAATACCTTACTTGTTTACTTTACAAATCCTTTGGAAAATATCATCAACCTGCAAACCAAGCTTCAGACAGCGCAGGTTGCCAATAATCGTCTAAATGAGGTTTATCTAGTAGCTTCTGAGTTTGAGGAGAAGAAAACGGTTGAGGATTTGAGCTTGATGAAGGGAGATATGACCTTCAAGCAGGTTCATTACAAGTATGGCTATGGTCGAGACGTCTTATCAGATATCAATTTGACCATTCCACAGGGTTCTAAGGTGGCTTTTGTGGGGATTTCGGGGTCAGGTAAGACGACCTTGGCCAAGATGATGGTTAATTTTTACGACCCAAGTCAGGGAGAGATTAGTCTGGGTGGTGTCAATCTCAATCAGATTGATAAAAAGGCTTTGCGCCAGTATATCAACTACCTGCCTCAACAGCCCTATGTCTTTAACGGAACGATTTTGGAGAATCTTCTTTTGGGAGCCAAGGAGGGGACGACTCAGGAGGATATTTTACGGGCAGTCGAATTGGCAGAGATTCGAGAGGATATCGAGCGCATGCCACTGAATTACCAGACAGAATTGACTTCGGATGGGGCAGGGATTTCAGGTGGACAACGTCAAAGAATCGCTCTGGCGCGTGCGCTCTTGACAGATGCGCCTGTCTTGATTTTGGATGAAGCGACCAGCAGTTTGGATATTCTGACAGAGAAGCGAATTGTTGATAATCTCATGGCTTTAGATAAGACCTTGATTTTCATTGCTCACCGTTTGACCATTGCTGAGCGGACAGAGAAGGTTGTTGTCTTGGATCAGGGCAAGATTGTTGAAGAAGGAAAACATGCTGATTTGCTTGCACAGGGTGGCTTTTACGCCCATTTGGTGAATAGCTAGAAAGAGGAGAGGATGAAACCAGAATTTTTAGAAAGTGCGGAGTTTTATAACCGTCGTTATCATAATTTTTCCAGTCGGGTGATTGTCCCCATGTCCCTTCTGCTCGTGTTTTTACTTGGCTTTGCAATATTTGCAGAGAAGGAGATGAGTTTGTCTACTAGAGCTATTGTTGAGCCTAGTCGAATCCTTGCCAATATCCAGTCAACTAGCAACAATCGCATTCTTGTTAATCATTTGGAAGAAAATAAGTTGGTTAAGCAGGGGGATCTTTTGGTTCAATATCAGGAAGGGGCAGAGGGTATCCAAGCGGAGGCCTATGCTAGTCAGTTGGACATGCTCAAGGATCAAAAAAAGCAATTGGAGTATTTGCAAAAAAGTCTGCAAGAAGGGGAGAACCACTTTCCAGAGGAGGATAAGTTTGGCTACCAAGCCACCTTTCGCGACTACCTCAGCCAAGCAGGTAGTCTTAGGGCTAGTACATCGCAACAAAATGAGACCATCGCGTCCCAGAATGCAGCAGCTAGTCAAACCCAAGCCGAAATCGGGAACCTCATCAGTCAAACAGAGGCTAAAATTCGCGATTACCAGACAGCTAAGTCAGCTATTGAAACAGGTGTTTCCTTGTCCAGTCAGAATCTAGCTTACTCTCTCTACCAGTCCTATAAGTCTCAGGGGGAGGAAAATCCGCAAGCTAAGGTCCAGGCTGTTGCTCAGGTTGAAGCTCAGCTTTCTCAGTTAGAATCCAGTCTTGCTACTTACCTTGTCCAGTATGCAGGTTCAGGTACCCAGCAAGCCTATGCGTCTGGCTTAAGCAGTCAATTGGAATCCCTTAAATCACAACACTTGGCAAAGGTTGGTCAGGAATTGACCCTTCTAGACCAGAAAATCTTGGAGGTAGAATCAGGTAAGAAGGTACAGGGAAGTCTTTTAGACAAGGGGAAAATTACGGCCAGTGAGGATGGGGTGCTTCATCTTAATTCTGAAACCAGTGATTCTAGCATGGTAGCAGAAGGTGCCCTACTAGCCCAACTCTATCCGTCCTTGGAAAAAGAAGGGAAAGCCAAACTTACAGCCTATCTAAGTTCAAAAGATGTTGCTAGAGTCAAGATTGGGGACTCTGTTCGCTATACTACGACTCATGATGCTAAGAATCAACTTTTCCTAGATTCTACTATTACAAGTATTGATGCGACAGCTACTAAGACTGAGAAAGGGAATTTCTTTAAAATCGAGGCTGAGACCGATCTGACTGCTGAGCAGGCTGAAAAACTTCGGTACGGGGTGGAAGGTCGCCTACAGATGATTACGGGCAAGAAAAGTTACCTACGTTATTATTTGGATCAATTTTTGAACAAAGAGTAATGTTCGTGTTTTTAGAGTTAAATAATTTTTAAACTGTGAGAAAGATATTTCTTGCGGTTTTTTCTTTATGATATTTGAAGTTAGTGAGCTATTTATTCGGTTAAATTCTTGTAATTTTAGGTTTTTTGTGGTAGAATGTGCTCAAGTAATACGAAAGGCGAACTTTAAAATGTCAAAACAATTGATCTATTCGGGAAAAGCTAAAGATATCTATACAACTGAGGATGAAAATCTTATTATTTCAACTTACAAGGATCAGGCGACTGCTTTCAACGGCGTCAAGAAGGAGCAGATTGCGGGCAAAGGAGTGTTGAATAATCAGATTTCATCTTTTATTTTTGAGAAATTAAATGCGGCTGGTGTGGCGACTCACTTTGTGGAGAAAATTTCGGACACGGAACAGCTCAATAAAAAGGTTAAGATTATTCCTCTAGAAGTTGTGCTTCGCAACTACACGGCTGGTTCCTTTTCAAAACGTTTTGGCGTTGATGAAGGAATTGCCTTGGAGACTCCGATTGTCGAATTTTACTATAAAAATGATGATTTGGATGATCCATTCATCAATGATGAGCATGTGAAATTCCTTAAAATTGCGGATGACCAGCAGATTGCCTACTTGAAGGAAGAAACGCGTCGTATCAATGAACTTTTGAAAGTCTGGTTTGCCGAGATTGGTCTCAAATTGATTGACTTTAAGCTAGAATTCGGTTTTGACAAGGATAGCAAGATTATCTTGGCAGACGAATTTTCACCAGATAACTGCCGTTTGTGGGATGCGGATGGCAACCACATGGACAAGGATGTTTTCCGTCGTGGCTTAGGTGAATTGACAGATGTTTATGAAGTTGTTTGGGAAAAGTTACAAGGTTTAAAATAACAACCATGAGTTCGTTTGGGAACATTGCAAGAGCTGAAATAAAGGAATAAGAATTGATGGATAAACGTATTTTTGTTGAGAAAAAGGCTGATTTTCAGGTCAAGTCAGAGAGCTTGGTTAGAGAACTCCAGCATAATTTGGGGCTTTCAAGCTTGAAAAGTATTCGCATTGTGCAAGTTTATGATGTCTTTGATTTGGCAGAGGACTTGTTTGCACCTGCGGAAAAACACATTTTCTCTGAGCAGGTGACAGACCATGTCTTAGATGAAGTAGCTGTGCAAGCGGATCTTGCCAACTATGCATTCTTTGCCATTGAAAGTCTACCAGGACAGTTTGACCAGCGTGCAGCTTCTTCACAGGAAGCCTTGCTTTTGCTGGGAAGTTCGAGTGACGTGACAGTCAACACAGCCCAGCTTTACTTGGTCAATAAAGATATTGATGCGACTGAGTTAGAAGCGGTCAAGAACTACTTGCTCAATCCAGTTGATTCTCGTTTCAAGGACATCACGAATGGGATTGCCAAGCAGGAATTTTCAGAGTCAGACAAGACTATTCCCAAATTGACTTTCTTTGAAAGCTATACAGCAGAAGACTTTGCCCGCTACAAGACCGAACAAGGGATGGCCATGGAAGTGGATGATTTGCTCTTTATCCAAGACTACTTCAAGTCAATCGGACGTGTGCCAACTGAGACTGAGTTAAAGGTGTTGGATACTTACTGGTCTGACCACTGCCGTCACACGACTTTTGAGACAGAGTTGAAAAACATTGATTTTTCTGCATCGAAATTCCAAAAGCAATTGCAGGCGACTTATGACAAGTATATTGCCATGCGTGAGGAATTGGGGCGTTCTGAAAAACCGCAAACCTTGATGGATATGGCGACTATTTTCGGTCGTTATGAGCGTGCCAATGGACGTTTGGACGACATGGAAGTGTCAGACGAAATCAATGCCTGCTCGGTTGAAATCGAAGTGGACGTTGATGGTGTCAAGGAACCTTGGCTCCTCATGTTCAAGAACGAAACTCACAACCACCCAACGGAAATTGAACCATTTGGTGGCGCGGCTACTTGTATCGGTGGAGCCATTCGTGACCCGTTGTCAGGCCGTTCTTACGTTTACCAAGCCATGCGTATCTCTGGTGCGGGTGATATTACAGCACCGATTTCGGAAACTCGCGCTGGGAAATTACCACAACAAGTCATTTCTAAAACAGCAGCTCATGGTTATTCTTCGTATGGGAACCAGATTGGGCTTGCGACAACTTACGTTCGTGAATACTTCCACCCAGGTTTTGTAGCTAAACGTATGGAGCTTGGTGCCGTTGTCGGAGCGGCTCCTAAGGAAAATGTTGTCCGTGAAAAACCGGAAGCTGGTGATGTAGTTATCCTTCTCGGTGGTAAAACTGGTCGTGATGGTGTCGGTGGTGCGACAGGTTCTTCTAAGGTTCAAACAGTTGAATCTGTAGAGACTGCTGGAGCTGAGGTTCAAAAAGGGAATGCCATAGAAGAACGCAAGATTCAACGTCTGTTCCGTAATGGCGATGTCACTCGTCTTATCAAGAAGTCCAATGACTTTGGCGCTGGTGGTGTCTGTGTGGCTATTGGTGAATTGGCAGACGGTCTTGAAATCGACCTCAACAAGGTGCCTCTTAAATACCAAGGCTTGAATGGTACCGAAATTGCCATCTCTGAATCACAAGAACGGATGGCGGTCGTGGTTCGTCCTGAAGATGTGGATGCTTTCGTTGACGAATGTAACAAAGAAAATATTGATGCTGTTGTGGTGGCGACAGTAACTGAAAAACCAAATCTAGTCATGCACTGGAATGGTGAAACCATCGTTGATTTGGAACGTCGTTTCCTTGATACAAACGGTGTGCGTGTGGTTGTAGATGCTAAGGTGGTTGACAAGGATGCCAAGCTTCCAGAAGAACGCCAAACATCTGCCGAAACCCTTGAAACAGATACGCTTGCAGTCTTAGCTGACCTGAACCATGCTAGTCAAAAAGGCTTGCAAACTATCTTTGATAGCTCAGTTGGTCGTTCAACAGTCAATCACCCACTCGGTGGTCGCTACCAAATCACACCAACTGAAGCTTCCGTACAGAAATTGCCAGTCCAACATGGCGTGACAACAACTGCTTCTGTCATGGCGCAAGGATTCAACCCTTATGTAGCAGAATGGTCTCCATACCATGGCGCTGCTTATGCAGTAATCGAAGCAACCGCTCGTTTGGTTGCTGCTGGTGCCAACTGGTCTAAGGCTCGTTTCTCTTATCAAGAATATTTCGAGCGTATGGATAAACAAGCAGAGTGTTTTGGTCAACCAGTGGCTGCTCTCCTTGGATCCATTGAAGCTCAGATTCAACTTGGTTTGCCATCTATCGGTGGGAAGGACTCTATGTCTGGTACCTTTGAAGAATTGACAGTACCACCAACCTTGGTTGCCTTTGGGGTGACAACGGCAGATAGCCGTAGGGTGCATTCTCCAGAGTTTAAGGGTGATGGTGAAAACATCTACTACATCCCAGGGCAAGCCCTCTCTGCAGAGATTGATTTTGACTTGATTAAGAAAAACTTTGCTCAATTTGAAGCCATCCAAGCTGAACACAAAGTAACATCTGCATCAGCTGTCAAATACGGTGGTGTGGTTGAAAGCTTGGCTCTTGCTACCTTTGGGAACCATATCGGTGCAGAGGTAAACTTGCCTGAACTTGAAACGGCTTTGACAGCTCAATTGGGTGGATTTGTTTTCACATCTCCTGAAGAAATTGCTGGAGTAGAGAAAATCGGTCAAACAAGTGCAGCCTTTACACTGACTGTCAACGGTGTGAAGCTAGATGGACACAAGCTTGACAGTGTCTTCCAAGGCAAATTGGAAGAAGTTTACCCAACAGAATTTGCCCAAGCCAAAGAACTAGCTGAAGTACCAGCTGTGGCATCAGATGTTGTGATTAAAGCCAAAGAAAAGGTTGAAAAACCTGTGGTTTATATTCCAGTCTTCCCAGGAACCAACTCAGAGTATGATTCAGCTAAGGCATTTGAAAAAGAAGGCGCAGAGGTCAACTTGGTGCCATTTGTGACCTTGAATGAAGAAGCCATTGTCAAGTCAGTTGAAACTATGGTTGACAATATAGGCAAGGCAAACATTCTCTTCTTTGCAGGTGGATTCTCAGCTGCGGATGAGCCGGATGGATCAGCTAAGTTTATTGTCAATATCCTTCTTAATGAAAAAGTGCGTGCAGCGATTGATAGCTTTATCGCTTGTGGTGGCTTGATTATCGGTATTTGTAATGGATTCCAGGCTTTGGTCAAATCAGGTCTTCTTCCATACGGAAACTTTGAAGATGCCAGCAGTACGAGCCCAACCCTCTTCTACAATGATGCCAACCAGCACGTGGCCAAGATGGTGGAAACTAGGATTGCCAATACCAACTCGCCATGGTTGTCTGGCGTGCAAGTGGGCGATATCCATGCTATTCCTGTTTCGCACGGTGAAGGGAAGTTTGTCGTGACAGCTGAGGAATTTGCGGAGCTCCGTGACAATGGACAAATTTTCAGCCAATACGTTGACTTTGACGGCAAACCAAGTATGGATTCTAAGTACAATCCAAATGGTTCTGTCCATGCCATCGAAGGAATTACCAGCAAGAACGGCCAAATCATCGGTAAGATGGGGCATTCAGAACGTTATGAAGACGGTCTTTTCCAAAACATCCCAGGAAATAAAGACCAGCACCTGTTCGCGTCGGCTGTGCGTTATTTCACAGGGAAATAAAAGGTATAAAAAATGATATACGAAGTAAAATCTCTTAATGAAGAATGTGGTGTTTTCGGTATCTGGGGGCATCCAGATGCTGCCAAATTGACCTATTTTGGGCTCCACAGTCTTCAGCACCGTGGTCAGGAGGGGGCAGGAATCCTCTCCAATGATCAGGGACAATTGAAGCGTCATCGTGACATGGGACTTTTATCAGAAGTCTTCAGAAATCCTGCTAATTTGGATAAATTGACAGGAACGAGCGCGATTGGGCATGTTCGTTATGCGACTGCTGGTGAAGCTTCTGTTGATAACATCCAGCCCTTCCTCTTCCGTTTTCACGATATGCAGTTTGGCTTGGCTCATAATGGAAATCTGACTAATGCAGCCTCTCTCAAGAAAGAATTGGAAGATAGAGGAGCGATTTTCAGTGCGACTTCGGACTCGGAAATCTTGGCTCACCTCATTCGTCGAAGTCATAATCCGAACTTGATGGGAAAAATCAAGGAAGCGCTCAGCCTTGTAAAAGGTGGTTTTGCCTATATCTTGCTGTTTGAAGACAAGTTGATTGCAGCTCTTGACCCAAATGGTTTTCGTCCTCTTTCAATCGGTAAAATGGCCAATGGAGCGGTGGTGGTTTCCTCTGAAACCTGTGCTTTTGAGGTCATTGGTGCTGAATGGATTCGTGATTTGAAGCCAGGTGAGATTGTGATCATTGATGACAAGGGCATCCAGTATGATAGCTATACGGATGACACTCAGCTCGCGATTTGTTCTATGGAGTATATCTATTTTGCCCGTCCTGACTCTAATATCCATGGTGTCAACGTCCATACAGCTCGCAAACGTATGGGGGCTCAATTAGCGCGTGAATTTAAGCATGAGGCAGATATTGTGGTCGGTGTGCCAAATTCTTCCCTCAGTGCAGCCATGGGATTTGCAGAAGAATCTGGTCTACCAAATGAAATGGGCCTCATCAAGAACCAATACACCCAACGTACCTTTATTCAACCGACTCAAGAATTGCGGGAGCAAGGGGTGCGGATGAAACTCTCTGCTGTTTCGGGTGTCGTCAAAGGTAAGCGTGTGGTTATGATTGATGACTCTATTGTACGAGGAACAACTTCTCGTCGTATCGTTCAGCTTTTGAAAGAAGCAGGTGCGACTGAAGTTCACGTGGCTATTGGAAGCCCAGCGCTAGCTTATCCATGTTTCTACGGGATTGATATTCAGACCCGTCAGGAGCTGATTGCGGCTAATCATACGGTTGAAGAAACTCGCCAAATCATTGGTGCGGACAGTCTGACTTATCTTTCTGTTGAGGGGTTGATTGATTCGATTGGTATCGAAACAGATGCACCAAATGGTGGTCTCTGTGTCGCTTACTTTGACGGTGATTACCCAACTCCTCTCTACGACTATGAAGAAGATTATCGTAGAAGTTTGGAAGAAAAGACCAGTTTTTATAAATAGATGACAGATTCTCGATTAAAGAAAAGGAATAAATGACAAAAAATGCTTATGCTCCACGTCTCACTACTGACTAAAAGCTAAAGCATTTGTCAGTAGACGCTTTCTCCTATGGGATCAAAGCTAGAGAGCTGACTAGTATTTTTAGATAAAATAATTGTTTATCTAAAAATACGTCGCAGTCTTTCTCAAAAAAAGAAAAGGAATAAATAAATGACAAAAAATGCTTATGCCCAGTCTGGGGTGGATGTTGAAGCGGGTTATGAAGTTGTTGAACGGATTAAAAAGCACGTGGCTCGTACGGAGCGTGCAGGTGTTATGGGAGCTCTGGGTGGCTTTGGTGGCATGTTTGACCTTTCCAAGACTGGGGTTAAAGAACCTGTCTTGATTTCAGGAACTGACGGTGTCGGAACCAAGCTCATGCTGGCAATTAAGTACGACAAGCACGATACCATTGGTCAAGACTGTGTGGCCATGTGTGTCAACGACATCATTGCTGCAGGTGCGGAGCCTCTCTATTTCCTGGACTATGTGGCGACAGGGAAGAATGAACCAGCTAAACTAGAACAAGTAGTCGCTGGTGTTGCAGAAGGCTGTGTGCAGGCTGGTGCTGCCCTCATTGGTGGGGAAACAGCTGAAATGCCGGGCATGTACGGCGAAGATGACTATGACTTGGCTGGTTTTGCGGTTGGTGTGGCTGAAAAATCTCAAATCATTGACGGTTCAAAAGTAGCAGAGGGAGATGTTCTTCTCGGACTTGCTTCAAGTGGGATTCATTCCAATGGTTACTCTCTCATCCGTCGTGTCTTTGCGGATTACACAGGTGAGGAAATCTTGCCAGAATTGGAAGGCAAGCAACTCAAGGAAGTTCTTCTTGAGCCGACTCGTATCTATGTCAAGGCTGTCTTACCACTCATCAAGGAAGGGTTGGTTAACGGCATTGCCCACATCACTGGTGGTGGCTTTATCGAAAATGTCCCTCGTATGTTTGCAGCTGACTTGGCTGCAGAGATTGAGGAAAGCAAGGTACCAGTTTTACCGATTTTCAAAGCCCTTGAAAAATACGGTGAAATCAAGCATGAGGAAATGTTTGAAATCTTCAATATGGGTGTGGGACTCATGCTAGCAGTTAGCCCTGAAAATGTAAGTCGTGTCAAGGAATTGTTGAATGAACCAGTCTATGAAATTGGTCGTATCGTCAAGAAAGAAAACGAAAGTGTCATCATCAAATGAAAAAAATAGCGGTTTTTGCCTCTGGTAATGGCTCAAATTTTCAGGTGATTGCCGAAGAATTTCCAGTAGAGTTTGTCTTTTCAGACCATCGTGATGCCTATGTGCTCGAGCGTGCAGACAAGCTCAGCGTTCTGTCCTATGCTTTTGAACTCAAGGAGTTTAAGAGCAAGGCAGACTACGAAGCAGCCCTTGTCGAACTCTTGGAAGAACACCAGATTGACTTGGTTTGCCTAGCAGGCTACATGAAAATCGTTGGGCCAACTTTATTGTCAGCTTATGAGGGCCGAATTATCAACATTCATCCAGCCTACCTGCCAGAATTTCCAGGAGCTCATGGGATTGAGGATGCTTGGAATGCTGGGGTGGATCAGTCTGGTGTGACCATTCACTGGGTGGATTTAGGTGTGGATACAGGAAAGATCATCAAACAAGTACGTGTGCCACGGCTGGCTGATGATACGATTGACAGTTTTGAAGCTCGCATCCATGAGGCAGAGTACAAGTTGTATCCGGAAGTTATTAGAGAATTGTTGGATAATTAAATGAAAAAATGGTTGGAAACACTTGCCTTGATTACCTTGGCAATCATTCTACGTTTACTGGTAAATTTTTTCTTCCCAGAGATTCCCTATTGGGGGAGATTTTTACTGACAGTAATTTTGGGAGTATTGGTAATCGTCTTCCTATACTTTATGAATCGAAAAATGCGTAGGTAGAGAGTTTGAAAATGAAAGGAAAAAAGATGACTAAACGCGCCTTAATCAGCGTATCAGACAAAGCGGGTATTGTTGAATTTGCCCAAGAACTCAAAAAACTTGGTTGGGAGATTATCTCGACTGGTGGAACCAAGGTTGCCCTTGATACTGCTGGGGTGGACACCATTGCGATTGATGATGTGACTGGTTTTCCAGAGATGATGGATGGTCGTGTCAAGACCCTTCATCCAAATATCCACGGTGGGCTCCTTGCTCGTCGCGACTTAGATAGCCATTTAGAAGCGGCTAAGGACAATCAGATTGAGCTTATCGATCTTGTTGTAGTTAACCTTTACCCATTTAAGGAAACCATCCTCAAACAAGACGTGACTTATGCTGACGCAGTTGAAAACATCGATATCGGCGGGCCATCCATGCTTCGTTCAGCGGCTAAAAACCATGCTAGCGTAACAGTTGTGGTAGATCCTACTGACTATGCTGTGGTTTTGGACGAATTGGCAGCAAATGGCGAAACAACTTACGAAACTCGCCAACGTCTGGCAGCCAAGGTTTTCCGTCACACAGCGGCTTATGATGCCTTGATTGCAGAGTATTTCACAGCTCAAGTGGGTGAAGTAAAACCTGAAAAACTGACCTTGACCTATGACCTTAAGCAGGCTATGCGCTATGGGGAAAATCCTCAACAAGACGCTGACTTCTATCAAAAAGCTTTGCCAACAGATTACTCAATTGCATCAGCGAAACAGCTTAACGGTAAGGAATTATCCTTTAACAATATCCGCGATGCGGACGCTGCCATTCGTATCATCCGTGATTTCAAAGACCGTCCAACCGTTGTGGCTCTCAAACACATGAATCCATGCGGTATCGGTCAAGCTGATGACATCGAAACTGCTTGGGATTACGCTTATGAGTCTGACCCAGTGTCTATCTTTGGTGGTATTGTCGTTCTCAACCGTGAGGTGGATGCTGCGACTGCTGAGAAGATGCACGGTGTTTTCCTTGAAATCATCATCGCACCAAGCTATACGGATGAAGCGCTAGCCATTTTGACCAACAAAAAGAAAAACTTGCGTATCCTTGCCTTGCCATTTGACGCTCAAGAGGCTAGCGAAGTGGAAGCAGAATACACAGGTGTGGTTGGTGGGCTTCTCGTACAAAACCAAGACGTGGTCAAAGAAAGTCCAGCTGACTGGCAAGTGGTGACCAAACGCCAACCAACTGAGACAGAAGCGACTGCCCTTGAATTCGCTTGGAAAGCTATTAAATACGTCAAATCAAACGGAATTATCGTAACCAACGACCACATGACACTTGGAGTTGGCCCAGGTCAAACCAACCGTGTGGCTTCAGTCCGTATTGCCATCGACCAAGCTAAAGACTGTCTGGACGGTGCTGTTCTTGCTTCGGATGCCTTCTTCCCATTTGCGGATAATGTGGAAGAAATCGCTAAAGCAGGAATTAAGGCCATCATCCAGCCAGGAGGCTCCGTCCGTGACCAAGAATCTATCGAAGCAGCGGATAAATACGGCTTGGCCATGGTCTTCACAGGCGTGAGGCATTTTAGACATTAAAATTATATTTGTTTTTCATCAAATTAATTTTATTGTATATCAGTGTTAATGATAAAAAATGCTAAATAAATATAGTAAAAGCGCTCAAGTCAAAGTAGAGTGCTTTTCAAATGTTATTAAAATTGTATAGTTAATTTCAAGAAATTATCTAATTAAAATGTTATAATGTGCATTATACGGAGGATTAATTATGTACAAGTACAAAATGTTAGAGCATGTTTTAGATTCCATTTGTTTAGAAGCTCCAGAAAATCTGAAAAGATATAAAGAGTGTAGCGAATCTAGTAAGCCACAGGCTAGATCGCTAGCATATATTCATCTACTTTTAAAAGCAAAATTTAATCTTTCGTCTTTTGAAGAAAGAGAAAATTGTATTACAGATGGAGCATATGACGGAGGAATAGATGCATATTATATTGATAAAGAAAATAAAACAATCTATTTTATTCAATCTAAGTATCGTAATACAGAAGAAAATTTCTCAACTAAACCAATAAGTGTAGATGAAATCGTAAAAATGGAAGTCTCTAGAATCACTGATGGAGAGGAGACAGATTTTAAGGGAAATAAATATAATGGTAAGATATTAGGGTTAATTAGAAATCTACAGCAATTGGATCAGATTGCTAGGTATGATTTTAAAATCATTTTATTAGCAAACGTAGATAATGATATCGAAAAAGTATTAGATAAGATATTAGGTTTACCGTATGAAATTTATGATTATAAAAGAGCATACGAAGAACTAGTCTTTCCTATCTTGAGAGGCACTTGTCATAGGGCTACTGATATAACAGTTAATTTAAATCTAACTTCTAGGAATTATACAATGGAATACGAAGTAGAGGATGGGGAGCTAAGTACTAATGTTCAACTCTTTTTCGTTCCTACTATAGAAATTGCTAAATTGATGAGTGTACATAAAAATGCCATTTTAGAATATAATCCAAGAAGTTATTTAGGATTATCAAGAAATGCCGTTAATAACGCAATAAAAAATCAGATTATCAATGAGAATAATAACATGTTTTCACTATTCAATAATGGTATTACAATTTTATCAGATCAAACAGAGGTTACTTCCAAAACAGGAAGAAAAGGGGTAGGGCAACTTATTCTAAAAAACCCACAAATTGTAAATGGAGGTCAAACTGCACATACTTTATCAGTTATTTATGAAGATCCTGACTTTGACGAAGACATCTTTAATAATAAAGAAGTTTTGGTGAAAATTATTACCTTTGATGAGAATTTGAAGGATGAAAGTAGGAAGTTAGGTTTGATTGAACAATTATCACAAGCAACAAATACTCAAAGTAAGATTGTAGAAGCAGATAGGAGATCAAATTTAGAGATTCAAATTGATCTTCAGCGCTATCTATTTAATAAATTTGGCTATTGTTATCATAGAAAAACAGGTGAGTTTAATCAAGGAATAATTAAAAAGTATCTATCAAATGATCAAATTATAGAGAGGGATATTTTTATTCGAGTTGCCTATGCAGTTAATGGAAATGTTTCAGAAGCCAGGAGATCTGGTGAAGAACGTTTGTTTAAAAATGAAAATTTTGAAAAATTTTTAAACACTTCAATTGGAAACAAGGGTTATGATAAATTGTTCTATTCTTTTATTATTCATAAGTATTTGACAAGAATTGAGAAGAATCCTTTGGACAAAGATGATAAGTATGCCACTAAAAATTATGGTAACGCGATAAGATACGGTAAATTTGCAGTTGTATATGTAGTATCAAAAAAGATAGAAGAATTGATTAATAGTAAAGAGATTACCGAAGAAATTGTCACAAAGTTAACAGATAAAGTTCTTGAACAATGGAAAGAATTTGAAAATAAACAAATGAACAAGGATAGCAATAATCGTTACTTTACTAAGACTGTCGATGATAAAGGAGTCACTAATTTTGAAAATAATTTTGCAAATTATTATAAGGGGACTACTATAGATTCTGACTTATCAAGTTATGAATTTAATTATCGGTAGCAGTATTTTCACCTATTAATAATACCTTAAAAATTTTTTAATTTCCAAAATCTTTCACGAGGCAACCATAGTTGTTGCCTTTTTTATGTGTGATGTTATACTCAATAAAAATCAAAAAGCGAACTAGAAAGCTAGCCGCAAGCTGTACTTGAGTACGGTAAGGTGACGCTGATGAGGTTTGAATTTGATTTTCGAAGAGGATTAAAAGTCCACTTGTGCTGACAAATACGGCTTGACTATGGTCTTTACAGCTGTGAGACATTTTAGACATTAAGAAGACAAAAGGGAAGAAAATAGTTTCTTTCCTTTTTTGCGTAAAAATGCGGAGTGAAACAAGATTAAAACGAACGTTTGTGATATAATATTAGTAAATAATTCGCAAAAGAGGTTGAGGAATGAAGCTGTTAGTTGTCGGTTCGGGTGGTCGTGAACATGCGATTGCTAAGAAGTTGCTTGAGTCAAAAGACGTTGAAAAAGTATTTGTAGCTCCTGGGAATGACGGGATGACTCTGGATGGTCTGGAATTGGTAAATATCTCTATTTCCGAACATTCTAAATTGGTTGAGTTTGCAAAAGCCAACGATATTGCTTGGACTTTTATAGGGCCAGATGACGCCCTTGCGGCTGGGATTGTGGATGATTTTAACAAAGCTGGGCTCAAAGCCTTTGGTCCGACAAGATTGGCAGCAGAGCTGGAGTGGTCCAAAGATTTTGCTAAGGAAATCATGGTAAAATATGGCGTTCCGACGGCAACCTATGGCACATTCTCAGACTTTGAGGAAGCCAAGGTCTATATCGAAAAGCAGGGTGCGCCTATCGTAGTCAAGGCGGATGGCTTAGCGCTTGGGAAGGGTGTCGTAGTTGCGGAGACGGTTGAGCAAGCAGTCGAAGCCGCTCACGAGATGCTTTTGGACAATAAATTTGGTGACTCAGGTGCGCGTGTGGTTATTGAGGAATTCCTTGAAGGAGAGGAATTTTCACTCTTTGCCTTTGTCAATGGGGATAAGTTCTACATCATGCCAACGGCTCAGGACCACAAACGTGCTTACGATGGCGATAAGGGGCCTAACACGGGCGGTATGGGAGCTTATGCGCCAGTTCCTCACTTGCCACAGAGCGTAGTTGACACAGCGGTTGACACCATTGTCAAGCCAGTCCTTGAAGGGATGATCAAAGAAGGCCGTCCTTATCTTGGCGTTCTCTATGCTGGTCTTATATTGACAGCTGATGGCCCGAAAGTGATCGAGTTCAATGCTCGCTTTGGAGATCCTGAAACACAGATTATCTTGCCTCGTTTAACATCTGACTTTGTACAAAATATTACAGATATTTTGGATGGCAAGGAGCCAAACATCACGTGGATGGATAAGGGCGTGACTCTGGGCGTGGTTGTCGCGTCAAACGGCTACCCGCTAGACTATGAAAAAGGTGTTGAATTGCCATCAAAAACCGATGGCGATATCATCACCTACTATGCAGGGGCTAAGTTTGTGGAAAATAGCAGAGCACTGCTATCCAACGGTGGCCGTGTCTATATGCTCGTCACCACAGCCGATACCGTCAAAGAAGCCCAAGATACCATCTACAGCGAACTCAACAAACAAAAAACAGAAGGCCTCTTCTACCGAACAGATATCGGAAGCAAGGCTATAAAAGATTAACAGACACAAAAATTGTCATGGCGAGCGAAAGCGAGCCAAACTAAGATAATGGTCGCCGTGGTGAAAAGGCCAGAACAGTAAATGTTCTGGTCGGGGGAAACTTTGAGACCTTAGGCTCCAAGTTTAGGAACGAAACCGAAGGTTTGCTTCCGTCCCTCACAACCTAAGGTGATTGTTGAAAAACAGTAAAAAGGAGAAGAAATGAAACCCGTAATTTCCATTATCATGGGCTCAAAATCCGACTGGGAAACCATGCAAAAAACAGCAGAAGTCCTAGACCGCTTTGGTGTAGCCTATGAAAAGAAGGTTGTCTCTGCCCACCGTACACCAGATCTCATGTTCAGACATGCGGAGGAGGCCCGTAGCCATGGCATCAAGGTCATCATCGCAGGTGCTGGAGGCGCAGCCCATTTGCCAGGGATGGTCGCAGCCAAAACTACCCTTCCAGTCATCGGTGTGCCCGTCAAATCGCGTGCCCTTAGTGGTGTGGACTCGCTCTACTCTATCGTCCAGATGCCGGGTGGGGTGCCTGTTGCGACAATGGCTATCGGTGAAGCTGGTGCGACAAATGCGGCTCTCTTCGCCCTCCGTCTCTTGTCAGTAGAGAATCAGGCTATTGCGACAGCTTTGGCAGATTTCGCAGAAGAACAAGGAAAAATCGCAGAGGAGTCGACAAATGAGCTCATCTAAAACAATCGGAATTATCGGTGGCGGTCAGCTGGGGCAGATGATGGCCATTTCTGCTATCTACATGGGGCACAAGGTTATCGCGCTGGATCCTGCGGCGGATTGCCCTGCCTCTCGCGTGGCTGAAATCATCGTGGCTCCTTATAATGATGTGAACGCCCTTCGTCAGTTGGCGGAGCGTTGCGATGTCCTCACCTATGAGTTTGAAAATGTCGATGCCAACGGTTTGGATGCGGTTATTAAGGATGGGCAACTCCCTCAAGGAACAGACCTACTCCGTATTTCTCAAAATCGCATCTTTGAAAAGGACTTTCTCTCAAACAAAGCCCAAGTCACCGTGGCACCCTACAAGGTCGTGACTTCTAGCCAAGATTTGGCAGATATCGACCTGTCGAAAAACCATGTCCTCAAGACTGCGACTGGTGGCTACGATGGTCATGGGCAAAAGGTTATTCGCTCAGAAGCAGATTTGGAAGAAGCTTATGCACTAGCGGATTCAGCAGACTGTGTCTTGGAAGAATTTGTCAACTTTGACCTTGAAATTTCTGTCATCGTGTCAGGAAATGGCAAGGATGTGACGGTATTCCCAGTTCAGGAAAATATCCATCGAAACAATATCCTGTCTAAGACCATCGTGCCTGCTCGCATTTCAGAAAGTCTGGCTGATAAAGCCAAAGCCATGGCGGTGCGAATTGCAGAACAGCTCAAGTTATCTGGAACTCTCTGCGTGGAAATGTTTGCGACAGCTGATGATATTATAGTCAATGAAATTGCTCCACGCCCCCACAACTCTGGTCACTACTCCATTGAAGCCTGCGACTTCTCCCAGTTTGACACCCATATCTTAGGTGTTTTGGGAGCACCATTGCCAACCATCAAATTGCATGCGCCTGCTGTTATGCTCAATGTTCTCGGCCAGCATGTCGAGGCTGCCGAAAAATATGTCACAGAAAATCCAAGCGCCCACCTCCACATGTATGGTAAAATAGAAGCGAAGCACAACCGAAAAATGGGCCATGTGACTTTGTTCAGTGATACGCCAGATAAGGTTGAGGAGTTTGGGAAAGGGATTGATTTTTAGGTGAAGACTATGATTCAAATCATCGTTAATGCTTTTGTGGAGGAAGGAAAAGAAATTGCTGTTGTGGAAGTGCTCTTTGCTAGCAGCGACCAGGAAACAGTAAAGGCCAAATATCAAGAACTGACAGCTCAGTATCCAGACAATTATTTGGCAATCTACGACTTGCCGCTGGATACTGACCTTAACACCCTGCCACATTATCCGTCGGTAGCTATAAGCAAGGAGGAATTTGATTAGTCTATGAAAACTATCGGTCTGATTGGTGGTATGAGTTGGGAAAGTACCACATCTTACTACCAAATCATCAACGAAACCATCAAAAAAGAGCTGGGTGGCTTGCATTCAGCTAAGATTCTACTTTACAGTGTTGATTTTGCAGAGATTGAGCATTACCAAGCAGTCGGAGACTGGGAGAAAAGTGGTCAACTGTTGGCAGATATTGCTCAGTGCTTGGAGCAAGCAGGTGCGGATTTCATCGTTATTTGTACCAACACCATGCACAAGGTTGCTCCGCAGATACAAGAAAAGATTACGATTCCAATCTTGCATATTGCGCAGGCAACTGCGCAGGCCTTGTTGGCTGACGGTATTCAAAAAGTCGGCCTCCTAGGGACCAAGTACACCATGACTCAAGATTTTTACAAGGAGAAATTAATAGAGTCTGGGTTAGAAGTGCTGATTCCAGACCAAGCTGGCATTACTGAGGTTAATCGAATCATTTATGACGAACTCTGTCTAGGAGATATCAAAGAAAGCTCAAAGCAGACTTATCTTGCCGTTATAGATGATTTGAAAAAAGCAGGCGCTGAAGCTGTTATCTTGGGTTGTACCGAGATTGGTCTTCTCGTCAAGCAATTCGACACTGACCTGCCTCTCTACGACACAACAGTGATACATGCGGAGAAAGCAGCAGAGTGGGCGGTGAATAAGTGACAATCGTAAAATGAAACATGTGATGAGATTGGGTGAAGACGTAAATGAATCTATCATTAGACGAATTTAAATCTTAGAACTTAAAGATAAATATGCAGAACAGGAGAAAAACAAACAATGATCGACCGTTACTCTCGCCCTGAGATGGCGAACATTTGGAGTGAAGAAAATAAATACCGTGCTTGGCTTGAGGTGGAAATCTTGGCTGACGAGGCATGGGCTGAGTTGGGGGAAATCCCTAAGGAAGATGTGGCTTTGATTCGTGAAAAAGCGGACTTTGACATCAACCGTATTTTGGAGATTGAGCAGGAGACGCGCCACGATGTGGTGGCTTTCACGCGTGCGGTTTCTGAGACGCTTGGTGAAGAGCGCAAGTGGGTCCACTATGGTTTGACTTCTACTGACGTGGTGGATACGGCCTACGGTTACCTTTACAAGCAGGCCAACGACATCATCCGCCGTGACCTTGAAAACTTCACCAACATCATCGCTGACAAGGCTAAGGAGCACAAGTTCACCATCATGATGGGTCGTACCCACGGTGTGCATGCTGAGCCGACAACTTTTGGTCTTAAATTGGCGACTTGGTACAGTGAAATGAAGCGTAACATCGAGCGTTTCGAGCATGCAGCTGCTGGTGTTGAAGCTGGTAAAATCTCTGGTGCGGTTGGAAACTTCGCCAACATCCCACCATTTGTAGAGCAATACGTCTGTGACAAACTGGGCATCCGTGCTCAGGAAATCTCTACACAGGTGCTTCCTCGTGACCTTCATGCTGAGTACTTTGCAGTTCTTGCCAGCATCGCAACTTCAATTGAGCGTATGGCGACTGAGATTCGTGGTCTTCAAAAATCGGAACAACGTGAAGTGGAAGAATTCTTTGCTAAAGGTCAAAAAGGTTCTTCAGCAATGCCTCACAAACGCAACCCAATCGGTTCTGAGAACATGACAGGTCTTGCGCGTGTTATCCGTGGTCACATGCTTACAGCCTATGAGAACGTCGCTCTTTGGCATGAGCGTGATATTTCACACTCATCAGCTGAGCGTATCATCACACCAGATACAACCATTTTGATTGACTACATGCTTAACCGTTTTGGAAATATCGTCAAGAACTTGACGGTCTTCCCAGAAAATATGATCCGCAACATGAACTCAACTTTCGGTCTTATCTTCAGCCAACGTGCTATGTTGACCTTGATTGAAAAAGGAATGACCCGTGAGCAAGCTTATGACTTGGTGCAACCAAAAACAGCTTACTCTTGGGACAACCAAGTAGACTTTAAACCACTTCTGGAAACAGATCCAGAAGTAACCTCACGCCTGACTCAAGAGGAAATTGATGAAATCTTCAATCCTCTTTACTACACTAAACGAGTGGATGATATCTTTGAACGTCTTGGACTTGGTGATTAATTAAAAAATAAACAGCGAGGTTCACAATCTCGCTGTTTATTGTTTATCGAAAAGACTCAGTCTTCTTTTCTTTTAGTGAGTCCGTAGGCTGCTAGTGTGGTCATGAGTCCTGCGACTACTAGTCCTGCAGAATGGTGACTTCCTGTTTCAGGAAGTTTTTTCTCTGTTGCCACAGGAGCTGGACCTTGAGGAAGAGTTTTGTTTTCCTCAGCAGGAACAGTTGTTGGAGCCGATTCGCCTGGAATCTCTAGTACTGATTTTTCTTCTGTCGCAGGAGTTGGCATACTTGGGATTTCTTGTGCTGGTTTTTCTTCTTTGACAGCGACTTGTCCGTTTTCATCGCCTAGATGTGTTACCAGAGTTCCGACTTCGACTACTTGTGTAACAGCTTCCTGCGCTACGACACTGGTAACCAATGTTCTAACTTCAGTTCCGTCTGCAGCCGTAGTTACAGAATAGAAGTGACTTATACGACCGTTTACACCTTCTGTTACGACACGGGATTGTCCTTTAGGCAATTGATCGGTTTCACGAGTGATGGTTGTGAATGGAATTACTTCCTCTTGGACATCTAGTCTAGGTTTTGCATCACTAGTTGCTGCAAGACCACTTTCATCACCCTTGTGAGTTACAGGAGCACCTACTTCGACAACTTGGTTCACAGCTTCTTTGGTTACCTGGCTATCAAGAACGGTTTCTGTTGATTTCCCATTTTCTGTAAGAACAGAGATGTAAGAAGTACGTTCACCTAGAACTCCAGCTTTAATAACTTTTTCTTGTCCAGCTGGGAGATTTGGATTGTCTTTCTTGATAACTTCAAACGGGATTTCTTCTGTCTTCACAAGAAGTTCTGGTCGGTTTTCAACGTTAGCAGCCAGTTCATTTTCATCTAGGCTTCCTAAGTGAGTAGCAGCCGGTTTAAGACCTTTAAGAGCAGTCTTTAGTTTATTTACTAGTGCGTCTAGTTCAGCTTGTTTGCTGCGGTTGAGGTTAAGGTTGAGTCCATCTTTTGCTGCCTTGAGGGCTGCTAGGCTTTCTGCGCTGTATCCGTCTAAGTTTGTAGGAATTTTAGCCACTGCTTCACGGAGAGCATTGTAATTAGCTCGGAAGTAGTCTTTGTTGTGGTCTGCAAAGGCAGTCATGAGTTTAAAGATTTCTTCTTCCTTGTATTCAGCGCTTGGTTTGTCTGCCCAGATAGCAAGCATACTTCCGACTGTTGGAAGGTCTACTTCAGGATATTTAGTAGAAGCAAGTTGATTGAATGGTGTTTTTCCAGTATTCTCAATAGCTTTTTTGAGGAAACCACCACCATCTTCTGGTTTTTGACCGAGAATGTAGTACCAATCCCCATTTGTATTCAAGAACTTATAGCCCTTGCTTGCGAGGTATTGAGGTGATGCAAGATTGTAGCCCCACCAGCCTTTAGACCAGTAAGAAATCAAGACATCTTTGTCAAACTGAACATCGTCCTTGTCTTCATAGTAGAAGCCATCGTTGAAGGCCATTGGTTGTAGCCCTCTTTCCTTGGCCATAGCAGCTAGGCTGTTAGAATAATCTGCGAACTTGTTATAGAGTCCATACCATTTGAGGTAGTACCAACCTTGGGCATTTGTCGCATCATTGGCATATTCATCGGTACCATAGTTGAAAATCTTTGATTTATCAGCAAAGTAATCCATGTATTTACCGATAAGGGCTTTGGTAAAGTTAAGGGCTTCTTGATTTTCGAGGTCCATGGTTGTTTTTGAAACTTTATCAAAGTTAGCTTGAGGATTCTTGATACCAAGTTTTTCCATGGCAACCAGCATGGCATCCATATGTCCAGGACTATTGATAGCGGGGATCAGACCAATACCTTTTTCCTTAGCGTATTGAACAAGCTCTGTCACTTCTGCCTGTGTCAACGCAGTACCGTTTGGATCGTCGTAGTAAGCTTTCGTTCCTTCTATAATAGCTTTTTTAACGTCATCACTAGCATAGGTTTTTCCGTTGGCAGTAATGGTCATATCATCGAGTAGGAAACGAAGACCATCATTTCCTAGAAGGAGATGGGCATCAGAGTAGCCGAGTTCGCTAGCCTTATCTACGATACGTTTGAGTTGATCTAGAGAGAAGTATTTGCGACCTGCATCGATGGAAATGACTTTATTCTTATTAAGTTTTTCAAGTTCGCGTTTAGCATCTTCTTCTTTTTGAGCTTCTGGGGTGAAGATTAGCTGACTAATAGCTTCTTGAAGTTTTGCGATTGCTTGATCAATCGTGTCTTGTTGAGCACGGCTTAGGTTGCTATCAAGGGAACGGATTGCTTTTTCAGCTTCTTTGACAGCATTAACGCTTTCTGTTGTGTAGCGCTTGAGATCTGCTGGAATTTCTTTCAGTGCTTGTTCAGCAGACTGGTAGTCTGCTGCGAAGTATTCAGCGTTGGCATTTGCAAAATGACGCATGAGTTTGAAGAGGCGAGATGGGGAATAACGTGCAGATGGTGTATCAGCCCAAGTAGCTACCATACCACCGATGAATGGAACATCAGCTCCTTCTGTTTTTGGAACAGACGTGATTGGTGTATTTTTAATACCATTGAGTCCCTGATCGAGATTGTACCAACCTTGGCCGTCAGCATTTCGTCCGAGGACGTAGTACCAAGCATCGTTGGTATTAAGGATTTGGTGGCCCTTTTCAGCCAGTAGTTTAGAAGAAGCAACATCGTAGCCACCCCAACCACCAGTCCACATGGAAACGATGATGTCTTTGTCAAAACTACCAAAGCTTGTATCGCTATTGTAGTAGATACCATCATTAAATGCCATTGGTTTGAGACCGTGTGACTTTACAATACGAGCAAGGTCATTGGCGTAAGAGATGAATTTCTCATATCCTTTTTCAGGGTAACCTTCATTTGGATAATATTTATCCGCTTGAAGCACGCTCCAACCTTTAGCATTTGTTGCATCATTAGCATATTCATCTAGTCCAATATTGAAGATTTCAGACTTATTAGAGAAGTAGTTAGCGTATTTGTCAATCAGAGTTTTAGTAAAATCGACTGCTTGTTTATTATTTAAGTCAACAGTTCGTTCAGATTTTTTACCAAAATAATCAAAGTTAGGATTTTCAATGCCAAGTTCTTTCATAGCATTAAGAATAGCATCCATATGTCCAGGACTATTGACAGTTGGAATTACTCCAATTCCTTTATCTTTGGCATAATTAATCAAATCTGTCATCTGACTTTCAGTTAGATGGTTACCATTTGGATCATTGTAATAAGCGTTTGTTCCATGTTCAATAGCGCGTTTGACATCATCACTTGAGTAGGTTTTATCGCCCACTTTCATAGACATATCATCCAACATGAAACGGAGACCATCGTTACCTACTAAGAGATGGAGGTCTGTATAACCATATTCTTTCGCCTTATCGATAATTTCTTTGAGCTGCTCAGGTGAGAAATATTTACGTCCAGCGTCAATTGAAACGATTTTTCGTTTAGCTAATTTTTCATTTTGAGTTGCAGCGCGTTCCTTTCCTGCCTCTGTTGCTGGTTTATCAGCTTCTGCTTTCGTTTCATCTTTTTTCGCTGGTTTATCCTTGTCAGCTTCTGGTTGATCAGTCTTGTCTATGTTAGACTCTTTGGAATCAGCCTCTTCTAGCTCTTCCTTTTTAGGAGTAACTTCCTCTGACTTTTTATCAGAACTTTCTTTTTCAGCAGCAGCAGAAGTTAGCACTTTTTCTTTATCACTAGGAGTAAAACCTTCTTCCTCCTGTGGTTTTTCCTCTGTTTTTGAAAGACTAGCTAGCTTATCAGTAGATGGAGTTTCTGCTTCTACAGTTTTTGGAGCTTCTGGTTGAAGCTCTGCTTTAGGTGTTTCCTCAGTAGTCAGATTTTCAGATGCTTGAGGGGAATCGGAAACCGTATGGATGGTCGGTTGGTTTTCCGTAGTAGTAGGAGTCATTCCATCGGCTGCAACAGCTTGTGCTTGGAAAGCAAATCCTATTAGAACAGAAGCAGCTCCTACAGCATATTTACGAATGGAAAAACGCTGTTGTTTTTCATGTTTCATTGCAAAACCTCCTGATTGTAGTTTGTTATTGATAACGTTTACACAATTCAACAATTTTATTTTATTTGTTATATTAACAGGAGTCAAGTGCTATTGTTTCAAAACTATAATAAGTATAAAAACTAATAAAAATTAAGTATATAATTCTATTTATTAACATATGTATATATAGTGTAATTCAATCCTATTTCTATAAAATATTCTACAAAATATAGAAGATCACAAAAAAGTAAGCGTTTTCTTTTGATTGTGGTATAATATGTATAGAAAAAGCCTAAGCGGCGCTCAGGCTTTCTTCTTAGTGATCACGGTCACATGAAATGAATTTGATTTTGTAGTAATCCGCTCGTTTATATGTTTCGCTGTATGCGAGAACTTGACCAGTAGACTCTAGTTTAGTAGTCTTGGTTTGTAAAACAGTTGGGAATTGTTTATCGACTCCGAGGACGGAAGCCGCATGTTCTGGAGTTGGAAATGCTATTTCATTGATTTCTTCAAAATGTTCATCATTCATGTGAATGTGGTAATCCAATTTGAAACGGTTATAGATAGAACTATAATATTCAAGATTTGGATAATTTGCGTTGATGTATTGTTCTGGAATATAGGATGTGTGGTAGATGTATACAACACCATTTGTTTCGCGGATACGTTCAATCTTGTAATAGAACTGATCACCACGTAACCCAAGTTTTTCCAAGTAGTTTAGTTTATTCCCGCGTTCAATAGAAAGGACGGTAACCTTATCATCTTTAGTTTCAAAAACTTCTACATCTGAAAACTCTACGAGTTTGTGTTTGCGTGCGCGTGAAACGAATGTACCCTTTCCTTGTTGGCGGACAATATAACCGTCTTTGGCAAGGTCGTTTAAGGCGCGGACAACTGTGATAGAACTAACATCATACATTGCAATCAATTCAGCTTCAGTGTAAAATTTATCTCCACTTGCAAATTGACCAGAGATGATTTTGTTCTTTAATTCATCTTTTATATATTGATATTTTGGAATTGCCATAATTTCACCTCGATTTTCCTTCTCCGTTAAAGATTTTACCATAAAAATGGAAAGAATAGTAGTCTTTTGAATAAAAAAATTAGAATAATAGGCTATAAGGTTAATTTACATATAAAAAAGGAGATTTTATACATTTTTATACATGCTCGCTACTTGAAGCTATCTGTCTGTAAAATCTATATCTTTATAAGTTTTTTGTGTAAAAGTTGGTAAAAAATGAAAAAAATTGTGAAAACCTATTGACAAATGCAGGATATTGAGATATATTTACTATATCAACAAATGAAAGCGTGAACTTTAATTGTCAGAAGGTAATAACATGACACGATTTGAGATTAGGGACGATTTCTATTTAGATGGGAAACCGTTCAAGATTTTGTCCGGCGCCATTCATTATTTTAGGATTCCGCCAGAAGATTGGTATCATTCTCTCTATAACTTGAAGGCTCTTGGTTTTAATACGGTAGAGACTTACGTTGCTTGGAATCTACACGAACCGAGTGAGGGGGAGTTTAACTTTGAAGGAGCTCTGGATTTGGAGAAATTTCTCCAAACAGCACAAGATTTAGGCCTCTATGCTATTGTACGTCCGTCACCATTTATCTGTGCGGAGTGGGAATTTGGTGGTTTACCGGCTTGGCTCTTAACCAAAGATATGAGGATTCGTTCCTCAGACCCAGCCTATATTGAGGCTGTTGGTCGCTACTATGATCAGCTCTTGGCACGGTTGGTTCCACATTTATTGGACAATGGTGGCAATATCCTCATGATGCAGGTTGAAAATGAGTATGGTTCTTATGGAGAAGACAAGGCTTACCTGAGAGCAATTCGACAGCTGATGGAGGAGCGTGGCGTAACCTGTCCCCTATTTACATCAGATGGTCCATGGCGAGCTACTCTGAAAGCTGGAACCTTAATCGAAGATGATCTCTTTGTAACAGGGAATTTTGGTTCTAAGGCACCTTACAACTTTTCACAGATGCAGGAATTCTTTGATGAGCATGGCAAGAAATGGCCACTTATGTGTATGGAGTTCTGGGATGGTTGGTTTAATCGTTGGAAAGAACCGATTATCACACGGGATCCGAAAGAATTAGCAGAAGCTGTTCGTGAGGTATTGGAGCAAGGCTCTATCAATCTTTACATGTTCCATGGTGGTACAAACTTTGGCTTCATGAATGGTTGCTCGGCTCGAGGGACTTTGGACTTGCCACAAGTTACATCATATGATTACGATGCTCTTCTTGATGAAGAAGGAAATCCAACTGCCAAATATCTGGCAGTCAAGAAGATGATGGCGACACATTTCCCAGAGTATCCGCAGTTAGAACCACTTTACAAAGAGAGTATGGAGTTGGATGCTATTCCACTAGTTGAAAAAGTTTCCTTGTTTGAAACCTTGGATAGTCTGTCAAGTCCTGTAGAAAGTCTCTATCCTAAAAAGATGGAGGAATTGGGACAAAGTTACGGCTACCTACTCTATCGAACAGAAACAAACTGGGATGCAGAAGAAGAAAGACTTCGTATCATTGACGGTCGAGATAGGGCCCAGCTTTATGTCGATGGTCAGTGGGTTGAAACCCAATATCAGACAGAAATTGGGGAAGATATTTTTTATCAAGGTGAAGAGAAAGCGCTGTCTAGATTGGATATCTTGGTAGAAAATATGGGGCGTGTCAACTATGGACATAAGTTCTTAGCAGATACGCAACGTAAGGGAATTCGGACAGGGGTTTGTAAGGATTTGCACTTCTTACTAAACTGGAAACACTATCCACTTCCACTAGATAATCCTGAGAAAATTGATTTTTCAAAAGGATGGGCAGAAGGACAACCAGCCTTTTACGCTTATGACTTTACAGTCCAAGAGCCAAAAGATACTTACCTAGACTTATCTGAGTTTGGTAAGGGAGTTGCCTTTGTCAATGGGCAGAATCTAGGACGTTTTTGGAACGTCGGCCCAACCCTCTCGCTTTATATCCCTCATAGCTATCTTAAGGAGGGTGCCAACCGCATCATTATCTTTGAGACAGAGGGTGAATATAAAGAAGAGATTCATTTAACTCGTAAACCTACACTAAAACATATAAAGGGGGAAAATTTATGACAATTGTAGGATGCCGTATCGATGGACGTTTGATCCACGGACAAGTAGCCAATCTTTGGGCAGGGAAACTAAATGTTTCACGTATTATGGTTGTAGACGACGAAGTTGTCAACAACGATGTTGAAAAGAGTGGTTTGAAACTTGCGACACCACCAGGTGTGAAATTGAGTATTTTGCCAATTGAAAAAGCGGCAGCCAATATTCTTGCTGGAAAATACGATAGCCAACGTCTCTTTATCGTGGCTCGTAAACCAGACCGTTTCCTTGGTTTGGTAGAAGCAGGTGTACCACTTGAAACCCTTAATGTTGGGAATATGTCTCAAACACCAGAAACTCGTTCTATTACACGTTCTATCAACGTAGTAGACAAGGATGTGGAAGATTTCCACAAACTAGCAGAAAAAGGTGTTAAATTAACTGCTCAAATGGTTCCAAATGATCCAGTTTCAGACTTTTTGAGTTTATTAAAATAGGAAAAAATTTTTAGGAGGTCATTGTTATGATACAATGGTGGCAAATTTTACTTCTCACTTTGTACTCAGCTTATCAAATCTGTGATGAGTTGACGATCGTTTCATCTGCAGGTTCCCCTGTATTTGCTGGTTTCATTACTGGTTTAATTATGGGAGATGTGACTACTGGTCTGCTTATCGGTGGTAACTTGCAACTGTTCGTTCTTGGGGTTGGTACCTTCGGTGGTGCTTCTCGTATCGACGCAACTTCTGGTGCGGTTCTTGCGACAGCCTTCTCTGTTTCACAAGGAATTGATACAGCACTGGCTATTACAACAATCGCTGTGCCAGTAGCAGCTCTCTTGACTTACTTCGACGTTCTTGGACGTATGACTACTACCTTCTTCGCTCACCGTGTGGATGCTGCAATCGAACGCTTTGACTATAAAGGTATTGAACGCAACTACTTACTTGGTGCGATTCCTTGGGCTCTATCTCGTGCTCTTCCAGTCTTCTTCGCGCTTGCCTTTGGTGGTGCCTTTGTACAATCAGTAGTAGACTTCGTTGAAGCCTACAAATGGGTTGCAGATGGCTTGACACTTGCAGGACGTATGCTTCCAGGTCTTGGATTTGCAATCTTGCTTCGTTACCTTCCAGTTAAACGTAATCTTCACTACCTTGCTATGGGATTTGGTTTGACAGCTATGTTGACTGTTCTTTACTCATATGTAACAGGTCTTGGTGGCGCTGTTGCAGGTATTATCGGTACTCTACCTAAAGATGTTGCTGAAAAAATTGGTTTCGTGAACAACTTCAAAGGATTGTCTATGATTGGTATCTCTATCGTAGGTATCTTCCTAGCAGTGCTTCACTTCAAAAATAGCCAAAAAGTAGCTGTAGCAGCACCTTCTACACCATCAGAAAGTGGGGAAATCGAAGATGACGAATTCTAATTACAAACTTACAAAAGAAGATTTTAATCAAATCAACAAACGTAGCTTGTTTACTTTCCAATTGGGTTGGAACTACGAACGTATGCAAGCTTCTGGTTACCTTTACATGATCCTGCCTCAGTTGCGTAAAATGTATGGGGATGGCACTCCTGAATTGAAAGAAATGATGAAAGTTCATACTCAATTCTTCAATACTTCACCATTCTTCCATACCATTATCGCTGGTTTTGACCTTGCCATGGAAGAAAAAGATGGTGTGGGTGCAAAAGACGCCGTTAACGGTATCAAGACAGGTTTGATGGGACCATTCGCTCCTCTTGGAGATACAATTTTTGGTTCACTTGTACCTGCTATCATGGGGTCAGTCGCAGCAACTATGGCTATTGCTGGCCAACCTTGGGGTATCTTCCTTTGGATTGCAGTTGCAGTAGCTTATGACATCTTCCGTTGGAAACAATTGGAATTTGCTTACAAAGAAGGGGTTAGCCTTATCAACAACATGCAAAGTACTTTGACAGCTTTGATTGACGCTGCATCTGTACTTGGTGTCTTCATGATGGGTGCTCTTGTAGCAACATTGATCAACTTTGAAGTTTCTTATAAATTGCCAATCGGTGAAAAAATGATTGACTTCCAGGACATCTTGAATTCAATCTTCCCACGCTTGCTTCCAGCAATCTTTACTGCCTTTATCTTCTGGTTGCTTGGTAAGAAAGGTATGAACTCTACTAAAGCTATCGGTATTATTATCGTACTTGCTTTGGCTCTTTCTGCCTTTGGTAAATTTGTACTTGGAATGGGTGCATAATTTATGACGAAATCATTAATTTTGGTGAGTCATGGTCGCTTCTGTGAGGAACTTAAAGGTAGCACAGAAATGATTATGGGTCCACAAGACAATATTCATGCGGTAGCTCTTCTTCCAGAAGATGGACCAGAAGACTTTACTGCAAAATTTGAAGCTGCTATTGAAGGATTGGATGATTTCCTAGTCTTTGCGGATCTTCTTGGCGGGACACCTTGTAACGTGGTAAGCCGTTTGATCATGGAAGGTCGTGATATTGACCTTTACGCGGGGATGAATCTTCCAATGGTGATTGAATTTATCAATGCGAGCCTTACAGGCGCAGATGCGGACTACAAGAGCCGTGCTGCAGAAAGCATTGTGAAAGTTAATGACCTGTTAGCTGGCTTTGATGATGACGAAGATGAATAATACTCTTCGAAAATCAAATTCAAACTACGTCAACGTCGCCTTGCCGTACTCAGGTACAGCCTGCGGCTAGTTTCCTAGTTTGCTCTTTGATTTTCATTGAGTATACGATGTGACAACGTGAAAATCACAGGGAAAATCGGCGATAGGAGGATGGAGCGATGCTCCGACGATAATCGATCTTTTTCCCAAAGATTTTAGTTGGAACTCGATTCAATAAGATGTGACAATGTGAAAATCGTTAGAACAACTTATATAGAATATACATGGGAATGGGGCTTACTCCCATTCCCATATTTAATAGAAAAAGAGGAACTCAATGTTACATTATACAAAAGAAGACTTGATCGAATTGGGTGCAGAAATCACTACACGTGAAATCTACCAACAACCAGATGTATGGAAAGAAGCTTTTGAATCTTATCAAGCAAAACGTGAAGAAATTTCAGCCTTCCTAAAAGGGATTGCTGATAAACATGATTATATTAAGGTTATCTTGACAGGTGCTGGGACTTCTGCTTATGTGGGAGATACTTTGGTACCTTACTTTAAGGAAGTCTACGACGAACGCAAATGGAATTTCAATGCTATTGCGACAACAGATATCGTTGCCAATCCAGAAACTTATTTGAAAAAAGATGTGGCGACTGTCCTTGTATCTTTTGCTCGTAGTGGGAATTCGCCTGAAAGTGTGGCAACTGTTGATTTGGCCAAAGCCTTGGTGGATGAGCTTTATCAAGTGACGATTACTTGTGCGGCGGACGGTAAGTTGGCTCTTCAAGCCCACGGTGATGACCGCAATCTCTTGCTTTTGCAACCAGCTGCTTCTAATGACGCTGGATTTGCCATGACTTCTAGTTTTACCTCTATGATGCTAACAGCTCTCTTGGTCTTTGATCCTACAGAATTTGCTGTGAAAGCTGAACGTTTTGAAGTTGTATCTAGTCTTGCCCGTAAAATTCTAGACAATGCAGAAGATGTCAAAGAACTTGTTGACCTAGACTTTAACCGTGTCATCTATTTAGGCGCTGGTCCTTTCTTTGGGCTTGCTCATGAAGCTCAGCTCAAGATTTTGGAATTAACAGCTGGTCAAGTGGCGACCATGTATGAAAGCCCAGTCGGCTTCCGTCACGGTCCAAAATCATTGATCAACGAAGATACCGTTGTTTTGGTCTTTGGTACAACAACAGACTACACTCGAAAGTACGACTTGGACTTGGTTCGTGAAGTTGCTGGTGATCACATTGCTCGTCGTGTCGTGCTTTTGAGTGATCAAGCCTTTGGTCTTGAAAATGTCAAAGAAGTGGCCCTTGGTTGTGGCGGTGTCTTGAATGATATTTACCGTGTCTTCCCTTACATCGTTTATGCCCAACTCTTTGCTCTCTTGACTTCACTCAAAGTAGAAAATAAACCAGATACACCGTCTCCTACAGGTACAGTGAACCGTGTGGTACAAGGTGTTATCATCCACGAATATCAAAAGTAAGGCAATATTTATGAATTCTTGACATGAGGATTTGTAAATTATCAGATAAACCATAGATTGTCAAGGCGCTTTCTATGGTTTGTTTGCTTGAGAGAAATAGTAAAAGGAGAACAGAATGAAAGCATACACAGAGCGTGTATTTGGAAATGTTGAGGACAAGGATGTCTTGGCCTATCGCTTTGAGACTGAGGCAGGTTATCAGCTAGAGGTCATGACTTATGGTGCGACCATCTTGCGCTATGTCACACCTGACAAGGCTGGAAATTTTGCCAACGTTATCTTGGGATTTGATGATTTTGATAGCTATGTAGGCAGTAGTCCCAAGCATGGAGCGAGTGTAGGTCCTGTAGCAGGACGTATCGCAGGTGCGACCTTTGAGATCGATGGTAAGACCTATGACCTTGAAGTCAACAATGCTAGCAACTGTAACCACAGTGGTTCAACTGGTTGGGATTCTAGCTTGTTTGAACTAGTTGAAGTGAGCGATCATGGCTTGACTCTCTACACAGAGCGTACAGATGGGACAGGAGGGTTCCCTGGAAATCTCAAGATTTGGATCAGTTATCACTTGGAAGAAACTGGTGCCTACGAAATCAGCTACAAGGTAACAACTGATCAAGATACCTTGGTCAATCCCACCAACCACAGCTATTTCAACTTGTCTGGGGATTTCACGCAGACAGTTGACCGCCATGTCTTCCAATTAAACACAGAGGGGCTTTACCCAATCGCTCCCGACGGTGTTCCTGCCAAAACTCCAGATGCTACTCGTGATGTGGTTAAACATATCTACAATGGTGCCTTGTTGAAAGACATCTTTGCAGAAGAAGATGAGCAAATCCAACTGGTATCTGGTTTGGATCATCCATTTGCCCTTCCTGCAGGTCATGACAATGCTGGATTCCTTTATGACCAAAACTCAGGTCGCTTCCTGCTTTTCAAGACAGAGGCTCCTTGCTTTGTGGTCTACACAGCAAACTTTGTGGATGAGAGTGTTATCATAGGAGGTCAGCCAATGGTACAGCACAATGGGATTGCCCTTGAAGCGCAAGCTTTACCAGATGCCATCCACAGTGACCTCAAAGACCAAGTCATCCTCAAAGCCGGTCAAACCTTCACCAGTAAGACACGTTATGAGCTTGTTGTGAAGTAAAAGAATGAAAGCTTCTACTTTGCGGGGTGAATAGCATTGGCCTCATGATATTACTAGAAATGGGCAAATAGTAGGGGAATATGATATAATCTAATAGTGAAAATACCTGTCCTATCTAGAGGATAAAAGGAGAAAAAGATGAAGAAAATTGTATTTGCTAGCGCCTTGGCTTTGACCTTGGCTGGAGCAGTTTTGACAACTGATGTTTTTGCTAATGACAGATTGGTGGCAACACAATCTGCTGATGGTAGAAATGAAAATGTTTTGAGTTCAGAAGTGTTAAATCCTTCTAGTGGCAACGTTTTAGTTGGGATTAAGGGAGAATTTTTAACCCCAAATAAACAAGCTATTTTGGATGCGATTAATAAGATTCGTAAGGAAGCAGCTGATGAAGGTTTGGTAGATAAGTATGTCCCTATCAAATGGTCTACTGATCTTGAGAAAACTGCTTTTGTACGCGCTACTGAAGTGTCAGTAGCTCTGAAACCTGAGCGTCTTTCTACTAAAGAAATCTGGACTGCTTTTCCATCTAGTAATAGCATAAGAGGAGAAGCGTTAGATGTGAACTATGAAGGTTTTCTAAAAGCAATTGAAAACTGGCATGCTGAGAAGGCGAATTATGTAGCGAAAAAGAAGGGTGGAACCTCTAAAGAATTTACAGGTTATTATGAGGTTTTGATTAATTCTAAATTTACTTATGTGGGTCTCGCGGCTTTTAGAAATGCAGCTAGTTCTCAGCAAGTAGCAACGATTTCTTTAGCTTTAGGTGATGACGCTTCTTCAGAGGAATTGGCTGGTGGATATGGCTCTGCTATTCAGTATACAGAAGTGACTGCCTCAACCCTTTCAACCGTTAAAAGTAAAGCTACGGTTGTAGAAAAACCGCTGAAAGATTTTAGAACATCTACATCTAGTCAGTCTGGCTGGGTGAAGTCTAATGGAAAATGGTATTTTTATGGGTCTGGTGATGTGAAGACAGGCTGGGTGAAAACGGGTGGTAAATGGTACTACTTGAATGATTTAGGTGTCATGCAGACTGGATTTGTAGAAGTTGATGGAACATGGTATTTCCTTGATAGTTCAGGTGCGATGTTTACAGGCTGGGGAACAGATGGTAGCAGATGGTTCTACTTTGATGGCTCAGGAGCTATGAAGACAGGATGGTACAAGGAAAATGGTACTTGGTATTATCTTGATCAATCAGGTATCATGAAGACAGGTTGGTTTAAAGTTGGTCAATACTGGTACTATGCATATGGTTCAGGAGCTTTGGCAGTCAGCACAACGACACCAGATGGTTATCGTGTAAATGGTAATGGTGAATGGGTAAACTAGGCTGAAGATAGTAAGTCATAGGTAAAGTATTCATCTTACTTAGCAAAAAGAATGAACGATAAGAAAGAGGTTGATGGCAAACATTGGCCTCTTTTTATTAAAATAGAGGCGTCAAGTTGTCTGGCTTGACTTTCTTGATGGAGATTATATAATAGTTGTAATAACAAAAATTACAACAAAGGAGATATCCTATGACCTATGAATATAAGAGCCACATTTATTTAGCAGAGGCAGTTTTAAATGTCAAGGACTTGGCAAGTCAAACAGTATTTTATCAGCAGATTATTGGTTTAGAAGTTCTATCTCAAACTGAGACAGAGGTCGTTCTAGGCCTTGGTGGAAAAGCCTTGGTACAGCTGATTCAAGCACAAGAGAGTGGAGAAGTAAGGGAACATTATGGTCTTTACCATCTGGCTATTCTCTTGCCGACACGAAAGGCTTTGGCTGATGTCTTGAAACCTCTGACAGATTTACAGATTCCTCTTGTGGGTGGTGCAGACCATGGTTACAGCGAGGCCATTTACTTGGAGGATTTGGAGGGAAATGGCATTGAACTCTATCGAGATAAGCCGGTTTCCACATGGGATATTCGAGAAGATGGACGCATTATCGGTGTGACGGAGGCCCTTGCGGCGCAGGACATCTATGAGTTGGGGGAAAGAGTAGAGCCCTTTACTTTAGTCGAGGGTACGAGAATGGGGCATATCCATTTGTCTGTCAAGGATAGTCGAAAGTCCAGCCAGTTTTATCAAAAAGTGTTAGGACTAGAGGATAAGTTCAGTGTACCTAGCGCTAGTTGGATTGCAGCTGGAGACTACCATCATCATTTGGCAGTCAACGAATGGGGAGGAAAAGACCTAGCTCCGCGTAAGCAAGGCTTGCCAGGTTTGGCCTATTATGTTATTGAAGTCGCACATAAGGAAGAACTGTTAACGATTGCGCAGCGAGCACAAGAAGTTGATGCACCAATCAAGTGGTTGACATCGAGCCAGTTGGAAATCATAGACCAAGATGGAATTGTGACTCGTATTCGTTTAGCAAGATAAAACTAGGGATTTCTATCAAGTTATCAGCATAGCTAGTTTACCTTTTGAAAAGTCTGTGGTAACAGAACTGCGTGAGACGGATGGGCGAGAATTTTGACAAAGGAGCTGATTAGAGATATAATGAAGAAAAATCGAGCAAGGAAAAAGAAATGACAAACTCAAAGTATATTACTCGTTTGAAACGTTCAGAGGGTCAGTTGCGTGGAATTCAAAAGATGATTGAAGAGGATCGAGACTGTGCTGATATTGTGACGCAATTGACAGCCGTGAAATCTAGTGTGGAGCGCGTGATTGAGATGATAATTACCGAAAACCTTACTGAATGTATCAATCAACCGCTAGATGATCCTGAAGCTCAAAAGGAACGTCTAGAAAAGGCTATCCGATACTTGATTAAACGGAAATAAAGGGATCAGAGTTGAAAGATCTCTACTAATAGAATAGTTTAATGTGAATCAAGAGATGCTGGAAAAAGTCTTTAAAATAAAAGAACGCATACTATCAGGTGTTAAAAACCTTGATAGTATGCGTTTTATTGTGGGGAGATTTATATTCTTCGAAAATCTCTTCAAACCACGTCAGCTTCACCTTGCCGTAGAAATATGTTCCTGACTTTGTCAGTCTTATCTACAACCTCAAAACAGCGTTTTAAGCAGTCTGCGGCGAGCTTCCTAGTTTGCACTTTGATTTTCATTGAGTATTACTTCATTTTCTCCTGAAATTGAGTTTTTGCCCAGCTCCTCTTGATTATTCTACTTGCCCAGGCCAAGCATTCATGCCACCTTCTACATTGATAACGGTGAGGCCTTTGGCGCTGAGAAATTGGCAGGCAGAGGCAGAACGTACTCCACCTTGACAGATGACATGGTATTCATGGTCAGGTTTGAGTTCTTTGTATCCTTGTTCCAAGGTACTTAACGGAAGATTTTTGGCACCTGGTGCATGTCCTGCTTGGAATTCATGTGCTTCACGGACATCGATAAGCTCTAAATTTTCATTTTTATATTTTTCATAAAAGTCAGCCATACTGATACTAGTTTCCATATTCTACTCCTTCTGGCTTAGCCATTTTGTATAGTGAATAAGCGCCGTCAAGGTTTTGGACGGTAAATCCTGCTTGCTTGAGGATACGCTCTGCGATATAGCTGCGCAAACCACTGTGGCAGCTGACGATGTAGGCTTGTTTTTTGTCCAGTTCATCCAAGCGTTCCCGTAGTTCGTTTAGGGGAATGTGGATGGTGTTAACTTTGAGTCTACCACTTTGGAATTCGCCACTTGTCCGTACATCTAGAAATTTCTTACCCTTAGCCAGTTCGTCTTCGAGCTGGTACCATTGAACATTGTCGCTGAGACCTTCGATAAGATTCAAGGCTGCGTAGCCCAGCATATTGACGGGATCCTTGGCCGAGCCAAATGGTGGCGCATAGGTAAACTCCAATTCTGGCAAGTCAAAGACAGTGAGATTTCCCTTGATAGCAGTTGCTAGGATATCGATTCGCTTGTCAACGCCTTTCTTCCCGACTCCTTGGGCACCGTAGATTTTTCCAGTGGTTGGGTCAAAGAGGAGCTTCAAGGTCATATCAGTAGCTCCTGGATAATAACCAGCGTGGTCTTTCCCACTGACATGAAGGGCCTTGTAAGGAAGTTGATTCATGCTAAGGATACGCTCGCTGAGACCAGTCGAGGCAGCTGTCATATCAAAGGAACGAACGATAGCAGTGCCGATATTTCCCTTGTTTGTACGTTCTAGTCCTGCGATGACGTCTGCCACTTGGCGTCCCTGACGATTGGCAGGAGAAGCGAGAGAGATGAGAGCGTCTTGGCCCGTAATCTCTTGCTTGACGACGATGGCATCCCCAACTGCAAAAATATCTTTTTGACTGGTTTCATAATGTTCATCGACCAGGATCCCACCACGAAGTCCCAGTTCAATCCCCGCAGCTTTTGCCAGTCCGTTTTCAGGTTCAACACCGACAGAAAGGATGGTGAGGTCAGAAGTGATCTTTTGACCATTTTCGAGAACGATGACTTTTCCTTGGTCTTCAAATCGAGTCGCAGACTGAGAAGTGATAACGCGAACGTCGTTTTTAACCAATTCTTCCTGGACAAAGGCTGCCATTTCCTGATCTAATGGTGGCAAGACATGGGGTGCTTTCTCAACAATAGTAACTTGCAAGCCACGTTTTGCCAGATTTTCAGCCATTTCAAGCCCGATAAAGCCTGCACCGATGACGACAGCTTCTTTTGGATGATTGTCCAAGACTGCCATAATTTCATCGAGATCTGGAACATTGCGGAGTGTGTAGGCATTCTTAGCTTCTACCAAACCTTCAATGGTAGGAACAAATGGTTTAGCTCCTGGGGAGAGGATCAACTTGTCGTAGCTTTCTGTGAATTCTTGTCCATCGTGTCGCACAGTCACAGTGTGCTCTGCTGGGGAAATACTGATGACCTCGTGAAATGGTCGCACATCCAGATTAAAGCGTGCCTTGAGACTTTCAGGAGTTTGAACCAATAAACTATCTCGGTTTGCAATTTCTCCTGAAACATAGTAAGGAAGCCCGCAGTTTGCAAAGGACACAAAGGGACCTTTTTCAAAAATAGTGATTTCAGCGTCTTCCATGAGACGTCTGAGGCGGGTTGCTGCTGACATTCCGCCTGCAACTCCCCCGACAATGATAATTTTCATTGATTTTCTCCTTTATGCTTCTAGATGACTTTTCCTGTCCAAGCGCTCATACCGCCTCGGACATTGATGACATCGTAGCCTTTTTTCTTTAGCTTTTTAGCGGCCATCTTACTACGCACACCAGAATGACAAATGACATAAAGTGTTTCTTTTGTTGTTGGTGTGTAGGAACCAATTTCGGTCAGAGGAACATTTTTGGCATTTTTGATATGACCTCTACGAAATTCCATCGGCGTCCGAACATCCAGTAGCTGAATTGGTTCCTTGAGTTTAGCTTCTAACTCGCTGGTAGAAATACTGTCAATTTTTGTAAATAAGTAAAACATAGGCACCTCCAAATATACCCTTATGGGGTATATTAAACCATGAAGTCAAGCTTTTGTCAAGCAAGTTGTTTTGAATTGGTGGGGGTTGGTTGCGATTGTATTGTTTTTCTCCTCGGTTCCTCAGCTTCCTCCTTGACACTCGGTCAGCATTTGATACAATAGTACAAAATTAGAGGAGGTATTCTATGATTCAAAAACATGCTATTCCTATTTTAGAGTTTGATGATAATCCTGAGGCAGTCATTATGTCGAATCATGAAGGCTTGGATTTAAAGTTACCAAAGAAGTGCATCTATGCATTTTTGGAAGAGGAGATTGATCGCTATGCGAGGGAAGTAGGGGCGGATTGTGTCGGCGAATTCGTTTCTGCCACCAAGACCTATCCAGTCTATGTCATCAACTACAAGGGCGAGGAAATTTGTCTGGCTCAGGCTCCTGTGGGTTCCGCTCCAGCGGCCCAGTTTATGGATTGGTTGATTGGTTACGGTGTGGAGCAGATTATTTCAACCGGTACCTGTGGTGTGCTGGCTGATATAGAAGAAAATGCCTTTCTAGTCCCTGTTCGGGCTTTACGAGATGAAGGAGCCAGCTACCACTATGTGGCACCTTCTCGTTATATGGAAATTCAGCCAGAGGCTATTGCTGCTATTGAGCGAGTTTTGGAAGACAGAGAGATTCCCTATGAAGAAGTCATGACCTGGTCCACAGATGGTTTTTACCGAGAAACGGCTGAAAAGGTGGCTTATCGCAAGGAGGAAGGCTGTGCTGTTGTGGAGATGGAGTGTTCTGCGCTTGCGGCAGTAGCTCAATTGCGTGGGGTCCTCTGGGGAGAGTTGTTGTTTACAGCAGATTCTCTAGCAGACTTGGACCAGTACGACAGTCGTGACTGGGGTTCAGAAGCTTTCGAGAAGGCCTTGGAACTCTGCCTTGAGATAGCCTCTAAGTTCTAGCTACTCTTCTTCTTTTTATGGTACAATGGATATATGTTATTCAAATTATTTGTGAAAAAACTTGAAAGAGTCTTTGGTGGACTTTCGCCAGCTCGTCGGATTTTTTTAAGTTTCGCTGGAGTTATTTTTATAGGTTCTCTCCTTTTGAGTTTGCCTTTTGTTCAGGCAAGCGGTTCGCAGGCTACTTATTTTGACCATCTCTTTACGACGGTTTCTATGGTCTGTGTGACGGGACTTTTTACGCAACCGGTGGCCACCACCTATAATGTTTGGGGTCAGTTGATTTGTATGCTCTTGATCCAGATTGGTGGTCTGGGGCTCATGACCTTTATCGGGGTCTTTTATATTCAGGGTAAGCAAAAGCTCAGCCTTCGCAGTCGTGAAACCATTCAGGAGAGTTTTAGTTACGGGGAGACTCGGTCGTTGAGGGCTTTTATACGGTCCATCTTTTTGACGACTTTTCTGGTGGAGGGCTTGGGTGCCTTTCTGTTAAGTTTCCGTTTTATTCCTGAGTTCGGCTGGGGACGAGGCATTTTTACCTCTATCTTCTTAGCTATTTCAGCCTTTTGTAATGCTGGCTTTGATAATTTCGGCAGTAGCAGTTTAGTGAATTATCAGACGGATCCTTTAATCAATCTGGTCATTGCTGGTTTGATTATCACTGGTGGTCTCGGTTTTATGGTCTGGTTTGACTTGGCCACCCAGCTAGGCAAGAAGAAAAAACGTCGACTACGTTTCCACACCAAGTTGGTCCTCTTCTTGACTGCAGGGATTTTGCTGTTTGGGACAGTATCCACACTCTTTACAGAGTGGCACAATCCTGGGACCATTGGTAATCTTAGTGTCCCAGAGAAGGTGCTAGTCAGCTTTTTCCAAACTGTCAGCATGAGAACGGCTGGTTTTGCCTCTATTGACTACACCCAAGCTCGGTCTGTGACCTTGTTTATCTATATCCTACAGATGTTTCTCGGCGGGGCGCCTGGAGGGACGGCTGGGGGGCTCAAGATTACGACCTTCTTTGTCTTGTTGGTCTTTGCTCGTAGTGAGTTGCTGGGCTTGCCTCATGCCAATGTTGCGCAGAGAACCATTGAAGCTCGAACAGTCCAAAAATCCTTTAGTGTCTTCATTATCTTTTTGATGACCTTCTTGTTGGGCTTGATGTTGTTGGGAATTACGGCAGAAGGAACACCGCGCTTTATCTATCTCATGTTTGAGACCATTTCAGCTCTTGCGACAGTTGGGGTCACGGCAAATCTGACACCAGAATTGGGCAAGTTAGCCCTCAGCATTGTCATGGTGCTCATGTTTATCGGCCGTATCGGTCCCTTGACCTTGCTGGTTAGTCTAGCGGATTACCAGCCTGATAAGAAAGATTTGATTCAGTATATGAAAGCAGATATTAGTATTGGATAAGAAAGGAAGAACGATGTCAGATCGTACGATTGGAATTTTAGGTTTGGGGATTTTCGGGAGTAGTGTCCTGACGGCCCTCGCCAAGCAAGATATGAATATTATTGCCATTGACGACCACGCAGAGCACATTAATCAATTTGAGCCCGTTTTGGCGCGTGGAGTAGTTGGTGATATCACAGATGAGGAACTCCTCAGAACTGCAGGAATTGATACCTGTGATACGGTTGTAGTAGCAACAGGGGAAAATCTGGAGTCGAGTGTGCTTGCAGTTATGCACTGTAAGAGTTTGGGTGTACCAAGGGTTATTGCCAAGGTTAAAAGTCAGACAGCCAAGAAGGTGTTAGAAAAAATCGGTGCTGACTCGGTGATTTCACCAGAGTATGAAATGGGGCAGTCTCTAGCACAGACCATTCTCTTTCATAACAATGTTGATGTCTTTCAGCTGGATAAAAATGTGTCTATCGTAGAGATGAAAATCCCTAGTGTTTGGGCAGGCCAAAGCCTGAGTCAGCTGGATCTACGTGGTAAATACAACCTCAATGTCTTAGGATTTCGCGAACAGGAAAATTCACCACTGGACGTCCAGTTTGGTCCCAATGACCTCTTGAAAGCAGATGCCTATATCTTGGCAGTCATTAACAACCAGTATCTAGATGACTTGGCAGAATTGAATTCGTAAGGAGGGGAATCCCCTCTTTTTTGATGTCCAAGATAGGAAATAGAGACCGGAAACCCTTGTATTTCAGTAAAAATCCTTCAGAAGCTGGACTTTATGGTAGAATAGAAAGAAATGACAAGAGAGAGTAATACTCTTCGAAAATCTCTTCAAACCACGTCAACGTCGCCTTGCCGTATATATGTTACTGACTTCGTCAGTTCTATCTGCAACCTCAAAGCAGTGCTTTGAGCAACCTGCGGCTAGTTTCCTAGTTTGCTCTTTGATTTTCATTGAGTATAAGAAAAAATCAGTCCCCTAAAGGAGCAGATCATGAAGTTATTGTCTATCGCCATCCCTAGCTATAATGCTGCAGCCTATCTTCATTACTGTGTGGAGTCGCTGGTGATTGGTGGTGAGCAAGTTGAGATTTTGATTATCAATGATGGGTCTCAGGACCAGACTCAGGAAATCGCTGAGAGTTTAGCCAGCAAGTATCCTAACATCGTTAGAGCCATTTATCAGGAAAATAAAGGCCATGGCGGTGCGGTCAATCGTGGCTTGGTAGAGGCTTCTGGTCGTTATTTTAAAGTAGTTGATAGTGATGACTGGGTGGATCCTCGTGCCTATCTGAAAATTTTGGAAACCTTGCAGGAACTAGAGAGTGAAGGTCAAGAGGTGGACGCCTTTGTGACCAATTTTGTCTATGAAAAGGAAGGTCAGTCTCGTAAGAAGAGTATGAGTTATGAGTCAGTCTTGCCTGTCCAGAAGATTTTTGGCTGGGACCAGGTCGGAAATTTCTCCAAAGGCCAGTATATCATGATGCACTCGCTGATTTATCGGACAGATTTGTTGCGAGCCAGCCAGTTCCAACTGCCTGAGCATACTTTTTATGTCGATAATCTCTTTGTCTTTACACCTCTTCAGCAGGTCAAGACCATGTACTATCTGCCAGTCGATTTCTATCGTTATTTGATTGGGCGTGAGGACCAGTCTGTCAATGAGCAGATAATGATTAAGCGTATTGACCAGCAACTTAAGGTCAATCGACTCTTGGTAGACCAGCTTGACTTGTCCAAAGTGAGTCATCCCAAAATGCGAGAATATCTGCTGAATCATATTGAGATTACGACGGTGATTTCTAGTGCCCTGCTCAACCGAGCTGGAACAGCGGAGCATCTGGCCAAAAAACGGGAGCTGTGGACCTATATTCAACAGGAAAATCCAGAGGTCTTTCAGGCCATTCGCAAGACCATGTTGAGTCGTTTGACCAAACATTCCGTCTTGCCAGCTCGCAAACTTTCCAATGTCGTCTATCAAATCACCAAATCTGTTTATGGATTTAATTAATATAAGTATTTTATAAGAGGGATTTAAGAAAAATTTTAACTTTTTCTTAATCCTTTTTAATTTTAGGAGATTATACTAGAGTCATCAAATAAAGAAAAACTCTAAGGAGAATCCTATGAAATTCAATCCAAATCAAAGATATACTCGTTGGTCTATTCGCCGTCTTAGTGTCGGTGTTGCCTCAGTTGTTGTGGCCAGTGGCTTCTTTGTCCTAGTTGGACAACCAAGTTCTGTGCGTGCCGATGTGGTCAATCCAACCCCTGCTCAAGTTGGGCCAGACGCAGATTCGGTGAGTGAAAAGAGCGACTTACCAGCAGAGGTTCTCAAGAAAGCAGTTGATGTAGCTCTTCCTTCAGAACAGGCAGATTCAACGCCCAAAGCAAGCTTGGATACTACAAGCTCTCCAGAAAAAGCGGATGTGACTGCTAAAGACCAAGTAGTAGCACCAAAAGAAGAAGTGCAAGCAAAACCAGAATCTAATAAAGAAACAGAAGATGCGCTTAAACCTGCGACAAATCCTGCGCCTGCAGTTTCTGGACAAGACCGTGAAGCAAGTGAAGCTCAACCAGCAACCACACCAGCTGAAGTACAAAAAGGCGTAGCTGACAATACTAAAGACACAGTGGATGTTCCAGCCACTTACTTGGACAAGGCTAACTTCCCAGGCCCATTCACAGCTGGTGTCAACCAAGTTATTCCATACGAATTTTTCGCCGGTGACGGTATGTTGACTCGTCTGATCTTGAAAGCATCCGACAAGGCTCCATGGTCAGACAATGGCTCAGCTAAAAATCCCGCCCTTCCACCAGTAGAAAAATTGGGCAAAGGACTCTACTTCTACGAAGTGGACTTGGCAGGTACTCAAGGCAAATCAGACAAAGAGCTTCTTGACCTCTTGAAACAAAATGGTACACAAAGCTATAAAGCTACCATCAAAGTGTACGGTGCAAAAGATGGCAAGGCCGATTTGAGTAATCTTGTAGCGACTAAGGATTTGACAGTAAACTTGAATGGCTTAACTACTCCAGCTGAGGTCCAAAAAGGTGTGGCTGACAACACTAAAGACACAGTAGATGTTCCAGCTAGCTACCTTGATAAAGCCAACTTCCCAGGCCCATTCACAGCTGGTGTCAACCAAGTCATTCCATATGAACTCTTCGCTGGTGACGGTATGTTGACTCGTCTTATCTTGAAAGCTTCAGACAAGGCTCCGTGGTCAGATAATGGTTCTGCTAAAAACCCTGCTCTTCCACCAGTAGAGAAATTGGGCAAAGGACTCTACTTCTACGAAGTGGACTTGGCAGGTACTCAAGGTAAATCTGACAAAGAACTTCTTGACCTCTTGAAACAAAATGGTACACAAAGCTATAAAGCTACCATCAAAGTGTACGGTGCAAAAGATGGCAAGGCCGATTTGAGTAATCTTGTAGCGACTAAGGATTTGACAGTAAACTTGAATGGCTTAACTACTCCAGCTGAGGTCCAAAAAGGTGTGGCTGACAACACTAAAGACACAGTAGATGTTCCAGCTACATACTTGGACAAAGCCAGCTTCCCTGGCCCATTCACAGCTGGTGTCAACCAAGTCATTCCATACGAATTCTTCGCAGGTGACGGTATGTTAACCCGCCTTATCTTGAAAGCATCCGACAAGGCTCCATGGTCAGACAATGGTTCAGCTAAAAATCCAGCTCTTCCACCAGTAGAGAAGTTGGGCAAAGGCCTTTACTTCTATGAAGTAGATTTGGCCGGTACCCAAGGTAAATCAGATAAAGAATTGCTTGACCTCTTGAAACAAAACGGCACTCAAAGCTATAAGGCAACTATCAAAGTGTACGGTGCGAAAGACGGCAAGGCAGACTTGAGCAACCTCGTAGCGACTAAAGATTTGACAGTAAACTTGAATAGCTTAACTACCCTAGCTGAAGTCCAAAAAGGCGTGGCTGACAATACCAAAGACACAGTAGATGTTCCAGCTACTTACTTGGACAAAGCCAATTTCCCTGGCCCATTCACAGCTGGTGTCAACCAAGTTATTCCGTATGAATTCTTCGCCGGTGACGGTATGTTGACTCGCCTTATCTTGAAAGCTTCTGATAAAGCCCCATGGTCAGACAACGGTTTAGCTAAAAACCCCGCCCTTCCACCAGTAGAAAAATTGGGCAAAGGTCTCTACTTCTATGAAGTGGACTTGGCAGGTACTCAAGGTAAATCTGATAAAGAGCTTCTAGACCTCTTGAAACAAAATGGTACACAAAGTTATAAAGCCACTATCAAGGTATACGGTGCTAAAGATGGTAAGGCCGATTTAAGCAACCTTGTAGCGACTAAAGAATTGGATGTCAACTTGAATGGCTTGACTACTCCAGCTGAAGTGCAAAAGGGCGTAGCCGACAATACTAAAGACACAGTAGATGTCCCAGCCACTTACCTAGACAAAGCTAATTTCCCTGGACCGTTCACAGCTGGTGTCAACCAAGTCATTCCTTACGAATTCTTCGCTGGTGACGGTATGTTGACTCGTCTGATCTTAAAAGCCTCTGACAAAGCCCCATGGTCAGACAACGGCTCAGCTAAAAACCCCGCCCTTCCACCAGTAGAAAAATTGGGCAAAGGTCTTTACTTCTATGAAGTGGACTTGGCAGGTACTCAAGGTAAATCTGACAAAGAGCTTCTTGACCTTTTGAAACAAAACGGCACTCAAAGCTATAAAGCAACTATCAAAGTGTACGGTGCCAAAGACGGCAAGGCCGATTTGAGCAATCTCGTAGCGACTAAGGATTTGACAGTAAACTTGAATGGACATCAGTCTCTTACTCAGATGCAATCAGGCTTCGTCCCATCTTCTAATGGTTCAGCTATGCCAGCTCCAATGATGAATAGTCATCAAGATGCGTCTAAGATGAACGCTCAAATGCCAAGTGCCAATCAAGATGAGATGAAATCTAAAATGCCAGCTGCTAGCCAGGATAAGATGATGCCTAGCAAAGAGCAGGACAAAACCATGAATGCTAGCCAGCCTATGGCAACACCAAGCATGAAACAAGATCAAGCTCCAGCAACCTCAAGCAAAATGTCTGATGAAGGCAAGATGACATCCAATAACAAGGTGTCAACCCCAATGATGGCTGATCAAATGAAAGACCAAAAAGACATGCTTCCATATACTGGTGAAGCCCAAACATCAATGGCTACTCTTGGATTCTTTGGACTCGCCTTAGCAGGACTGTTAGGTGGTCTCGGTTTGAAAGCTAAAAAAGAGGAAAATGACTAGTCTAGCTACAGACTTTCTATCTAGGATTTGAAAAATCCAGATATCGATTAGAATGTTCGTAAAGAGATTAAAATAGTGTTATACTATTGTGGTATAGCACTGTTTTTTTCAAAGGAGAGACAGATGGGAAAGACAATTTTACTCGTTGACGACGAGGTAGAAATCACAGATATTCATCAACGTTATCTGGTTCAGGCAGGATATCAGGTTTTGGTAGCTCATGATGGGGTAGAGGCCTTAGAAATCTTCAAGCGAAAACCGATTGATTTGATTATTACAGATATCATGATGCCTCGGATGGATGGTTATGATTTGATTAGCGAAGTCCAGTATCAATCTCCAGATCAGCCTTTTCTCTTTATCACGGCTAAGACTAGTGAGCAGGACAAAATTTACGGCCTGAGCTTAGGGGCAGACGACTTTATTGCCAAGCCCTTTAGCCCTCGTGAGCTGGTTTTGCGTGTCCACAATATCTTACGTCGCCTTCATCGTGGAGGTGAGACAGAAGTCGTCAGTCTCGGGGATTTACGGATGAATCACGGTAGTCATGAGGTCCAAGTCGGAGATGTGGGGCTTGATTTAACAGTCAAATCCTTCGAACTTCTATGGCTTTTAGCCAGCAATCCAGAGCGCGTTTTTTCTAAGACAGACCTCTATGAAAAGGTCTGGCAGGAAGACTATGTAGATGATACCAATACCTTGAATGTTCATATTCATGCTCTTCGACAGGAGTTGGCTAAACATGCTAGTTCAGAAACACCCACCATCAAAACCGTCTGGGGCTTGGGCTACAAAATTGAGAAAGCACGAGGTAGTTAATGAAATTAAAAAGTTATATTTTAGTGGGGTATATCATTTCAACACTCCTAACGATTATCGTGGTTTTTTGGGCTGTTCAAAAAATGCTGATTGCGAAAAGCGAGATTTACTTTTTGCTTGGGATGACCATCGTTGCCAGCCTTGTTGGTGCTGGGATTAGTCTCTTTCTCCTATCTCCGGTCTTTACGTCGTTGGGAAAACTTAAGGAACATGCCAAGCGGGTAGCGGACAAGGATTTCCCTTCAAATCTGGAGGTTCAAGGCCCTGTAGAATTTCAGCAATTAGGCCAAGCTTTTAATGAAATGTCCCATGATTTGCAAGCAACCTTTGATTCCTTGGAAGAAAGCGAACGAGAAAAGGGTTTGATGATTGCCCAGCTGTCGCATGATATCAAGACCCCCATCACTTCGATCCAAGCGACGGTAGAAGGGATTTTAGATGGGGTTATCAAGGAAGGAGAACAGGACCATTATCTGGCAACCATTGGACGCCAGACGGAACGACTCAATAAACTGGTTGAAGAGTTGAATTTTTTGACTCTAAACACAGCTAGAAATCAGGCAGAGACAACTAGTAAAGACAGCATTTTTCTGGATCAGCTCTTGATTGAGTGTATGAGTGAATTTCAGTTTTTGATTGAGCAGGAGGAGCGAGATGTTCACTTGCAGGTAATCCCTGAGTCTGCCCGTATTGAGGGAGATTATGCCAAACTTTCTCGTATCTTGGTAAATCTGATCAATAATGCTTTTAAATACTCAGCTCCAGGAACCAAGCTGGAAGTGGTGGCTAAGCTGGAAAATAACCAGCTTTCAATCAGTGTGACCGATGAAGGGCAGGGAATTGCCCCAGAGGATTTGGAGAATATTTTCAAACGCCTTTATCGTGTAGAAACTTCGCGTAATATGAAAACAGGTGGTCATGGCTTGGGTCTTGCGATTGCGCGTGAATTGGCCCATCAATTGGGTGGGGAAATCACAGTTACTAGTCAGTACGGTCTAGGAAGCACCTTTACCCTTGTTCTCAATCTCTCTGGCAATGAAAATAAAGCTTAAAACCCCTTTACAAATCCAGCTATTCATGGTAAAATGGATTTTGTGTGAAATATCAGCAGGAAAGCATGAAGCTCGTCAACAGGTGTCTTATGATAAGTAACCTTGGCTGTTTAGGCGAAGGGCATCTGCACGAATCAGGGCTTTCTAAGTGACTATTTCCACCGAAATATTATTTATATCAGGAGGACATTTACATGTCACGTTATACAGGACCATCTTGGAAACAAGCTCGTCGCCTTGGCCTTTCACTTACAGGTACAGGTAAAGAATTGGCACGTCGTAACTACGTACCAGGACAACACGGACCAAACAACCGTTCTAAATTGTCAGAATACGGTTTGCAATTGGCTGAAAAACAAAAACTTCGTTTCACTTACGGTGTAGGTGAAAAACAATTCCGTAACTTGTTCGTACAAGCTACAAAAATCAAAGGCGGAATCCTAGGTTTCAACTTCATGCTTCTTTTGGAACGTCGTTTGGATAACGTTGTTTACCGTCTTGGTCTTGCGACTACTCGTCGTCAAGCTCGTCAATTCGTAAACCACGGTCACATCCTTGTTGACGGAAAACGCGTTGATATCCCATCATACCGCGTAACTCCAGGTCAAGTGATCTCAGTTCGTGAGAAATCATTGAAAGTTCCAGCAATCCTTGAAGCAGTAGAAGCTACTCTTGGACGTCCAGCATTCGTATCATTCGACGCTGAAAAATTGGAAGGTTCATTAACTCGCTTGCCAGAACGCGACGAAATCAACCCAGAAATCAACGAAGCACTTGTCGTTGAATTCTACAACAAAATGCTTTAATTTTAAGAAATATCTTACAGAAAGCCTACAACAGTGGGCTTTTTGCTTTGTCTTAAAATGTTGATCTCTGGGTTTGTCATCATTTTTGTCATCACTTATAACGAACTAACAGCTTTCTCATAAAATGAGACGGCTGTTTTTGCTTTTTCTTTGGAGAGATGACTGTAAGTGTCCATAGTCATAGCTAGCGTAGAATGACCTAGACGGTGTTGTAATTTTTTATATGGTATTCCAGAGTTTAGCAAAAGACTAGCGTGTGTGTGTCTAAAACCATGGAATCCAATATTAGGTACACCAGCATGTTTGAAACGTGTGTTTAAACGAGTTGATAGTGTTTTATTGTTTGGGTATTTATGAATAAAATCTGAGAAGACAACAGTTTCAGTTCGACCAAGTTTCCAAGCTTCTTGCCTTTGTCTTTTTTGATACACTTTTAAGACTTCTATAGTTTGTGGGTCAATATCAATTGTGCGATAACTTGCCTCAGACTTTGGGCTGTTAATCTCACCTAAATGATTTAGTGTCTTTGTAATATTCACAGTTGCATTATGTAGGTCAATATCTGACCAGTGTAGAGCTAATGCTTCGTTAATACGGCAACCAGTAGCAAGAAGAAACTTGTACAAAGTAATTTCATAGATATTTCTATATATTGCTAAGTTAGCCTCTTCTAAATAGCTGAGAAAATGCTTTAACTCTAAGTTATTAAAGTGTTTTACTTTGTTTCTACCCTTTTTTATTTTACGAGGAAGAATAACTTCACGAGCTGGATTTATATCAATAATCTGCATTGTCACAGCATATTGTAGGATACGTTTATTTAGCGCGTGAATTTTATCATACAAAATATACCACATTTTCAGAGGAGAATTTATGCTATTTAAGAGAACAAAAAAATTTTTAATAGATTGTGCTTCATTAAGATTAGATTCCAAAATAAAATTTATTAATGAAGAGCGCAAATCAAGACTATCTACAGAGTATTACTGGTATGAAGGGTAAAATAAAAATATTAAAAAAATATAAAAAACTTACCAACAAAGAAATCTTTCCCAGTAATCCTCCTTTAATTAGCCTTACCAGGAGAGGGATGGTAACTTCAAAGAATCCGTTTTATACACTTCCAATTCAATAGAAGACGTCTTGAATAATTGTAAATTTGATGAATATGGTACAAAATTTGGCTTAGACAGCAATGAAGAAGTAGAATATATTGAACGAAACATAATGTCCAAATCATATGATGAAATATGTTTCGGTGATTCTTCTGAACATTCTATACTTGAATCATTTTTAGAAACAAGTATTATTTTAGATATACTTTCTGAAACTCATGATGAAAATCTGTGGAGAATCATATTAGGTTATATGCCACTTAATATTAAATTCGAAAAATTAAATTAGATGTTGTTGATCTTCAAAAAGTATATAATATACTCCTTGAAGAACATTATGAATTGTTGATTACAGGCATTTTCCGAGCTACCAGATTAGATTTAAATCTTAGTTATTGGTTTTGGGAATATTATAAAGATAAAAAAGAAAAATTAACAAAAATAAACAAATTAATATATATCGATGATATTATGACCGCATTTTATCATGACGTTATAAAGAAAGAAATGGATCATTTTTTTAAGGAAAGGAGTTACTACGGATACAAAGAAAAATATAGTCAGGAAAATTGTACTTACCAAAATTTAGGGCCAATCATCTCAATACAACAGGAAATGCACTTGTATCAGAGAGGACTAAGTTCAGAAGAAATTCAGGAGAAATATAGTAATGAAATTTGAGACAATGATTTAATATGTTCTATAACCAGAGATAATTTAGATGATAAACTTGGAAAATATACTGACGAATATTTAGGTTATGAAGAAATAGAAGAGATATATGCAACATATATTTTAGATTTATCAGAAAAACTATTTAATTCTTTGTGTAGCTTCCAAATTTTTGAAGAAAATAATAGCCATTGGCAGGGCAATTATTTAGGTTATGTAAAGAAATATCAATATGGAAATGAGGTTTTAAATTATTTAAAAACAGGTGATAAAGAAATCTTGAAGCCATTGATTAACAAAAGTCTAAGATGGGAAAATACAGTCTCGGCAAGAGAAAGATATTATATAAAAAAACACCCAAATAGCTGGGCTGCGAGAAAAGAAAGGAAATTATGGGAAAAAATTGAACAAGTTCGAGCAAAAAATAAGGAAGAAGATTAAATCAAACCTATTATTTATTTTTTTCATCCCAGATTATCGAATTTAGTTATATTTGATTATAATAATGAATAAGTCATAAATAAGTAATAAAAAAATATTTTACTAAAAGTAAAAAGGGCACAAATGTTATCGTACCCTTTTTTGGTAATTTAAATAAATATCGCTATAACCTCTCCTATTTTAAATATTTTTTTAAAGTATTTTTTAATTCTCTCCACTTATCAGCATCAAACGTTAAATCTGTTAGTGGAAGTTTACGGGTACATACGTCAGCTGGAAATTTATAGACTTGCCCTTTATGTTGAACCGTTTGCTCCATTTCCAAAGAAATTTTAATAGTTTTTCCAGAATCAGCAAAAGATATTTCCCACATCAAAGCGTCAGTTAGAATAACAATTGGAACTTTCGTTAAATATTCGGCAACTTGTCTTTGTGATTGTTCTCTTTCTTCATTTGCTAGAGTTTTTACTTCGATTATTGCTTTGTATGTCGGCTTATTTTTTACAATCTGTTCATCTTCTACCTTATTCCAAAGCCAGTTTTTTGCAATTACTATATCAGGTGAATATTTTTCTCCTGCGAAATCATTTCTAATTGTTTCCTTTTTCCCTTTATAAATAGTAGATGTATCAACAATATCGTAAGGCAAAATCGACTCTAGGAAAGGTATAATAATACGATTTTGGATATTTAACTCCCTATTATCATTTTGCCAGTAATATGTAACTAATTTTTTATATTTATCAAAATCCACTCACTATCACCACCGTTTCAATTGGATATACCCTAAATTTATGAAGGCGTTCATTACTCTGGTTTTAGCTACAGCGTTTTTCAATAGTACTCAATCTGCATCTGCTTACAGATATCTTTTGCAATCCAATCTTGAATCTGTCTTCCTGTTCCAGTACGCTCTATTTCCCAAAAGTTGTTTGGTAACCTTTCAAAATAGTGTCTAATATTATTTGCTGAAAACTCAAAATCATTTCCCATAACAACATTATATACAATTGGTAAAATTCTAAATAACGCACCAATACCATTCGTATTTTTTATTTGAGATTTTATCCCTAGATTATTATATTCATTTGTATTGTTCCAATCATCAGGAAATGCCTCTTGTATTGCTTTGAAATAATTAAACACTATATCGTATAGTTTTTGAGTATCTTCCTCTTCTAAACCCATTTTCTTTAATGCTTGGCGATAATACTCAATGAAAAAAGCCTGAGAAATCATTCCCTTTCCAATACCTAACATTTTAATTTGTTTATAAAAAGGTGAATTATCTCCAAAATTTATTGGTGGCGTATTTAATACTTTACATATATTATGTAACTTAGCATCGAGTACATAGTCATTACTTTCAACATTTTCATATAAATCATAAATTAAAGATTTAGAAACTGCCTTTTGTTTTCCATTAATCTCTGCGAATAGCCTTGTTGCATCACTTAAACTAATGTTCAAGTATAGACTTACAGGTATACTAATATTTTTGGTAAAATTTGGTTTTGCACTCAAAACACCTGCTAGTCTATGTTGCCCATCAATTATAGTGAAATTCATATCTTCCCGCAATTCCACAGGTTTTCCTTGCCTGAATTTTTCAATAATTTCATCATCTACAGTTGAATTATAAGCTAATACTACTGCTGTTGGGAATCCAGTAAAATCTCCATTTTCAATCTCCTCAGCAATAGATGTTATACGAGATAAACTTATTCTTCTCTGAAGACCTTCTGCGTCATTAGTGGCATTTATCCCTTTCTCTCTTAGTCTTTCCACATATTTTTTAACCGTACCTTCGGAATCTTGTTTATACTCATCTTGATATGGATCTCTAAAATGGAAATTTATTGTTTTCCTTAAAAAATCAACATCCATTGAACATAGATAAAATTCATTATTTCTTTGCTTAATTGTTATGTATTCAAATTTTTTCATCATCTTTATTCACTTCATCACTTATTAACGGGTTTCAAATTTGAGAACTCACGATTTACTTCATCTACTCTATCGTTAGTCTCTTTCGCCTTATTTGATGCTGCTTCATTCATCACTAATCCAGTTAAAGTCAATTTTGTCTCTTGACTATCTGTTATAAAAGATAAAACGCATTCTATGTCAGTCTTTAATAAATAGGATGCAATCAAACCTACAAAAGAAAATAGGAAGGGAGTTGTGTGTTCAATCCAAGAATAATTTAAGTAACTTTTTGAAACATTGATTGAAAAAACAACCCCCGCCCACATCGCAATACCTATAATCAATCTTGGCCAATTTATCTTTAAAGGATCATATTTTAGGGGGAAATCTGATGCAAATACTGTTGATCTATCAGTAGCTATATATGCCTTTACATCCTGCAGTGAACGTAAAGTGATTTTAAAACTTTGATTTTTTATTCTTGCTAGTATTCGCTCTCTCCATTTTAAATTACATTCTCTCAAAAACTGTTTTGGTAGTTCTAATATTTTAGAATCTTGTTGAATGACAACAAACGCAGTACTTTTTTCAAAATCTCCTTCTTCAACTTGAAGAATAGTATAACTCTTTGAATCACTAAAATTATATAAATAATACGAACAACCTTCTATAAACACGATATTTTTGAGATTATATTTTTGTTCTTCTTTCGACAAATCGTCACCAGTGAGTAATTTAAAACCATGATTTTCCAAAAGTTTTATTTTCTCATCATTTTTTGATTGTTTACCGAAATCTATATTTATAGATAAAGCTATAAGCCCTTTTATCGAGTCTGTTCCAGACATTTTTTTTGACACCTTCTAAATGATTTTAAGTTATTATACCATATTGTTTATTGTTTTAATATAGATTTATAACTAAAATATAATTTTTTGAAAGTTCTATAAAGAAAATAATTTTTTAATTCCAATTGTTAAAATTTCAAAAGAGATCAAGACTAATTAAACTGCACCCCAAAAGTTAGACAGAAAAAATTTAACTTTTGGGGTGTTTTTATTATGAAATTAACTTATGATGATAAAGTTCAGATCTATGAACTTAGAAAACAAGGATATAGCTTAGAGAAGCTTTCAAATAAATTTGGGATAAATAATTCTAATATTAGGTACATGATTAAATTGATTGATAAAGTCCTACATGAAAATTGGTCTCAAGATAGAGTTTCTCTCGAATATGCTCTCCCAAATCGTGGTATGCTTCCAAATTGGATGGCACAATACAAGAAAAACGGGTATACTATTGTTGAGAAAACAAAAGGGAGACTATCTAAAATGGGACGTAAACCAAAGAAGAAACCCGAAGAGATGACAGAGTTAGAACGACTTCAAGCAGAAAACGAGTATCTGAGAGCGGAGAATGCTGTCCTAAAAAAGTTGAGAGAACTCCGCTTGAAGGAGGAAAAAGAGAAAGAAGAAAGACAGAAATTGTTCAAGAATTAATCACTGATTTTTCGTTAGATATTCTTCTAAAAACCATTAAACTCGCTCGTTCGACCTACTACTATCATTTGAAACAGCTAGACAAACCAGATAAGGATCAAAAGTTTAAAACTGAAATTCAAGCTATTTTTACCGAACACAAAGGAAATTACGGATATCGTCGAATTCATTTAGAACTAAGAAATCGTGGTTATCTGGTAAATCAGAAAAGAGTTCAACGCTTGATGGAAGTACTCAATTTACAAGCTAAAATGCGACAGAAACGCAAATATTCTTCTCATAAAGGAGATGTTGGCAAGAAGGCAGAGAATCTCATTCAACGTCAATTTGAAGGCTCTAAAACAATGGAAAAGTGCTACACAGATGTGACAGAATTTGCCATTCCAGCAAGTACTCAAAAGCTTTACTTATCACCAGTTTTAGATGGCTTTAATAGCGAAATTATCGCCTATAATCTTTCAACTTCACCCAACTTAGAACAAGTAAAAACAATTTAAGGTAAAACTAAAAGGACTTAGCCCTGTGCAATACAGAACTAAATCCTTCGGATAAATTAATTGTCTAACTTTTTGGGGTCAGTATAAAATCCGTTGCTTTTTTTGGAAATAAGGGACTATTGTCCCAGACTCTTTAGTTTTAGTATTGCTTTGGTTTCAATATCAATAAGTGTGTTCTTTTTGAATCAGTAACTATTCCAATTTATCTATCTTGAAATAAATAAAATCCCTTTGTAATACTATAAAAAACAACTAACAAAGAAATAACTATAAGACTCGGTTGCCAAAAACTCGATATATTTACTACACTTTGGCCTAAAAGTTGGCCAATAAAGCTAACTAAAATTAAAATAATTAAATTGAAAACTACTGATACTAATGAAATTAATACCGAATGTATTATTGCCTCGGCTATACGTATTTTAAAAAGTTGTAATCTTGACACTCCCAGTGTCTTTAACTGTTTAATGTCCTCAATATCTTTATTAGAAGATAAAATTGTAAGAGAAATAGAACTAGTAATAATCAGAATAATTGGAGCAAACGGTGTAAAGAATAAACCCAGAAATGAGAGTTACTCCCATGCTCATTGAAGTTTGTATACTTTTCAAATAGCTAGGATTGGATAGTAGATTCCAAAAGCCTGTATTGATTACATAATTTTCAGTTGGAAATATCCTCATTAAAAATTTTATTAGAAACATTTGAATTGATGGAATTCCTTGCCACTTATCTCTTTAATCAGTTAAATCCAATTTTTAAGAGTAGAGGTAGAGTTTACGCCAGAAATTTGATTGACTAACTCTTTATTGGTCATCTTTTTTCGAAATCTCCGAAATTTTATTGTGCAACTGAAGAATTTTCTGTGGTATAATTGTTACATACTATATTTTGATCTTGGAACGAACGGCACATTTGTTTCAAGATTTTTTTATTTTGTTGAATCTTACCTCCTTTGTTAAAAATTTTTAAATAGACTATTATTTACATACGATTTTACCTCCTTTTATGCTATAATATTCTCATTGGAATATTTAATCTCAAAATAAATATTCCTTATGGAATAATTTCTATTTTATACCGTTTAGAATATTTTGTCAAGCTAAAATATACAGAATCGAATATTGAAGAGGAAACAATGTTTAATAATAATTCTTTTGGAGATCGTCTTAAGGAACTGAGAAAGAGTAAGAAATTAACTCAGGTACAAGTTTCCGAGATGATTGATGTACAACAAGGTACTTATTCTCGTTGGGAAAACGGCACTTTAGAGCCTAGTTTAGAAGCCGTTGTCAAATTAGCAAAATTATTTGATACCACAACAGATTACTTATTAGGAAAAACGATTTACAGTACTCTAGATGTTGTCCCACATCCAATCACTAGAATTGATTTGAAGAAGCTAAAAGGGTTTAATAAAACTGAACTAGATGATCTGAAATTTGCGATTGTTATGAGTAGAATTAAAAACCATTCGACTCTACCTAAGTATTTGGATGAGCTAGTCTCTGAATATAATTTAGATGAAGAAGGGCAAGAAATATTGCATACACTTTTTAAAGAGATTTCTGACTATTTTAATGCAGATTGATGGTTTGTCATATTATTAATTTTGAAATCCTTTAAATATTGTAAAATATTTCCCATCTTAGAAGATATAAGTAAGAAGTTATCACTTTAAATATTATTAAAGCGAGGGAGCAATATGTTTTTTTGGTTTTGTTTAATATCAACAGTTATTTTAGCTTATCTTATAGGTAACAATAGTTTACAAAGTAACAAATGGAATTACGGACTACTACTTTGTCTATTAGCTGATATGTATTATGTGGGATTATACTTGTTTAAGAATATTCCAACTTATATTCAGGATATCGTTACGTACTTACAAAATATGACTTCAAGTTTGGATGTTGTAGTATTAGTAGCATTAATAACAGGTTCAATTACACTATTAAATTCATTTTATTCGAGATATTCAGAACAAAGGAATAAAAAAAGGGCATATTTAGCTACTAAAAGAGAGGGACCATACTCCGACTTATTTACAGTGATTCACAAAGTTTCTCTAAGTGGAAAAGGTGATTTTCTATATTCTAATGAAGAGATGATTAAGGATATCAATGATTTCAATAGCAAACTATCACTTTGGGGCTCACCTAAGGTAGTTAAAAAGTGGAATGATTTTAGACAAAAGTCTTTAGAAGGTAATAAACAACTAGAACCTAAAGAATTACTGAATGCTGTTGAAGAAGTGATGAATGAGATGAGAAAGGACCTAGGGAGTAAGTCAACTAAGAAAGGTGAATTACTATCAATCTTTATAAACGATTCAGAGAATTTATTAAGAAAAAGAAAATAAAAGATTCTAAAACTTTATTAAATTAATATATTTCGAATAAAAAAATATAAACGTTAAGTTCAAAATTTAGTATTCGGAAGTATATGCTGATTCAACGCTGGCCACCAATATAGTGTTATAGACTAGGATTTAGGACCTTGTTTTTTTAGAGGATATCTATTATTCCTTGAGGCTATGGGAACGTTAGACTATCTTCAAAATATATTTACAAAAGAGTATAATTCCTTTCTTCAAAAAAGCATTTTTGATATACTATATTTAATTAGAATACAAAAAATTTTGGAGAGAAGGAGACAAAAGAGTGGATAAACAAACTATTTTTTACTGCTATAGAATGACTCATGATTATGGTATCAATCCTTGTGTTTTTACAGAAAATTATGATACAACCCCCCATCTTCTTACCGAAGGAGGGTGTATGCTTCAGTTAAGAAGGAATATTAAAAAGAACTGGGCGGATAAAATAAATTCTAAGTCTGTAGATGCTTACATAATGGCTGTAGCAGGGCATTCAAATGATGGGAAAAAGTGGAGAGATGATCAAGGAATGTTTATCACTCCAAAATATAATCATCTAATTTTTGTTGCTAAAATTAGTGAAATTTTAACAATGAAAGAATATTTACTATCTCCAAAATCTAATAATAGAAGAGATGCTTATACTTATCAATGGCTGATTGAAAAGAATGGATTAAACCAATCAAGTTTTATGAATGAAATAGTGATTCTTGCAGACCGTTTTAATTATTTTGGTAAGTCTCCACTTAAAATTCCTAAAGAAATTTTAGACTTTTTTCCGATGGGAGAACGAGCAAGAATGAATGGGAAACCATTTCCAAGATGGAATGCTAAAAATGGATTTTATAATTCGGAAGAGAGATTTACTGATGTATTAGAATTAATGGAATTTGCTGAAACTATACTTGGTTCACAAAACAAAGTAATGGATTTGCCATATCATCCATTCTTTATACGAGGAAAAGAATTGTGAAAATAATTTTATCAAGAAAGGGATTTGATTCATCCAATGGTTCCATCCCGAGTCCTATATTACCTGACGGGACGTTACTTTCATTACCAATACCTGCCAAGTTTGATAGTATCTCTTTTGACGACTTAAACTATAACGGAATATTATTTTCAGAAATCTTAAGACAACTAAAAGGGAAAGAAGATAAAACAAATCATTATAATTGTCATCTTGATCCAGATATAAGAGAAAATCTTAGGAATACTCCTGTTTCTAACTGGAGAGCAGCATTTGGTCAAATTAAAAGCTCACAGGGATTATTAAGAAACCAAAATGTTTCTATCGGGGATCTTTTTCTATTTTTCGGATGGTTTAGGCAAACCGAAGGAGATATTTATAACGGAACATTGCATTTTAAAAAAGACGCCCCAGATCTAAACATCATTTATGGTTATTTGCAAATTGGTAATATGATGAATGATAAAGAATCTCTGCAAAGTATGTATCCATTTCATCCTCATTCTTACGACCATATGAGTAATTTGCAATCAAATATGCTTTATATCCCAAGAGAAAACTTATCATTTTTACCTCAAGAAAAAGGATATGGAACTTTTAATTTTCATGATGACAGAGTATTAACAATGAATGGTAGATCAAGAAGTGTATGGAAAGAAATACCAGCGCTTATGCCTGAAAATATAAATGGGAATCATAAAAATTCTGCTAAAGATTATGGTTTAAAATATTCTGGTATATGGCAAGAAAAAGTTTTGTTAGAAAACGAACTATCAACTACTTGGGCTAAAGAGTTATTTTTGGTAAAATAATAAAAAACACTTACCTTAATTAAAGGAGAAAATAAAATGATTACATTAACTGTTGAAAAAGATTGGACTGGAAAATATACGTTTATCGTTTCAAATGGATTTGATAGTCAAAGCTTAACACCAGGAACATATGTTTCTGATTTTCAAATTGACCAAGCTAAACAAAACATTCAGTATGCCGGAAGCATTGATGACGGTATTAGAGTAGTGAAGAATGCTTTAGGAATTATCTAAAAGAAAAATATTAGAGCCATTTATACAAAAACTAGACCTAATTTATATCTAGTCTGTTAATATTTCATATAACTCAAATAATCGTACGAGTGTCTTGAATACCTCTGGATGAATATAATCTGTTGGGACATATCGTCTATTCTCTGATGATGCTCTTAGAACGATAAGGTATGGAGTGTTACCAAAAAGTTACTAAAATTTGGGAAAAGACTCTATTTTATAAAATTTAAAAGTCTTAAAACATTGTTAAATCAAGGATATAAGATTTAAAAAGTGTATTCATAGAACTCAAAATCCAGTGTCCATTAGGACGTGCCGGTTCGACCCCGGCCGCCGGTATAGTAGAAAGAGTCTGAGATAAAAGTCTAACCTTAAATATAAAAAGCGAACAAAATGAGTTAAAATAATAAATCTGAACTTCCAAACACTGGTACAGAAGATAATAAATTGCTTACGTCGCTAGGATTTTTAGGGTTAATTTTAGGAACTAGCCCATTATTAAAACGAAAATATAAATGATTACATAACGAGTTAAAAAAATAACTTTAATGATATAAATGTAAACATTTAGCGAACAGATATATAAAAAACTCCAGTCTATGAACCGCTTAGAAGGTTCTAATCTGGAGTTTTTGCTTTGTTGCTTTATAATAGCGTTAAAAGTGTTTGATTGTATACGTTCTTGGTTAGAATAGTCTTGTTAAGCTTGCGTTTTGGATTCCACAAATACTAGAAAAGACTGTGCTATTTCTAGTATTTTTAGGAATGAGAATACAATAAAAAAGGAGCTTCATCATGAGATGAAGCTCCTTTTCTTGCTTTTAATTGTCCGAATCAATATTCTTATTTCAAAAAAAGGTAGTGAAAAAGGTAGTGATTCGGTTGATTTTTATTGCAATGTAGTGAAATTTGAAATTTCAAAAATCGCTTAAAATCAAGGTTCCTCACGTCTATTGACGTGTAGTGAATCCCTATTTCACCTCTGTAAACACAACGTGTTTGCGAAGTTTTGGTGAGTATTTCTTCAATTGAAGACGGTCTGGAGTGTTACGTTTGTTTTTAGAAGTAAGGTACAAGCGTTCACCAGATTCTTTGTGTTCAAGTGTAATATTTACGCGCATGGTATCTCCCTTCTATTATTCAGCTGATGCAGCTTTAGCGATTTTACGTCCTTTGTAGTATCCTTTAAGTGATACGCGGTGAGAACGTGAGTAATCTCCAGTAGTTTCGTCAAAGTTTACAGATGGAGCTGTTACTTTGTAGTGTGTACGACGTTTGTTTTTCTTCGCTTTTGAAGTGCGACGTGCAGGTACTGCCATTTTGATTTCTCCTTTAGGTATTTAAATTCGATTCAATCTACTGATTTTCATCAACCATACTAGGATAACACATTTTTTTTGTAAAGTAAAGTTACTTGACAAAAAAAGATGAAAAAATTAGAAGGCCATTAACCAAATTAATCGAAATTTTCTGAAAATTCAAGAATTTTCTTCTGTTCATTGCTTTTAAAATGTGCTATAATAGTAAAAACTGAAATGGGAGGGAACAAATGACTGAATTAGATAAACGTCACCGCAGTAGCATTTATGACAGTATGGTGAAATCACCAAACCGTGCTATGCTTCGTGCGACTGGTATGACAGATAAGGACTTTGAAACACCGATTGTAGGAGTGATTTCGACTTGGGCGGAAAATACGCCATGTAACATTCACTTGCATGATTTTGGGAAATTAGCTAAAGAAGGTGTCAAATCGGCAGGTGCTTGGCCTGTGCAGTTTGGGACTATTACCGTAGCGGATGGGATTGCCATGGGAACGCCTGGTATGCGTTTCTCTTTGACATCTCGTGATATCATTGCGGACTCTATCGAGGCGGCGATGGGTGGTCACAACGTTGATGCCTTCGTTGCTATCGGTGGCTGTGACAAGAACATGCCTGGTTCTATGATTGCCATTGCTAATATGGATATCCCAGCTATTTTCGCCTATGGTGGAACTATTGCACCGGGAAATCTTGATGGAAAAGACATCGACTTGGTTTCTGTGTTTGAGGGTATCGGAAAATGGAACCACGGAGATATGACAGCTGAGGACGTGAAACGTCTTGAATGTAATGCCTGCCCTGGCCCTGGTGGCTGTGGTGGTATGTACACTGCTAATACCATGGCGACTGCTATCGAAGTTCTAGGTATGAGTTTGCCAGGCTCTTCATCTCACCCAGCTGAATCAGCTGACAAGAAAGAAGACATCGAAGCAGCAGGACGTGCTGTTGTCAAGATGCTGGAGCTTGGTCTCAAACCATCTGATATCTTGACTCGTGAAGCCTTTGAAGATGCCATTACTGTAACCATGGCTCTCGGTGGTTCTACAAACGCCACTCTTCACTTGCTTGCCATTGCCCATGCGGCTAATGTTGATTTGTCACTTGAGGACTTCAATACGATCCAAGAACGTGTGCCTCACTTGGCCGACTTGAAACCATCTGGTCAGTATGTCTTCCAAGACCTCTACGAAGTCGGTGGTGTCCCTGCGGTTATGAAATACCTCTTGGCAAATGGATTCCTTCACGGAGACCGTATCACATGTACTGGTAAGACTGTTGCTGAAAACTTAGCTGACTTTGCAGACCTCACACCAGGTCAAAAAGTCATTATGCCACTTGAAAATCCAAAACGTGCAGATGGTCCGCTTATCATCTTGAATGGAAACCTTGCCCCTGATGGTGCGGTTGCTAAAGTATCAGGTGTTAAAGTGCGTCGTCACGTTGGACCAGCTAAGGTCTTTGACTCAGAAGAAGATGCGATTCAGGCTGTTCTGACAGATGAAATCGTTGATGGCGATGTTGTCGTTGTTCGTTTCGTGGGACCTAAGGGTGGTCCTGGTATGCCTGAGATGTTGTCACTTTCATCAATGATCGTTGGTAAAGGTCAAGGAGACAAGGTTGCCCTCTTGACGGATGGTCGTTTCTCTGGTGGTACTTATGGTCTGGTTGTTGGACATATCGCTCCTGAGGCTCAGGATGGTGGACCGATTGCCTACCTTCGTACAGGTGATATCGTTACGGTTGACCAAGATACCAAAGAAATTTCCATGGCCGTATCGGAAGAAGAACTTGAAAAACGTAAGGCAGAAACAACCTTGCCACCACTTTACAGCCGTGGTGTCCTCGGTAAATACGCTCATATCGTATCATCTGCTTCACGTGGAGCCGTGACAGACTTCTGGAATATGGACAAGTCAGGTAAAAAATAAACTCAAAAAGCAAGCCAATTTCGGCTTGCTTCTTTTCATCTTCAAAAGTGATTTACCTGCTTAACGAGGTGGCAGTCCAAGGGCAATACGGCCGTAGCGACTGATTCGTGTGATCTTCCAGGCAGGCGACCAGGTAACTTCAACCTTGACATCTTCGATACCCTCGATTTGTTTGAGACCTGCCACGATTTCAATAGGCAAACTTTCAGCGCAATCACAGGCGGTGTCGGTGAAGGTCATGACAATCTTACAGAGCCCCGTTTCATCCAGATTGATTTCATAAATCAGCCCTAGATTGTAAACATCCAATTCCACATCTGTATCAAAAACCTTCTCTAGTTTTTCGATAATTTGATTTTGTAAGGCCAAAGCGCGGTCATTGATTTTGATATCGTCTCTCATAGCAGTCCCTCCACGTGATAAATATCCTCTATTTTCTCATAATTCTGACAATTTGGCAAGTTTTTGATGAATTTTCTGAAAAAATATGATAACATAAAGAAAAAGCTGAATTAAGGAGAAGTCTATGGAGCAGATTGGAAAAGTCTTTAGACAATTACGAGAGTCAAGAAATATCTCGCTGAGACAAGCAACTGGGGGACAATTTTCTCCGTCTATGTTGTCCCGATTTGAAACAGGTCAGAGTGAGCTTTCGGTGGAAAAGTTTCTATTTGCCCTAGAAAATATATCTGCTAGTGTAGAGGAAATCCTCTTTCTAGCTAGAGGTTTTCAGTATGATACTGATTCTGAGTTGAGAAAAGAAATCATAGATGTCTTGGATATAAAGAATATAGCACCTCTCGAAGACTTGTATCGCAAGGAGTATCAAAAGCATGCCCATTCTCAAAACAAACAGAAATATATTCTAAATGCCATTATTATCAAGTCTTATATGAAGAGTATGGATGAAAGGGTAGAGTTAACAGCAGAGGAAGGGAAAGTCCTTCATGACTACTTGTTTTCTACCGAGATTTGGGGAATCTATGAACTCAATTTGTTCTCAGTTAGTTCTCCGTTTTTATCTGTTTCCCTTTTTACTAGATATGTACGAGAAATGGTCCGCAAATCCGATTTTCTAATGGAAATGTCTGGAAACCGAAACCTTTTTCACACTATGCTATTGAATGGTTTTTTAGTCAGCATTGAGTGTGAAGAATTTACCAATGCCTCTTATTTTAAACGTGTCATCAAAGAGCATTTCTACAAGGAAAATGAGACCTATTTCCGAATTGTCTATTTGTGGGCTGAAGGTCTCCTTGATAGCAAGCAAGGTAGAGTCAAGGAAGGCCAGAAAAAGATGGAGGATGCTGTCCATATTTTTGAGATGCTTGGCTGTAATAAATCTGCCGAATACTATAGAAAGACGACCGATTGTTGAATATCTGCAAACTAAGAAAATAATTTGAAATTTGAAGCGATAGAACTGTTGGGCTTTCTCGTGTCACTGGAGAAATTCTATCGTTTCTTTTTGCTCATTTCGTTTGTTGCATATATTCAAAAGTTTTTCCTCTAGAATTTCTAAGTGCTATACTATAGTCATACTTCATATAGAACTTCGAACAAGAAGGGAGATTATCTATGAAACTATTGTTCAGAAATCAAGCTTATCGTCTCTTGACTTTGTCACGCTTCTTCAATGCTTTTGGTGCTTCGATTTTCAACCTGGTATTTATCGTCTATGCATCGACCTTACCACAAGCATCTTTTGCTGTTGCTATGGCGAATATTGTCATGCTTCTTCCGACTCTCTTTACAGTTTTTGTAGGGATTCGGGCAGATTATACGAGGGATAAGGTCAAATGGATGGTCTATAGTGGTTTGTTTCAGGCGGTTTTATTTTTTCTGGCAGCCCTAGTTGTTCAGCAAGCTACTCTCTTTGCCTTTTCTAGCCTGTGTTTGATCAATGTCATTAGTGATGTCATCAGTGATTTTGCAGGTGGTTTGCGCATGCCTCTCATTAAAGAAAAAGTAGCTGAAGATGATTTGATGGAGGCTTACTCTTTTTCCCAGTTCATTACCTATATTTCAGCCATTGGTGGTCAAGCTTTCGGGGTCTGGCTCTTAGGCCTATCGGTCAACAATTTTTCCCTCGTTGCGGGAATCAATGCCTGTTTTTTCCTAGTATCAGCCGTCATCCTCTTTTTAGGAAAAAGCAAATTGAGCCTGTCAATGTCATCTGCTGATGGTGAAATTCTAAAAAATGAGAAGCTTCCGATCAAAGAGCAGTTCCTAACGATTTATCGAAATTTACGTCTCGTTTTTCTTAAAGGTGGACAGAAAAACTTTGGTTTTATGCTCTTTGCTGTCTTGCTTATCAATGCCTTGGGTGGCGCTTTGGGTGGAATTTATAATATCTTCTTTTTGAGCCATTCTCTCTTGAATTTTTCTTATACAGAGGCATTATTTATCAGTCAATTCTGTGCTTTGTTAGCAATCATCATTAGTAGCCTTACGGGCAATGATTATTTTGGGAAGCAGTCCTTGCCTAGATTGATGATGTGGGCTACCGTAGGGCTCACTCTAATTGGTTTGGCTAACGTATTCAATCAAGTCGTGCTTGGTTTGCTATTTCTCTTTTTAACTCTGTATGTGTCTGGTAAAGTTTCACCAAAGATTAGTGCCATGCTCCTGAAAAATCTAGCTCCAGAGGTTCTAGCTCGTACCAGTAATTTTTTAGGTTTATTGTTCACCTTATCCATACCTGTGGGAACAGCTTGTTTTTCACTAGTAGCCGTATGGAATATACAGTTGACTTGGATGCTATTTGTTGGTCTCTCCTTGATAGCTATTCTTTTGACAGTTATTAATCTCAAAAATGATATTTGAATCCTAATTTTTTTCTCACTGTTTTAATCCCTCGATTTATGGTAAAATAAGACTATTAAGTTTAAAGAGGATTCCCTATGAAATTACAAAAACCAAAAGGAACGCAGGATATTTTACCTGCTGAGTCTGCCAAATGGCAGTACGTTGAGGGCTTTGCCCGTGAGATTTTCAAGCGCTATAACTATGCAGAAGTGCGCACGCCTATTTTTGAGCATTACGAGGTTATCAGTCGCTCTGTCGGAGATACAACGGATATCGTAACCAAGGAAATGTATGATTTCTATGACAAGGGTGACCGCCATATTACCCTCCGACCAGAAGGAACGGCACCAGTAGTCCGTTCCTATGTGGAAAATAAACTCTTCGCCCCAGAAGTGCAAAAGCCAAGTAAGTTCTACTACATGGGCCCTATGTTCCGTTACGAGCGTCCACAGGCAGGGCGTTTGCGCCAGTTCCACCAGATCGGAGTTGAGTGTTTTGGATCTAGCAATCCAGCTACCGATGTGGAAACAATCGCGATGGCAGCCCATTTCTTGAAAGAAATCGGCATCCAAGGTGTCAAATTATATCTTAACACTCTTGGAAATCCTGAGAGCCGTGCGGCCTACCGTCAAGCCTTGATTGACTATCTGACACCGCTCAAGGAGACCTTGTCTAAGGATAGCCAACGTCGTTTGGAGGAAAATCCTCTCCGTGTCTTGGACTCTAAAGAAAAAGAAGACAAGGTGGCAGTGGAGAATGCACCGTCTATCTTGGATTTCCTTGATGAAGAAAGCCAAGCACACTTTGATGCTGTGCGTCAGATGTTGGAAAATCTTGGAGTAGACTATATCATCGATACCAATATGGTGCGTGGTCTGGACTACTACAACCACACCATTTTTGAGTTTATCACTGAGATTGAGGGCAATGACTTGACAGTCTGTGCGGGTGGTCGTTACGATGGTTTGGTTTCTTACTTTGGAGGCCCTGAAACTGCTGGCTTTGGTTTTGGACTTGGTGTAGAGCGCCTGCTTCTCATTCTTGAAAAGCAAGGTGTGGCCCTCCCTATCGAAAACGCCCTAGATGTCTATATCGCAGTCTTGGGTGATGGAGCAAATGTCAAGGCTTTGGAATTGGTACAGGCTCTTCGCCAACAAGGTTTCAAAGCAGAGCGTGATTACCTCAACCGTAAACTCAAAGCTCAGTTCAAGTCAGCCGATGTCTTTGCGGCTAAGACTCTCATCACTCTAGGAGAGAGTGAAGTCGAAAGCGGACAAGTGACAGTCAAGAATAATCAAACCCGAGAAGAAGTGCAAGTGTCACTTGATGCTATCAATCAAAATTTCTCAGAAATCTTTGAAAAATTAGGCTTTTAATAGTAGAAAAACTGGTCAGGATCTTATTCCTGACCTTTTTCTTTTACAAAATGACAAAAATAATAAACTTTTTGACAAATATGCTTGTCAAAAAGAAAAAGATGTGTTACAATAAATTCAAGTTAAGAGAAAAGTAGAAAGGAACGATTATGTGGGCATTAGGATTTGTACCTCTTGTGATTATGTATTATATCTACCATTCCCAAAAGGTCAAGAAACTGGAGAATAAAATCAAAAGAATTGAGCAAAAACAGAAAGGAAATAAAGAAATGTCAAGATTATTAAAAGAATTGATTGGGAAAACACCGACAATCGTTGGACAAGTTTTTGGAACAGATAACTGGGAAGTTGTGGATGTTGATGAGGAATGGGTCAAGCTACGCCGTGTTAATAAAAAAGGAAAAGAAAAATTCAAACTACAACGCATTGAGGATATCCAAACTGTTGAATTTGAAGGGAAGTAGGTGTGTAACATGCAACTAAAAAATCGTCTAAAAGAGCTGCGGGCTCGCGATGGCCTCAATCAAACCGAACTAGCCAAGCTAGCAGAGGTTTCCAGACAGACTATCAGCCTATTAGAACGGGATGAGTACACCCCGTCCATTATCATTGCCCTCAAAATATCTCAAATTTTCAACGAAACAGTCGAATCAGTATTTCGCTTGGAGGAGGACGAGTGATGAACAAGTATAAAGTGATTTATTACATGAGTGTTCTTGCACTCATTGTGAATGCTTTCGCTATGATTGGAACATTACTGGGGTGGTTCTATTTTGTTGAAAGTAAGTATTTATTTTGGGTTAACTTAGTCCTCTTGTCCATTTTCAACTGGTTGAAGAAGAAGGAGAAAAATGATGAACAAGTATAAAGTAATCTATTATGTAGTTGCCATAGCTTTATTAGTCAGCGTATTTCTATTGATTGGGATGGACTTAGGCTGGTTTAATCCATATCAAAGTGACCAATTTATTTGGGCCTACTTTGCTCTTATCCCAGTCGTTGACTGGATTGAAAAGAAAGCAAACAATTTAGCAAGTGAAAAAGGAGAATGAATATGAAAAAGAATAAGAAAGGTGCCTTGTTATTTTTAATGTCTATTGTTTTGGGAGGTTTATTAGGCATGTTTGTAGGGATGTTTAAGGCACGTGCCGAATCCCACGAAATTATGTTAGATGTGAAAGTCTTGATACCATGGATATCAGCTATTTGTTTACTGATAGGTTTCATTAGTCTTCTTTTGACGTTCAATTTCCTAAAGAAAAGCAGAAAATTTCACTCCTTGTATCAAGAGGAAATGGATGATGATCTGAATGAAACATATTATGTGCAAATGAATCGTAATCTTGAGTTTGGAACTATTGCTTTTAATAGTGCAAGCGTAGCGATTTTATTGGCTCTCTTCATTTCAGGAAGTGAAGTAATTGTACTCGATATAAGCCATATAACCTTATCCCTTTCCTTTTTGGGATTAGTGTTGGTTTTCAATGCTCAAAATTATCTTTTTAAGACTATTGCGATTGTTCGTCAGATTGGTTTGGTGTTTTTCTCTACACCAAAGGATATCTTGGAGCATTTCGATTCTTACGATGAAGGGGAGCGCAAGGCTAATTTGGAACAGAGTTTTCGGATTTTATTCCAATTAAATAACTATGTCTTGCCAGGTCTCTACTTTCTGATTGCTCTCTTTTCTTTACTGACAGGAGAGATTCAGTTACTAGCCTTCTTGCTTGTAGGAGCCATCCATATTTATATTAATGTGATGCAGTTACCTATGGTGAAACGTTATTTCAAATAAAGGAGTTTCTATGATTCGTGTTGAAAATGTAAGCAAAAGTTTTGGGAGCAAAAAAGCTCTTCACCAGATTTCTTTTGAGATTAAGGAGGGTGAAATCTTTGGTTTTCTTGGCCCTTCTGGCTCAGGTAAAACAACCATGATCAATGTCTTGACAGGTCAGTTGGATGCAGATCAAGGTAAAACAGTTTTGTTAGGCAAGAATTCTCAAGATTTAACCTCAAATGATTTGGAACAAATTGGCATTGTTAGTGATGGCAGTGGTTTTTATGAAAAGATGAGTCTTTACAAAAATCTGCTCATTTACGCTAAGTTATATGGTCTCAAGTCAGATAGAGTAAATCAGGTGCTCCAACAGGTTGGATTGGCAGATGCTAAAGATATTATCGCAGAAAAACTGTCTACTGGAATGAGACAACGAATGTTCTTGGCTCGTGCCCTTCTGAATGCTCCTAAGATTCTCTTTCTCGATGAGCCAACCAGTGGCTTAGACCCTACAACATCCAAGATGATTCATACCCTACTTCAAGAATTAAAGCAGGCGGGGACAACTATCTTTCTGACCACGCATGATATGAATGAAGCAACTCTGCTTTGTGATCGCTTATCTCTTTTAAATAAGGGAAACTTAATAGAGTATGGAAGTCCACAAGATATTATCCAGAAGTATCATGTGGATAAGAAAGTACATGTGGTTTATAACGATGGACGAGAACAGATCGTTCCATTTGAAGAATTGCCACATTTAGACACGACAGATTTGATGGTGGTTCACTCTTGTGAGCCGACACTAGAAGAAATCTTTATCAGATTGACAGGAGAAAAGTTAGATGTTTAGAAAATTAAATGCCCTACTATGGTTAAGATTACAAGTCCTTATTAGCAATTCATCTTTGTTGGCGACTCTATTGTTTCCTTTTGGACTGACTGTTTTATATAATGAATTTTTAAATAAGAATGGACAATTGAGCCTATTTTTTCTATCTGCTAGCTTGACGATGGTCTTGAGCATGGGAAGTGGTTATATGGTATCGATTATGATGGCAGAAGATAAGGAAAAACGAAATCTTAAATCACTCCTCCTAAGTGGTGTGACAGCAACAGAATATACTTTCAGTATGCTCGTTCTCCCTATTCTGATAATGTTACTTGCTATGATTGTGCTTCCCATCTATCTTAAAGTAGATCTATCAGGTTATTTATTTGCCTACGTTATCTATTTGCTCCTAGCAACTATTAGTATTATTTTTCTCAACCTTCTAATTGGTGCGGTGTCAGATACTCAATCTAAAGCGCAAGTTTATAGTATCTTCCCTATATTAATTGTCTCTTTTTTACCTATGATTGCTTCTCAAAATGATACGGTTCAAAAAGTGTTGGATTACTCGTTCGTTGGTCCTATTGTAAATCTTTTAAATAAAAAAGGTGGGGAGATATCTTTTTCTAACATCGGTATGTTACTTGCCTGGGTACTTGTGTTAGGAATAGCAAACCTCTTTGTATTGAAAAACAGTTATAAAGCAAGATAGGAGAACTTTATGAAATTACTTAAAAATTTTGGCTGGTTTCTTCTAGCCATTCTATCCTTTTTCTTTGGCTATGGCTTCATTCAGGGGTTGGCGACCTCTTCGCTTGCCTTAGGCGCTTCACCCTATGCTGTGACCTTGCTCTATGTGGCCTTGGCTGGAGTTTATGTGTACGGTATTTACAAATGGTATCAGAAAGCTCCTGTTCGTATTGAGAAGAGTGGCTTTAACCGATTTATTTGGCTTCCTGCCTTGGTTTGGTTCTTATCTCTGGTTGTCCAGTTTTTCTTGCCAAATGATCCTTCAGTAAATCAGCAAATAGCGATAGACTTGACCTTGTCTCAACCACTTTTCTCATTCTTTGCGGTCGTTATTTTTGCTCCTCTGACGGAAGAACTTATCTTTAGAGGGATGTTAGCGCGCTATCTCTTTCCTAAGCAGGACAATAGTAAACAAACTCTGATTTTTCTTCTGGTATCCAGTGTTCTATTTGCCTTGATTCATTTCCCAGGTGATGTGCAACAATTTTTTGTCTATTTTAGCCTTGGTTTTAGTTTGGGCTTGGCTTATATTAGCAGAAAAGGTCTGGTCTACAGTATTTCTCTCCACGCTTTGAATAATTTAGTCGGCTTTTTGATGATTCTCATGCTATAATAGAGTCAGGAGGTCACATGAAACGAGTAATTTTATTAGCAGTGATTCAGGCAGTCGTTCTATTTTTCATCATTGGAGCGCTAGCTTATGCCTTTAAGGGCGATTTCTTCTATAACTATCTAGCAGTTGTCTTTGCCCCTATTGCAGGTGTCTTGCGCTTTGGGACAGCTTACACGACGGAGATTGTCTTGCCGAGAAAGGCAGCCGAAATTGCTGAAAAGCGCAAAGCAGGCAACAATTCAAAATAAAAGAGTCCGGTGAACTTCATCGGATTTTTGTATGAGCGCTAATTTTTAGGGACTTTACCTGATTTTTAAAGTCAGGCAAACTTTTCTGATGATTTTCATGAAGAGCCTGCGCTTTTATGGTAAAATAGTAACAGAATAAAAGAGGAGAGAAACAATGAAACGTAGTATGTATGCTGGTCGTGTTCGTGAGGAACACATCGGACAAGAAATTACCTTGAAAGGATGGGTAGGCCGTCGTCGTGACCTTGGTGGTTTGATCTTTATCGACCTTCGTGACCGTGAAGGAATCATGCAGTTAGTTATCAACCCTGAAAAAGTCTCTGCAGAGGTCATGGCAACAGCTGAAAGCCTTCGTAGCGAATTTGTTATCGAGGTGACTGGTCAGGTCGCTGCGCGTGAGCAAGCCAATGATAAGTTACCAACTGGTGCAGTTGAGTTAAACGTGACAGCTCTGACAGTGCTTAATACAGCTAAGACAACCCCATTTGAGATTAAGGATGGGATTGAGGCTAATGACGATACGCGTTTGCGTTACCGTTACCTTGACCTTCGTCGTCCAGAAATGTTGGAAAATCTGAAACTTCGTGCTAAGGTGACCCACTCTATCCGCAACTACTTGGATGAATTGGAGTTTATCGACGTGGAGACACCATTCCTTTCTAAGTCAACGCCTGAAGGGGCGCGTGACTATTTGGTACCATCTCGTGTCAATAAAGGGCATTTTTATGCTCTTCCTCAAAGTCCACAAATCACTAAGCAATTGTTGATGAATGCTGGTTTTGACCGTTATTACCAAATCGTCAAATGTTTCCGTGATGAGGACTTGCGTGGTGACCGCCAGCCTGAGTTCACCCAGGTCGACTTGGAAACATCTTTCCTTACTGAGCAAGAAATCCAAGATATCACAGAAGGCTTGATTGCGCGCGTCATGAAAGAAACTAAAGGCATCGAAGTGACACTTCCATTTCCTCGTATGAAATACGATGATGCGATGGCTCTTTATGGTTCTGACAAGCCAGATACTCGTTTTGACATGTTGCTTCAGGACTTGACAGAAGTGGTCAAAGGTGTAGACTTTAAAGTCTTTTCAGAAGCACCTGCTGTAAAAGCCATTGTGGTCAAAGGAGCTGCTGACAACTATTCACGTAAAGACATCGATAAGATGACTGAAGTAGCCAAACAGTACGGTGCCAAAGGTCTTGCTTGGGTTAAGGTGGTTGATGGAGAATTAAACGGACCGGTTGCTAAGTTCTTGACTAGCATCCAAGCAGAATTGACAGCAGCACTTGCGCTTGAAGATAAGGACTTGGTTCTCTTTGTGGCGGATACGCTTGAAGTTGCCAATGCAACTCTTGGTGCCCTTCGTGGACGTATTGCCAAAGAGCTTGGTTTGATTGATAACGATAAATTCAACTTCCTTTGGGTGGTTGACTGGCCAATGTTTGAATGGTCTGAAGAAGAAGGCCGCTACATGAGCGCCCACCATCCATTCACTCTTCCACAGGAAGAGACTGCTCACGAATTAGAAGGCGATTTGGCTAAGGTTCGTGCCATTGCTTACGATATCGTCTTGAACGGTTATGAGCTTGGTGGTGGTAGCCTTCGTATCAATCAAAAAGACCTTCAAGAACGCATGTTCAAGGCTCTTGGTTTCTCAGCCGAAGAAGCCAATGACCAGTTTGGTTTCCTTCTTGAAGCCATGGACTATGGTTTCCCACCACATGGTGGCTTGGCTATCGGGCTTGACCGATTTGTCATGTTGCTTGCAGGAGAAGAAAATATCCGTGAAGTCATTGCCTTTCCTAAGAACAACAAGGCAACTGACCCAATGACACAAGCTCCTTCAACAGTAGCTCTCAAACAACTAGAGGAACTCAGCTTACAAGTAGAAGAAGATGAAACAAGCAAAACGAATTAAGCGGTGGCGCTATTATCTGCGCCGCTTTGCTCATCAGATAAAAATTTTACGTGTCTTACAAAGCATCTCTCGAGAAAAGTATGATGAGAAGATTTCGGCTTCTCTGGTCTATGGTTTTTTATCAGCAGTAGCGGTCAATTTCTTTTTTCAACCAGGACATGTGTATTCGAGTGGTGCGACAGGTCTGGCACAGATTATCTCTGCCTTGAGTAATCACTGGTTTGGTTTTCATATTCCGATTTCGCTGACCTTCTACGCCATTAATTTTCCTTTGATGGTCTTGGCTTGGTATCAGATTGGGCATAAGTTCACCGTCTTTACCTTTATCACGGTATCCATGAGTTCCTTCTTTATCCAGTTTGTCCCTGTGGCGACCTTAACGGAGGATCCCATTATCAATGCCCTTTTTGGGGGTGTTGTCATGGGCTTGGGAATTGGTTTTGCTCTTCGCAACAATATCTCCAGCGGTGGGACGGATATCGTCAGCCTGACCATTCGCAAGAAAACAGGTAAGAATGTCGGTAGTATTTCTTTCTTGGTAAATGGGACTATCATGCTGATAGCAGGTTTGACCTTTGGTTGGAAATACGCCCTTTACTCTATGATTACTATCTTTGTCTCTAGCCGTGTGACAGATGCGGTCTTTACCAAGCAAAAACGGATGCAGGCCATGATTGTGACCAATCATCCAGACAAGGTAATTGAAAAAATACATAAAAAATTGCACCGCGGAGCCACCATGATCCACGATGCAGAAGGAACCTATAATCACGAGAGAAAGGCAGTTTTAATTACTGTCATTACACGTGCAGAGTTTAATGAATTTAAACAGATTATGAAACAGGTAGATCCAGGCGCCTTTGTCTCTGTATCGGAGAATGTTCATATTTTGGGACGGTTCGTTGAAACAGATAATTAATGACCAAAAAAACCAGCTCGAGCTGGTTTTTATTTTTCAATAATTTTGTGGGCAATCAACTGGCGATAACAAATTTGTTTATTGCTTTTAGCATCGCTGATAATCTGGAGGATGGTTTCAAGAGAAACACGACCAAGTTCTAGGCTATTGATATCAACATAGGCCGCCAAGTTGAGCTTGGGATTGACCGAGTCAAAACTGAGAACAGGGACATCCAGTTGGTACTTAGCAATATAGTCACAGACCCCTTCGGCTAGGAGACTATCGGTTGTGATGATAGCATCGATTTGTGGGTCATGCTGAAAGAGAAGTTGACTAAATTGATATCCTTTTTCCTCTAGAAATTCATTTGCAAAGTAGGTCAGATTGTCATCAAGAGGCAGTTTGTATTGCTTGAGCGCAGATTCGTAACCAGTTAGACGGTCTTGTGTAACGAAAAGTTTCTTAGCACCTCCGATAAAGGCAATTCGTTTACATCCTTTTTTGATGAAATATTCGGTTGCATCAAAACCAGCTTGGACATTGTCATTATCGACAAGAGGGATAAAGGGTGAAATGGATTTTCCTAGAATGAGGAAGGGGAACTGCTCTTCAGCCACCAATTTGACCAAGGGATCTTCCTCTTCGGCATAAAGGAAGATTAAACCATCCACACGTTTGCCATAGACCATCTGGGAAATAGCTTTAAGACGCTCTTTTTCATCTTTACCTGTTGCAATCTGAATAGCATAGTGGTTTTCAGAAGCGACTTGGGCAATACCACGGAGGACAGATGGGAAGAAAGGATTTTGGTAGAAGGCGTCTGAGTCGTCGGGAAGGACCAAGCCGATAACTTGGGTATAACTGCTTACCAAACTACGAGCGTTGAGGTTGGGGTGGTAATTGAGCTCCTTCATAGCCTTGCGAACGCGTTTTTTCGTTTCGTCGCTAATGGTTGATTTATTTTGAATAACACGGGTTACGGTTGAAGGCGAAACACCAGCAGCCTTGGCCACGTCTTTAATCGTAACGGGCATAAAAATCTCCTATTTATGGTAATCTGGATCACGGAAATGCGTTTTATAAAAAATAGTGACCAGATACAGAACAAAAAGAATGTTTTGTACAGTGATGAGGGTTGTCATATTTTGGCCAAATAATCCCAAAATAAGCGTAATCAGAGTTGGTAATCCTAAACAGTTCAAGATAAAATGGTAGCACTCTTTAAAGGTTCTAAATGAAAAGAGGCGTGATTTCTTAGTGATATAAAGGAGAAGACTAGCTCCTAGAGAGACAATGAAGAAATTCAAACCAAAGAGGAAGCTTGCACCGAGAACTAGGAAGAGACTGATATAGACACGATTCTGCTGGTACCAGTCTTTGGAAATTGCTTGGGTCAAGCTGTCCTTACTTTTGAAACTCTCAGTCTCAATCGCTCGGTAAGAGATGCGGATCAGTTCCTTGCTTTCCTTACTGATGACTAGCTCATTCGTATCGAAATGCAGTTGCAAGTCCTTAGGTAATTCCTTGCTTTGGCTTGGACCAATCACAAGAGAAGGCGCTTGACTAGTTGTTCCTGTATAAGTTAAATTGCCATCAACAATTGTAGCATGCTCAGAGAGATCCTGGACAACCTTATCTGTCAATGGTTCATAGACATTATCGATAAAGGTTTCTAGCGGATAAGTCTCCTGGGAGCTGTTTTGAATAGCAATGGGTACCATAGACAAGCTGATAAGGAAGATACTGGTAAAGAGAAGCTGAAACCAGTTGAGTCCGAAACGTTTGGATAGGGGCTTACGAAATCCCCAAATACTTGAAAAATAGGAAAATGGATATGGAAGCATTTGTATCTTTCTAAAAGGTGTTTTCTATATGAGTATTATTATATAGAGAAATGCGCTTTATTTCAAGTCTAGGAGAAAAATTGCTTGTTGTAAGGATATTTTTATAGTCACAAGCTTCAAAATGAAAAAGGGTGGCGGGGATAAATTATCCCTTGTCGCCACCACTTGTAAGTCCTGAAACAAAGTTCTTTTGTAGGAAGAAGAAGAGAATACAGATTGGAAGGGCGATGAGGATAGCACCTGCTGAGAAGTAGGCAATCTTCATGTTTTTCGCATTGTTAACGAAGGTTTGGAGACCTACGGCAACAGTAAAGTATTCTTTCTCACGAAGCAAGAAACTAGAGAGGATGTAGTCCCCAAAAGGTCCCATGAAGGCCCAGAGAGCTTGTACGGCAACCATTGGGCGAACAAGTGGAAGAACAATTTGCCAGAAGCGGCGGAAGTGTCCTGCACCGTCTAGTTTTGCGGATTCGTCTAGAGACATTGGCACTGTATCGAAGTAGCCTTTCATGAGCCAAGCATTCATCGGGATACCACCACCAACGTAGAGGAAGATGAGGAACCAGCTGTGGTTAAGGGCGTTCAACATAAGCGCCATAACGAAGAAGGCTGTCAAAGCGGCCATAGTTGGCACCATTTGGATGATCAAGAAGAAGACCAAACTTTGTTTACGAGCCAAGAAGTTGTAACGGCTGTAGGCATAACCAGCAAGTACGATGATACTTGTTTGAACTACCATGGTAATCAAGGCGATAATCAAAGTGTTGAGGTACCAAGTACCGTACAAGGTTTCAGAGAAGAGCCCTTGGAAGTTAGCAAAACTAAAGTCGACGTTGCTGTCTAGTTTAAAGGCTACTACGTTACCAGTCTTGAAGGCTGACATGATAGTGATCAAAAGTGGATAGATAATCACAATTGATAGACCAATCAGGTAAAGATAAGTAAGGGTTTGAGTCAGTCTACGTTTGAGTTTGATTGATTTATTCATCTTAGACGTCCTCCATATCAAATGCGTGTAGTTTCTTGAATGCGATCATAGAGATTGAGATGACAATGATAGAGATAATCAAGGTAACAGCTGCCGCCATAGAGTATTGAGGAGATGTACCTGTTGTCAAACGGTAAATCCATGAAATCAAGATATCGGTTGAACCAGCTCCACCACCGACACTACCAGGTCCTCCAGCGTTGAAGAGGTACATGATAGAGAAGTTGTTAAAGTTGAAGGTGTATTGGCTAATCAAAGTAGGTGCCGCAACGGCCAAGATCATTGGGAAAGTGATGTTGCGGAATTTTTGCCAAGCATTGGCACCGTCAATATAAGCTGCTTCGTAAAGGTCGTTAGGAATAGATTGCAAGATACCCAAAGTCAAAACGTAGATGTATGGGAATCCAAGCCAACCTTGCATCATAATCAAGGCAATCTTAGTCCAAGTTGGGTCTGTTTTCCAAGGAATAAGAGCACCATCAAGGAAAGGAAGGAATTTAGCCAAGATTGGCAATACTTGAGTGTTAATAGCACCGACACTATCATTAAACATGTTTGAGAATGTCAAGATAGTGATGAAGGCTGGGACAGCCCAAGGAAGAAGGAAAATAACACCAAAGATACGTTTTCCTTTGATAAATGGTTGGTTAGCAATGATAGCTGTGAAGATACCGATGACGATTTGTAAAGTTGAGGCAGCCAAAGCCCAGATGATAGTCCAAGAAAGAACGGCACCGAAGGCAGAACGGAAGGTACTCAAACTCCAGATGTTCGTAAAGTTGGTTAAACCAACCCAGTCCAACAATTTGTTTGGTGGTAAGTGTTGGAAGTCATAGTTAGTAAAGGCGATCATCAAGGTTACGATAACTGGGAAGATAATCGCGAAAGTCATGGCAACATAAGATGGAATGATCAAGAGGTAAGGGAAACCATTTTCATAGATTCCTTTGATCATATCTTTGAGGCTACGTGGAACTGGAATACCATTGTTAATGCGTTTTGCGATTGTATGTGCATCTTTGATATTTGCGAAATAAAAGAGCACATAAACGACTACAAAGATTAAATGGAAGGCACCGCGAATCAGCATGAAGAGGGAATTATCACGACCTGGTTTGTCACCAAGAGTAATGAGATTGCTCAATTCAGGGGCTGCAAGTGCTAGGAAATAAAGGACGAAGACAAGGGTTACACCAAGGAAGATAAAACCTTTGGCTTTTTGCTTATTGTAAATCTGTCCTAACCCAGGAATGATAGACAGCAGGGCTGCTTTACTAGGTTGTTGCTTTTCCATAATAACTCCTTTCATAGGATACTGGTTTCTAATTAAAACCCAAACTATATATGTTTTCTATTGATAAATTCAAAGGGGGATTTGAATTCCACCCCCCTTGAACAAATTTTTTTATTCACCAAATTTTTGTTTGATTGTTTCTTTGATCAATGTTACAGCATCGTTAGCAGCTGTTTTAGCATCTTTCTTACCACTTACAGAGTCAAAGAGCATGTTAGCAGCTGGTTCCCAAACTGCAGACATTTGAGAGATGTTTGGCATTGGTTGAGCGTTTTTGAACTGTTTGATAACAGCTGTTGTCAACTCATCGTTTTTACCTTCAGCGTATGAACGTGCTTCAGTGTTAGCTGGGATTTCGTTAGTCTTATCGTAGAAGGCTTTTTGTTGTTCAGTTGAAACAAGGAAGTCTACAAATTTTTGTGCGCCTTCAAGGTTTTTAGTGCTTGATGGGATGATCCAAGCTTTACCACCACCGAATGCTGCGTAGTCTTTTCCGTTTGGAAGAGTTGGGATAGTTGCAACACCGTAGTTTACTTTAGCATCTTTAAAGGCTTGAGCTTTCCAAGGTCCGTCGATGATAGCAGCTGTTTTACCTTCTTGGAATTGAGTTTGGATTAAGTTTCCAGCAGCTGTACCATCTTGCATACCTTTAGGCCATTTTTCATACCAAGATTTAGCGTAGTTGATACCTGCGATAGAACCGTCGTTTGCAAGACCGATATCTTTAGCGTCTTTACCGTTTTGTCCAAATACGTAAGCACCGTTACCAGCAAGAAGTCCATATGCATAGTAGAAGTTTGTCCAGTCAGCTAGGAAAGCAGAAGTTTTTCCATCTTCTCCAGCGAATGCGTATTTGCTATCTTTAGCAAGGTTTTCCAAGTCAGCAAATGTTTTTGGAGCTTCTTTTACCAAGTCTTTGTTGTAGTACATAACAAGTGACTCGATAACGGCAGGAGCACCGTAAACTTTACCGTCAGCAGCTGTTACAAGAGATTTAGTTTTATCATCTGTTTTAGCGCCGTCGCTCAATTTAACTTCTGAAAGTTGTCCGTCAGTACCAAGGCTACCTACACGGTCGTATGGAGCCATCATAACGTCAGCAGCTTGACCAGATTGGTTGTCAAGAGAAAGTTTGTCAAGACCACCAAGTTGGTCACCAGATTTGATGTTAACTGTTGTTCCTGATTGTTCTTTATAAGCTTTAGCAACTGTTTCAGCATAAGCTTTGTATTGGTCCTCAACGTAAAGAGTGATTTCTTTCGCTTCAGATGAACCAGTATCAGCAGCTTTTTCAGCAGGTTTGCTTCCACAAGCTACCAAAAGTAAGCTAGCAAGTGTAACAGTTCCAAGCACAGTAGCGCTCTTCATGAATTTAGATGACATAGTGTATTCCTCCTAAAGAATAACAAATTTTATAATGAGGAAACGCAAACGTTTTCCTTTATGGGACTAGTATAGCACAATCGGAAAGCGGTTGCAAGTATTTTTTGTAAAAATTTTTAAAAAAATTGTAAAAAAAGTAACCGCTTTATCGTTTTATATATAGAAGAAAAATCAAATATCACTTTTGTTTTAAATTTTAAAAAAGTTGAGAAAACGATTGCTTAATTTTCAAATAGAAATGAGATGAGAAGTTTCAAATTTTGTTAGAGAATAAGTTAAGCAATACTGGCATTCCGATTCTATTTATCTTCTCAAGAATATATATACTAGTATGAAGAAAAACTTTTAAAAAAATAATCAAAAAAGTTTTTTAAAACCGCTTGCATTTATCAAAAAAATGCGATATACTTATTTCAACGCAAACGTTTGCGTTCGTAAAAATGAAACAAGAACTATAAACACATGAGGTGCTTATTATGAAAAAACGTCAAAGTGGTGTGTTGATGCACATTTCTTCTCTTCCAGGAGCATACGGAATCGGATCATTTGGTAAAAGTGCTTACGACTTCGTTGATTTCTTGGTTCGCACAAAACAACGTTACTGGCAAATCCTTCCACTAGGAACAACTAGTTACGGAGATTCTCCTTACCAATCTTTCTCAGCCTTCGCAGGAAATACTCATTTTATCGATTTAGATATCTTGGTGGAACAAGGCTTGTTGGAAACAAGTGACCTTGAAGGGGTTGACTTTGGTAGCGATGCGTCTGAAGTTGATTATGCTAAAATCTACTATGCACGTCGTCCTCTTTTAGAAAAAGCGGTAAAACGTTTCTTGGAAGTAGGAGATGTTAAAGATTTTGAGAAATTTGCTAAAGACAACCAATCATGGCTTGAACTCTTCGCAGAGTATATGGCTATCAAAGAACATTTTGACAATCTTGCTTGGACAGAATGGCCAGATGCAGATGCTCGTGCTCGTAAAGCTTCAGCACTTGAAAGTTACCGTGAGCAATTGGCGGATAAGTTGGTTTATCACCGTGTGACTCAATACTTCTTCTTCCAACAATGGTTGAAATTGAAAGCCTACGCTAACGACAACCACATCGAAATCGTTGGGGACATGCCAATCTACGTAGCGGAAGATTCAAGCGATATGTGGGCAAATCCACACCTCTTCAAGACAGATGTCAACGGTAAGGCTACTTGTATCGCAGGATGCCCACCAGATGAGTTTTCTGCAACTGGTCAGCTTTGGGGTAACCCAATCTATGACTGGGAAGCAATGGACAAAGACGGATACAAATGGTGGATTGAACGCTTGCGTGAAAGCTTCAAAATCTACGATATCGTTCGTATCGACCACTTCCGTGGCTTCGAATCTTACTGGGAAATCCCTGCTGGTTCCGATACAGCAGCACCTGGTGAGTGGGTCAAAGGTCCTGGCTACAAGCTTTTTGCAGCTGTTAAGGAAGAACTTGGTGAGTTAAACATCATCGCAGAAGACCTTGGCTTCATGACTGATGAAGTTATCGAATTGCGTGAACGTACTGGCTTCCCAGGAATGAAGATTCTTCAATTTGCCTTCAACCCAGAAGACGAAAGTATCGATAGCCCACACTTGGCACCTGCTAACTCAGTTATGTACACAGGAACACACGATAACAATACGGTCCTTGGTTGGTATCGTAACGAGATCGATGATGCGACTCGTGAGTACATGGCTCGCTATACGAACCGTAAAGAATACGAAACAGTGCCACACGCTATGCTTCGTACAGTCTTTTCATCAGTTAGCTTTATGGCAATTGCAACTATGCAAGATTTGCTAGAATTGGATGAGACAGCTCGTATGAACTTCCCATCTACTCTTGGTGGAAACTGGTCTTGGCGTATGACTGAAGATCAATTGACACCAGCTGTCGAGGAAGGTTTGCTTGACTTGACAACAATCTATCGCCGAATCAATGAAAATTTGGTAGAATTAAAGAAATAATACAATATCAGGAGACACCTTAAACATGTTATCACTACAAGAATTTGTACAAAATCGTTACAATAAAACCATTGCAGAATGTAGCAATGAAGAGCTTTACCTTGCTCTTCTTAACTACAGCAAGCTTGCAAGCAGCAAAAAACCAGTTAACACTGGTAAGAAAAAAGTTTACTACATCTCAGCTGAGTTCCTGATTGGTAAACTCTTATCAAACAACTTGATTAACCTTGGTCTTTACGATGATGTTAAAAAAGAACTTGCAGCTGCAGGTAAAGACTTGATCGAAGTTGAAGAAGTTGAATTGGAACCATCTCTTGGTAATGGTGGTTTGGGACGTTTGGCTGCCTGCTTTATCGACTCAATTGCGACTCTTGGTTTGAACGGTGACGGTGTTGGTCTTAACTACCACTACGGTCTTTTCCAACAAGTTCTTAAAAATAACCAACAAGAAACAATTCCAAATGCATGGTTGACAGAGCAAAATTGGTTGGTTCGCTCAAGTCGTAGCTACCAAGTACCATTTGCCCACTTCACATTGACATCAACTCTTTACGATCTTGATGTTCCTGGTTACAAGACAGAAACGAAGAACCGTTTGCGTTTGTTTGACTTGGATTCAGTTGATTCTTCAATCATTAAAGACGGTATCAACTTTGATAAGACAGACATCGCTCACAACTTGACTCTTTTCCTTTACCCAGATGATAGTGACCGTCAAGGTGAATTGCTCCGTATCTTCCAACAATACTTCATGGTTTCAAACGGTGCGCAATTGATCATCGACGAAGCAATCGAAAAAGGAAGCAACTTGCATGACCTTGCTGACTACGCAGTTGTACAAATCAACGATACTCACCCATCAATGGTTATCCCTGAATTGATCCGTCTTTTGACTGCACGTGGTATCGAGCTTGACGAAGCAATCTCAATCGTTCGTAGCATGACTGCCTACACTAACCACACAATCCTTGCTGAAGCTCTTGAAAAATGGCCTCTTGAATTCTTGCAAGAAGTGGTTCCTCACTTGGTACCAATCATCGAAGAATTGGACCGTCGCGTGAAAGCAGAATACAAAGATCCAGCTGTTCAAATCATCGATGAGAGCGGACGTGTTCACATGGCTCACATGGATATTCACTACGGATACAGTGTTAACGGGGTAGCAGCACTTCACACTGAAATCTTGAAGAACTCTGAGTTGAAAGCTTTCTACGACCTTTACCCAGAAAAATTCAACAACAAAACAAACGGTATCACTTTCCGTCGTTGGCTCATGCATGCTAACCCAAGCTTGTCTCACTACTTGGATGAGATTCTTGGAGAAGGTTGGCACCATGAAGCAGATGAGCTTGAAAAACTCTTGTCTTACGAAGACAAAGCAGCTGTCAAAGAAAAATTGGAAAGCATCAAGGCTCACAACAAACGTAAATTGGCTCGTCACTTGAAAGAACACCAAGGTGTGGAAATCAATCCAAACTCTATCTTTGACATCCAAATCAAACGTCTTCACGAGTACAAACGCCAACAAATGAATGCTTTGTACGTAATCCACAAATACCTTGACATCAAAGCTGGTAACATCCCTGCTCGCCCAATCACAATCTTCTTTGGTGGTAAAGCAGCTCCAGCCTACACAATCGCTCAAGACATCATCCACTTGATCCTTTGTATGTCAGAAGTTATTGCTAACGATCCAGCAGTAGCTCCACACTTGCAAGTAGTTATGGTTGAAAACTACAACGTTACTGCAGCAAGCTTCCTTATCCCAGCATGTGATATCTCAGAACAAATCTCACTTGCTTCTAAAGAAGCTTCAGGTACTGGTAACATGAAATTCATGTTGAACGGAGCTTTGACTCTTGGTACTATGGACGGTGCTAACGTGGAAATCGCTGAGTTGGTTGGCGACGAAAACATCTACATCTTCGGTGAAGATTCAGAAACTGTTATCGACCTTTACGCAAAAGCAGCTTACAAATCAAGCGAATTCTACGCTCGTGAAGCTATCAAACCATTGGTTGACTTCATCGTTAGCGATGCAGTTCTTGCAGCTGGAAACAAAGAGCGCTTGGAACGTCTTTACAATGAATTGATCAACAAAGACTGGTTCATGACTCTTCTTGACTTGGAAGACTATATCAAGGTTAAAGAACAAATGTTGGCTGACTACGAAGACCGTGACGCATGGTTGGATAAAGTCATCGTTAATATTTCTAAAGCAGGATTCTTCTCATCTGACCGTACAATCGCTCAGTACAACGAAGATATCTGGCACTTGAACTAATAATTACATAATTTAAACCCGTACCTTGAAGGTGCGGGTTTTGTATTATCTAAAAAATTTATTTACAGTGCTTTCCCAACAAGAATTTCTGATTCAATGGTAATCTCTGTCAGTTGGCTCCAATCAATCTTGCTCTGGTCGACGTGAAAGAGGAGAGGCGTCATGCTGCGTAGGGCTTGAAGCTGCTCTGCTGTGATAGTCTTAGTCAGAGAGGCCGTTTGGCTAGATAGGATGGTAAAGTGTTCTTGGAAATGATTTTTGATATCTTGGTTGGAATAATCTTTGTTTGTCAGCTGGTCCTGTACCCTTTGACGGATTTCCTTGAGGTGATTTTCAGTTGGGATGACCTTTATCAAGATACCGTCTTTGGATAAAACGCGACGAAATTCTCCATAGTTGGCAGGTGAAAAAATATCAAGCAGAATATCCATGCTGGCGTCTTTTATAGGAAGACGAGCCAGGTCGCCAACGAACCAATTGACTGCCCAGTTAGGTTCGCTCTTGGTAGCAATTTGGACGGAATCTTTGGAGATGTCAAAGGCATAGAAGGTTTTGTCAGGATGATTTTCCTGGAGTTTTCGAGAATAGAAGCCTTCGCCACATCCAATATCCAAAATTGTTTCGGTATTTTCTGAACTTGCAAGTAAATCAGAAATTGCATCTAAAATAGCCTGATAAAAGCCAGCTTCTAGGATTTGCTGACGGTTTTGAAAGTTTTCCTTGTCGTAGTTGGCAGATTGCTTGATTTGAGGAGCCAGATTGACATAGCCGAATTTTGCTAGGTCAAAAGAATGGCGATTGTTACATTTGAGACTACCCTCTACCAGAGTTAGATTTTCTTGGCAGATAGGGCAGGCAAAGGCAGTCGCAGAAGCGAAGCGCTGAAGTTTGGGTTTGAGGTTTGTATTCATAGTTTAAGTCTAGCAAAAAAAGGACTGGATGGCAAATGCCTCCAGTCTTCTTTTTAATATGTAAGAACAAAGTATTTTTTCTTACCACGACGGATAACAGTCAGTTCGTTTTCTAACTTATCTGCATCACTCAAGACATAGTCAAGGTCTTGGATACGGTCGCCATTTACGTAGATAGCTCCATTTTGGACATCTTCACGGGCTTGGCGTTTTGAGTTAACCATACCAGATGAAACAAGGAGTTCCACGATATTGTGGTTTTCATCTGCTTGAACTTGGTAGTTTGGTACTCCACGAAGTCCTTGTTTGAGTTCTTTGACAGAAAGGTTTTTGATGTTTCCTGCAAAGAGTTGCTCAGTGATGTTGAGGGCTTCTTTGTAGGCTTCTTCGCCGTGAACAAGTGTGACAACTTCACGAGCCAAGACTTTTTGAGCCAAGCGTTCGTGTGGCGCAGCCTCAAACTGTTTGCGGATGTCTTCAATCTCATCAAGTGATAAGAAAGTAAAGATTTTCAAGAAGCGAACAGCGTCAGCGTCCATGACATTCATCCAGAATTGGTACATTTCGTATGGAGAAGTCTTTTCAGGGTTGAGCCAGACTGCGTTTCCTTCTGATTTACCAAATTTCTTACCAGTTGCATCTGTAATCAATGGAACAGTGATAACGTGACCGGTCTTGTCAGCTTTACGACGAAGCAATTCGGTACCAGCTGTCATATTTCCCCATTGGTCAGAACCACCGATTTGAAGCGTTACATTGTGGTCCTGGTTAAGGACGAAGAAGTCGTAACCTTGCATGATTTGGTAAGCAAACTCAGTGTAAGAAATTCCTGTTTCGATCCGTTTTTTCACAGACTCTTTGCTCATCATATAGTTGACAGTGAAGTATTTGCCGATATCACGGAGGAAGTCAATGAAGCTGATGCTGCCAAACCAGTCGTAGTTGTTGACCATGACAGCTTTATTTTCACCATTTTCAAAGTCAAGAAAACGAGAAAGTTGTCCTTGGATAGACTTGACCCAGCCATCTACTGTGTCTTTTGTTTGGAGACTACGTTCAGCATCTTTGAAGGACGGATCTCCGATGAGACCTGTAGCACCGCCAACGAGCGCATAAGGTTTGTGACCTGCTAGCTGCAAGCGACGACTTGTCAAGATTGCGACAAGGTGGCCTAGGTGAAGGCTGTCAGCAGTTGGATCGTAGCCAGTATAATAAGAAACTTGACCTTCTTCTAGGGCTTTACGCAAAGCTTCTTCATCAGTCGTTTGAAAAATCAAACCACGCTCTTTTAGCTCATCAAAAATGTGCATATGTCTTTTCTCCTTTTTAAAATTATTGTTTCTAACTATTGTATCACAAACTTGGGCAATAGCCTAGTAGAATAGGGAAGAAAGTGGCTATTTTATTGAAAGTGTACCTTTTATGGTATAATGAATAGAGTGAGGAAATCCATGCAAAATCAATTAAAGAGAAAAGTGCTGGCATTTTTCCAGCAAGTAAAATTAAACATAAATCATAAAAAATCAGAGAAAGTCTTAGAAGCGAAGAAGTCGGATGGAACAGGTGGGAAGTTCCTGCCTATCTTAGGTAGCATTTTGGCTGCTATCAAGGGAGTTTTGAATACCCTCTTTATTCTAGGCTTTATCGGTGGGCTTTTTGGTGCTGGTGTAGCTCTTGGTTATGGAGTTGCCTTGTTTGATAAGGCTAAGGTTCCGCCAGCGGAGGATTTGGTAAAGCAGGTTAAGAATGTTTCTTCAATCTCAGAAATTGTTTATGCAGATGGGAGTGTCATTGCTTCTATAGAGAGTGACTTACTGAGAACTTCTGTTTCATCTGAGGAAATATCGGACAATCTCAAAAAGGCTATCGTTGCAACTGAGGACGAACATTTTCTTGAACATAAAGGGGTTGTGCCTAAGGCTGTGATTCGGGCGACTTTGGGGACCTTTGCAGGTTTGGGTTCATCTAGTGGAGGCTCTACCTTAACCCAACAGTTAATCAAGCAGCAAGTCGTTGGAGATGCTCCGACTTTGGCTCGTAAGGCTACAGAAATTGTGGATGCACTTGCGCTAGAACGAACGATGAGTAAGGATGAAATTTTGGTTACTTATCTTAATATTGCTCCTTTTGGCCGAAATAATAAGGGACAGAATATTGCAGGTGCTCAGCAGGCAGCAGAGGGTATTTTTGGTGTAGATGCTAGTCAGTTGACTGTTCCTCAAGCAGCATTTTTAGCAGGACTACCGCAAAGTCCTATTATCTATTCTCCCTATGAAAATACGGGTGCTATTAAGAGCGATGAAGATTTAGAACTAGGCTTGAAGCGGGCCAAGGATGTTCTTTATAATATGTATCGTACGGGATCCTTAACAAAGGAAGAATACAATCAGTATAAGGATTACAATATCAAACAAGATTTTTTGCCATCAGGTTCTGTTAATGTTGTTTCAAGAGATTACCTTTACTATACTGCTATGGCTGAAGCGATAGACCGGATGTACGATTATTTGGTCCAACAAGATAATGTTCCCAGTCAAGAGCTGAAAAATGAAGCTATTCAGAAGGCGTATCGTAAACGAGCTGAGCAAGAATTAAGTACAGGTGGTTATAAGATTATGACTACTATTAATAAAAAAGTTCATACTGCCATGCAGAATGCAGTAGCCAGATATGGGTCTCTACTAGATGATGGAACAGGTCGTGTAGAAGTAGGGAATGTCTTGATGGACAACCAAACAGGTGCTATCCTAGGCTTTGTAGGTGGTCGCAATTATCAAGAAAATCAAAACAATCATGCCTTTGACACCAAGCGCTCACCAGCTTCCACTACCAAGCCCTTGCTGGCCTACGGGATCGCTATTGACCAGGGCTTGATGGGAAGTGAGACGATTCTGTCTAACTATCCAACAAACTTTGCCAATGGCAACCCGATTATGTATGCTAATAGCAAGGGGACAGGAATGATGACCTTGGGAGAAGCCTTGAACTATTCATGGAATATCCCGGCTTACTGGACCTATCGTATGCTCCGTGAAAAGGGTGTTGATGTCAAAGGTTATATGGAAAAGATGGGTTACGAGATTCCTGAGTATGGTATTGAGAGCCTGCCAATGGGTGGTGGTATTGAAGTCACAGTTGCCCAGCATACCAATGGCTATCAGACCTTGGCAAATAACGGAGTTTATCATCAGAAACATGTGATTTCTAAAATTGAAGCATCAGATGGTAGAGTGGTATATGAGTATCAAGATAAACCGGTTCAAGTCTATTCAAAAGCTACTGCGACAATTATGCAGGGCTTGTTGCGAGAAGTTCTATCCTCTCGTGTGACAACAACCTTTAAACCGAATTTAACTTCTTTAAATTCGACATTAGCTAATGCAGATTGGATTGGGAAGACTGGTACAACCAACCAAGACGAAAATATGTGGCTTATGCTTTCTACTCCTAAATTAACTTTAGGTGGTTGGATTGGGCATGATGATAATCATTCATTATCTCGTAGAGCAGGCTATTCTAATAATTCTAATTATATGGCTCACTTGGTTAATGCTATCCAAGAGTCTGAACCTGGAATTTGGGGGAACGAACGCTTCGCTTTAGATTCTAGTGTAGTAAAATCCGAAGTTTTGAAATCAACAGGTCAAAAACCAGGTAAGGTTTCTGTTGAAGGAAAAGAGGTAGATGTCACAGGTTCGACTGTTACCAGCTATTGGGCTAATAAGACAGGAGCGCCAACGACCAGTTATCGCTTTGCTATTGGTGGAAGTGATGCGGATTATCAGAATGCTTGGTCTAGCATCGTGGGGAGTCTACCAACTCCATCAAGCTCCAGCAGTTCAAGTAGTAGTTCTAGCGATAGCAGTAACTCAAGTGCTACACGACCTTCTTCTTCAAGGACGAGACGATAAGTTCTATAAACTGTGCTAAATGAAGTGGCGAATCAATTGATTGCCACTTTTTTCTTTTTTCCTTTCGTGTTACAATAAAGGTATGAATCAGTATCAGAAAAAGATTATTAAAGGAACCATTTATTCGCTTCTATCCGGCTTAATATGGGGAATCTGTGGAATTTTAGGAGAATATTTCTTTACTCATTATCAAGTGTCCTCTGGCTGGATTACTTCTATGCGTTTGACACTAGCAGGGAGTCTTGTGCTCATTTGGTCTGCAATGCAATTAAAATCGCAAGTGCTAGATATTTGGCGAGATAAGAAAAATTACCTTCCCTTTTTGGCCTATGCTATTTTGGGAATTTTCTCAGTCCAGTATTTTTTCTATCTCTGTGTAGAATACTCAAATGCAGCGACAGCAACTATTTTACAGTTTATCAGTCCTGTCTTTATCCTCTTTTACAATCGCTTGGTTTATCAAAAACGAGCTTCAAAAAGCGCTATTTTTTATGTTTTAGTTGCCATGCTGGGTGTTTGCCTGATGGCGACAAAGGGGGATCTCTCTCAGTTATCCATGACACCGCTAGCACTTGTGACGGGTTTGCTGAGTGCCATGGGGGTCATGTTTAATGTTATCTTGCCTCAGCCTTTTGCGAAGCGCTATGGTTTTGTACCCACGGTTGGGTGGGGGATGATTTTGGCCGGTTTATTTAGCAATGTCCTCTCTCCGATTTATCAGCTTTCCTTTACTCTTGATATTTGGAGTATCTTGATTTGCCTCATTATCGCTTTCTTTGGAACGGCTTTTGCTTTTTTCATTTCCATGAAGGCTGTGTCCTTGGTTTCTCCTTTGGTGGTTTCCGTTATCAGTGCCAGTGAACCTCTCTCTTCTGCTCTCTTGAGTGTTTTGTTCTTAGGATTGGTAGTGGATTGGTCCCTTCTTCTAGCTATGGCCCTGATTATTTTACCCATGATTTTCCTATCGATAGAAGAAGCGAAAGAAAGTAAATAAAAAGTCTTTTCTTAATTCTAAAAGTGTGCTATACTAGAATAGTCAATAAAACACGGGGAGATAGTTGTGAAGAGTGTTTTTAGGTTGTATCGGTAGGGGCTTGCTTTTACCGACAGCACGTTTTATCTCACATCCCTAAAAATCATACCTAAAAACAAACAAAAAGGCTTCAAATTTGAGGCCTTTTTTGGTAGAATAGGTATCATTAAAATGAACTAGGAGGCGCCTATGACTGCCACAAAAATGAACGCTCAAGAAATTATCCAATTTATCGCCAATGCTGAAAAGAAAACCAGTGTTAAAGTAACCTTTGAGGGAGAACTCGCAACTGCTGTACCAAGCTCTGTTGTCAAATTAGGGAATGTCCTATTCGGAGATTGGAAGGACGTGGCTCCGCTTCTCGATGGTTTGGTAGAAAATCAAGACTATGTTGTTGAGCAAGATGCTCGTAATTCAGCAGTTCCCTTGCTAGACAAACGTGCTATCAACGCTCGTATCGAGCCAGGTGCTATTATCCGTGATCAGGTTGAAATTGGTGACAATGCTGTTATCATGATGGGAGCCGTTATCAATATCGGTGCTGAAATCGGTGCAGGAACCATGATTGACATGGGGGCTATCCTTGGTGGCCGTGCTATTGTTGGAAAAAACAGTCACGTTGGTGCAGGTGCCGTTCTTGCAGGTGTGATTGAGCCAGCTAGCGCAGAACCAGTCCGTGTTGGAGATAATGTTCTTATCGGCGCTAATGCAGTGGTTATCGAAGGAGTCCAAATCGGTAGTGGTTCAGTTGTCGCAGCAGGAGCTATTGTTACCCAAGATGTTCCAGAAAACGTGGTGGTGGCAGGTGTTCCAGCTCGTATTATCAAAGAGATTGATGCTCAAACCCAACAAAAAACAGCGCTAGAGGATGCGCTTCGTACCTTATAATTGTAAAAGTAATAAAGAGGCGGAACCCTTCTTCCAGCCTCTTTCTGCTATATCGGAGGACAGATAGATGTTAGATTTGATTCAGACTAGACGAGATTTGCACCAGATTCCAGAGATTGGCTTGGAGGAGTTCAAGACTCAGGCTTATTTGCTGGATGTGATTGAGAAATTGACTGCGGGCAAGAATTTTGTTCAAGTTCGTACTTGGCGTACAGGGATTTTGGTTTATTTGCAGGGAAGTCAGCCAGAGCGGACCATTGGTTGGAGAACAGATATTGATGGCCTGCCTATCGTCGAACAAACAGGCCTTCCTTTCGCTTCCCAGCACCAAGGTCGGATGCACGCTTGTGGCCATGATTTCCACATGACTATTGCCTTAGGCTGTCTGGAGCGCGCCCTTGAGGAGCAACCAAAGAACAATCTGCTCTTCCTATTTCAGCCTGCTGAAGAAAATGAAGCTGGTGGCATGCTCATGTATGAGGATGGTGCTTTTGGAGATTGGTTGCCAGACCAATTTTATGGTCTCCATGTCCGTCCAGATTTGAAAGTTGGTCAGATTGCGACCAATACTCATACACTTTTCGCAGGAACCTGTGAGGTGAAGATTCGTTTCAAAGGAAAAGGCGGCCATGCAGCCTTTCCACATGAAGCCAATGACGCCTTGGTAGCGGCTAGTTACTTTGTGACCCAAGTACAGTCAGTGGTTAGCCGCAATGTTAATCCAATCGAGGGAGCAGTAGTGACCTTTGGCCTGTTCCAAGCTGGAACAACCAACAATGTCATCACAGACACAGCCTTTTTGCATGGAACCATTCGTGCCTTGACTCAGGATATGAGTCTCTTGGTGCAAAAAAGAGTTAAAACAGTTGCAGAAGGGGTTGCAGCCGCCTTTGGTATGGAAGTCGAAGTGGAACTCAAGCAAGGTGGTTATCTGCCTGTTGAGAATAATCCAGTCTTGGCGCGTGAACTGATGGATTTCTTTGAAGAAAAAGAGGGAATTGAGTTGATTGATATCGAGCCTGCTATGACTGGTGAGGACTTTGGTTATCTCCTTTCGAAGGTAGATGGCGTTATGTTCTGGCTTGGTATCGATAGTCCCTACGCCCTTCATCACCCTCAGATGAGTCCTAAGGAAGGGGCCTTAGCTATTGGGGTGGACGCAGTTTCTAGTTTCCTGAAAAAGAAGACAGCAGAGTAGAGGAGTTGTCTATGAAAGCAGCACTACGCAAGCAAGTCTTGCAGGAAATGAAGGCTATATCTCAAACTCAAAAAGTTGCTATGGATGAAGCTTTGACAGAATGGCTTTTACAACACCCTTTCTACCAAGAAGCAAATACAATCGCAACCTATCTCTCTTTCCCTCATGAATTTCAAACGCAGGAACTAATCGAACAGGCGCTAAAGGACGGCAAGAAGGTTCTGATACCCAAAACCTATCCCAAGGGGCGCATGGACTTTGTGGTCTATCATCCGCAACAACTGGTCAAAACTTCCTTTGGCTTACTGGAACCAAAAGGAGAGTTGGAAGTGGTGGATGCCTCTCAGATTGATTTGATTCATGTTCCAGGGCTAGCTTTTACGACAGAGGGCTATCGGATTGGCTATGGTGGAGGTTATTACGACCGCTATCTGGAACATTTTACTGGTCATAGTATGAGTACAATCTATCCTTGTCAACTTCAGGACTTTAACCCTGAAAGCCATGATATTCCTGTTCAGGAGGTACTGATTGATGAAAGAAATCTTTGATAGGCGTTACCCTGTGACGAGTTTCTTCCTCTTAATGACGGCCTTGGTGTTTCTACTAATGTTGGTGACTACAGGTGGAAACTTTGATAGGGCGGATACCTTATTTCGATTTGGAGCCATGTATGGGCCTGTTATTCGGCTCTTTCCCGAGCAGATTTGGCGTTTCTTCTCTGCCATTTTTGTTCATATTGGGTGGGAGCACTTCATTGTTAATATGCTTTCGCTCTATTATCTTGGTAGGCAAGTAGAGGAGATTTTCGGTTCTAAGCAGTTTTTCTTTCTCTATCTCTTATCTGGAATGATGGGCAATCTCTTTGTTTTTGTATTTAGTCCCAAATCCTTAGCAGCAGGAGCTTCGACTTCTCTCTATGGATTATTTGCTGCAATTATTGTTCTTCGTTATGCAACTCGCAACCCCTATATTCAACAGCTAGGGCAATCCTATCTGACACTTTTTGTGGTTAACATTATTGGAAGTGTTCTGATTCCAGGAATCAGTCTAGCAGGTCATATCGGTGGTGCAGTTGGTGGAGCATTACTAGCAGTTATCTTTCCAGTTCGAGGAGAAAGACGGATGTATAGCGCTAGTCAGAGACTGGTAGCGTTAGTGTTATTCGTAGTACTTGCAGTCTTGCTTCTTGATAAGGGAATGGAGTTGTGAAGGTTTATAAGAATACTTATGTATAGTAGGTTGAATTTAGAATAGCACGCTGTGGCTACTGAAATATTTCTAGAAATTAATTTGACTTTCCTAATCGATTTGTTTACATCTTATTTCAATCTACTATAATAAAAAAGATAAGGCAATTTTTGAACCTTATCTTTTTATGTTATTCCTTCTCAGCCAATTCTTTTCCGAGTTGGATGATGTAATCTTTCAAGTCATCTTTGACTTGTGGGTGCTTGAGGGCGTAGTCAATAGATGTTTTCATAAAGCCAAACTTATCGCCAACGTCGTAGCGAGCTCCTGTAAATTTACGAGCGAAAACACGTTGTGTTTTATTGAGAGTATCGATTGCATCCGTAAGCTGAATTTCATTTCCAGCACCGGGAGCTTGCTTTTCGAGGATATCAAAAATCTCAGGTGTGAGAAGATAGCGACCGATAATTGCTAAATCACTTGGAGCATCTTCGGGAGCTGGTTTTTCAACGAAAGTTTCAACGCTGTATAGACCATTGATTCCTTCACCTTGAGGAGCGATAACTCCATATGATGAAACTTCTTCATGAGGAACAGGCATAACAGCAATGGTTGATGCGTGTGTCTTTTCGTAATCATTCATCAGTTGTTTTGTTAATGGGATAGTCTTGTCGTTAGTAATGTCCATAAGGTCATCGCCCAGCATAACAACGAAGGGTTCATTCCCCACAAAAGCTTTGGCTTGTAGGACAGCGTCTCCAAGACCGCGAGGGTGAGTTTGGCGGATGAAATGAAGGCGCATACCAGTTGCTTCATCTACCAATTTTAACAAATCCGTTTTGCCTTTTTCTTTGAGATTGTACTCAAGCTCAAAATTTGAATCAAAATGGTCTTCAATAGAACGTTTTGACTTACCAGTGACAACCAGAATATCTTCAATGCCTGATTTAAGAGCTTCTTCTACGATAAATTGGATAGTTGGTTTGTCTACAATTGGCAACATTTCTTTGGCAAGGGCCTTGGTTGCTGGTAAGAAACGAGTTCCTAGTCCAGCGGCAGGGATGACAGCTTTTCTAACTTTTGATGTCATAAGAATCCTTTCTTTAGAGGGTTAAGACCACTCATTTTCTGCTTTAAATTCATTGTTCATGATGTCATAAATAGCATCTTTGATGTTGGTTCCGTGGTAAATAACTTGGTAAATGGCTTGTGTAATTGGCATATAGACTCCAAGTTCTTGTGCTAGTTCATAGGCTGCTCGAGTCGTTGAAATTCCTTCAATCACCATGCCCATATTGGCTTCGATATCAGCTAGGGATTCTCCACGACCAAGAGCATCTCCGGCTCTCCAGTTACGAGAGTGGATGGAGGTTCCTGTTACGATTAAATCACCTACACCAGATAAGCCACTATAGGTTAATGGACTGGCCCCAAGTGCTACTCCTAAGCGGGTAATTTCTGCCAAGCCTCGGGCGATGATGGCTGCCTTGGCATTGTCACCAAATCCTAGACCATGTAAAGCTCCTGCCCCGACAGCGATAATGTTTTTAAGAGCACCAGCAGTTTCAACCCCGATAACATCCGTATTGGTATAAAGTCGGAAGTAGTGATTGCTAAAGAGCTCCTGAACGTATTGAGCTGTTTGCAAATCTTTAGAAGCAGCTGTGATTAAAGTCAGGTCACGCACAATGGTCTCTTCTGCATGGCTAGGCCCTGAGACAACGACAATATCACTGCGGAGCTCTTCAGGAATCTCTTCTTCAAGGATGGTTGATAATCGTTTATGGCTATCAGGCTCCAATCCTTTTGATGCGTGCATGATGATAGCCTTATGATCCAAGGTTTGTGCAACTTGTTGGGCAACAAGTCGTGTCACTTTTGTTGGGACAACAAATAAAATCGCATCCACATCTTTCAGTGCTTCAGCTAAGTCAGTGTAGGCGATAATATTTTCATCTAGAACGACATCTTTAAAGTAGTGCTTGTTAGTATGATAGGTATTAATTTCATTGATTTGCTCGGGAATATTTCCCCAGATACGTACCTCGTGTCCATTGTCATTTAAGACTTGTGAAAGGGCAGTTCCCCAAGAACCAGGCCCCAAGACGGCGATGGTTTGTTTTTCCATGATTTCCTCCTTAATAGAGTCCTTTTCATTATTCTATCATATTCTAGAGGATTTTGCACTTGCATTGCTGGGGGAGTGGTGGCTTTGTTACTTGAAAAATATACAAAAACCGAGACGAAGTATAAAACTCTTAGTCTCGGTTTTGATATTTCTTAAAGAATAGCTAGGTTTATTTCAATTGATCTGTAATGTCTTTTGATAGCAACATTCCCAGATGATAAGTTTTATTGATGTAAGCAATGACATCATTGATATTTTCAGTTGTGTGAATTTTCTCTTTGATGTCATCCCTAAAGGTTTCATCCTTCAAAAGTTGTTCTTGGTAGAGCCTTTGAAGCCGTTCTTTTTCGTACTTATTGAGCAGAAAAAGGAACACCAAGCTAATTACAACGAGGATATAAGCATATTGGCTCATAGGAAATCTCCCTGTATGATAAAGAAGTAGTAGTGAGTAGATTGAATTAGTGAATTCACAGATCAAGTCAGCAAAATTTTGATAGGCCTCTAAACCTAATTACGTATAGGATTTGGTCTTAGTTACTTAAACTGCTTTACAATCAAGTAATTAAAAGCTTACGACATGAGCCTAACCAAATCAATATTATTTGGATTGGTGAATTAGTAAAGCGTTTAGGCAAATATCTCTGGTTACGACGTTCTGGGACATAAATCGATTATATTTAGGGGCTATGACTAGTGAAGTAGTTAGCTAGTCCGCATATAAGCGGCTAGCGTCTAACAATTAGGAACTTTAGTTCCAATAACTTTAAGATTACGACGTTTTAGGACATAAATCGATCATATTTATGTCCTAAAACTAGTGAAGCGTTTAGGCAATTCGCCAGATAGCGATTGCCGTCAAGAGACTAGGAACTTTAGTTCCAGTCTCTTGTAACGATTTACATCTTCTCTGGCGCTTCTACTCCAAGCAAGCGAAGGGCTTCTTTGAGAACAACTGCAGTTGCGTAGCTGAGAGCTAGACGGCTGTCGCGCTCAGGACTTTCATCTAGGATACGTGTATGTGCATAGTACTTGTTGAAGGCTTGAGCCAGATTAATCGAAAATTTAGCAATGATAGAAGGTTCAAAGTTATCTGCCGCACGGTTGATAATACGTGGGAAGTCTTGGATGAGTTTAATGATTTCCCAGCTTTCAGTATCATTCAAGCTATAGTTGCCAGTTGTTTCTGGTTTGAAATCGGCTTTGCGTAAGATAGATTGGATACGAGCGTAGGCGTATTGAACGTAAGGTCCAGTTTCACCCTCGAAGGATACCATGGCCTCTAGGTCAAAGTCATATCCGTTTGTACGGTCAGTCTTGAGGTCATAGAATTTAATGGCTCCAACCCCAACAGCATGCGCCACCTGGTCTTTATTTTCAAGTTCAGGATTTTTAGCCTCGATTTGGGCTTTGGCACGACTAACAGCCTCTGCAACTGTAGGTTCTAGCAAGATGACATTCCCTTTACGAGTAGAGAGTTTTTTCCCTTCTTTTGTAACCAAACCAAAAGGAACGTGAGTAATGTCTTCACTCCAGTCGTAGCCCATTTCTTGCAAGACAGCTTTGAGCTGTTTAAAGTGGGCAGATTGTTCTTGACCAACTACGTAGATAGATTTAGCAAATTGGTATTCGTTTTTACGGTAAAGGGCTGCAGCCAAGTCACGTGTGATATAGAGAGTTGCACCATCAGATTTTTTGATAAGGGCTGGATGTTCAATTCCATATTTCTCAAGATTGACAACTTGGGCACCTTCTGATTCAACAAGAAGGCCTTTTTCAGAAAGAATGTCTACAACTGCATCCATCTTATCATTGTAGAAGGCTTCGCCGTTATAGCTGTCAAAGTCAACCTTCAGTTCATTGTAAAGGCGGTTAAATTCTACCAAACTTTCATCACGAAACCATTGCCAAAGAGCAAGAGCTTCCTCATCTCCATTCTCCAGTTTACGGAACCATTCGCGTGCTTCTTCATCCAAGCTAGGGTCATTTTCAGCTTCAGCGTTGATGCGGACATAGAGTTTAAGAAGTTCATCGATTGGATGAGCTTTTACAGCTTCTTCGTCACCCCATTTTTTGTAGGCAACAATCAGCATCCCAAACTGTTTACCCCAGTCTCCCAAATGATTGACCTTGACCGTTTGATAACCGATTTTTTGGAAAATATGTGATAAGCTATCTCCGATAACAGTTGAGCGCAGGTGACCAATAGAAAATGGTTTAGCGATATTGGGACTAGACATGTCAATAACAACATTTTCTTGTTTACCAATATGTTGGTCAGCATAGTGTTCTTTTTGAGTGATAACAGCTTGTAATACTTGAGCAGAAATGGCAGATTTATCAAGGAAAAAGTTGACGTAAGGTCCTGTTGCGACAACCTTTTCAAAGGCTTGGCTGTTAATTTTTTCAGCTAGTTCAGCCGCAATCATTTGAGGTGCTTTACGCTCGATTTTTGCAAGAGAAAAAGCAGGGAAAGCAATGTCTCCCATTTCTGAGTTTTTAGGGGTTTCCAGTAAATTTAAAATAGCCTCTTGGTCCAGGCTATCAATGACGCTAGCTAATTCGCTAGCAATCAATTCTTTTGTATTCATTAAGAGCTCCTTTTTGGACTTTTCTACTATTTTATCACAATTTTAAAGAAAGAAGAAAAAATTTTTGAAATCTCCTATTTTTTTGGTATAATATAGTTATAAAATTAGTTATAAATATTCACATAAGAGGATTTTATGAGAAAAAGAGATCGTCATCAGTTAATAAAAAAAATGATTACTGAGGAGAAATTAAGTACACAAAAAGAAATTCAAGATCGGTTAGAGGCGCACAATGTTTTTGTGACGCAGACAACCCTGTCTCGTGATTTGCGCGAAATCGGCTTGACCAAGGTCAAGAAAAATGATATGGTGTATTATGTACTAGCAAATGAGACAGAAAAGATTGATTTGGTGGAATTTTTGTCTCATCATTTAGAAGGTGTTGCAAGAGCAGAGTTTACCTTGGTGCTTCATACCAAATTAGGAGAAGCCTCTGTTTTGGCAAATATTGTAGATGCAAACAAGGATGAATGGATTTTAGGAACAGTTGCTGGTGCCAATACCTTATTGGTCATTTGTCGAGACCAGCACGTTGCCAAACTCATGGAAGATCGTTTGCTAGATTTGATGAAAGATAAGTAAGGTCTTGAGAGTTGCTCTCAAGACTTATTTTTGACAAGGAGAGACGGAAAATGGCGACAGAAAAGCTATCACCCGGCATGCAACAGTATGTGGATATTAAAAAGCAATATCCAGATGCGTTTTTGCTCTTTCGGATGGGTGATTTTTATGAATTATTTTATGAGGATGCGGTCAATGCTGCGCAGATTCTGGAAATTTCCTTAACGAGTCGCAACAAGAATGCCGATAATCCGATTCCTATGGCGGGTGTTCCCTATCATTCTGCCCAACAGTATATTGATGTCTTGATTGAGCAGGGCTATAAGGTAGCTATCGCAGAGCAGATGGAAGATCCTAAACAAGCTGTTGGAGTTGTGAAACGAGAGGTTGTTCAGGTCATTACGCCAGGGACAGTGGTCGATAGCAGTAAGCCGGATAGTCAGAATAATTTTTTGGTTGCCATAGACCGTGATGGGAATCAATTTGGTCTAGCTTATATGGATCTAGTGACAGGTGATTTTTATGTGACGGGTCTATTGGATTTTACGCTGGTTTGTGGGGAAATCCGCAATCTCAAGGCTCGAGAAGTGGTGCTGGGCTATGATTTGTCTGAGGAAGAGGAACAAATCCTCAGTCGCCAGATGAATCTGGTACTCTCTTATGAAAAAGAAAGCTTTGAAGACCTTCATTTACTGGATTCGCGATTGGCAGCTGTGGAGCAAGCGGCATCTAGTAAGTTGCTCCAGTATGTCCATCGAACCCAGATGAGGGAATTGAACCACCTCAAACCTGTTATCCGTTATGAAATCAAGGATTTCTTGCAGATGGATTATGCGACCAAGGCTAGTTTGGATTTGGTTGAGAATGCTCGTTCAGGTAAGAAGCAAGGCAGTCTTTTCTGGCTTTTGGATGAAACTAAAACAGCTATGGGTATGCGTCTGTTACGTTCTTGGATTCATCGTCCCTTGATTGATAAGGAACGAATCGTCCAACGTCAAGAGGTGGTGCAGGTCTTTCTCGACCATTTCTTTGAGCGCAGTGATTTGACAGACAGCCTCAAGGGTGTCTATGATATCGAACGCTTGGCTAGTCGTGTTTCTTTTGGAAAAACCAATCCCAAGGATCTCTTGCAGTTGGCGACCACCTTGTCTAGTGTGCCAAGGATTCGTGCGATTTTAGAAGGAATGGAGCAACCTGCTCTAGCTTATCTCATCGAACAACTGGATGGAATCCCTGAGTTAGAAAGTTTGATTAGCGCAGCGATTGCTCCTGAAGCTCCTCATGTGATTACAGATGGGGGAATTATCCGAACTGGATTTGATGAGACTTTAGACAAGTACCGTCGAGTTCTCAGAGAAGGGACTGGTTGGATTGCTGAAATTGAGGCTAAGGAGCGAGAAAACTCTGGTATTAGTACGCTCAAGATTGACTACAATAAAAAAGATGGCTATTATTTCCATGTGACCAATTCGCAACTAGGAAATGTGCCTGCTCACTTTTTCCGCAAGGCAACGCTGAAAAACTCAGAACGTTTTGGAACCGAAGAATTAGCCCGTATCGAGGGAGATATGCTGGAGGCGCGTGAGAAGTCAGCTAACCTAGAGTACGAAATTTTTATGCGTATTCGTGAAGAGGTCAGCAAGTACATCCAGCGTTTGCAGGCTCTAGCTCAAGGAATTGCGACAGTTGATGTCTTACAGAGTCTGGCGGTTGTGGCTGAAACCCAGCATTTGATTCGACCTGAATTCAGAGATGATTCGCGAATTGATATCCAGAAAGGGCGCCATGCTGTCGTTGAAAAGGTCATGGGGGCTCAGACCTATATTCCCAATACGATTCAGATGGCAGAAGATATTAGTATTCAACTGATTACAGGGCCAAACATGAGCGGGAAGTCAACCTACATGCGTCAGTTAGCCATGACGGCGGTTATGGCCCAGCTGGGTTCTTATGTGCCAGCGGAAAGCGCCCATTTACCGATTTTTGATGCCATTTTTACCCGTATCGGAGCAGCAGATGACTTGGTTTCAGGCCAATCAACCTTTATGGTGGAGATGATGGAGGCCAACAATGCTATTTCGCATGCAACAAAGAATTCCTTGATTCTCTTTGATGAGTTAGGACGGGGAACTGCAACTTATGACGGTATGGCTCTTGCTCAGTCCATCATCGAATATATCCATGAGCATATTGGAGCCAAGACCCTCTTTGCGACCCACTACCATGAGTTGACTAGTCTGGAGTCTAGTTTACAACATTTGGTCAATGTCCACGTGGCAACTTTGGAGCAGGATGGGCAGGTCACCTTCCTTCACAAGATTGAACCAGGACCAGCTGACAAATCCTACGGTATCCATGTTGCCAAGATTGCTGGCTTGCCAGCAGACCTTTTAGCAAGGGCGGATAAGATTTTGACTCAGTTAGAGAATCAAGGCATAAAAAATCCTACTCCCATGAGACAAACAAGTGCTGTCACTGAACAGATTTCACTCTTTGATACGACTGAAGAACATCCTATTCTAGCAGAATTGTCTAAACTGGATGTTTACAATATGACACCTATGCAGGCTATGAATGTCTTAGTAGAGTTAAAACAGAAACTATAAATCCAAGAATTGCTGATCATTCTAGCTGTATCAAGGATACTTCTTTGACAAGTCCCCACTTTTTTGCTAGAATAACATCACACAAACAGAATGAGAAGGAGCTGACAAATTGTCGCTCCCTTTTGTCTATTTTTTAAGGAGAAAGTATGCTAATTCAGAAAATAAAAACCTACAAGTGGCAGGCCTTGGCTTCGCTTCTGATGACAGGCTTGATGGTTGCTAGTTCACTTCTGCAACCGCGTTATCTGCAGGAAGTGTTAGACGCCCTCCTTGCTGGGGAATATGAAGCTATTTATAGTATCGGGGCTTGGTTGATTGGTGTGGCCTTGGTCGGTTTGGTTGCTGGTGGGCTTAATGTTATCCTTGCAGCCTATATTGCCCAAGGAGTTTCATCCGATCTTCGGGAGGATGCCTTCCGTAAAATCCAAACCTTTTCTTATGCCAATATTGAACAATTTAATGCGGGAAATCTAGTCGTTCGAATGACAAATGATATCAACCAGATTCAGAACGTCGTCATGATGACCTTCCAAATTCTTTTCAGACTTCCCCTCTTGTTCATCGGTTCGTTTATCCTTGCGGTTCAAACTTTGCCCTCTCTATGGTGGGTGATTGTTCTCATGGTAGTCTTGATTTTTGCTTTGACTGCTGTCATGATGGGAATGATGGGGCCTCGTTTTGCCAAGTTTCAAACCCTTCTTGAGCGCATCAATGCCATTGCCAAGGAAAATTTGCGTGGCGTTCGTGTGGTCAAGTCCTTTGTCCAAGAAAAAGAGCAGTTTGCTAAGTTTACGGAGGTTTCAGACGAGCTTCTTGGTCAAAACCTTTACATTGGTTATGCCTTTTCAGTAGTGGAACCTTTCATGATGTTGGTCGGTTATGGGGCAGTATTCCTCTCTATTTGGCTAGTTGCGGGGATGGTTCAGTCGGATCCGTCAGTTGTTGGCTCCATTGCATCCTTCGTCAATTACCTAAGCCAGATTATCTTTACCATTGTTATGGTTGGATTTTTGGGAAATTCTGTCAGTCGTGCTATGATTTCTATGCGTCGTATTCGAGAAATTCTTGACGCAGAGCCAGCCATGACCTTCAAGGATGTGCCAGATGAAGAGTTGGTTGGAAGTCTTAGCTTTGAAAATGTAACCTTTACCTATCCAATGGACAAGGAACCGATGCTGAAAGATGTGACCTTTACTATTGAACCTGGTCAAATGGTTGGTGTAGTTGGAGCGACTGGTGCAGGAAAATCAACCTTGGCTCAATTGATTCCACGTCTCTTTGATCCGCAAGAAGGCTCTATTAAAATCGGAGGTAAGGATATTCGAGAAGTGAGTGAAGGAACCCTGCGTAAAACTGTTTCTATCGTTCTTCAACGTGCCATTCTCTTCAGTGGAACCATTGCAGATAACTTGAGACAGGGTAAGGGAGATGCTACTCTATTTGAAATGGAACGCGCAGCTAATATTGCCCAGGCTAGTGAATTCATTCATCGTATGGAGAAAACCTTTGAAAGTCCAGTTGAGGAACGGGGAACCAATTTCTCTGGTGGGCAAAAACAAAGGATGTCGATTGCTCGTGGGATTGTCAGCGATCCACGTATTCTGATTTTTGACGATTCGACCTCAGCCTTGGATGCTAAGTCAGAGCGCCTGGTTCAGGAAGCCTTGAATAAGGACTTGAAGGGGACGACAACTATTATCATCGCGCAAAAGATTAGCTCGGTTGTCCATGCAGACAAAATCTTGGTACTGGATCAAGGACGATTGATTGGTCAAGGGACGCATACAGACTTGGTTGCCAACAATGCTGTTTACCGTGAAATCTATGAAACACAGAAAGGAAAGGAGGAGTAAAATGAAGACAGTTCAATTTTTTTGGAATTATTTTAAAGTCTATAAGCTATCATTTGTAGTTGTCATCCTGATGATTGTTCTGGCGACTCTTGCCCAAGCTCTCTTTCCGGTATATTCTGGACAAGCAGTGACGCAGCTAGCTAATTTAGTTCAAGCTTATCAAGATGGTAATCCAGAACTTGTTTGGCAGAGTCTATCAGGAATCATGGTCAATCTTGGTCTGCTGGTTTTGGTTCTATTTATCTCTAGTGTGATATACATGTGTCTTATGACGCGCGTGATTGCAGAATCGACCAACGAGATGCGCAAAGGCCTTTTTGGGAAGCTTGCGCGATTGACGGTTTCATTCTTTGACCGCCGACAAGATGGAGATATCCTGTCTCGTTTTACCAGTGATTTGGATAATATCCTCCAAGCCTTTAACGAGAGCTTGATTCAGGTCATGAGCAATATTGCTTTATACATTGGTTTGATTCTTGTCATGTTTTCGAGAAATGTGACGCTGGCCCTCATCACCATTGCCAGCACACCAGTTGCCTTCCTCATGCTGATTTTCATCGTAAAAATGGCACGCAAATACACCAACCTCCAGCAGAAAGAGGTAGGGAAGCTCAACGCCTATATGGATGAGAGTATCTCAGGCCAAAAAGCCGTGATTGTGCAAGGAATTCAAGAGGATATGATGGCAGGATTTCTTGAACAAAATGAGCGCGTACGCAAGGCAACCTTTAAAGGAAGAATGTTTTCAGGAATTCTTTTCCCTGTCATGAATGGGATGAGCTTGGTTAATACAGCCATCGTTATCTTTGCGGGTTCAGCTGTACTTTTGAATGATAAGTCTATCGAAACAAGTACAGCCCTCGGTTTGATTGTAATGTTTGCCCAATTTTCTCAGCAGTACTACCAACCTATTATTCAAGTTGCAGCTAGTTGGGGAAGTCTTCAGTTGGCCTTTACAGGTGCTGAACGGATTCAGGAAATGTTTGACGCAGAGGAAGAAATTCGACCTGAAAATGCTCCGGCCTTCACTCAGTTGCAAGAAGGTGTCGAAATCCGTCATATTGATTTCTCATATTTGCCTGACAAGCCGATTTTGAAAGATGTCAGCATTTCCGCTCCGAAAGGCCAGATGACAGCAGTTGTTGGGCCGACAGGGTCAGGGAAAACGACTATTATGAACCTTATCAATCGCTTTTATGATGTTGATGCTGGTGGTATTTATTTTGACGGCAAAGACATTCGTGACTATGATTTAGATAGTCTCAGAAGCAAGGTGGGGATTGTCTTGCAAGATTCGGTCTTATTTAGCGGAACCATTCGAGACAATATCCGTTTTGGTGTGCCAGATGCCAGTCAGGAAATGGTTGAGGCAGCAGCTAAAGCAACCCATATTCATGACTATATTGAAAGCTTGCCTGATAAATATGACACTCTTATCGATGATGATCAGAGTATCTTCTCAACAGGGCAGAAACAATTGATTTCCATCGCTCGAACTCTGATGACAGATCCAGAAGTTCTCATTCTCGATGAAGCAACTTCAAATGTAGATACAGTGACAGAAAGCAAGATTCAGCATGCCATGGAGGCGGTTGTAGCAGGCAGAACCAGTTTCGTTATTGCCCATCGTTTGAAGACCATCCTCAATGCAGACCAGATTATTGTCCTTAAAGATGGGGAAGTCATTGAACGTGGTAATCACCATGAACTCTTAAAACTAGGTGGATTCTACTCAGAACTCTATTACAATCAATTTGTTTTTGAATAAGAAAGAAGTTGTCCTATGGGGCAGCTTTTTCTTGTCCATAAAAAATATTTATCACATCCTTAAAAAAAACATATTAGACGAAAGACGTTTTGAGTGATATGATAGGACTATCGTTAATATTTGAAAGGAGAGACATCATGGCTAGAACGGTTGTAGGAGTTGCTGCAAATCTATGTCCCGTAGACGCAGAAGGAAAAAACATTCACTCGTCTGTATCTTGTAGATTCGCAGAGAGCATTCGTCAAGTCGGTGGTCTCCCTTTAGTCATTCCTGTTGGTGATGAGTCAGTTGTGCGCGATTATGTGGAAATGATTGACAAATTGATTTTGACAGGAGGCCAAAATGTCCATCCTCAGTTTTACGGAGAGAAAAAGACCATCGAGAGCGATGATTACAATCTAGTCCGTGATGAATTTGAATTGGCGCTTTTGAAAGAAGCGCTCCGTCAGAATAAACCAATTATGGCAATCTGCCGTGGTGTCCAACTTGTCAATGTTGCCTTTGGTGGAACCCTCAATCAAGAAATCGAAGGTCACTGGCAAGGACTGCCTTTTGGGACATCTCACTCTATTGAGACAGTGGAAGGAAGCGTGGTGGCTAAGCTATTTGGAAAAGAAAGTCAGGTCAACTCCGTACATCGTCAGAGTATCAAAGATTTGGCACCTAATTTCCGTGTAACTGCTATTGATCCGAGAGATCAAACCATCGAAGCGATTGAGTCTATCGACGAGCACCGCATTATCGGTTTGCAGTGGCATCCAGAGTTTCTGGTTAATGAAGAAGATGGCAATTTAGAATTATTTGAGTATTTATTGAATGAACTGTAACGGCTGGAACATCTAGTCGTTCTTTCTTTTTATTATTTCAAAATTTTTGGAATGTGGGATTTTTACGCAAACGTTTGAATTCTGATAAAAATTGGAGAAATTCGACAAAAAAACTTGAAAAAAACGAAGGTAAGCGTTATGATAGAAAAGAAGAAATATTGGAGGAATAACATGTCACATATTAAATTTGATTATTCAAAAGTTTTAGACAAATTTGTTGCACCACATGAAGTGGAATACATGCAATCACAAGTAACAGCAGCAGATGAATTGATCCGTAAAGGAACTGGTGCTGGTAGCGACTTCTTGGGATGGTTGGACCTTCCTGAAAACTATGACCGTGAAGAATTTGACCGTATCTTGAAAGCTGCTGAGCAAATCAAATCAGACAGCGATGTTTTGGTTGTGATTGGTATCGGTGGATCTTACCTTGGTGCCAAAGCAGCAATCGATTTCTTGAACCACCACTTTGCTAACTTGCAAACAAAAGAAGAACGCAAGGCTCCACAAATCCTTTATGCAGGAAACTCAATCTCATCTACTTACCTTGCTGACTTGGTAGAGTATGTTTCAGACAAAGACTTCTCAGTAAACGTAATTTCTAAATCTGGTACAACAACTGAACCAGCGATCGCTTTCCGTGTCTTCAAAGAGCTTTTGGTTAAGAAATACGGACAAGAAGAAGCCAACAAACGTATCTATGCAACAACTGACCGCCAAAAAGGTGCTGTTAAGGTTGAAGCAGACGCTAACGGTTGGGAAACATTTGTTGTTCCAGATGACATCGGTGGACGCTTCTCAGTATTGACAGCAGTTGGTTTGCTTCCAATCGCAGCATCAGGAGCGGATATCAAAGCCCTTATGGAAGGTGCTAACGCAGCTCGCAAAGACTACACTTCAGATAAAATCTCTGAAAACGAAGCTTACCAATATGCAGCTGTTCGTAACATCCTTTACCGTAAAGGCTATGCAACTGAAATCTTGGTAAACTATGAGCCATCACTTCAGTACTTCTCAGAATGGTGGAAACAATTGGCTGGTGAATCAGAAGGAAAAGACCAAAAAGGTATCTACCCAACTTCAGCCAACTTCTCAACTGACTTGCACTCACTTGGTCAATTTATCCAAGAAGGAACTCGTATCATGTTTGAAACAGTTGTTCGTGTTGACAAACCTCGTAAGAACGTGATTATCCCTACCTTGGAAGAAGATCTTGATGGACTTGGTTACCTTCAAGGAAAAGACGTTGACTTTGTGAACAAAAAAGCGACTGATGGTGTTCTTCTTGCCCACACAGATGGTGATGTACCAAACATGTATGTGACTCTTCCAGAGCAAGATGCTTTCACTCTTGGTTACACTATCTACTTCTTCGAATTGGCAATTGCCCTTTCAGGTTACTTGAATGCTATCAATCCATTTGACCAACCAGGGGTTGAAGCTTACAAACGTAACATGTTTGCCCTTCTTGGAAAACCAGGATTTGAAGAATTGAGCAAAGAACTTAACGCACGTCTATAATAGAAGAAAAGAGTGGTTTGTCCACTCTTTTTACTCTCTTTATCCATAGAAATTGGACTCAGCCAAGACTTGTGATATAATATAGAGAGCAAAAAGGCAGACGCCTAAAGACTTTATAGGAGAAACTATGTCAAAAGATATTCGCGTACGTTACGCACCAAGTCCAACAGGACTACTACACATCGGAAATGCCCGTACAGCATTGTTCAACTACCTTTACGCACGTCATCACGGTGGAACTTTTATTATCCGTATCGAAGATACTGACCGTAAACGTCATGTCGAGGATGGTGAACGTTCACAGCTTGAAAATCTTCGTTGGTTAGGCATGGATTGGGATGAAAGCCCAGAAACACATGAAAACTACCGCCAGTCTGAGCGCTTGGACTTGTATCAAAAATACATCGACCAATTGCTAGCTGAAGGAAAAGCCTACAAATCTTATGTTACAGAAGAAGAATTGGCGGCTGAACGCGAACGCCAAGAAGCGGCTGGTGAAACACCACGCTACATCAACGAATACCTTGGTATGAGTGAAGAGGAAAAAGCTGCTTACATTGCAGAACGTGAAGCAGCTGGTATCATTCCAACAGTTCGTTTGGCTGTCAATGAGTCAGGTATCTACAAGTGGCATGATATGGTCAAAGGCGATATCGAATTTGAAGGTGGCAATATCGGTGGTGACTGGGTTATCCAAAAGAAAGATGGTTACCCAACTTACAACTTTGCCGTTGTTATCGATGACCACGATATGCAAATCTCCCATGTTATCCGTGGAGATGACCACATTGCTAATACACCAAAACAGCTTATGGTTTATGAAGCGCTTGGTTGGGAAGCACCAGAGTTTGGTCACATGACCTTGATCATCAACTCTGAAACTGGGAAAAAATTGTCTAAACGTGACACCAATACCCTTCAGTTTATCGAAGACTACCGTAAAAAAGGTTATTTACCAGAAGCAGTCTTTAACTTTATTGCTCTTCTTGGTTGGAACCCAGGTGGCGAAGATGAAATCTTCTCTCGTGAAGAACTCATTAAACTTTTCGATGAAAACCGCCTGAGCAAGTCTCCAGCAGCCTTTGATCAGAAGAAACTCGACTGGATGAGTAATGATTATATCAAGAATGCAGATCTAGAAACTATCTTTGAAATGGCAAAACCATTCTTAGAGGAAGCAGGCCGATTGACTGATAAGGCTGAAAAATTAGTTGAACTCTATAAACCACAAATGAAATCAGTAGATGAGATTATTCCATTGACAGATCTCTTCTTCTCAGATTTCCCAGAATTGACAGAAGCAGAGCGCGAAGTCATGGCAGGGGAAACAGTCCCAACAGTTCTTGAAGCCTTCAAAGCAAAACTCGAAGCGATGACAGATGATGAATTTGTAACAGAGAATATCTTCCCACAAATTAAAGCAGTCCAAAAAGAAACAGGTATTAAAGGGAAAAATCTTTTCATGCCTATTCGTATCGCTGTTTCAGGTGAAATGCATGGACCAGAATTGCCAGATACTATCTTCTTGTTAGGCCGTAAAAAATCAATCCAGCATATTGAAAATATGTTAAAAGAAATCTCTAAATAAGAAGGGTACAATAATGGACATCTGGGAAAAGATGTACGAAGAAGCACAGAAACTATACGATCCACATGAAGTATCTGATTTTGTTTACGCTAACCATGTTGTAGCCGCAGTAGAAGCAGATGATGGACAAATATTTACAGGTTTCTGTATGGAGGGAACCTGTGGTGTATTCCATCTCTGCGCAGAGCGGGCAGCACTCTTCAATATGTACCAATTTTCAGGACAAACTAAGGTTAAAAAAGTATTAGCCTTTCGAGACAAACCGCCGTATGGTGGAAGTTCGGGTATGCCTTGTGGCGCTTGCAGAGAATTCCTTTTAGAGTTGAACGCTGAAAATAAAGATGCAGAATTCATGATGGACTACGATAGAAGAAAGATAGTGAAAGTCGCAGAACTAATGCCCTATTGGTGGGGAGAAGAACGTGCTTCTAAGTTTAATGAACAATAGAAGAGTCAGTATAATTCTGGCTCTTTTTACTTTATTTGAAAAAAAGGAAAAAGTATTTGAAAAAAATTAGAAAAAGTTATTGACAAAAAATAAAAAGGCTGTATAATAGTAAGAGTTGAAAATAACAACTCAGGTCCGTTGGTCAAGGGGTTAAGACACCGCCTTTTCACGGCGGTAACACGGGTTCGAATCCCGTACGGACTATGGTATGTTGCAGATGGAACACTTGATGAAAAAAAGTTTTAAAAAAACTTAAAAAAGTTTCAAAAAAGTGTTGACAAGCGAAAGCGACTGTGATATACTAATATAGTTGTCACTTGAGAGAAGC
>NZ_RJOB01000006.1 GCF_003943935.1 Streptococcus mitis | reverse complement strand
GGAACTGGCAGACGCACAGGACTTAAAATCCTGCGATTGGTAACGATCGTACCGGTTCGATTCCGGTCCTCGGCATAATATAATGAGCACCCTTAGCTCAACTGGATAGAGTACCTGACTACGAATCAGGCGGTTAGAGGTTCGACTCCTCTAGGGTGCATTTTCTATTTAACTCGGGAAGTAGCTCAGCTTGGTAGAGTACTTGGTTTGGGACCAAGGTGTCGCAGGTTCGAATCCTGTCTTCCCGATTCATTAAAGAGATACCTACGTGTATCTTTTTTATTTTTAAAATTAAGAGAGAATCATTTTGGTTCTCTCTTTTTTGAATTTCAGTAATTCATTCTATAGTCATTTAGTTTTAAAAAAGCGTTTCAAACATTCAAAAAGATTTGGTACTTCCCTTGATAAATCCGTCACTTTCTTTTTCAAGAAACCTCAAGTTTGCTCAATAGGATTCAAATCTGGTGAATAAGATGGTAGAGGTAAGAAAAAGTTCTTATCTTGAATGTAAAGCTTATCCAAAATGTTTTTAGGATGAAAACTAGCATTGTCCATGACAATGACATGAGGGTTCTTCAAAAGAGGTAGTAGTTGCGTTTTGAACCACTCCACAAAGAAATCACTCATCGTACTTTCCTTGTAAATCATAGGAGATATAAACTCTCCGTCTACTTGTCCTGCAACAATTGAAGTCCGCTAATCTTTTCATAGACTTTCTCCCCTCTAGGAGCCCGTGCATAAGGACGATAGAGGTAGCGGTCGATTCCTGTTTCATTAATATATACGACTGGTAAATCTTTTAGGATATTCAAAATATAAAGAAACTCATCGACTTTCTCTGGATTTTGTTCCTTAAAGCTAGTCGTCTTTTTTTAAAGCGACATGAATCTGCTTTAAAGCTACCATACTGAAGGAACAGCACAATCAAAATGTACCGCAATTTCCCGTAAAAAAGCATCTGGATGAGCCTCTACAAAGGCTTTTAATTCCTCTAAAGGAATTTTCCGCTTTTTGACGACTCGTTTTTTTCGCTCTAAGTATTCTTGTTCACGTCTTTCTTTTCCCACGTGAAGAGAGTTCTGACGCCTACATTAAAAACTTTAGTTGCTTCGACATGGCTGTGTCCCTCTTTGATGTAATCTAATGCTCCTTGTTTAAAATCAGTACTATATGCAGAGTTTCATTGTAACATGCTTATTTAAAACTAAGAAACTATAAATGAGTATTAGTTTATGTTATAGTTTAAATTTGCTATCACTTTGAAGGAAATAACTATAGATTCTTTTCCACCTCATGTTTTATTGTATAGTGTATTTTGCTTGCTTTGAACAGAATCTTTTATGACATTTGTCATATTTTCTAGTGACAGAAGCATCTAACTCTGCTAACTTCAAAAGACTATAATTGAAGTATCAAATGGAGGAAGAAAAAATGAAAGATAAAGTAATTGTTGCAATGAGTTTAGTAACAGCAGGAGTCATGACTTATCTCATGTTTTCAGGATTGGATGAAGGCTTTTATCATTTTCCTTGGGAGTTATTTGCAAGTTTCGGAATTATGTCTTGGTTGATCCGAGAAGGTTTGAAATTGGTCTCAGATGTGAAAAAGGAGTTTGAAAAATGAAAAAAGCGATTCTCTATCTTTTTATTGGACTGTCACTAGTGGTATGGTTGGTAGAAATGTTTACAGGTTGGTTTGATCAAGCCATCCTTCACCAATTCATCCGTGGTGCCTGGGGATTAGGATTTATGATTTTTATCGCCTTTCCGATGGGTAAGGAGTGGTTGAAAGGAGAATATCATGAACATGATTAAGGTAGAAAACCTAAATAAAAACATAAAGGGTAAAGCTATTTTGAAGGATATTTCCTTTGAGGTAGCTGAAGGTGAATGCGTCGCCTTGATTGGGCCAAATGGAGCTGGGAAGACCACACTATTGGACTGTTTATTGGGAGATAAACTGGTCACCAGCGGTCAAGTATCCATCCAAGGCTTGCCAGTGACGAGTTCTCAGTTAGACTATATTAGAGGCTACCTGCCTCAAGAAAATGTAATCGTTCAGAAATTAAAAGTTAAAGAGTTGATTGCTTTCTTTCAAAGTATTTACCCAAATCCCTTGAACAACCAGGAAATCGATCAACTATTGCAGTTTGACCAGCAACAAAAAGAGCAATTCGCAGAAAAATTGTCAGGTGGGCAAAAGCGTCTCTTCTCTTTTGTCTTGACCTTGATTGGGCGACCAAAGCTTGTCTTTTTAGATGAGCCAACTGCTGCCATGGATACCTCTACACGTCAACGTTTTTGGGAAATTGTTCAGGACCTAAAAACACAAGGAGTCACCATTCTCTATTCGTCCCATTATATCGAAGAGGTAGAGCATACAGCTGACCGAATCTTGGTCTTGAATAAGGGAGAGTTGATTCGCGATACAACACCTCTAGCCATGCGCAGTGAGGAGATTGAAAAGCACTTTGTCCTTCCTCTAGCATACAAGGAAGTCATTGAGCAGTCTAACTTGGTTGAAAACTGGGTACAAAAACAAGATGCTCTGCAAGTAGTCACACGAGAGGCAAATGTTTTTTGGCAACTGTTAGTTCAAGCAGGATGTAGCATACAAGAAATCGAAGTTAATAACCGTAGTTTGCTAGACACAATCTTTGAAGAAACACAGAAGGGAGATGACTAAGATGAAACGATGGATCGCATTAAATAAGATAGAATTTCTATTGACCAAACGGCAATTAGTCTATTATCTTTTGTCAGTAGGGATGCCGACAGCCTTTTATTTATTCTTTTCAGGCATGTACCAGGACACACCAGGTGGACCGGCTAATTTTATGCGCGACTACCTCATCTCCATGACGGCTTTTTCCATGATGTCTACCGCTATCTTTTCATTCCCAGTTGTTTTACATACCGACAAGATCAACAACTGGCAGAAAATATTACGTCATAGCCCTGTAAATATGGTAGAATATTATCTATCAAAGATAACAAGTATGATGGTTGATTATTTGGTCTCAATTCTGGTTGTTTTCTCAGTTGGACATTTTGTAAGAGGTGTGGACATGTCTCTTGGAAACTGGATTGGGGCTGCGCTTTTGCTGATAGTAGGAAGTGTAGCTTTTGTAGCCCTTGGTTTGGCCTTGACTCTCCTACCAACTAGTCAGTTGATGTCTGTTGTAGGCAATCTTCTTTACTTTGGCTTGGCTGTTTTAGGCGGACTCTGGATGCCCGTCTCTTTATTTCCAGACTGGATGCAAGCAATCGGGAAGCGTCTACCAAGCTATCAGTTGATGGAATTGATCAAGACCTTCTTAAATGAGGGTGGCATCAATTTATCAGCCACAGTTTATCTACTTGTTTTTTCAGCAGTTTTGTTTGGTTTGACCATTTACCTTCAAGGTCATAAGGAGAATGCTTAATGCTTGAAAGACTGAAGAGCATAGACTATATGTATTGGGCCAGTTTGATTTTTATGGTTTTTCCCATCCTTCCTGTAGTGATTGGGGAGCTTGCTGTCTGGCATTTATTGATTGATATTCTATTTGTAGTGGCGTATTTGGGTGTTTTAACAACTAAGAATCAGCGCCTATCTTGGCTTTTCTGGGGCATCATGCTGGTCTATGTAGCTGGGAACACCGCCTTTGTTGCTGTAAATTATATCTGGTTCTTCTTTTTCCTTTCCAATCTCTTAATTTATCATTTTGGTGTACGTAGTTTAAAGTCTTTACATGTCTGGACTTTTATCCTTGCTCAAGTGCTTGTGGTGGGGCAACTGTTGATTATTCAGAGAATCGAAGTTGGGTTTCTATTCTATCTACTTGTAATTCTTGCTTTTGTCGATTTGATGACTTTTGGTTTGGTTCGGATTCGGATTGTGGAGGATTTGAAAGAAGCGCAGGCCAAGCAAAATGCCCAGATAAATCTCTTGTTAGCTGAAAATGAACGCAGTCGTATCGGTCAGGATTTGCATGATAGTCTGGGACACACCTTTGCTATGCTGAGTGTCAAGACGGATCTCGCTTTGCAGTTATTTCAGATGGAGGCTTATCCACAGGTGGAGAAGGAATTAAAAGAAATTCACCAGATAAGCAAGGATTCCATGAATGAAGTACGAACCATTGTGGAAAATCTGAAATCACGGACCTTAGCTTCAGAACTTGAAACTGTCAAAAAGATGCTAGAAATTGCTGGGATTGAGGTTGAGGTTGATAATCAGTTGGACAAGGCTAGCTTGACCCAGGATATAGAGTCCACGGCTGCTATGATTTTGTTAGAACTGGCAACCAATATTATCAAGCATGCCCAAGCTCAAAAAGCTTATCTAAAACTGGAACGCACAGATCAGGAATTGCTTCTGACAGTCAGAGATGACGGGAAAGGCTTTGCAACTATAGAAGGAAATGAACTGCACACAGTACGAGATCGTGCCTCAACCTTTTCAGGTCAAGTAGAGCTGGTCAGTTTGAAAGATCCCACAGTGGTGCGCGTGCATCTGACTTATAAGGAGAGAAAGTAGATGAAAGTATTAGTCGCAGAAGATCAAAGTATGCTGAGAGACGCCATGTGCCAGCTCTTGAGCTTTCAACCGGATGTGGAGACTGTCTTGCAGGCGAAAAATGGAGCCGAAGCTATTGAGGTTTTGGGGAAAGAAGCAGTAGATATTGCCATCCTTGACGTCGAAATGCCAGTTAAGACGGGACTAGAAGCACTCGAGTGGATCAAACAAGAAGTGCCTGAAACCAAGGTGGTTATCGTTACAACCTTTAAACGCCCAGGTTATTTTGAACGAGCGGTCAAAGCAGGAGTCGACGCCTATGTCTTGAAAGAGCGAAGCATCGCCGAACTCATGCAAACCCTGCATACGGTGTTAGAGGGACGCAAGGAATATTCTCCAGAGCTGATGGAAGTCATGATGACCCATCCCAATCCCTTGACCGAGCAAGAAATCGCTGTATTACATGGAGTAGCCCAAGGCCTGTCTAACCAAGAAATTGCGGACAAGCTCTACCTCTCAAACGGCACCGTCCGAAATTATGTAACTAATATTCTTTCTAAACTAGATGCTGCTAATCGAACAGAAGCAGCTAATATCGCGAAAGAATATGGTTGGTTGTGATGATATAATATTTCCCTGGACATTATGTGTTAAAATTGAACTGATTCAATGAAATAATTTGTAAATTGAGGAAGGGTCTTAGCTTCCTTTTTTTTGTTTCGTCCAAGGTTGTAGCAAGAGCTAAAATTAACAATAAAAAAGAAAAATGTCTTGACAACCAAGGGAAAATTTTGTTACAATAATAGACGGTACTTTTTACTTTTGGTCTCTCAAGAGTGTACAGGGACGTGCTGACAAATGTTGCAAAAGTACACACAGATGATAGCTGTCACCAAGTGTATCATCACCAAAAATAAAAAAACACAGGAGAATGTAGATGCCTACAATTAACCAATTGGTTCGCAAACCGCGTAAATCAAAAGTAGAAAAATCTAAATCACCAGCTTTGAACGTTGGTTACAACAGTCATAAAAAAGTTCAAACAAACGTTTCTTCACCACAAAAACGTGGTGTTGCAACTCGTGTTGGAACAATGACACCTAAAAAACCTAACTCAGCCCTTCGTAAATTCGCTCGTGTACGTTTGAGCAACCTTATCGAAGTTACTGCCTACATCCCAGGTATCGGACACAACTTGCAAGAGCACAGCGTGGTTCTTCTTCGTGGTGGACGTGTAAAAGACCTTCCAGGGGTACGTTACCATATCGTCCGTGGTGCACTTGATACTGCAGGTGTTAACGATCGTAAACAAGGCCGTTCTAAATACGGTACTAAACGTCCAAAAGCATAAGGAAAGGGGATAAAGAGAAATGAGTCGTAAAAATAGAGCTCCAAAACGTGACGTATTGCCAGATCCGCTTTACAATTCACAACTAGTTACTCGTCTTATCAACCGCGTTATGCTTGATGGTAAACGTGGTACAGCTGCTTCAATCGTTTACGGTGCCTTTGAGCAAATCAAAGAAGCTACTGGTAACGATGCACTTGAAGTATTTGAAACAGCTATGGAAAACATCATGCCTGTACTTGAAGTACGTGCACGTCGTGTTGGTGGTTCTAACTACCAAGTCCCAGTTGAAGTTCGTCCAGAACGTCGTACAACACTTGGACTTCGTTGGTTGGTAACAATCGCTCGTCTTCGTGGTGAACACACAATGCAAGACCGTCTTGCAAAAGAAATCTTGGATGCTGCTAACAACACTGGTGCAGCTGTTAAGAAACGTGAAGACACTCACCGTATGGCTGAAGCTAACCGTGCATTCGCACACTTCCGTTGGTAATATAGGATGCGAAAGCGTTAAGAAAGTCCCAGAGAAAATAGGGAATCAAAGCAGGTTGCGATTGCAACCAATGAGATTCATCTTTTTCTCCAGACTTTTAGCTTGAGCTCAACTCAACTAACTTGGGCTTTTAGCCTGAGTTCAATTCAACTTGTAAATCTACAAGTTGAAACCAACAATAGCATGAAAACATTGAGAACGGGTAGGTCCTGCCTATCCGTTTTTATTAAAATCATGTTATAATAGAATAGAAATCAAAAATAAATAGGAGAAACAAACCTCATGGCACGCGAATTTTCACTTGAAAAAACTCGTAATATCGGTATCATGGCTCACGTCGATGCTGGTAAAACAACAACTACTGAGCGTATTCTTTACTACACTGGTAAAATCCACAAAATCGGTGAAACTCACGAAGGTGCGTCACAAATGGACTGGATGGAGCAAGAGCAAGAACGTGGTATCACTATCACATCTGCTGCGACAACAGCTCAATGGAACAACCACCGCGTAAACATCATCGACACACCAGGACACGTGGACTTCACAATCGAAGTACAACGTTCTCTTCGTGTATTGGATGGTGCGGTTACCGTTCTTGACTCACAATCAGGTGTTGAGCCTCAAACTGAAACAGTTTGGCGTCAAGCAACTGAGTATGGAGTTCCACGTATCGTATTTGCCAACAAAATGGACAAAATCGGTGCTGACTTCCTTTACTCTGTAAGCACACTTCACGATCGTCTTCAAGCAAACGCACACCCAATCCAATTGCCAATAGGTTCTGAAGATGACTTCCGTGGTATCATCGACTTGATCAAGATGAAAGCTGAAATCTATACTAACGACCTTGGTACAGATATCCTTGAAGAAGATATTCCAGCTGAATACCTTGACCAAGCTCAAGAATACCGTGAAAAATTGATCGAAGCAGTTGCTGAAACTGACGAAGAATTGATGATGAAATACCTCGAAGGTGAAGAAATCACTAACGAAGAATTGAAAGCTGGTATCCGTAAAGCGACTATCAACGTTGAATTCTTCCCAGTATTGTGTGGTTCAGCCTTCAAGAATAAAGGTGTTCAATTGATGCTTGATGCGGTTATTGACTACCTTCCAAGCCCACTTGATATCCCAGCGATTAAAGGTATTAACCCAGATACAGACGCTGAAGAAACTCGTCCAGCATCTGACGAAGAGCCATTTGCAGCTCTTGCCTTCAAGATCATGACTGACCCATTCGTAGGTCGTTTAACATTCTTCCGTGTGTACTCAGGTGTGCTTCAATCAGGTTCATACGTATTGAACACTTCTAAAGGTAAACGTGAGCGTATCGGACGTATCCTTCAAATGCACGCCAACAGCCGTCAAGAAATTGACACTGTTTACTCAGGTGATATCGCTGCTGCCGTTGGTTTGAAAGATACTACAACTGGTGACTCATTGACAGATGAAAAAGCTAAAATCATCCTTGAGTCAATCAACGTTCCAGAACCAGTTATCCAATTGATGGTTGAGCCAAAATCTAAAGCTGACCAAGACAAGATGGGTATCGCCCTTCAAAAATTGGCTGAAGAAGATCCAACATTCCGCGTTGAAACAAACGTTGAAACTGGTGAAACAGTTATCTCTGGTATGGGTGAGCTTCACCTTGACGTCCTTGTTGACCGTATGCGTCGTGAGTTCAAAGTTGAAGCGAACGTAGGTGCTCCTCAAGTATCTTACCGTGAAACATTCCGCGCTTCTACTCAAGCACGTGGATTCTTCAAACGTCAATCTGGTGGTAAAGGTCAATTCGGTGATGTATGGATTGAATTTACTCCAAACGAAGAAGGTAAAGGATTCGAATTCGAAAACGCAATCGTCGGTGGTGTGGTTCCTCGTGAATTTATCCCAGCGGTTGAAAAAGGTTTGGTAGAATCTATGGCTAACGGTGTTCTTGCAGGTTACCCAATGGTTGACGTTAAAGCTAAGCTTTACGATGGTTCATACCATGATGTCGACTCATCTGAAACTGCCTTCAAGATCGCGGCTTCACTTGCCCTCAAAGAAGCTGCTAAATCAGCACAACCAGCTATCCTTGAGCCAATGATGCTTGTAACAATCACTGTTCCAGAAGAAAACCTTGGTGATGTTATGGGTCACGTAACTGCTCGTCGTGGACGTGTAGATGGTATGGAAGCTCACGGTAACAGCCAAATCGTTCGTGCTTACGTTCCACTTGCTGAAATGTTCGGTTACGCAACAGTTCTTCGTTCTGCATCTCAAGGACGTGGTACATTCATGATGGTATTTGACCACTACGAAGATGTACCTAAGTCAGTACAAGAAGAAATCATTAAGAAAAATAAAGGTGAAGACTAATCAGTCCTCGCTCTAGAAGGAAGTCACTTAGTGGCTTCCTTTTGTCTTTAGAAAATACCTCTAAATATGGTAAAATAGTAGGAGAATAATGTGAGGAAAATGAATGTCAAATAGTTTTGAAATTTTGATGAATCAACTGGGGATGCCTGCTGAAATGAGACAGGATCCTGCTTTATCACAGGCTGATATTGAGCGAGTTGTGGTTCATAAAATTAGTAAGGTATGGGAGTTTCATTTCGTATTTTCTAATATTTTACCGATTGAAATCTTTTTAGAAATAAAGAAGGGCTTGAGTGAGGAATTTTCTAAGACAGGCAATAAAGCTGTTTTCGAAATCAAGGCTCTGTCTCAAGGATTTTCAAATCAGCTCTTGCAGGCCTATTATAGAGAAGCTTTTTCTGAGGGGCCATGTGCTAGCCAAGGTTTTAAGTCCCTTTATCAAAATCTGCAAGTTCGTGCTGAGGGCAATCAACTCTTTATTGAAGGTTCAGAGGCGATTGATAAGGAACACTTTAAGAAAAATCATCTTCCTAATTTAGCTAAACAACTTGAAAAATTTGGTTTTCCTACTTTTAACTGTCAAGTAGAGAAGAATGATGTGCTGACTCAAGAGCAGGAAGAAGCCTTTCATGCTGAAAATAAGCAGATTGTTCAAGCTGCCAATGAGGAAGCGCTCCGTACTATGGAACAACTGGAACAGATGGCACCTCCTCCAGCGGAAGAGAAACCAGCCTTTGATTTTCAGGCTAAAAAGGCTGAGGCTAAGCCAAAGCTGGACAAGGCGGAGATTACTCCTATGATCGAAGTGACGACGGAGGAAAATCGTCTGGTTTTTGAAGGGGTTGTTTTTGATGTGGAGCAAAAAGTGACCAGAACAGGACGTGTTTTGATCAACTTTAAAATGACGGACTACACTTCAAGTTTTTCGATGCAAAAGTGGGTTAAGAACGAGGAAGAGGCTCAAAAATTTGATCTAATTAAGAAAAATTCTTGGCTCCGAGTTCGTGGGAATGTAGAGATGAATAACTTCACACGAGATTTGACTATGAACGTGCAGGATGTGCAGGAAGTTGTTCACTATGAGCGGAAGGATTTGATGCCAGAAGGTGAGCGTCGGGTTGAATTTCATGCTCATACTAATATGTCGACTATGGATGCTCTGCCAGAAGTAGAGGAGATTGTTGCGACAGCTGCTAAGTGGGGACACAAGGCGGTTGCCATCACGGACCACGGGAATGTCCAGTCCTTCCCACACGGCTATAAGGCGGCCAAAAAAGCGGGAATCCAGCTGATCTATGGAATGGAAGCCAATATTGTAGAGGACCGAGTTCCAATTGTTTATAACGAAGTGGAAATGGACTTGTCAGAAGCGACCTATGTGGTCTTTGACGTGGAAACGACGGGGCTTTCAGCCATCTATAATGACTTGATTCAGGTTGCGGCCTCTAAGATGTATAAGGGGAATGTCATTGCTGAATTTGATGAATTTATCAATCCTGGACATCCCTTGTCAGCTTTTACTACTGAGTTGACTGGAATTACAGATGATCATGTCAAAAATGCCAAACCACTGGAACAAGTGCTACAGGAATTCCAAGAATTTTGTAAGGATACAGTCTTAGTTGCCCATAATGCTACCTTTGACGTTGGCTTTATGAATGCCAATTATGAGCGTCATGGTTTGCCAAAGATTAGTCAGCCAGTTATTGATACACTTGAGTTTGCTAGAAATCTCTATCCTGAGTATAAACGTCATGGTTTAGGACCTTTGACCAAGCGTTTTGGTGTGGCCTTAGAACATCACCACATGGCCAACTACGATGCGGAAGCTACAGGTCGCCTGCTTTTCATCTTTATCAAAGAGGTGGTAGAAAAACATGGTGTGACCGATCTAGCTAGACTCAACATTGATTTGATTAGTCCAGATTCTTATAAAAAAGCTCGCATCAAGCATGCGACCATTTATGTCAAGAATCAGGTAGGTTTAAAAAATATCTTTAAACTGGTTTCTTTGTCCAATACTAAGTACTTTGAAGGGGTGCCACGGATTCCGAGAACGGTTTTAGATGCCCATCGGGAAGGTTTGATTTTAGGTTCAGCTTGCTCTGAAGGTGAAGTTTTTGATGCAGTCCTTTCCCAAGGTGTGGATGCGGCGGTTGAGGTGGCCAAGTATTATGACTTTATCGAGGTCATGCCACCAGCTATCTATGCTCCTTTGATTGCTAAGGAGCAGGTCAAGGATATGGAGGAACTCCAGACCATTATCAAGAATTTGATAGAGGTCGGGGACCGTCTTGGCAAGCCCGTTTTGGCTACGGGAAATGTCCACTATATTGAACCAGAAGAAGAGATTTACCGCGAAATTATCGTCCGTAGTTTGGGACAGGGAGCTATGATTAATCGAACCATTGGTCACGGTGAACATGCTCAACCAGCTCCTCTCCCCAAGGCTCATTTTAGAACGACTAATGAAATGTTGGATGAATTTGCCTTCTTGGGAGAGGAACTAGCTCGCAAATTGGTTATTGAAAACACCAATGCCTTGGCAGAAACCTTTGAACCCGTTGAGGTTGTTAAGGGTGACTTGTACACGCCTTTCATTGATAAGGCTGAAGAAACAGTTGCTGAGTTGACCTATAAGAAAGCTTTTGAGATTTATGGAAATCCGCTGCCAGATATTGTTGATTTGCGAATTGAAAAAGAATTAACTTCTATTCTGGGGAATGGATTTGCCGTGATTTATTTAGCCTCGCAGATGCTGGTGCAACGCTCCAATGAACGGGGTTACTTGGTGGGTTCTCGTGGGTCTGTCGGTTCCAGTTTCGTTGCGACTATGATTGGGATTACGGAGGTTAATCCTCTCTCTCCTCACTATGTCTGTGGTCAGTGTCAGTACAGCGAGTTTATCACCGATGGTTCTTATGGTTCAGGATTTGATATGCCCAATAAGGATTGTCCAAACTGTGGTCACAAACTCAGTAAAAATGGGCAGGATATTCCGTTTGAAACCTTTCTCGGTTTTGATGGGGACAAGGTTCCCGATATTGACTTGAACTTCTCGGGAGAAGACCAGCCTAGCGCCCACTTGGATGTGCGTGATATCTTTGGTGAGGAGTATGCCTTCCGTGCAGGAACGGTTGGTACGGTGGCTGCTAAGACTGCCTATGGATTTGTAAAGGGCTATGAGAGAGATTATGGAAAGTTTTATCGTGATGCAGAGGTAGAACGCCTAGCTCAAGGTGCGGCTGGTGTTAAGCGGACAACAGGACAACACCCGGGGGGAATCGTAGTTATTCCGAACTACATGGATGTCTACGATTTTACGCCTGTCCAGTATCCAGCGGATGATGTAACAGCTGAATGGCAGACCACTCACTTTAACTTCCACGATATCGATGAGAACGTCCTCAAACTTGATGTACTGGGACATGATGATCCAACAATGATTCGAAAACTCCAAGACTTGTCTGGTATTGACCCTAATGAAATTCCTATGGATGACGAAGGAGTAATGGCCCTCTTTTCTGGGACCGATGTACTTGGGGTAACACCTGAGCAGATCGGAACGCCTACGGGCATGCTGGGAATTCCAGAGTTTGGAACCAACTTCGTACGTGGGATGGTTGATGAAACCCATCCGACAACCTTTGCGGAGTTGCTTCAGTTGTCTGGATTATCCCATGGTACCGATGTCTGGTTGGGAAATGCTCAGGATTTAATCAAGCAAGGGATTGCGGATCTGTCGACCGTTATCGGTTGTCGGGACGACATCATGGTTTACCTCATGCATGCTGGCCTCGAGCCTAAGATGGCCTTTACTATCATGGAACGGGTACGTAAGGGCTTGTGGCTGAAGATTTCAGAAGAGGAGAGAAATGGCTATATCGAAGCCATGAAGGCTAATAAGGTGCCAGAGTGGTATATTGAATCCTGTGGGAAAATTAAGTACATGTTCCCTAAAGCCCATGCGGCAGCCTACGTTATGATGGCCTTGCGTGTAGCTTACTTCAAGGTTCATCATCCCATTTATTACTACTGTGCTTACTTCTCAATCCGCGCTAAGGCTTTTGATATCAAGACTATGGGTGCAGGCTTGGATGCTATCAAACGCAGAATGGAAGAAATCTCTGAAAAACGGAAGAACAATGAGGCCTCTAATGTGGAGATTGACCTCTATACAACTCTTGAGATTGTCAATGAAATGTGGGAACGTGGTTTCAAGTTTGGGAAGTTAGACCTCTACCGTAGTGATGCGACTGAATTCATCATTGACGGAGATACACTGATTCCACCATTTGTCGCTATGGATGGTCTGGGAGAGAACGTTGCTAAGCAGTTGGTGCGAGCGCGTGAAGAGGGAGAATTCCTCTCTAAAACAGAACTACGCAAGCGTGGTGGACTCTCATCAACCTTGGTTGAAAAGATGGATGAAATGGGCATTCTCGGAAATATGCCAGAGGATAACCAGTTGAGTTTGTTTGATGAGTTGTTTTAAGAAGTCTACCGTATGAACAAATATAAGAGTAAAAATATAATGAAAATTATAAATATTGTATTATCGATTTACATAAACTTATCTTTTTGATACAATCTTTATTAGGGAGGGAGAAGTTCTGTAATTATGAATGATATTCAAAAGTAGTAGAGAGAAAGTATATCATATAAGTACTTTGGTTAGTTTAATTTTATCTACTTTAGTTTTACTGCAATAAAGTTATTTTATATAAATAACGAATAGTTATATGTAAAGGAGATAACGAATGAGTAAGCAAATAAATTATCAAAAATTAGAAGCATTAATTGATATTACCGAGAAAAATAATAATAATGATATAGATACATATAGAAAAATAATAAAATCTTTGATTATAACTGATTTTAATGAAAATGTCTCTAGAAATTTTAATAAAGAGTTAAATAAGATTCCCTTGCTATTAAAGAAAAAGTTAAGAATACAATTGAATGACAGATTGTTAAAAAATCAACGTTATGATAAGACCGTCCATTATATGGAGTCATACAGAAAAATTAAAAAGGGGTTAGTACATGACAATTAATGAGTTACAAAAAGAGCATGATGTTGATATTATAGATTCTGAATCTAAAGAACATGGGCTGATTGAAACGAGTCAAATCATGGCTACGTTAAGTCAAATATCTTCTGGGACTGATTTTTCAGATAAAATTACAACCGAACATATTACAAGATACTTAGATGGTGCTGAAAAAAATATGACGTTAGCTTTTGAAGAGAAAAAGCATTCTAAATATTTTATTCTAGCTTTAGCAATAATTGTTTCAATTGTTTTTATAATACTGGTTGTAATTTTAAAAGATAAGCCAGATGTTTTAGAAAAACTTATTTATAGTGTTGGAGGATTGTTTGCTGGTTTTGCTGGTGGATATGGATTAGGCAAAAAGAGAGAAGACTAATCATTATACACTGTTTCATTATTGTTTTGTGAAAAAGGGGTTATTTTGCCCCTTTTTGTTTCAAATTATGTGATTATTAGTCCGTCTCGATCCGTCAGGTGCGAACAAATAAACCACCCGCTATGCGAGGTGCGCGTCGAAGGTTATACCAAAAAAATTCCAAACGCGATACAATAAAGGTGTTCAAGCCAATTGTAAAGCGAAAGGAGAAAATATGGCACAAAAGGCTCATAGTTTATCGCACACAAAGTGGCACTGTTCTATCACATTGTGTTCACCCCTAAGTATAGACGAAAAGTCATCTATAATCAATATTGAAGTAGTTTAGGCGAAATATTTCAAAAGAATTATTAAAAAATATAGAAAAGAGAAAACAACATGGTTTTACCAAATTTTAAAGAAAATCTAGAAAAATATGCGAAATTGTTGGTTGCGAATGGAATCAATGTGCAGTCTGGCCACACTTTGGCTCTCTCAATCGATGTGGAGCAACGCGAGTTGGCTCACTTAATCGTCAAAGAAGCTTATGCTTTGGGTGCGCACGAGGTTATTGTTCAGTGGACAGATGATGTCATTAACCGCGAGAAATTCCTCCACGCACCGATGGAGCGTCTGGACAATGTGCCAGAATACAAGATTGCTGAGATGAACTATCTCTTGGAGAATAAGGCTAGCCGTCTTGGTGTCCGTTCTTCTGACCCAGGTGCCTTGAACGGAGTGGACGCTGACAAGCTTTCAGCTTCTGCTAAAGCTATGGGACTTGCCATGAAGCCAATGCGCATCGCAACGCAATCCAACAAGGTTAGCTGGACTGTAGCAGCCGCTGCTGGACTTGAGTGGGCTAAGAAAGTCTTTCCAAATGCTGCGAGCGACGAAGAAGCAGTCGATCTCCTTTGGGACCAAATTTTCAAAACTTGCCGTGTCTACGAAGCAGATCCTGTTAAGGCTTGGGAAGAACATGCAGCTATCCTTAAGAGTAAAGCTGATATGCTCAATAAAGAACAATTTTCAGCCCTTCACTACACAGCGCCAGGAACAGATTTGACCCTTGGTTTGCCGAAAAACCACGTTTGGGAATCAGCAGGTGCTATCAATGCGCAGGGAGAAGGATTCTTACCAAATATGCCGACAGAGGAAGTCTTCACAGCGCCTGACTTCCGTCGCGCAGATGGTTATGTCACTTCTACAAAACCGCTTAGCTATAACGGAAATATCATCGAAGGAATTAAAGTAACCTTTAAGGATGGACAAATCGTAGACATTACTGCTGAAAAGGGTGATCAGGTCATGAAAGACCTTGTCTTTGAAAATGCAGGTGCGCGTGCCTTGGGTGAATGTGCTTTGGTACCAGATCCAAGTCCAATTTCTCAGTCAGGAATTACCTTCTTCAACACTCTTTTCGATGAAAATGCGTCAAATCACTTGGCTATCGGTGCAGCCTATGCGACTAGCGTCGTTGGTGGCGCAGAGATGAGCGAAGAAGAACTTGAAGCTGCGGGACTTAACCGTTCAGATGTTCACGTGGACTTTATGATTGGTTCTAATCAGATGGATATCGATGGTATCCGTGAGGATGGGACGCGAGTACCTCTCTTCCGTAAGGGAGATTGGGCAAATTAAGGAGCCAAGATGATAGGAAGTATGTTTGTTGGTCTCCTAGTGGGATTCTTGGCAGGTGCTTTGACCAATCGTGGAGAACGCATGGGATGCTTTGGGAAAATGTTCCTCGGTTGGATTGGTGCTTTTCTGGGGCAGTTGCTCTTTGGAACTTGGGGACCGATAATAGCAGGAACTGCCATTATTCCGGCAGTACTAGGTTCCATGATTGTCTTAGCAATTTTCTGGAGACGAGGAAGTTAATTTCTTAAACCTGAAATGAAAAGGAGGTTGGTCATTGAACTAGCCTCCTTTTGAGTATGATATAATAGTTCTATGAGATTAGATAAATTTTTAGTTGCCTGCGCTGTAGGGAGTCGGACAGAGGTCAAAAACTTGCTCAAGGCTGGGCGCGTGACGGTAAATGGTAAAAAAGAAAAATCAGCAAAATTGCAGATTGATGAAGAAAGAGATGAGATTCGCTTTGATTGGCAAGTGTTGGAGTATGAAGAGTTTGTCTACTACATGATGAACAAGCCCCAAGGTGTTATTTCAGCGACTGAAGATCCCAAGAATAGAACTGTTCTGGATTTGTTGGATGACTTGGCGCGGAGTAAGGAAGTTTTCCCAGTAGGGCGCTTAGATATTGACACGCATGGTCTTCTGCTCTTGACTAATGACGGCAAGCTGGCCCATGCTCTTCTTTCACCCAAGCGTCATGTGGACAAGACTTATCAGGCACAAGTCAAGGGAATCATGACCCAAGAAGACGTAGAGACATTTGCCAAGGGCATTCCGCTCAAAGACTTTACCTGTCAGCCTGCTAGACTGGAGATTCTTTCCACAGATGCAGAAAAGAATCAAAGCCAAATCCGTGTGACCATTGCAGAAGGGAAGTTTCATCAGGTCAAGCGTATGGTGGCATACTGTGGCAAGGAAGTAGTGGACCTACAGCGTTTGACTATGGGAACTTTAGTTTTAGATGAGAACTTGCAGCGAGGAGAATGGCGTCGCTTGACCAAGGAGGAATTAGAAGTTCTTCTTGCGAGTATTGCTTAGTTTGGTTTATATTAGAAAAAGGTGAGGAAGAATATCCTTGCCTTTTATGTTTTTCAGTTGCTTACTTTGTGAAAAGAGTTATAATAGACTGTAGAATAAAAGGAGGAATCTATGAACGCGATTCAAGAATCATTTACTGATAAACTATTTGCCAATTATGACGCAAATGTAAAATACCAAGCGATTGAAAATGCTGCTAGTCACAACGGAATTTTTGCAGCCCTAGAACGTCGTCAGAGCCATGTAGACAATACGCCTATTTTTTCATTGGATTTGACCAAGGACAAGGTAACAAACCAGAAAGCGTCTGGTCGTTGCTGGATGTTTGCAGCTCTCAACACCTTCCGCCACAAACTCATTTCACAATACAAATTGGAAAACTTTGAGTTGTCACAGGCTCACACTTTTTTCTGGGACAAGTATGAGAAATCTAACTGGTTCTTGGAGCAAGTCATTGCGACTGCAGACCAAGATTTGACGAGCCGTAAGGTTAAATTCCTACTTCAAACTCCACAACAAGATGGCGGTCAGTGGGATATGGTCGTTTCTCTCTTTGAGAAATACGGTGTCGTGCCTAAGTCAGTTTACCCTGAGTCTGTTTCATCTAGTAGCAGCCGTGAGCTAAATGCAATCCTTAATAAATTGCTTCGCCAAGATGCTCAAATTTTGCGTGACTTGCTTACTTCTGGTGCAGACCAAGCGACTGTTCAAGCTAAGAAAGAAGACCTCTTGCAAGAAATCTTTAACTTTCTTGCCATGTCACTGGGACTTCCACCACGTAAATTTGACTTTGCTTATCGAGATAAGGATAACAACTACCAAAGCGAAAAGGGTATCACGCCACAGGAATTTTACAAGAAATATGTTAATCTTCCTCTAGAAGACTACGTTTCTGTTATCAATGCTCCAACTGCTGACAAACCTTACGGTAAATCTTATACAGTTGAGATGTTGGGAAATGTGGTTGGTAGCCGTGCGGTTCGTTACATCAACGTTCCAATGGAGCGCTTGAAAGAATTGGCGATTGCCCAAATGAAAGTAGGAGAGACTGTTTGGTTTGGTTCTGATGTCGGTCAGCTCAGCAACCGTAAAGCAGGAATCCTTGCGACAGATGTTTATGACTTTGAATCAAGCATGGATATTAAACTCACTCAAGATAAGGCTGGGCGTTTGGATTACAGTGAAAGCTTGATGACCCACGCCATGGTCTTGACCGGTGTGGACTTGGACGAAAATGGCAAATCAATCAAGTGGAAGGTTGAAAACTCATGGGGAGACAAGGTCGGTACAGATGGTTACTTTGTTGCCTCAGACGCTTGGATGGACGAATACACTTACCAGATTGTTGTTCGCAAAGAATTGTTGACAGCAGAAGAACAAGCTGCCTATGAAGCAGAACCAATTGTACTCGCACCATGGGATCCAATGGGTGCCTTGGCTGAATAAATGAGATATAAAAAGAACGGTTCTATAATTTTTAGGGTTGATGGAAATTTTCCACCAACCCTATTTTAGTGTATACAAAAAGGCCAACATCCATTATATTAAAAGCGCTGAAACCTAAAACAAAAGGATGATGACCATATGAACAATATACTAGAAGCTACATTACAAATCAAAGATAAAAACATTATTTGGGATAATAAAGTTCAAGAGAAGATATTTAAAAAGAGAAAATCTTTATTTTATGCAGCTACTTATACGCATAAACCAGAATTTTGTACCGTTTGTGGGTGTGTTAGCCGAAATAATAATATCGTTAAAAACGGCACGAAAACATCTCGTATCACTCTCTGTTCTGTTTCAGGCCTAGCGGCCTACTTAAATCTACGCAAGCAGAGATTTCTCTGTAGAGAATGCGGCTCTTCATTTACCGCAGACACTAGTCGAATCGTAGAAAAACACTGTCATATCTCTAAACGCTTAAAAAACGAAATTAAATCAAAAATAAGTGAAACAGTATCTGAAACCTATATCGCAAAAGAAACAAATGTTTCAGTTCATACGGTAAGACGTATCATAGATGATACAACACGTTTACTAAAGATTAAACCATTACACGATTTACCTGAGCATTTGTGTTTTGATGAATTTAAATCCGTCAAATCTTCCGATAGTAATATGAGCTTCATTATTTGTGATAGCACTACACACAAGCTGGTCGATGTTGTACGAGATAGAAAATCTTACAGCTTGAAAAAGTATTTTCATCGTTTTGAGCCTAAGACTAGATTAAAGGTAAAAACTATCTCCATCGACATGTACTTACCGTACATTCAATTAATAAAAGAAATGTTTCCTAACGCTAAAATTATCATTGATCCTTTTCATATCGTACAAGCCTTAAATAGAGAATTAAATCGAACTCGGGTACGTGTCATGAATAAGCATCGCTATAAAGACTCTAAATTATATCGAAAGTTAAAACATTATTGGAAGTTAATTTTAAAGAACTCTAATGAACTTCAGAACTATAAATATAATCGTTATAAGCTTTTTGAAAGCTTCATAACAAGTAAAGGAATCGTAGATTATATCTTAGAAAAAAATCCATCTCTTAAAAATGATTATGAGGTTGTACATTCACTTCGTGAATGTATACAGGATAGAGATTATATAGAATTCAAGGAAACGATTGAAGCAGCTACGCAATTAGACCTATCTCCTGGTTTAAAAAGAGTATTAAAGACTCTTATGACTTACTTGCCATATATTCAAAATACTTGTGAGTATCCAACTAGAACAAATGGCCCTATTGAAGGAATAAACAATAAAATAAAAGTGCTTAAAAGAAATGCCTACGGCTTTAGAAACTATTACCATTTTAGAAATAGGATTATTTTAATAACAAAAATGTTTGGCCCAAAACAAAAAGGAATTAAGCAACAATTAGTTGCTTAATCCCTTCCTAAATTTCTTCATCAACACTATTTGACAAAGAGCCCTTTTTTAGTGCTCAAAATAGCACTCAATTTTAAATGGATTTGGTGTTCAAAAAATATAATCAAATGCAACAAACTAATTTCATTTTTAATAGGCACAATTAATTTTAGAAGATAGTACGAAAAAATATTGACTATTTTCTTTAGAATGTGTAAAATTTAGATAGATTATTTAAAGTGAGGTTTTTTTATCTTGTCTATATTAAAGAAGAAAGTTAATATGTTTAGTGTACTATTGAATGTGGTATTAATAGCTATTATAGCTATTGGAGTGCTATTTTTCTTACCTAAGGAACATAAATCAGAAGTCAAATCGTCAATTAATATCGAAAGTATTGAAAAAGTGAATGAAGTTGTATTTTTGAATGCGGGAATTAATGAAATTATTTCTGAAACAAAAACAACTCAAGTTTTTGGGTTTGATGTGCCGTTCTCTAAAAAAGCAGCATTAGTAATTTTAAATTATAAAGCTAAATTTGGAATTAAAAGTAGTGTAAAGGTTGAACAAATAAGCGAAAAAGAATATAAGGTTATTGTTCCAAAATTGGAAGTAATTGGTGTTGAACTTTCAAAAGATAATCCTTATGATTTATATGATAGTCATGGAGAGTTATTAAGTGGAACTACAGAAGATATTGATACTGGGAAATTGGTCGCTAACCAACTTTCTAGTGATAAACAAGCAGAGTATTTAGATAAATTTAAGAGTGAAATTAAAGAATCTGCAATCAATTATTATAAAACAATATTTTCTTCAATGGATTCTGAAGTAAAAGTAACTATAGAATTTACAGAATAATTTTTGAAATACAAAACCCTGGCCATCTCTGGTCAGGGTTTTGTGTGGTTCTATAATTTTTAGGGTTGATGGAAATTTTCCACCAACCCTATTTTAGTGTATACAAAAAGGCCAACATCCATTATATTAAAAGCGCTGAAACCTAAAACAAAAGAATGATGACCATATGAACAATATACTAGAAGCTACACTACAAATCAAAGATGCACACAATGAAGGTGTTACATTCCATTTCTTAGAGAATATTAAAGAAGTATTGCGTGATGAGAGTGGGAAAGTAACTGGTGTAAAGGTTATTACAATGGAACTTGGTGAATCAGATGAAAGTGGAAGAAGATCAACGCATGAAGTGGCAGGTAGTGAACATATTATTCCATGTGACCTTGTCGTTGCAGCAATTGAACAAAAGTAGACTTTAGTGTTCTAGATGAAAGGTAAAAATTTGACTTTCGGTCAACATCAGAATACAATAGAAATGAACTAATAACAGGGGATGCATATTTAGGTCCCCAATCTATCGCAACCGCAATTAAAGGCGGGTGAGAAGTTGCGACAGAAGTACATGAATCGTTTAAAGAAAACACATAAATAACTTGTGGTGCCTTTCGTTTTTTTACTGGGAAAATTAAGGAACTATAGTTATAAATCCTTAAATATATTAATATATTAACATGCGTATATTTATGGGAAGAAGGTTATGTCATCTATAGTTGTACTTCTGACGATAAGGTTGTTCGTGTACCAAAGGAAATTAAAGGTAAACCTGTTATCGCAATTGGAGAACGTGATCTTGCGAACTTGAAACATTGTGAGGCAATCGTTTTACCAGATACAGTACGATATATTGGAAAAGGTGCGTTTACGATTGACAATAAGTTAAAGTATGTCCACTTTGGTAAGTCAATAGAAACAGTAGAAGATGATGTTTTCAACTCTGATAGTTCATTAGAATCAGTTGTATTCCCAGAAGGAACAAAGAGTATTGGAACATTAGTATTTTGGGGGACATCATCAATTAAATCTATTACAATTCCAGCAAGTGTAACAGAAATTACAGAATACTTCTATTTTGTGGATAACTGTAACCCAGATGTAGAAATCCATACACCTAAGGGATCAAAGGCAGAAGAAGTAGCTAAAGCAATGCAACTTAAAGTAGTAAATGACTAAAGGGGAATAGTAGGAACAAAAAATTACTATCAGGCTTAGGGACTGACCCCAAAAAGTGAGAATTTAATAAAAACACCCTAGGGCTACCGTCTTCGGTATTCAACCGGAGACAGGTAGTCCAATTTTTGTTGGATTCTTTTTTCATTAGGTTCTTCATCAACACTATTTGACAAAGAGCCAAAAGAATCAGGTGATAAACCTGATTCTTTTTTTGTTTGTACATTCTCACCAAGATTACATGATACCGAAGAAACGAGCTGCGATACCTACTGCAAAGAGTGCAAGGATGATTGAGATTGGTGATACTTTTTTCTTAAGCAACCACATGCAAAGGAAAGTAAGGAGAAGTCCCATCAATCCTGGAATCAATGAATTCAACTGACCTTGAAGGGTTTGTGGTTGAATCTTATCTAGGCTCAATCCACCAAGTGCTTGTCCAAGGATACCTTTCAATTCAGCACCTGATACAGCTCCTTCTGGGAAGTTGATGTAGGCACCTTCAGCCAATTGTTTACCTGGAAGGTTAACAGTGAAGTTGATCGATACCCAACGTTGTACAAGAACAGCAAGGATGAACATACCAAGGATAGAAGCTCCTTTAGTGATGTCTTTCAAGATACCACCAGACATGTCTTTAGTGATTTCAGATCCAGCTTTGTAACCAAACTCTTGTGTGTACCATAGGAAGGCCATACGGATCGCATTCCATCCGAAGAAGAAGAGAAGTGGACCAACCAAGTTACCAGATGCAGCAAGTGATGCACCAAGAGCTCCAAGGATAGGACGAACTGTAAACCAGAATACTGGGTCACCGATACCAGCAAGAGGTCCCATCATACCGATTTTAACCCCTTGGATAGCAGCGTCGTCGATTTCAACACCGTTCGCACGTTCTTCTTCAAGTGCAAGAGTAACCCCCATGATTGGAGCAGCTACGTATGGGTGAGTGTTGAAGAACTCAAGGTGACGCTCAAGAGCAGCAGCTTGGTCTTCTTTAGTAGTGTACAATTTTTTGATAGCTGGGATCAATGAGTAAGCCCAACCCAAGTTTTGCATACGCTCGTAGTTCCAAGAACCTTGAAGGAATTGTGAACGCCACCAAACTTTTTTACGATCTGATTTTGATAATTGAAGTTTTTCAGTCATGATTGTTCCCCTTTCTAGTAGTCTTCTAGGATATCACCGATTGGGTCGTTAGAAGTTGCAGCTCCGCCGCCACCGTTACCACCTTGTTTTGAAAGGTTAAGGTAGATGAAGGCAAGGGCAACACCGACTACACCAAGGGCAATCAAAGTCAATTGAGAAATGGCAGCAAAAGCAAAACCGATTGCGAAGAATGGCCATACTTCACGAGTTGCCATCATGTTGATAACCATAGCGTAACCAACGGCAACGACCATAGCACCACCGACAGCCATACCACCGTTCAACCAGTCTGGCATCAATTTAAGAGCATCTTGAACGGCAGAAGCTGGGATAGCGATAAGGAAGGCAGCAGGGATAGCAATACGAAGACCTTGAAGAAGAAGTGCGATAAAGTGAGCACGCTCAACAGCCGCAATATTTCCTTCTTTAGCAGCAGCATCTGCAGTGTGAACCAAACCAACTGAGATTGTACGAACAATCATTGTCAAGAAAAGTCCAGCTACGGCAAGAGGGATAGCTGTTGCTGTTGCAACGGCGATACCTTCAGTAGTAAAGTTACCACCTTTGATCAAGATAATTGCTGCGGCAACAGATGCAAGAGCAGCGTCAGGAGCTACGGCAGCTCCGATGTTTGCCCAACCAAGGGCGATCATTTGAAGTGATCCACCAAGCATAACACCTGCTTCGAGGTTACCAGTTGCAAGTCCGATAAGGGTACATGCGACGATTGGTTGATGGAATTGGAATTGGTCGAGGATACCTTCAAGACCTGCAAGGAAGGCAACAACTACAACCAAGACAGCAGAAATAATTGAAATATCTGACATGGTTTTATTCCTTTTCTATTTAATGATAATAAAGTGAAAAATTTTCTTAGAATTCTTCGATAGTTTTGATTTCTATTATTGAACGTTGGCTTTGCTGATCAAGTCAAACAAATCTTTTTTGGTGTCGTTTGGTACTTTACGTACGTCAAATTCAACACCGAGGTCACGCATTTTTTCAAATGTTGCAACATCTTCTTTGTCCATAGACAAAACGTTGTTAATCATTGTTTTACCTGTTGAGTGAGCCATAGAACCTACGTTAAGGGTCTTGATTGGCACGCCACCTTCGATTGCACGAAGGGCATCTTGAGGTGTTTCAAACAAGATAAGGGCATGAGTTTCTCCAAAACGTGGGTCTTTTGAAACCTCAATTAATTTTTGGATTGGTACAACATTGGCTCTTACTCCGTTAGGAGCTGCTTGTTTAATCAATTCTTTACGAAGATCGTCGTTTGCAACGTTATCTGAAGCAACGATGATACGATCTGCTTTTGAATCTGGAGTCCAAGCAGTTGCAACCTGACCGTGAAGTAAACGAGTGTCTAGACGGGCAAGATTGATTTTCAGTTTACCGTCACCGATAACAGTTCCTTCTGGGATAGCAGCTTGGGCAACTGGAGCAGCTGCAGCACTTGCAACTTCTTCAACTGGATTTAACTCTTCTGGAAGAGCTTTGATGCTATCTTTGGCTTCTTTGATAATATTCGCAGCGACTTTTTCCACACCTGCTGTAGCGTCCATGAGGCGCTCTGTATAGGCTTGGATTAACATCGGTAAGTTAAGTCCTGTGATGATGGCAAACTTACGATCAGGATTTTCTCCCATCACGCGACTAGCTTGGTTGAATGGAGAACCACTCCAAAGGTCAGCCAAAACTAGCACCTCATCTTCTGCGTCAAATGCAGCCACAGCGTTGTTAAATTTAGCATATAGGTCATCTGGACCTTCATTTGGCATAAAGGTTACAACTTGAACCTTTTCTTGTTCACCAAAAATCATAGATCCTGACTGATGAATACCTGCAGCAAATTCACCGTGGCTCGCAATAATGATTCCGATACTCATTATTGTCATTCCTCCTTATAAAATGTTGTGCCCATTGTTTAAGAAAACTTTAAGACTTTTTAAGTATAAACCGTTTTCATATAAAAATCAACTATTTAACATAAAAAAGGAAAAACGATTTATTTGAAGATGTTGATATAGTAAGTTTTTGAGGAATTTTTTGAATCCCTATTTAAAAATTTAATATAAAAAAGTTGGAAGCGCATTCCAACTTTTAAAATAGGTTTTTATTAGATTATCAGTGTGGGAAACACCACAGTATTCAATTTCTACAAGTGCTTCTCCAGTTTTAAGTGGACGGAGTACTTTTTCTTCAATAGCAACACCAGTGCTTTCTGGATTTACAACAACAGCTTTCATAGCTATCCTCCTTGATATTGGCCGAGAACAGGGACAATAGGACTGGATTGATTTTATGTCAACAGAGTCGAGTATGACGAGCTCTCTTGTATTTATATGTGAAATATATCGTAAAAAACCTTTTCCAATGTTTTGGAGGCAATAAGTAGAACAATCGATTAAGCGGTTGATGAGACTGTGAAAAGAACACAAAGACCAGCTCGCAAGCTGGTCATACTCTTCGAAAATCTCTTCAAACTACGTCAGCTTCGCCTTGCCGTATATATATGTTACTGACTTCGTCAGTTTCATCTACAACCTCAAAGCAGTGCTTTGAGCAACCTACGGCTAGCTTCCTAGTTTGCTCTTTGATTTTCATTGAGTATCAGTATAGGTTATAAGAATAAGTCTTGTAGGGTTTTGGCAACCCCATCTTGGTCATTGGTCAGTGAGATTTGCTCATCTGCATAGGGGAGTAGCTCAGGATTGGCATTTTTCATGGCATAACCCTTTCCAGCAAAAGCTAGCATTTCGGTATCATTGTGTTCATCTCCAAAGGCGATCAAATCCTTTTTGTCACGGTTTATTACCTTGAGCAAGTAGTCTAAAGCGAAGGCCTTATTGATTCCTTTTGGGGTACATTCAAGGATATTGAGGGGACCTCCCCAGGTATTAATAGAAAGTTGATGCTGGTAGAAGGCGTTCATTTCTTTTGCTAGGGCATACTTGTCACTGGCTCTGGTCTGTAACAGAATACAGTTAGGATCCTTGGTCACCAATTCAGGCTGGAATTGATCTTCAGGCTGGAAAGCTTCTACACCAAATAGTTTGGGATTGGCAATTTCTTCATTAGGATTTGTAATATAGAATTTTTTACGATATTCTCCAGCGATAAAATCGGCTTGAATATCTTCTGAACGTTGAACCATATCTAGCAGATATTTTTTGTCTACGGTCAAACACTTTTCAAAGTCCCAAACTTGGTCTGGTAAATGGGTAAGGGAGCCGTTGAAATTAATCATAGGAGTGTCTAAGCCTAGTTCATGGTAGAAATCTTTTGACATGCGGTAAGGGCGACCAGTCGTAATAATAACCTGATGCCCTTTTTCAGAAACTTTTTTAATGGTTTCTTTGGTAAAGTCAGAAATCTGACTGTCTGAGTTGAGCAGGGTTCCATCCAAATCAACTGCAATAATTTTCTTCGTCATAGGGACCTTTCTAGTGTCTTTTCAGATAAGATGTCTACTATTATAGCAGAAAGCAGGCAGAAAAGCAGATTCGAAACAAAAAATGAAATTTCATCAAATTCTTAAATAAATCAAACAAAGATATTGAAAAAGTGAATGATAAATGATATAATTCTATTATTGTTCGTAAAAATTAAAAGGAGATTGATAATGGACAAATTATTTAAACTAAAAGAGAACGGTACAGACGTTCGTACAGAGGTTCTCGCTGGTTTAACAACTTTCTTTGCAATGAGTTATATTCTCTTTGTAAACCCACAAATTCTTTCGCAAACAGGAATGCCTGCTCAGGGTGTCTTCCTAGCCACGATTATTGGTGCAGTTGCTGGTACCTTGATGATGGCCTTCTATGCTAACTTGCCATATGCTCAAGCGCCAGGTATGGGACTCAATGCCTTCTTTACCTTTACAGTCGTATTTGGACTCGGTTATTCATGGCAAGAAGCCTTGGCTATGGTCTTCATCTGTGGGGTTATCTCATTGATTATTACCTTAACAAATGTTCGTAAAATGATCATTGAATCGATTCCAAATGCCCTTCGCTCAGCAATTTCAGCTGGTATCGGTGTCTTTCTTGCCTACGTGGGAATTAAGAATGCTGGACTTTTGAAATTCTCTATTGATCCAGGGAACTACACGGTTGCAGGAGAAGGGGCTGACAAGGCTCAAGCAGCGATTACAGCAAATGCGTCAGCAGTTCCAGGCTTGGTCAGCTTTAATAATCCAGCTGTTTTGGTGGCTCTTGCAGGACTTGCTATCACAATCTTCTTTGTTATCAAAGGAATTAAAGGAGGAATTATCCTCTCTATCTTGACAACAACTGTTCTTGCTATTGCAGTTGGTTTGGTAGATTTGTCTAGTATCGATTTTGCTAATAACCATGTTGGTGCAGCCTTTGAAGACTTGAAGACAGTCTTTGGTGCAGCTCTTGGTTCAGAAGGTTTAGGAGCTTTGATTTCAGATACAGCGCGCTTGCCTGAAACTCTGATGGCCATTCTTGCCTTCTCATTGACAGATATTTTTGACACGATTGGTACCTTGATCGGTACAGGTGAAAAAGTTGGTATTGTAGCGACAAATGGTGAAAATCATCAATCAGCTAAGTTAGACAAGGCTCTTTACTCTGACTTGATTGGTACTTCAATTGGTGCCATCGCAGGTACTTCAAACGTAACGACTTATGTTGAGTCTGCTGCTGGTATCGGTGCAGGTGGACGTACTGGTTTGACAGCCTTGGTTGTGGCAATCTGTTTTGCAATTTCAAGCTTCTTTAGCCCACTTCTAGCGATTGTACCAACAGCCGCTACAGCTCCAATCTTGATTATCGTTGGGATTATGATGTTGGCTAGCTTGAAAAATATCCATTGGGACGATATGTCTGAAGCAGTTCCTGCCTTCTTTACATCTATCTTTATGGGATTCAGCTACTCTATAACTCAAGGGATTGCAGTTGGTTTCTTGACTTACACTTTGACTAAGCTTGTCAAAGGTCAAGCTAAAGATGTTCATGTCATGATTTGGATTTTGGATGCCTTGTTTATCCTTAACTACATCAGCATGGCCCTATAATAGAATTACCCAGGGGGATTTTCCCCCTTTTTTAATATAAAGGAGATAGGTGATGAAAGGGAAAAGTATGTGGAAAGAATTGTTGAATCGTGCAGGTTGGCTTTTGGTCTTTTTGTTAGCGACAATTTTATATCAGATTCCTTTAGCAGTTACTGCAATTTTAGCTTTACATGAAGTACCACTGTTACAGTCAGGGCTGATAGTTGCTGGTATTTCAATTGTGGTTCTGGCACTATTTATCATTGGAGCTCGTAAAACGCAGTTAGCAAGTTTTAATTTTTCTTTTTTTAGAGCTAAGGATTTGGCACGTTTGGGCTTGAGTTATTTAGTCATTATCTGTTCAAATATACTTGGTTCTATCTTGTTACAACTGTCAAATGAGACGACAACAAGTAATCAGTCTCAGATTAACGATATGGTTCAGCATAGTTCTCTGATTTCCAGTTTCTTCTTGCTAGCCTTGCTTGCTCCGATTTGTGAGGAAATCTTGTGCCGTGGGATTGTTCCTAAAAAGATTTTCCGAGGCAAGGAGAACTGGGGATTTGTAGTTGGTGCGATTGTGTTTGCTTTATTGCATCAACCAAGTAATTTACCTTCTTTATTGATTTATGGAGGTATGTCGATCGTTCTGTCTTGGACGGCTTACAAGACCCAACGTTTGGAAATGTCTATCTTACTTCACATGATTGTGAATGGGGTTGCTTTCTGTTTGTTGGCTCTTGTGGTGATCATGAGTCGGACATTAGGGCTTTCTGTTTAAGATTTTTGACAATTGCTTACTTGTTTCTACTGGGAAAAAGATGAATTCAATCGTGTCCATCTTTTTCTTTTTATGGTAAAATAGAGAAATAATATGGTGAAAAGCCTTGAGGGAGTGACCGATATGTCAAGTAAAGCCAATCATGCAAAGACAGCTATTTGCGGAATTATCAATGTAACCCCAGACTCCTTTTCGGACGGTGGTCAATTTTTTGCTCTTGAGCAAGCACTCCAGCAGGCTCGTAAATTGATAGCAGAAGGGGCCAGTATGCTCGATATAGGCGGAGAATCGACTCGGCCGGGAAGAAGTGGCTATGTTGAGATAGAAGAGGAAATCCAGCGTGTTGTTCCAGTGATTAAAGCGATTCGCAAGGAAAGTGATGTCCTCATCTCTATTGATACTTGGAAGAGTCAGGTAGCAGAGGCTGCTTTGGCTGCTGGTGCCAATCTAGTCAATGATATCACTGGTCTTATGGGTGATGAAAAAATGGCCCATATGGTAGCTAAGGCTGGAGCGAAAGTAGTCATTATGTTTAATCCAGTCATGGCGCGACCTCAGCACCCTAGCTCGCTCATCTTCCCTCATTTTGGTTTTGGTCAAGCTTTTACAGAGGAAGAGTTAGCTGACTTTGAAACATTGCCAATCGAAGACTTGATGGAGACTTTCTTTGAACGAGCACTAGCGAGAGCAAATCAAGCTGGAATTGCACAAGAAAATATCCTGTTGGACCCAGGAATTGGCTTTGGTCTGACCAAGAAAGAAAATCTGCTTCTTTTACGGGATCTGGATAAACTCCATCAGAAGGGTTATCCAATCTTTCTTGGAGTTTCGCGCAAGCGCTTTGTCATCAATATCCTTGAAGAAAGTGGTTTTGAAGTCAATCCTGAGACAGAACTTGGTTTCCGCAATCGAGATACGGCCTCTGCTCATGTAACTAGTATCGCTACGAGACAGGGTGTAGAAGTGGTGCGAGTGCATGACGTAGCTAGTCACAAGATGGCGGTTGAAATTGCCTCCGCTATTCGTCTGGCTGATGAAGCGGAAAATCTAGATTTAAAACAATATAAATAAGATGAAAGAAATTGAAAATAATCAGTGGATTGCCCACTATCGGACCGACCAACCGCATTTTGGCTTGGAACGCATGGTGGAACTATTAGCCTTGCGTGGCAATCCCCATCTCAAACTCAAGGTCATCCATATTGGAGGAACCAATGGCAAGGGGTCTACCATTGCTTTTTTGAAAAATATGCTAGAAAAGCTAGGGCTGAGAGTTGGTGTTTTCAGCTCGCCCTATCTCATTCATTACACAGAGCAGATTAGCATCAATGGGGAATCTGTCCCAGAGGCTAGACTAGAAGCCCTCATGGCAGACTATCAGTCTTTGCTGGAGGGGGGAGCGGCCGCTAATTTGCAGAGAACAACCGAGTTTGAGATCATCACAGCTATAGCCTATGATTACTTTGCCTCAGAGCAAGTAGACGTGGCCATCATGGAAGTCGGTATGGGCGGACTTTTGGATAGTACCAATGTCTGCCAGCCCATTTTGACAGGCATTACGACCATTGGATTGGACCATGTAGCCCTACTTGGAGACACCTTGGAAGCCATAGCAGAGCAGAAAGCTGGTATTATCAAACAAGGTATTTCCTTGGTGACAGGCCGTATCGCTCCAGAAGCGCTAGCTGTGATTGACTCTATTGCAGAAGATAAAAATGCACCGAGACTTGCCTATGGGAAAGATTATCAAGTTAGTCACCAAGAGAGTGTGGTAACGGGAGAAGTCTTTGATTATACCAGTTCTGTTAGACAAGGTCGTTTTCAGACAGGTTTACTTGGTTTGCACCAGATAGAGAATGCTGGGATGGCCCTAGCTTTGCTTGATACTTTTTGTCAAGAAGATGGGCGAGAACTAGCAAGCAATGGCTTGCTTGCTCAGGCCTTGGAAGAAACAAGTTGGCATGGGCGTTTGGAGGTTGTGTCTCGAGACCCCTTGATGATTTTGGATGGAGCCCACAATCCTCATGCTATCAAGGCTTTATTGACAACCTTGCAAGAACGCTTTGCAGATTATCATAAGGAAATCCTCTTTACCTGTATCAAAACCAAGGCTTTGGAGGATATGTTGGACTTGCTGGAGGCCATGCCAGATACCGAGCTTACTCTGACACATTTTGACGACAGTCGGGCGACTGATGAAAGCTTGCTGAAAGAGACAGCCAAGTCTAGAAATCTCAGCTACCAAAGTTGGCAGGATTTTCTAGAGCAGAAATTGATAGATAAAACAGAAGAGAAACAAATAGTTAGGATTGTCACAGGTTCCTTGTATTTCTTGAGCCAAGTGAGAGCTTATCTGATGGAGAGGAAGAACGAAAATGGATACACAAAAGATTGAAACAGCTGTAAAAATGATTATCGAGGCTGTAGGAGAGGACGTTAACCGCGAGGGCTTGCAGGAAACACCTGCTCGTGTCGCTCGTATGTACCAAGAGATTTTTTCAGGTCTTGGTCAAACAGCGGAGGAACATTTGTCAAAATCCTTTGAGATTATCGACGATAATATGGTGGTAGAAAAGGATATCGTTTTCCACACCATGTGTGAACACCACTTTTTGCCATTTTATGGGAAAGCGCATATTGCCTACATTCCAGATGGCCGTGTGGCAGGCCTGTCTAAGCTAGCCCGTACGGTTGAAGTTTATTCTAAAAAACCACAAATTCAAGAACGTTTGAATATCGAAGTGGCCGATGCATTGATGGACTATCTAGGTGCTAAAGGAACCTTTGTTGTCATTGAGGCGGAACATATGTGTATGAGTATGCGTGGTGTCAGAAAACCAGGCACTGCAACCTTGACGACAGTAGCTCGTGGTCTATTTGAAACAGATAAGGACCTCCGAGATCAGGCTTATCGTTTAATGGGACTATAATACTCTTCGAAAATCAAATTCAAACCACATCAGCTTCCATCTGCAACCTCAAAACAGTGTTTTGAGCAGCCTGCGGCTAGCTTCCTAGTTTGCACTTTGATTTTCATTGAGTATAAAAAGAATCCGCTTCAAGCGGATTTTTCTAGAAAGGAATCATTATGGATCAATTGCAGATTAAAGATTTGGAAATTTTTGCCTATCATGGTCTGTTCCCTAGTGAGAAAGAATTGGGGCAGAAGTTTGTCGTTTCAGCCATCCTATCCTATGATATGACCAAGGCGGCTACAGACTTGGATTTAACGGCCTCTGTTCATTATGGAGAATTGTGTCAGCAGTGGACGTCTTGGTTTCAGGAAAAAACTGAGGACCTGATTGAAACGGTAGCTTACAAGTTGGTAGAACGTACTTTTGAGACCTATCCTCTTGTCCAAGAAATTAAGTTGGAACTGAAAAAACCTTGGGCGCCAGTGCATTTGCCACTAGATACTTGTTCGGTGACTATTCATCGTCGTAAGCAACGGGCCTTTATCGCCCTAGGGAGCAATATGGGGGATAAGCAAGCGAACTTGGAGCAAGCCATTGACAAACTGCGAGCTCGTGGCATACATATTCTCAAAGAGTCCAGTGTCTTAGCGACGGAGCCTTGGGGTGGAGTGGAGCAGGATAGCTTTGCCAATCAAGTGGTTGAGGTGGAAACCTGGTTGCCCGCACCAGTCTTGTTAGAAACCTTGTTGGCTATTGAGGCAGAGCTGGGACGAGTTAGAGAAGTGCATTGGGGACCTCGTTTGATTGATTTGGACTTGCTCTTTGTGGAGGATCAGGTCATTTATACAGACAAGCTTATCTTGCCTCATCCTTACATAGCGGAACGCCTTTTTGTTCTTGAGTCTCTACAAGAAATTGCGCCTCATTTTATCCATCCGACATTAAAGCAACCTATTCGCAACTTGTATAATGCTTTGAAAAAATAGAAAAAACTCTAGTTTTCAGTCGTTTGTAACTGAAGGCTAGAGTTTTTAAAATAGGTCGTTTTCTTCTGGGAGAAGGATAGTTTCTCTACCATCCATGTCTAAAACCAGTACTCTTGGCGGATAAAGAGGGTCAAAGGGATGGTTGAAGTCAAAATCAATGGCTGTAGGGAGGTGTTGACTTGAAAAGTGGAAGGTAATTTTTCCTTGGTTATTGAGTAATTGAAACTCGAGTTCTTCTTCCAGTTCAAAGACATTTTTTAAGAAGTGGTCGATGATATACCAAAAAGAGTCAATGACATCATCAGGCAAGTTGGTAACAATACCAAAACTAGCAGACCGCATCTGGGTATTAGTAAAAGCCATATCTCTGCCCCCTTTCTTTTCCCTTATCATACAGCAAATAGGATTAAAAATCAAGAAAAGGCGATTTTTTCTTCATAAACATAGTTTTCTATGAAATTTTTTTCAAACAATCTTCAAAAAATGCTTGAAAGTGTTTACAAATAGTGATAAAATGGAATAAGTAGAATCATGAAAACGAAATTTTCATACCGTCTCTTTTTTGGAGTCTCGTGAGGTATGATATAGAAAGGAAATGGAATGAATACAGACGATACAGTAACGATTTATGATGTCGCCCGTGAAGCAGGGGTTTCAATGGCGACGGTTAGCCGTGTAGTTAATGGCAATAAAAATGTAAAAGAGAATACTCGTAAAAAAGTGCTTGAGGTGATTGATCGTTTGGATTACCGTCCAAATGCCGTAGCGCGTGGTCTTGCAAGTAAAAAGACAACCACTGTCGGTGTCGTGATCCCAAATATCACTAATGGTTATTTCTCAACGCTTGCTAAGGGGATTGATGATATCGCTGAAATGTACAAGTATAATATCGTCCTTGCTAACAGTGATGAGGATGATGACAAGGAAGTTTCAGTTGTCAATACACTGTTTTCTAAGCAAGTGGATGGTATCATCTTTATGGGTTACCACTTGACTGAAAAAATTCGTTCAGAGTTTTCTCGATCTCGAACACCAGTTGTTCTTGCGGGAACAGTAGATGTAGAACACCAACTTCCAAGTGTTAATATTGACTATAAACAAGCTACGATTGATGCAGTGACCTACCTTGCTAAAGAAAATGAACGCATTGCTTTTGTTAGCGGTCCACTGGTGGATGATATCAATGGTAAGGTTCGTTTGGTTGGCTACAAGGAAGCCTTGAAAAAAGCAGGTATTTCTTATAGCGAAGGATTGGTATTTGAGTCTAAATACACTTATGAAGATGGCTATGCCTTGGCAGAGCGTTTAATTTCATCAAACGCAACTGCAGCAGTTGTAACCGGTGATGAATTGGCAGCAGGTGTCTTGAATGGTTTGGCTGACCACGGTGTATCAGTACCGGAAGAGTTTGAAATCATTACTAGTGATGATTCACAAATCTCACGTTTTACCCGTCCAAACTTGACAACTATTGCCCAACCTCTTTATGACCTTGGTGCTATTAGTATGCGTATGTTGACTAAGATTATGCACAAGGAAGAGTTGGAAGAACGTGAAGTTCTCTTGCCTCATGGTTTGACAGAACGTCGTTCAACACGAAAACGGAAATAGAAAAAATCAGGGAATCGTGAAGATTTCCTGATTTTGTTTTCTAGAGAAGGAGTTATACGCAATGAAAATCAAAGAGCAAACCAGGAAGCTAGCCGCAGGTTACTCCAAGCACTGCTTTGAGGTTGTAGATAGAACTGACACAGTCAGTAACCATACATACTGTAAGGCGACGCTGACATAGTTTGAAGAGATTTTCGAAGAGTATTAGCCTTCCATATAGTCTTTCAAATCCTGTCCTGTTAGTCCGGCATTGAGGGCGATGAGGAGTTTCAAGCGGGCTTTTTGGGCGTTGAGTTCTTTAACAAAGAAGACACCAGATTTTTGCAACTGTACGCCCCCACCTTGGTAGGCATAAACAGGCTCAGCGATACCGTTAAAGCATCGTGAAACCAGGGCGACTGGGATTCCTTTTTGCAGAAGGCTTTCTAATTTTTGAGCCGTTTCTTTGGGAATATTACCAGCTCCGAAGGCTTGGATGATCAAACCGTCCAATTGTTCCAAATCAAGCATATCAATCAGCTCATCTGTCATACCAGCATAAGCAGAGATGATAGGGACTAAGCCTTGTATGTGATCAAGGTCAAAACGGACACGAGGTTCAGCTGTTTTAAAGTAGAGGATTTCCTGTTTCATGATGAGGCCAAGTGGCCCGTGTGTTGGAGTCTGGAAGGTGCTGACGTTGGTCGTATGTGTTTTGGTGACATACTTGGCAGCGTGGATTTCATCGTTCATAACAACCAAAACTCCTTTGTCAGCAGCCTTGTCATCGCTAGCTACCCGCAAAGCACTCAGATAATTATAAACCCCGTCACTGCCGAGTTCGTTGGAGCTGCGCATGGCCCCTGTTAGAACGATAGGCATATGGGGAACCTCCATGGTATCAAGGAAATAGGCTGTTTCCTCTAAAGTATCGGTCCCGTGTGTGATTACCACTCCATCGTAGTTAGCCGCTTCCTCTTTGATTTTTTGGTAGAGGGCCAGCATATGCTTGGGTTTGATATGAGGGCTTGGCAGGTTAAAAAAGTCCAAGGCGTGGACTTGGATTCCTTCAAGAGGATTGGACACATGGTTCATGGGATTATCTGAACTCGTCACAACAGCGCCAGAAGCATCGGCCTGCATGGAAATAGTCCCACCCGTATGTAAAACAAGGATTTTCTTAGGCATGATTTACTCACTCTTTCTGAAATGTGGTATAATCATTGTATCACAAAAGGGGAGATTGGGATAGGATGGAAGTCAAAGCTGTTTTTTTTGATATCGATGGAACCTTGGTCAACGATCGCAAGAGTGTTTTGAAATCCACTAAGGACGCGATTAAGATTGTCAAGGAACAAGGGGTGCTTGTCGGTGTAGCGACAGGACGAGGACCTTTTTTTGTTAAGGAATTGATGGATGACTTGGATCTGGATTTTGCGGTAACCTACAATGGCCAGTATATCTTTACTAAAGAAAGAGTCTTGTTCACGAGCCCAATTTCCAAGTTACATTTGCGTCATCTAATTACTTATGCTAAAAAAGAGGGTAAGGAGATTGCCCTAGGGACCAAGGATGCCATGTTGGGTTCTAAAATCATGTCCTTTGGTCTGGGTTCTTTTTCCCAAAGAATCAGTCGCTTCGTTCCCTCTGTTTTAACTCGGACGGTGAGTCATTCCTTTAATCGCATGGTCAGCAAGGTTGTTCCCCAAAAGGAAGAAGACCTGCTTCACCTGATGAATCAGCCTATCTACCAAGTTTTGATGCTGATGACGCCAGAAGAATCTGAGAAGGCAGCAGCTGATTTTGAAGACTTGAAATTGACACGTAGCAATCCTTTTGCAGCGGATGTCATTAATCAAGGAAACTCTAAATTGGAAGGCATTCGACGAGTTGGGAAAGAATATGGTTTTGATCTCAACCAAGTCATGGCCTTTGGTGACTCAGATAACGACCTAGAAATGCTGGCAGGTGTTGGGATGTCGGTTGCTATGGGAAATGGTAGTAGCAGTGTCAAGGAAGTGGCCAAGCACATCACTACCAGTAATCAGCAAGACGGAATTCACAAGGCCTTAGAACATTTTGGTGTTTTGGCTTCAGAAAAAGTCTTTGTCAGCCGTGACTATCATTTCAATAAGGTCAAGACCTTCCACCACATGATGGATGAACGAACCCAAGAAGAACCTCGAGCTTGGGATTTAGAAGGTGCTACCCACAGGGCTGGCTTTAAAATAGAAGAATTGGTGGAGTTTGTTCGAGCAGCCAGTCCTTCTGAAGAAGATTTTGGTCAAGCTGTATTGCAACTTCATCAAGCTCTTGATAAGGCAGCAGATAAAGTAGCCAAGAAGACGCCTGCCCAGCAAGATTTGATAGGTCAGGTGGATGCCTTGATTGACACGCTTTATTTCACCTACGGTAGTTTTGTCTTGATGGGGGTGGACCCAGAACGTATTTTTGATATCGTCCATCAGGCCAATATGGGGAAAATTTTCCCAGATGGCAAGGCTCATTTTGATCCAGTGACCCACAAAATCTTAAAGCCAGATGATTGGGAAGAAAAATATGCTCCAGAACCTGCTATTAAAAAGGAACTGCAGCGTCAGCTCAAGGCTTATGAACGCCATAAAGAGAGAAATAATACTCAATGAAAATCAAAGAGCAAACTAGGAAACTAGCCGCAGGCTGCTCAAAGCACTGCTTTGAGGTTGTAGATGGACGTTGATGTGGTTTGAAGAAGTATAAATAGTAAACAAAAAGGAGCGCTGAGCTCCTTTTCTTCGTGATTATAAGGTTTTTTCTTGTTCTCTCACAACCAGCAAATCGACCTTAGCATGGCGGAGAATGTATTCAGATGAAGAGCCGACCAAGAGGCGTTCAAAGGCGTTGAGACCTGTTGCGCCAACGAGGATGAGGTCCACTTCCTCTGCATCTGGAATAGTACGTGCTAGTAGGGTCTTTGGATTTCCCATTTCAATAACGATGTGAACATCTGCCACACCAGCATCTTTCGCACGTTTTTCGTACTCTTTCATCAGACTTTCAGCGTCGACTTGGAGTTCTTCGTAAACTTCAGCATCAAAGGTGGATACGCTTTGGAGTGCGCGTGTGTCAATGACATGTGCGATGGTGAGTTTAGCGTCGTTTCGTAGAGCAGAATGAACTCCCTTGACAAAAGCCAAGTCCGCTTCTTTAGAACCATCGATTGCGACCATGATATTTTGGTAACGTTGTGCCATAATGAAACCTCCTGAAATTTTCTTACTATAATTGTAAACCTTTTCACTATAGAAGTAAAGCAAAAAAAGTATTTTTTAAAAGAATGTTAGTGCTCAAAATCTATATAAATATATGATAAAATAAAAGAAAGGATAGCAGGAAAAAAGTGAAGGGAGGGAGAATGATGAAAAACTCTTTTCAAAAATCAAATTTCCTTTATTATGCAATCATCCTAGTTTCAGTCTTGGTAGAAGTTGTCATAATCTGGCAATTAGAGAGACTGATTCCCCTTATTTATCCAGGTTTTATCGGCTTTTTAGTCTTTCATGTACTCTACCATCTGTTTTTATTCCTAGTTGCTAAACGAAGTGGGCGTTGGGATTACTTGACGATATGGGGGCTTTTCCTCATGTTCAATCTTCTTTATGACTCCTTTTTAGGCTTGCTTTTTCTAGGTTTATCTTTTGGTATGTGATCTGTCTTTGGCAAAATTCCTGCTATTTCCCCTGTCTTGACCTCGCTTTTAGTGAGGTTTTTCTTCTATACGAATCTAGTAACACATTTCAGCAAACTTGTCGCATTCTCTTTCTAGTGGTATAATGTTACTATCCTGAAGAATTGAGGAAACAAGATGAAAGAATATAACAAGTCTAGTAAGTTAGAGCATGTTGCTTATGATATCCGTGGCCCTGTTTTGGAAGAAGCCATGCGGATGCGAGCAAACGGAGAAAAGATTTTACGTCTGAACACAGGAAATCCAGCAGAATTTGGCTTTACAGCGCCAGACGAGGTCATTCATGACTTGATTATGAATGCGCGTGATAGTGAAGGTTATTCTGACTCCAAAGGGATTTTCTCAGCCCGTAAGGCTATCATGCAGTATTGCCAATTGAAGAAATTCCCCAACGTAGATATTGATGATATTTACCTTGGAAATGGTGTTAGTGAACTGATTGTCATGTCCATGCAGGGGCTTTTGGACAATGGGGATGAAGTCTTGGTGCCTATGCCAGACTATCCTCTCTGGACAGCGGCTGTCAGTCTAGCTGGGGGAAATGCCGTTCACTATATCTGTGATGAAGCTGCCGAATGGTACCCAGATATTGACGATATCAAGTCAAAAATCACTTCCAATACCAAGGCAATCGTCCTTATCAATCCAAATAACCCAACTGGAGCCCTTTATCCTAAAGAACTCTTGCTGGAGATTATTGAGATTGCCCGTCAAAACGATTTGATTATCTTTGCGGATGAAATTTACGACCGCATGGTAATGGATGGGCATGTGCATACGCCTGTGGCGAGCTTGGCACCAGATGTCTTCTGTGTCAGCATGAATGGTCTATCAAAATCCCACCGTATTGCTGGTTTCCGTGTGGGTTGGATGGTCTTGTCTGGTCCTAAGACACACGTTAAAGGCTATATCGAAGGGCTCAATATGTTGTCCAATATGCGCCTTTGCTCTAATGTTTTGGCCCAGCAAGTCGTACAAACTTCCTTGGGTGGCCACCAATCAGTCGATGAATTGCTTCTTCCAGGTGGACGGATTTACGAGCAAAGAAATTTCATCTACAATGCCATTCAAGAGATTCCAGGTTTATCTGCGGTTAAACCCAAGGCGGGACTCTATATCTTCCCTAAAATCGACCGCAATATGTACCGTATCGATGATGATGAGCAGTTTGTCCTTAATTTCTTGAAACAGGAAAAGGTTCTCTTGGTTCATGGTCGAGGTTTTAACTGGCAGGAACCAGACCACTTCCGTATCGTTTACCTTCCTCGTGTTGATGAACTAGCCCAAATACAAGAAAAGATGACTCGTTTCTTGAAACAGTATCGTAGATAGGGCTTACATTCGAAAAAGCTGGAAACATTTGCCTTGAGCTATTGACAAAAGTAAAAGAATCAGATAGAATAGTAAAGTATGTTTAGTAACTGATCACTTTATAGCCGGCTAAACGAATACAAAATCTATGAGGAGGTATTCATCGTGAAACGTACTTATCAACCAAGTAAACTTCGTCGTGCGCGCAAACACGGATTCCGTAACCGTATGTCAACTAAAAACGGTCGTCGCGTATTGGCAGCTCGTCGTCGTAAAGGACGCAAAGTTTTGGCTGCATAATCCAAACGAACCATATCAAAAATCAGTAGGAACTCGAGTCTACTGATTTTTATTTTTGTAAAAAAGTACAAAAAGCTTTATATTTTTGCTCAAATGGTGTATAATATTTCACATACTGTAAAAATGGAGAATAATCATGAAGAAATCAAAAGTTATGCTTTTTGGAGCTATGGCTTTGACAGCAGGTCTAGCTCTAGCAGCATGTGGGTCTTCCCAATCAAGTAATGCAGACAAGACTTACTCTTATATCTTTGTCAATAACCCAGATACCTTGGATTATATTACTTCTACCCGAGACTCTACATCTAGTATCACAACCAACTTGATTGATGGGTTGTTGGAAAACGACCAGTATGGCAATCTCATCCCGTCTATGGCTGAGTCGTGGACTGTGTCAAAAGATGGTTTGACCTACACTTATAAAATCCGTCAGGGGGCTAAATGGTACACTTCTGAAGGAGAAGAGTATGCGGATGTAACAGCTCATGACTTTGTGACTGGTCTTAAGTATGCGGCTGATAAAAAGGCTGAGAACTTGTACTTGGTACAAGATTCTATCAAAGGGCTAGCAGACTATGTTGAAGGGAAATCATCTGATTTTGGAACTGTTGGTGTTAAGGCAGTGGATGATTACACACTCCAATACACCCTCAACCAACCTGAGACTTATTGGAACTCTAAAACAACAGCAAGTATTCTTAGTCCTGTAAACGAAGCTTTCTTGAAGTCTAAGGGGGATGACTTTGGAAGTGTGACGCCATCAAGCATCTTGTCAAATGGTCCTTACTTGTTTAAGTCCTTCACCTCAAAATCTTTGATTGAATTTGATAAAAATCCTAACTATTGGGATAAGGACAATGTTAAAATCGAGAAAGTGAAGCTTTCTTTCTTTGACGGTTCTGACCAAGACAGCATTACAAGAGGATTTTTGGAAGGCAACTACACAGATGGTCGTATCTTCCCAACAAGTTCAGTCTTTGCTGAACTCAAGAAGGGCAATGAGGACAAGATTACCTATACACCACAAAACTCAGTTACTTTCTATTATCTTTTCAACGTGAATCGTCAAAGCTACAAGCAGACTATGAAACAGTCTGATAAGGAAAAGACAGATTCACGCGCAGCTATGCAAAATAAAGATTTCCGTCAGGCTATCAACTTTGCCTTTGACCGTCATGCTTATGCAGCGCAGACAAATGGTGAAGATGGAGCAGACCGTATCTTGCGTAACACGATTACACCAAGTAACTTTGTCCAAGTTGGCGATAAGAACTTCGGTGATATTGTCAATGAAAAAATTGTCAACTACGGTAAAGATTGGGCAAATATCAACCTAAACGATGGTAAGCAAGCCTTCTTGAATCCTGAAAAGGCCAAAGAGAAATTTGCTAAGGCTAAAGAAAGTCTGCAAGCTCAGGGAGTAACCTTCCCAATTCATTTGGATATGCCAGTTGACCAGACTGCTAAGTTAGATGTGCAACAGGCTGGCTCTCTCAAGCAAACAGTAGAAGCCACTCTTGGTAAGGATAATGTTGTCATCGATGTTATCCAACTTTCTCCAGATGAAAAAGACCAGGCAACCTACTTTGCAGATACAGCAGAACAAAAAGACTACGATATTGACGTCTCAGGATGGGGTGGAGACTACTCAGATCCGAAGACTTACCTAGCCATTCTAGATCCAGAGACTGGTTCTCAGTTGAAAAACATGGGCTTGTCTGAAGGAAAAGACAAGGAAGTTAAGGATAAGATTGGTCTTGCTGACTACAAGAAACTCTTGGATCAGGCAGATGCTGAAATCACAGATACTAATGCTCGCTATGAAAAATATGCTGAAGCCCAAGCTTGGTTGACAGATAGCGCCCTCTTCCTACCAGTTCAAAGTGGCGGAGCCAACCCAATTTTCCGTAAGACTGTACCGTTTACAGGTCCATTCTCATTCGTTGGTCATAAGGGAAATGCGGACAACTATAAATATGTTGAATTGCAAAAGGAGCCAGTAACTGCTAAACAGTACCAAGAACTCTATGAAAAATGGCTAAAAGAAAAAGCTGAGTCAAATAAAAAAGCTCAGGAAGATTTAGCTAACCATATTCAATGATATTCCTAGTCACGCTTTTCAGTTAATACTCTTCGAAAATCTCTTCAAACCACGTCAGCGTTGCCTTACCGTATATATGTGACTGACTTCGTCAGTTTCATCTGCAACCTCAAAACAGTGTTTTGAGCTGACTTCGTCAGTTTCATCTACAACCTCAAAGCAGTGCTTTGAGCAGCCTGCGGCTAGCTTCCTAGTTTGCTCTTTGATTTTCATTGAGTATAAGCATAGTGGATGAATTCAGCAAAAGGCCTTGCCAGGAGCTTCTTGCTTCTGGTAGGGCCTTTTCTTTATTCTTTTAAGTGATAGGAGTAGCTAGCGACAACAACGTCTTGGTGCCAACGGAGGGCGTATTTGAGTTTGAGGCTCATTTGATTGTGTAGAATATTTTGCCAAGGTTTATTAGGGATAAACTGGGGTACCAGGACAGTGACTGTATAGTTCTTTTTCTGGGCTTCCTCGGAAATACGTTTGACATACTTGACAGTAGGCGTGATGATATCGCGATAGCTGGTCTTGATATTTTTCAGAGTAATGATTGGGAAGTAATCGGAAAATTCTTGGAGAATTTCTTGGTCTTTTTCTGCTGTTTCCTTAGTAGAGATATGCATGGCTAAGACTTCGTCACCAATACTTTGGGCGTAGTTAATGGCTCCAACGCTGACGCGTGTGACATTCCCTACTAGAACGAGGACAAGATTGCCATCGTAGGTACGTTTTTCGATTCCTTCATAGAGACGCAGTTGTTGGGCCACTTTTTGGTAATGGCTGTGAATTGCCAAGAAGAGTAGGGTGAGTACGAGAATAATCGGGAAGAAAGGCCAGATATCACTGAGACGGAAAAAGAGCAGGATCAGCACGATAGCGTAGCAAATGATAGCCCCAAGGATATTGGCAAGAGCAGGTTTTAAGAAATTTGTCCCTTTTTCTTTTTTCCAATGACGAATCATCCCAGTCTGAGAAAGGGCAAAGGGCACGAAGACACCGATAGTATAGAGAGGAATCAAACGTTCGGTATTGCCATTAAAAATGAGAAGAAGAATCATAGCCCCAAATGCCAGAGTTAAGATTCCGTTGGAGTAGCCTAGGCGGTCTCCTTTTTCCATAAAGAGATGGGGCATGTATTTGTTTTTAGCCATATTGTAAGCCAGCATAGGGAAAGCTGAAAAACCAGTGTTTGCTGCTACGGCCAAAATCAAGGCTGTGGAGAATTGGAAGGTATAATAGCCAAGGTGACCTAAGAAAGAATCGCCAAGGATTCCTTGAGCCATCTGTGAGAGGATGGTTTCTCCGTGTTGCGGCATAATTCCCATCCAGTAGTTTAGGAAGGTAATACCAGCAAAAAGAAATCCTAAAATCAGTGACATGATGGTCAAAGTTTGAGCGGCATTCTTTTCTTTTGGAGCCTTGAAAAAGGGAACGGCATTTGAAATAGCTTCAACCCCTGTCAAAGAGGCAGAACCACTGGTAAAGGCTCTTAGAATGAGAACGATAGACAGAGTCGGCACAGCATGGCCGATAGGTGAAGTCGCCTGATAGCTGAGAGAACCTGTCACTAGTTGAAAGATTCCATAGAGCAAGAGAAAGACAGTACTGATGATAAAGAGATAGACAGGAATCATCAGTGAGCTGGCAGATTCTTTTAACCCCCGTAAGTTCAAGAGCATGAGCAAGCAAACTAGAAAAATGGAGATGTGGAGGTTGTAAGGGTGGAGGGCAGGGAGGGCTGCTGTGATAGCGTCAGCTCCAGATGATACAGATACCGCCACAGTCAGCATGTAGTCAACCAGCAGACTACCTCCAGCAATCAAGCCTAGCTCGGGCGATAGATTTTCTCGAGTAACCATATAGGCCCCTCCTCCTTGAGGATAGGCGTGGATGATTTGACGGTAGGAAACAGTCAGACTGGCCAGGAGTAGGAGGACAAAAAGGCCGATAGGGAGGCTCCACCATATAGCAAGTGGAGAGAGGCTAGCCAAGACGAGGACTACTTGCTCAGGTCCATAGGCAATGGAAGATAGAGCGTCGCTTGACAACATGGCTAAGGCCTGCATTTTTCCCAGCAGCCCTCCCTCGCCTTCTGTTAAGGACTTAAGAGGACGACCGATAAAGGTCTGTTTTAATTTTGTAAACATGGTCATTTCCTTTTCTGAAAATTTCAATAAGTGCTATTATACTGCTTTGAAAAAATAGCGTCAAGAGACGACGATGGATTTTAGAATATTTTTTACAGATGAGGATAGAGGGCAGTTTTTTGGTATAATAGAAGATAGAAAACGAGGTTAGAAGAGATGATTTTTGATACACATACACACTTGAATGTAGAAGAATTTGCAGGTCGTGAGGCAGAAGAAATTGCCTTGGCTGCTGAGATGGGTGTGACACAGATGAATATTGTTGGTTTTGATGAACCGACGATTGAGCGTGCTTTGGAGTTAGTGGATGAATATGACCAACTCTATGCGACGATTGGCTGGCATCCGACGGAAGCAGGGACTTACACAGATGAGGTCGAAACTTACTTGTTTGAAAAGCTAAAACATCCCAAGGTTGTTGCCTTGGGTGAGATTGGTTTGGATTATCATTGGATGACAGCGCCGAAAGAGGTGCAGGAGCAGGTTTTTCGCCGTCAGATTCAGTTATCTAAGGACTTGGATTTGCCTTTTGTTGTCCATACCCGTGATGCGTTGGAAGATACCTATGAGATTATCAAGAGCGAGGGAGTTGGTCCTCGAGGTGGCATCATGCATTCTTTCTCAGGAACTCTTGAATGGGCAGAGAAGTTTGTCGAGCTTGGTATGACTATTTCCTTTTCAGGAGTGGTGACTTTTAAGAAGGCAACCGATATCCAAGAAGCGGCTAGAGAACTTCCTTTGGACAAGATTTTGGTGGAGACGGATGCACCCTACTTAGCTCCTGTTCCTAAACGTGGTCGCGAAAACAAAACAGCCTATACTCGCTATGTAGTGGACTTTATCGCAGGTTTACGTGGTATGACAACAGAAGAGCTGGCGGCAGCAACGACTGCAAATGCAGAACGAATTTTTGGATTGGACAGCAAGTAATGAAAGAGAAAATTTCCCAAGTCATCGTGGTTGAAGGGCGTGATGATACGGCTAATCTCAAACGTTATTTCGATGTGGAAACCTATGAGACCAGAGGCTCTGCCATCAATGACCAGGATATAGAGCGGATTCAGCGCCTGCACCAACGCCATGGAGTCATTGTTTTTACAGACCCAGATTTTAATGGGGAGCGGATTCGCCGCATGATTATGACGGCCATTCCAACAGTTCAGCATGCCTTCCTCAAACGAGATGAAGCTGTTCCCAAGTCCAAAACCAAGGGACGGTCTCTGGGAATTGAGCATGCCAGCTATGAAGACCTGAAAACGGCTCTAGCTCAGATGACAGGACACTTTGAACATGAGAGTCAGTTTGACATCAGTCGTAGCGACTTGATTCGCCTTGGTTTTCTAGCAGGAGCAGATAGCCGTAAGCGACGAGAATATCTAGGAGAGGCTCTTCGTATTGGCTATTCCAACGGCAAGCAACTCCTCAAACGCCTAGAGTTATTTGGGGTCACCTTGGTAGAAGTGGAAGAAGCTATGAAATCTTATGAGAACAGCTAAGCAGACCCCAAATGTAAGGGGAATGTGTTACAATAGTAGTAACAGATAATAGAAAAGAGAATAGATGAGAATTGCAGATTATAGCGTGACCAAGGCAGTGCTGGAGCGTCACGGTTTTACCTTTAAAAAGTCCTTCGGACAAAATTTCTTGACGGATACCAATATCCTTCAAAAAATCGTGGATACGGCTGAAATTGATGATCAAGTCAATGTTATAGAAATCGGGCCAGGGATTGGCGCCTTGACAGAATTTTTGGCTGAGCGTGCAGCTCAAGTCATGGCCTTTGAGATTGACCACCGTTTGGTACCGATTTTGGCAGATACTCTTCGTGATTTTGATAATGTGACAGTGGTCAACGAGGACATTCTCAAAGTGGATTTAGCGCAACATATCCAGAATTTTAAAAATCCTGACCTGCCAATCAAGGTAGTGGCTAACTTGCCCTACTACATCACGACGCCTATTCTCATGCACTTGATTGAAAGTGGGATTCCTTTTAGTGAGTTTGTGGTCATGATGCAAAAAGAAGTGGCGGACCGCATTTCAGCTCAGCCGAATACCAAGGCTTATGGTAGCTTGTCTATCGCCGTGCAGTATTACATGACTGCCAAGGTTGCCTTTATCGTGCCTCGTACGGTATTTGTACCAGCGCCCAATGTCGACTCAGCCATCTTGAAAATGGTGCATCGTCCAGAACCAGCCGTAGCAGTGGAAGACGAGAACTTCTTCTTTAAGGTTTCCAAGGCTAGTTTTACTCATCGTCGCAAGACCTTGTGGAATAACTTGACAGGTTACTTTGGCAAGACTGAAGAAGTTAAGGATAAGCTGACCAAGGCTTTGGACCAAGCAGGCTTGTCACCAAGTGTACGTGGTGAAGCTCTTGGCTTAGAAGAGTTTGCCAGCCTAGCAGATGCGCTTAAAGGGCAAGGACTCTAAGATGCAGGGACAAATCATTAAAGCCTTGGCTGGGTTCTACTATGTAGAGAGTGAGGGCCAGGTTTATCAGACACGAGCGCGTGGAAATTTCCGTAAAAAAGGCCATACCCCCTATGTTGGGGACTGGGTAGATTTTTCTGCCGAGGAAAATTCAGAAGGTTACATTCTCAAAATTCATGAACGGAAAAATAGTCTGGTCCGTCCGCCTATTGTCAATATTGACCAAGCTGTGGTGATCATGTCTGTCAAGGAACCTGATTTTAACAGCAATTTGCTGGATCGCTTCTTGGTTCTTTTGGAGCACAAGGGTATTCTTCCCATTGTCTATATTTCCAAGATGGATTTGTTGGAAGATAGGGAAGAACTGGATTTTTACCAACAGACTTATGGTGACATCGGCTATGACTTTGTGACCAGTAAAGAGGGACTCCTTCCTTTGTTAACAGGCAAGGTTACAGTCTTTATGGGGCAGACAGGTGTTGGGAAGTCAACTCTTCTCAATAAAATCGCACCAGACCTCAATCTTGAAACAGGAGAAATCTCAGACAGTCTGGGTCGTGGGCGCCATACCACTCGAGCTGTTAGTTTTTACAACCTCAATGGGGGTAAAATCGCAGACACACCAGGTTTTTCATCACTGGATTATGAAGTGACAACGACTGAAGACCTTAATCAGGCTTTTCCAGAGATTGCTACTGTTAGCCGAGATTGTAAGTTCCGAACTTGTACCCATACCCATGAGCCGTCTTGTGCAGTTAAGCGGGCTGTTGAAGAGGGTATCATTGCGTCCTTCCGTTTTGACAACTACCTGCAATTCCTCAGTGAAATTGAAAATCGCAGAGAAACCTATAAAAAGGTCAGCAAAAAAATTCCAAAATAAGGAGAAACCTATGTCTCAATACAAGATTGCTCCGTCAATTCTGGCAGCAGATTATGCCAACTTTGAACGTGAAATCAAACGCCTAGAAGCAACTGGGGCAGAATATGCCCATATCGATATCATGGATGGGCACTTTGTGCCACAAATCAGTTTTGGTGCGGGTGTGGTCGAGAGTCTTCGTCCTCATAGCAAGATGGTCTTTGACTGCCACTTGATGGTAGCTAATCCAGAGCATCATTTAGAAGATTTTGCGCGTGCAGGTGCAGATATCATCAGTATCCATGTAGAAGCAACGCCTCATATTCATGGTGCCCTCCAAAAAATTCGTTCACTCGGAGTTAAGCCTTCAGTCGTTATCAATCCTGGCACACCAGTTGAAGCCGTCAAGCACGTGCTTCACCTAGTTGACCAAGTCTTAGTCATGACGGTTAACCCTGGATTTGGTGGTCAAGCTTTTCTGCCAGAGACCATGGATAAGGTCCGTGAGTTGGTTGCTCTTCGTGATGAAAAAGGCTTGAACTTCGAAATCGAAGTCGATGGTGGGATTGATGATAAAACGATTGCTCAAGCTAAAGAAGCTGGTGCGACCGTTTTTGTAGCAGGTTCCTATGTCTTTAAGGGAGAAGTCAATGAGCGAGTACAAACTCTCAGAAAACAACTGGACTAGAGTTGCCGTTTTTGCAGGCGGAGACCGCGGTCACTACCGGACAGACTTCGATTGCTTTGTCGGAGTGGATCGAGGTTCGCTCTGGGTCTTGGAGGAAAAACTTCCTCTAGATCTAGCAGTTGGCGATTTTGATTCTGTCACTGTAGAAGAGCGACAGGTGATTCAAAAACGTGCCCAGCATTTTGTTCAAGCCCGACCAGAAAAGGATGATACCGATTTGGAATTGGCTCTCTTAACCATTTTTGAGCAAAATCCTCAGGCTGAGGTTACTATTTTCGGTGCTTTGGGTGGTCGTATTGACCATATGTTGGCCAATGTCTTTCTGCCTAGCAATCCCAAGTTGGCGCCCTATATGCGTCAGATAGCGATTGAGGATGGGCAAAACTTGATTGCCTATTGTCCAGAAGGGACCAGTCATCTACATCCCCGTTCAGACTACGACTATCTAGCCTTTATGCCGGTTCGGGATAGCCAGCTGACTATTCTTGGTGCCAAGTATGAGTTGACAGAGGAAAATTTTTTCTTTAAAAAAGTGTACGCTTCTAACGAATATATAGATAGGGAAGTGTCAGTGACTTGCCCAGATGGCTATGTGGTTGTACTGCATAGCAAGGATAGGAGGTAGGATGGAAAGTTTACTTGTTCTATTATTGCTTACCAACCTAGCTGGACTTTTTCTTATTTGGCAAAGGCAGGATAAGCAGGAAAAACATCTCAGCAAGAACTTGGAGGATCAGGCAGATCACTTGTCAGACCAGTTGGACTATCGCTTTGAACAAGCCCGACAAGCCAGTCAGTTGGACCAAAAAGATTTGGAAGTGGCTGTCAGTGACCGTTTGCAAGAAGTGCGAATCGAATTGCACCAAGGTCTGACGCAAGTCCGTCAAGAAATGACAGAGAATCTCTTGCAAACCAGAGACAAGACTGATCAACGGCTTCAAGCCTTGCAGGAATCCAATGAGCAACGTTTGGAGCAAATGCGCCAAACGGTCGAGGAAAAGTTGGAAAAGACCTTGCAGACACGCTTGCAGGCTTCCTTTGATACAGTTTCCAAGCAATTGGAGTCGGTCAATCGTGGTCTGGGAGAAATGCAGACAGTCGCCCGTGATGTCGGTGCTCTTAATAAGGTTCTCTCTGGAACCAAAACGAGAGGAATTTTGGGAGAATTGCAACTGGGGCAAATCATTGAAGACATCATGACCCCTGCTCAGTATGAACGAGAATACGTAACAGTTGAGAACTCCAGCGAGCGAGTAGAGTATGCCATCAAGTTACCTGGGCAAGGGGACCAGGAATATGTCTACCTGCCGATTGACTCCAAGTTTCCACTGGCAGATTATTACCGCCTAGAAGAGGCCTATGAAGCAGGTGATAAGGATGAAATCGAACGTTGTCGTAAGTCGCTTTTAGCAAGCGTCAAGCGCTTTGCCAAGGATATCAGGAACAAGTACATAGCACCACCTCGGACAACCAATTTTGGAGTCTTGTTTGTTCCGACAGAGGGACTCTACTCAGAAATCGTCCGCAATCCTGTCTTCTTTGATGATTTGAGGCGGGAGGAGCAGATTATTGTCTCAGGACCAAGTACCCTATCAGCCCTTCTCAATTCCCTATCAGTTGGCTTCAAAACCCTCAATATCCAAAAGAGTGCCGACCATATCAGTAAGACCCTTGCTAGTGTTAAGACCGAGTTTGGCAAGTTTGGTGGCATTCTGGTCAAGGCACAAAAACACCTCCAACATGCCTCTGGCAATATTGATGAACTATTAAACCGTCGCACTACAGCTATCGAGCGGACGCTCCGTCACATTGAGTTATCAGAAGGTGAGCCTGCGCTTGATCTACTCCATTTCCAAGAAAATGAGGAAGAATATGAAGATTAGTCACATGAAAAAAGATGAGCTATTTGAAGGCTTTTATCTAATCAAGTCAGCTGACCTGAGACAAACTCGCGCTGGGAAAAATTACCTAGCCTTTACCTTCCAAGATGATAGTGGCGAGATTGAAGGGAAACTCTGGGATGCCCAACCTCATAACGTTGAGGCCTTTACTGCAGGTAAGGTTGTTCACATGAAAGGGCGCCGAGAAGTTTATAACAACACCCCTCAAGTCAATCAAATTACTCTCCGCCTGCCTCAATCTGGTGAACCAAGTGATCCAGCTGATTTCAAGGTCAAGTCGCCAGTTGATGTCAAGGAAATCCGAGAGTATATGATTCAGATGATTTTCAAAATAGAAAATCCTGTTTGGCAACGAATTGTCCGAAATCTCTACACCAAGTATGATAAGGAATTTTACTCTTATCCAGCTGCCAAGACCAACCACCATGCCTTTGAGACGGGATTGGCCTATCATACGGCGACCATGGTGCGTTTGGCAGATGCTATTAGCGAGGTCTATCCTCAGCTCAATAAGAGCCTGCTCTATGCAGGGATTATGCTGCATGACTTGGCTAAAGTCATTGAGTTGACGGGGCCAGACCAGACTGAGTATACAGTCAGAGGCAATCTTCTTGGTCATATCGCTCTGATTGATAGTGAAATTACCAAGACAGTGATGGAACTCGGCATCGATGATACCAAGGAAGAAGTCGTTCTGCTTCGCCATGTTATTCTCAGCCACCACGGCTTACTGGAGTATGGTAGCCCAGTCCGTCCACGTATCATGGAGGCAGAGATTATCCATATGATTGATAATCTGGATGCTAGCATGATGATGATGTCAACAGCTCTGGCTTTGGTGGATAAAGGAGAGATGACCAATAAAATCTTCGCTATGGACAATCGTTCCTTCTATAAACCAGATTTAGATTAATAATTTAAGAAAAATGAGCATTTTTTAGGATAAGAATGTTCGTTTTTTTATGTGAATATGGTATAATGGATAAAATATCAAAATTAAATGAAATGGGAAATAGAAATGAAATTAAGAAGAAGTGATCGGATGGTTGTCATTTCCAACTATTTGATTAATAATCCTTATAAACTAACTAGTCTCAATACTTTTGCTGAAAAGTATGAATCTGCTAAATCATCCATCTCAGAAGATATCGTCATTATCAAACGCGCCTTTGAGGAAATCGAAATCGGCCACATCCAAACAGTAACTGGTGCTGGTGGAGGTGTCATCTTCACACCATCAATCTCAAGCCATGATGCCAAGGAAATGGTTGAGGACTTGCGTGCCAAGTTGTCAGAAAGTGACCGTATCTTGCCAGGTGGCTATATCTACTTGTCTGATTTGCTTAGCACACCAGCTATCTTGAAAAATATTGGACGCATTATTGCCAAGAGCTTTATGGATCAAAAAATTGACGCGGTTATGACAGTAGCGACCAAGGGTGTTCCACTTGCAAATGCAGTTGCCAATGTCCTCAATGTTCCTTTTGTCATTGTGCGCCGTGACTTGAAAATTACCGAAGGTTCAACTGTCAGCGTCAACTATGTTTCAGGTTCAAGTGGTGATCGTATTGAGAAAATGTTCCTTTCAAAACGCAGTCTCAAGGCAGGCAGCCGTGTCTTGATTGTGGATGATTTCTTGAAAGGTGGCGGAACGGTCAATGGGATGATCAGCCTTTTGCGTGAGTTTGATTCAGAATTAGCAGGTGTAGCCGTCTTTGCGGACAATGCCCAAGAAGAACGTGAAAAGCAATTTGACTACAAGTCACTCTTGAAGGTAACCAATATTGATGTCAAGAACCAAGCCATCGATGTTGAGGTTGGCAATATCTTTGACGAAGATAAATAAGAGATAGAACTAAAGGTTGGAACGATTGTCCCAGCCTTTCTTTGCAAATAGAATAGAAGGAAGCTTATGAAAACACCATTTATCAATAGAGAAGAGTTAGAAGCGATTGTTGCCGAGTTCCCGACTCCCTTTCACTTGTATGATGAGAAGGGAATTCGTGAGAAGGCAAGAGCTGTCAACCAAGCCTTTTCGTGGAACAAGGGCTTTAAGGAATATTTTGCAGTTAAGGCAACTCCAACACCAGCTATCTTGAAAATCCTCCAAGAGGAAGGTTGCGGTGTGGACTGCTCTAGTTATGTAGAGATTTTGATGAGTCATAAACTGGATTTCCCTGGTTCTGAGATTATGTTCTCTTCAAACAACACGCCAGACAAGGAATATGCCTATGCGCGTGAATTGGGTGCAACCATTAACTTGGATGCCTTTGAAGATATTGAACATCTGGAGCGTGCGGCAGGCATTCCAGAAATCATCTCTTGTCGTTACAATCCTGGTGGTGTTTTTGAACTGGGGACAGACATTATGGACAATCCTGGAGAAGCCAAGTTTGGCATGACTAAGGACCAGCTCTTTGAAGCCTTTGCCATCTTGAAGGAAAAAGGAGCCAAGACTTTTGGGATTCACTCCTTCCTAGCATCCAATACGGTGACCCATCTCTATTATCCAGAGTTGGCCCGTCAGCTTTTTGAATTGGCTGTTGAAATCAAGGAAAATTTGGGTATTTCGCTAGACTTTATCAATCTTTCTGGCGGTATTGGTGTTAACTATCGTCCTGACCAGGAGCCAAACGATATCGCCTTGATTGGTGAGGGAGTTCGTAAGATTTATGAAGAGGTTCTTACGCCAGCTGGTCTTGGTCAGGTCAAGATTTTTACCGAATTGGGTCGCTTTATGTTGGCCCCTCACGGAGCTTTGGTTACAAGAGTCACTCATAAGAAGAAAACCTACCGTACCTATCTAGGTGTGGATGCCTCAGCAGTCAACCTCATGCGTCCAGCCATGTACGGAGCCTACCACCATATCACCAATCTTACTCACCCAGATGGACCATTTGAAGTGGTAGATGTGGTTGGTTCACTCTGCGAAAACAATGATAAATTTGCAGTGAATCGCGAGTTACCTCATACAGAAATCGGTGATTTGTTGGTAATTCATGATACAGGTGCTCACGGTTTTTCAATGGGCTACCAGTATAATGCCAAATTACGTTCTGCGGAAATCCTCTATACCGAAGAAGGCAAAGCTCGCCAAATCCGCCGTGCAGAGCGCCCTGAGGACTATTTTGCAACCTTGTATGGCTTTGATTTTGAAGAATAAAATGATAAGTAATTGAAAATGAAATTGAAAAACAGATTGCTTTCTAAAAAATAGGCAAAAATCTTGTTTTTCCTTCAAGTCGTGATATAATAAAACTATAAAACGTTTTCAAGGAAGGTAACGATATGTCTGAAGAAACAATTGATTATGGACAAGTGACAGGAATGGTGCATTCGACAGAAAGCTTTGGTTCGGTAGATGGGCCTGGTATTCGCTTTATTGTCTTTTTGCAGGGCTGTCACATGCGTTGCCAGTATTGCCACAACCCGGACACTTGGGCTATGGAGTCCAATAAATCACGTGAACGGACAGTAGATGATGTCTTGACAGAGGCCTTGCGCTACCGCGGTTTCTGGGGAAATAAGGGTGGTATTACAGTTAGTGGGGGGGAAGCTCTCTTGCAGATTGATTTCTTGATTGCCCTCTTCACCAAAGCTAAGGAACAAGGAATCCACTGTACCTTGGACACCTGTGCCCTTCCTTTCCGTAATAAACCACGTTACCTTGAAAAGTTTGACAAACTCATGGCTGTCACTGACTTGGTTCTCTTGGATATCAAGGAAATCAACGAAGAACAGCATAAGATTGTTACTAGCCAAACCAATAAAAACATCTTGGCCTGTGCCCAGTATCTATCAGATATTGGAAAACCTGTCTGGATTCGCCACGTGCTAGTTCCAGGTTTGACAGATAGAGACGATGATTTGATTGAACTTGGTAAGTTCGTCAAGACCCTCAAAAATGTTGATAAGTTTGAAATCCTTCCTTATCACACCATGGGTGAGTTCAAATGGCGTGAATTGGGGATCCCATATTCACTTGAAGGAGTCAAACCACCAACAGCAGATCGCGTGAAAAACGCTAAAAAGCTCATGGATACCGAAAGTTATCAAGACTATATGAAACGTGTACATGGATAATAAAGAAGCCTGATGGAAACATCGGGCTTTTGATATTACAAAAAGACTTAGCAAACCAGCTAAGCCTTTTCTTCTTATCTCGAACGTTGTTTGCCAGCGTTGCGATTTTTGTGTTTTTTCTTGCTTGTGATAGCAATTGGTTGTTCAGGGGTAACGTCTTTTCGTCCGTTTGCTGTTGAGAAAGCACTTGCTTTTGGTGGGTTCTTCGCCAATTCTTCACGGACTTTTTTGCGAAGTTTTGGACGAACGATATAGTTGACGATAAACTGCTGAAGAATCATCATGAAACCACCGACAACCCAGTAAAGTGTGACACTGGCTGGTGAGAAGAGGGAGAAGACGACAATCATGAGTGGGCTCATGTAAATCATTTTCTTGATTTGTTCTCTTTGCATTTCATCTTCTACTCCGTGAAGTGAAAGGAGCGATTGAAGATAGTAAAGGACACCAGCGCAGGCAACCAAAATCATACTTGGAGAACCTAGAGGAATGCCTAGGTAGCTTGCTTGAGCAACCCCTTCAGTATGTTGGGCAGCAAAGTAGATAGCGGAGAAGAAAGGCATTTGAAGGAGGATAGGGAAGCATCCTACACCACCAAACATGCTGATACCGTGCTCTTTTTGAGCAGCAAAGAGAGCTTGTTGGGCTTCGAGTTTTTCTTCTTGAGTTGTTGCTTCCTTGAGACGTGTTTGGTGTGGTTCAAGGACGTGCTTGAGGGCGTTCATCTTTTCAGAGTGAAGCGTTGCCTTCCATGATTGGTAGATACCAAGTGGCAAGATAATCAAGCGTACGATAATGGTTACGATAATGATAGCCATACCAAATCCTAGACCTTTATCAGTAGCGAAGTACTTGATAGCTTCAGCCATAGGCGCTCCGATAGTATTCCAAATCAATCCTGTAGGTTGTCCCGTTGCTTTATCGACGCTAACACAGCCAGTCAAGACAAGCAACATAGCCACTCCCATAGCCGAGAGTGCAAAACGTTTAATAGATTTCACTGTTTTTATTCCTTCTTTAAAAATTATACCTTTCTATTCTACTGTTTTTTTACAAAATATACAATAGTTCTAGAGACCTAATTTGCGATTTTAAAGTCAGGGTAGGGAGGAAAGTTGCTCAGTTTGACATCTAAGTAGCTGACTTTTGAAAAAGGAGTTGGTCCTTTTCGAATTTCTTGGATAAATTTCGCCATGACAGCAGATGAGTCTGCTTGGGCTAAGATTTCCACTGTGCCATCGTCGTTATTCCATACTCGACCTGTGATGCCACCGATTTCAAGTGCTAGGCTGTAAACACCCCAACGAAAACCGACTCCCTGCACCCTACCTTGGGCAATCATTCTAACCTTTTGCATACCAAACCCCTTTGATTGTGTTATAATATTTCTATGACTATTATAACCTCAAAAGCCAATTCTGTGGTAAAAAATGCCAAGAAATTACACCAAAAAAAATACCGCAAGTCTGCCTATTTGATTGAAGGCTGGCACTTGTTTGAAGAAGCTGTTCAAGCTGGAGTGACGATTGAGAAAATCTTTGCCTTAGAAAATTACCGAGATCAGTTAACTACTTTTCTGCAAACTGTCTGGGTGTCAGAGGATATTTTGCTGGATTTGGCGGATTCTCAGACTCCACAGGGAATTGTTGCGGTGGTTCAAAAAGAAGAAGTAGGACAAGCTGATTTGAGTCAGGGCAAGTTCTTGTTTTTGGAAGATGTGCAAGATCCTGGTAATGTGGGAACTATCATTCGAACTGCGGATGCAGCAGGCTTTACAGGAGTGATTGTTTCAGATAAGTCGGCAGACATCTATAGTCTCAAGACCCTACGTTCTATGCAAGGCAGTCATTTTCATTTGCCTATTTATCGGATGTCAAGCCAAGCACTTCTCGAGGAAGCTAAAAAGGCTGGTATCCCTGTGCTGGCAACCACTCTTTCCAAGGATTCTAAAGATTATCGTGACTTGCCTCATTTAGATCAGTTTGTCTTGGTCATGGGAAATGAGGGCCAAGGAATTAGTCCCCTCATGGCTGAAAGTGCAGACCAGTTGGTCCATATTAGCATGAAGGGTCAGGCAGAGAGTCTGAATGTTGCAGTTGCAGCCGGTATTTTGATTTTTCATTTAAGCTAATTTTAACTTTCTTTGTTATAATCAAGGAAAGATATTCATAGAAAAGGAGACAAGGATGAATCATACTATTATACAAGACCGTACTGGTCTCAATCAATTTTACGCTAAGGTCTATGCCTTTGTCGGACTAGGAATCGGATTATCCGCTTTGGTATCTGGCCTCATGTTGACGGCCTTTCAGTCTCAGTTAGTTTACTTTTTGATGCAGGGACGTCTCTGGTTGACCATTGCAACCTTTGCAGAGTTGGCCTTGGTTTTCGTTGCTAGTAACATGGCCTTAAAGAATAGTCCAGCTGCTCTTCCAGTATTTTTACTTTACTCTGTTTTAAACGGCTTTACCCTCAGTTTTGTGGTGGCCTTCTATACTCCAGGTACAGTTTTATCAGCCTTTGTGTCGAGCGCTCTTCTCTTCTTTGTCATGGCGGCAGTTGGTATCTTCACCAAGAAAGATTTGAGTGGGATTGGTCGAGCGATGATGGCAGCTCTAATCGGTTTGTTGATTGCCATGGTAGTTAATATTTTCTTAGCTAGTGGCTTCTTTGATTATATGATTAGCGTAGCCATGGTTTTGGTCTTCTCAGGGTTGATTGCTTGGGACAACCAAAGAATTCGTCTCGCATATGAACAATCACAAGGTCGTGTGGCGACAGGTTGGGTTGTGTCAATGGCTCTCAGTATCTATCTTGATTTTATCAATCTTTTCCTAAGTATTCTACGTATCTTCGGTCGCAATGACTAAAAGATTCATGACATCAGTGTTCCAAGGAGCACTGATTTTTTTATATTTGCTCTTTCCTTTTCTTGGAAATAGGTGTATAATGCTTTTAATTAATTTTTGAGGAGTAGTTTATGAAGAAAAGTTTTATCCATCAACAAGAAGAAATTTCTTTTGTCAAAAACACTTTTACCCAGTATTTGAAAGATAAGCTAGAAGTTGTCGAAGTGCAAGGTCCCATCTTGAGTAAGGTCGGTGATGGGATGCAGGACAACTTATCAGGTGTGGAGAATGCCGTATCGGTCAAGGTTCTCCAAATCCCTGATGCTACTTATGAAGTGGTGCACTCACTTGCTAAATGGAAACGCCATACCTTGGCCCGCTTTGGTTTCGGTGAGGGTGAAGGTCTCTTTGTTCACATGAAGGCCCTTCGTCCAGACGAAGACTCGCTGGATGCGACCCACTCTGTTTATGTTGATCAGTGGGACTGGGAAAAGGTCATTCCAAATGGCCAACGTAACATTGCTTACCTAAAAGAAACTGTTGAGAAGATTTACAAGGCTATTCGCCTGACTGAGCTAGCTGTTGAAGCCCGCTATGATATCGAATCAATTTTGCCAAAACAAATCACTTTCATCCATACAGAAGAGTTGGTAGAACGCTACCCAGACTTGACACCGAAAGAACGTGAAAATGCCATCTGTAAAGAATTTGGTGCTGTTTTCTTGATTGGTATCGGTGGTGAATTACCAGACGGTAAACCGCACGATGGACGTGCACCAGACTACGATGACTGGACAAGTGAGTCTGAAAATGGCTACAAGGGTCTTAACGGCGATATTCTTGTTTGGAATGAGTCTTTAGGTGGAGCCTTTGAGTTGTCTTCTATGGGAATCCGTGTAGATGAAGAAACCCTTCGTCGTCAGGTAGAAATCACTGGTGATGAAGACCGCTTGGAATTGGAATGGCATAAGGCTTTGTTGAATGGCCTATTCCCATTGACAATCGGTGGAGGAATTGGACAATCTCGTATGGCCATGTTCTTACTTCGCAAGAAACATATCGGAGAAGTGCAAACAAGTGTTTGGCCTCAAGAAGTCCGCGATACTTACGAAAATATTTTATAGAGAATCGAACCGCAAGGTTCGGTTTTCTTTCTCTTTTCGCCCATAATTTGGTATAATAAACGGTATGAAAATCGTATCAGGAATCTATGGGGGTCGTCCCCTCAAGACGTTAGAAGGAAAGATAACAAGACCCACTTCGGATAAGGTTAGGGGCGCCATTTTTAACATGATTGGTCCCTACTTTGAAGGGGGGCGAGTCTTGGACCTTTATGCAGGTAGTGGTGGCTTATCTATTGAGGCAGTATCGCGTGGCATGGCTAGCGCTGTTTTGGTAGAGCGAGACCGTAAGGCTCAGGTCATCGTGGCTGAAAATATCCAGATGACCAAGGAAGTTGGAAAATTTCAACTCCTCAAGATGGATGCGGAACGAGCTCTGGAGCAGGTGTCTGGGCCTTTCGACCTTATTTTCTTAGACCCTCCTTATGCCAAGGAACAAATCGTAGCAGATATTGAAAAAATGGCTGAGAGAGAGCTTTTTTCTGAAGATGTCATGGTCGTGTGTGAGACGGACAAAGCAGTGGAACTTCCAGAAGAAATTGCCTGTCTGGGCATCTGGAAGGAAAAAATTTATGGAATTAGTAAGGTGACAGTCTATGTCAGATAAGATTGGCTTATTCACAGGCTCATTTGATCCGATGACAAATGGGCATCTGGATATGATTGAACGAGCTAGCAAACTCTTTGATAAGCTCTATGTGGGTATTTTTTTTAATCCCCACAAACAAGGATTTCTCCCTATCGAAAATCGTAAACGGGGGCTAGAAAAGGCTGTGAAACATTTGGAAAATGTTGCAGTTGTGTCTTCTCATGATGAATTGGTGGTTGATGTTGCAAAAAGACTGGGGGCTACTTGCCTAGTACGGGGTTTGAGAAATGCAGCAGATTTACAATATGAAGCTAGTTTTGATTACTACAACCATCAACTGTCTCCTGATATAGAGACCATATATTTACATAGCCGACCTGAACATCTCTATATCAGTTCATCAGGTGTTCGAGAGCTATTGAAGTTTGGTCAGGATATTGCCTGCTATGTTCCTGAGAGTATTTTGGAGGAAATAAGAAATGAAAAAAAAGATTAGATGGCCCTTATACGTCATTGCGGCCTTGATAGCGACTTTCTTGGCTTTTGTGGTACCCTTGCCTTACTATATAGAGGTTCCAGGTGGTTCGGAAGATATTCGCCAGGTCCTCAAAGTCAATGACACAGAAGATAAGGAAGCTGGTGCCTATCAATTCGTTACGGTTGGTGTTCAGCATGCTACTTTAGCCCATATGATTTATGCTTGGTTGACGCCTTTTACAGATATTCGTAGTGCCCAGGAGACTACAGGTGGCTCTTCAGATGTTGAATTTATGCGAATCAATCAATTCTACATGCAGACATCGCAAAATATGGCCAAGTATCAAGGACTAAAAACAGCTGGTAAGGATATTGAACTCAAATACCTTGGGGTTTATGTTTTGACTGTGACGGATAATTCGACCTTTAAAGGGATTCTCAACATCTCTGATACAGTCACAGCAGTCAATGATCAGACTTTTGACAGTTCCAAAGATTTGATTGATTACGTCAATTCTCAAAAACTAGGGGACTCCGTCAAGGTCACCTATGAAGAGGATGGGCAAACCAAGTCTGCAGAAGGTAAGATTATCACCTTGGAAAATGGCAAAAATGGAATTGGAATCGGCTTGATTGACCGTACAGAAGTAACTAGTGATGTTCCAATTCGTTTTTCAACAGCTGGTATCGGCGGACCAAGTGCAGGTCTCATGTTTAGTCTGGCTATTTATACTCAAATAGCTGACCCAGGCCTTCGTAATGGCCGTATCGTTGCCGGCACAGGAACTATTGACCGCGATGGTAATGTGGGGGACATTGGAGGTATTGATAAGAAAGTTGTAGCTTCGGCTAGAGAAGGTGCCGCGATTTTCTTTGCCCCTGATAATCCTGTTAGCGAAGAAGAACAAAAAGCGCATCCAGATGCGAAAAACAATTACCAGACAGCCCTAGAAGCAGCCAAAACAATCAAGACGGCTATGAAAATTGTTCCCGTTAAAACCCTACAAGATGCAATTGATTACTTGAAAAACAATCCCTAGTTTTTGAGTGAAGTTTCCAAACTAGCGCACAAACAGATAAGATGGTATAATAGTCAAATGGTTCAATTATTATTCACTCTAAGTAGTCACATGCTCTTTATTTATGTGAGTTTTTACCTTTTAAAGAATCTTGTTAGATGGGAAAAGGTCTTAAAAGTGACAGCTGAGAATACAAGAAAAGTTCGTTTATTGATAGCTCTTTTCAGCATCGTAATGGGCTTTATCTTGAGTTCTTTCTTTATCAGTTTGTATCAGTTGTGGCAGGAAGTGCTTAGAGGACTATTATAAAATCAAGAGTAAAGGAAATAAGTATGGAAAAAATTGTGGTTCAAGGTGGCGATAATCGTCTGGTAGGAAGTGTTACGATCGAGGGAGCAAAAAATGCAGTCTTGCCCTTGTTGGCAGCGACTATTCTAGCAAGTGAAGGAAAGACCGTCTTGCAGAATGTTCCTATCTTGTCAGATGTTTTCACTATGAATCAGGTGGTTCGTGGTTTAAATGCCAAGGTAGATTTTGATGAGGAAGCCCATCTTGTCGAGGTGAACGCGACTGGCGACATCACAGAGGAAGCTCCTTACAAGTATGTCAGCAAGATGCGCGCATCCATCGTTGTCTTGGGGCCAATTCTTGCCCGTGTAGGTCATGCTAAGGTATCCATGCCAGGTGGTTGTACGATTGGTAGCCGCCCTATTGATCTTCATTTGAAAGGTCTGGAAGCTATGGGGGCTAAGATTAGCCAGACAGCTGGTTACATCGAAGCCAAGGCTGATCGCTTACATGGAGCTCATATCTACATGGACTTTCCAAGTGTTGGTGCAACGCAGAACTTGATGATGGCAGCGACGCTGGCTGATGGGGTGACAGTAATTGAAAATGCTGCGCGTGAGCCTGAGATTGTGGACCTAGCCATTCTCCTAAATGAAATGGGAGCCAAGGTCAAAGGGGCTGGTACGGAGACCATTACCATTACTGGTGTTGAGAAACTTCACGGTACGACTCACAATGTGGTTCAAGATCGTATCGAAGCTGGAACCTTTATGGTAGCTGCTGCCATGACTGGTGGTGATGTCTTGATTCGAGATGCTGTCTGGGAGCACAACCGTCCCTTGATTGCCAAGTTGCTTGAAATGGGTGTTGAAGTAATTGAAGAAGATGAAGGAATTCGTGTTCGTTCTCAATTAGAAAATCTAAAAGCTGTCCATGTAAAAACCTTGCCCCACCCAGGATTTCCAACGGATATGCAGGCCCAATTTACAGCCTTGATGACCGTCGCAAAAGGGGAATCAACTATGGTGGAGACGGTATTTGAAAATCGTTTCCAACATCTAGAAGAAATGCGCCGCATGGGCTTGCATTCTGAGATTATCCGTGATACAGCACGTATTATTGGTGGACAGCCTTTGCAGGGGGCAGAAGTTCTTTCGACTGACCTTCGTGCCAGCGCAGCCTTGATTTTGACAGGTTTGGTAGCACAAGGAGAGACCGTGGTTGGTAAATTGGTTCACTTGGATAGAGGTTACTACCGTTTTCATGAGAAGTTAGCGCAGCTGGGCGCTAAGATTCAGCGGATTGAGGCAAGTGATGAAGATGAATAAGAAATCAGGCTACGTGGCCAAGCGTTTACTTTTAGTCATCCTAGTACTGATTTTAGGCGTTCTAGCCCTAGGAATCGGTTTAATGGTCGGTTATGGAGTCTTGGGAAAGGGTCAAGATCCATGGGCCATCCTATCTCCAGCAAAATGGCAGGAATTGATTCATAAATTTACAGGGAATTAGGCTGGGAGACCAGCCTTTTTATAAAGATAAGGAGAAATATGAACAAAAAAACAAGACAGACACTAATCGGACTGCTAGTGTTATTGCTTTTGTCTGCAGGGAGCTATTATATCAAGCAGATGCAGTCGACACCTAATAGTCCCAAAACCAAGCTTAGTCAGAAAAAACAAGCGTCTGAAGCTCCTAGTCAAGAATTGGCAGAAAGTGTCTTAACAGACGCAGTCAAAAGCCAAATAAAAGGGAGTCTGGAGTGGAATAGCTCAGGTGCTTTTATCGTCAATGGTAATAAAACAAATCTAGATGCCAAGGTTTCAAGTAAGCCCTACGCTGATAATAAAACAAAGACAGTGGGCAAGGAAACAGTGCCAACCGTAGCTAATGCACTCTTGTCTAAGGCTACTCGCCAGTACAAGAATCGTGAAGAAACTGGGAATGGTTCGACTTCATGGACTCCTCCAGGCTGGCATCAGGTTAAGAATCTAAAGGGCACTTATACCCATGCGGTTGATAGGGGTCATTTGTTAGGCTATGCCTTAATTGGTGGCTTGGATGGTTTTGATGCCTCAACAAGTAATCCTAAAAATATTGCTGTCCAGACAGCCTGGGCAAATCAGGCGCAAGCCGAGGATTCGACTGGTCAAAATTACTATGAAAGCATGGTGCGTAAAGCCTTGGACCAAAACAAGCGTGTCCGTTACCGTGTAACCCTTTATTACGCTACAAACGAGGACTTAGTTCCTTCAGCTTCACAGATTGAAGCCAAGTCTTCAGACGGAGAATTGGAATTTAATGTCCTAGTTCCCAATGTTCAAAAGGGACTTCAACTGGATTACCGAACTGGAGAAGTAACTGTAACTCAGTAAAAGATAACATAAACTCCTATGTCATTTGTGGATGTAGGAGTTCTTTTTTACTAGTTTAAGCAGGGCTACAATAGACACTGATACTCAATGAAAATCAAAAAGCAAACTAGGAAGCTAGCCGCAGGTTGCTCAAAGCACAGCTTTGAGATTGCAGATAGAGCTGACCTAGTTTGAAGAGATTTTCGAAGAGTATGAGAAAAAATAATATGTACTGGACTAGATTTTGTGATATAATAAAGGATAAGATACTATTTTAGGAGAAGAACTATGGAAGACCCAAGTAGTCAGAATTTGTTGCTACAATTTGTTTTATTGTTTATCTTGACGGTGTTGAATGCCTTTTTCTCAGCCACAGAAATGGCCATGGTGTCACTTAACCGTGCGCGGGTTGAACAAAAGGCAGAAGAAGGAGATAGACGCTATATCCGTCTGCTGAAGGTACTAGAAAATCCTAACCACTTTTTATCAACCATTCAAGTAGGGATTACCCTGATTACGATCTTATCTGGGGCGAGTTTGGCAGACACTCTGGGACGAGAAATTGCATCTTGGCTTGGAAATGGTGAAACATCTTATGCCGTTGCAAGTTTTCTATCTTTAGCATTTTTGACTTATATTTCCATCGTTTTTGGGGAATTGTATCCTAAGAGAATCGCTCTTAATCTAAAGGATGCCTTGGCGATTCGTACAGCGCCAGTTATTATTGGGCTGGGAAAACTAGTTAGTCCCTTTGTTTGGCTCTTGTCTGCGTCTACTAATCTTTTGAGTCGCTTGACTCCTGTGGCCTTTGACGATGCTGATGAAAAAATGACCCGTGATGAAATTGCCTACATGCTGACAAATAGTGAAGAAACACTAGATGCTGACGAAATTGAGATGTTACAGGGAATTTTTTCACTGGACGAATTAATGGCCAGAGAGGTCATGGTTCCTCGAACAGATGCCTTTATGGTGGATATTCAGGATGATAGTCAAACCATTATCCAAAATATTTTGAAACAGAATTATTCTCGTATCCCTGTCTATGATGGAGACAAGGATAACGTGATTGGGATTATTCATACCAAGAGTCTTCTTAAGGCAGGCTTTGTAGACGGTTTTGACAATATTGTTTGGAAGAGAATTTTACAAGATCCACTCTTTGTTCCTGAAACCATTTTTGTGGATGACTTGCTAAAAGAATTTCGCAATACCCAAAGACAAATGGCAATCTTGCTAGATGAATACGGTGGGATGGCTGGTTTGGTGACCCTGGAAGACCTCTTAGAGGAAATCGTTGGGGAAATCGATGATGAAACGGACAAAGCAGCAATAGATGTTCATCAGATTGGCGATGATACTTACATTGTTCAAGGTACCATGAATCTCAATGATTTTAATAGCTACTTTGATGTTGAGCTGGAAAGTGATGACGTTGATACCATCGCTGGTTATTATTTAACAGGAATTGGGAGTATTCCAACGACTGAGAAACTCAGCTATGAATTGGTCAGCCAAAACAAACAGCTTATCCTAACCAATGATAAGGTGAAAAATGGACGTGTTACCAAGGTAAAAGTCCAAATCACAGAAGTCGAAATAGAAGAAGAAACAGAGTAAACTAGAGGCTTTTGTCACCATGCGTGACGAAGCTTTTTTCAGTTGATTTTAAAAGGGAATAGTATCCTTGAAAAAACTTGGCCCCAAACTTACCCCAAAAGTTTTTTAAAAGTTATTCGTATTTATCCGATGAAAAAGAAAAAAGCCCTTCAAACGGGGCTTTCTGTTCATTTGCAACTTGATAAATCAAGTTATAGAAGGCGGTAGACGGATTTGAACCGACGATCAAGCTTTTGCAGAGCCGTGCCTTACCACTTGGCTATACCGCCTTAACGTTTATTATTATACCTTGAAAATGATTTTCAGTCAATAGGTTTTTCAGATTTTTTGTGTTAATAAGCCTAAATATTCTGAAAATTCGTTTACTTTTCTTGAAATATCTTGAAATATATGGTATAATTAATAATAACCTATACTTTATAAGAGGAGTAAAGAAATGAAAAAAAATCAAGTGCTTGCTGTAGCGGGGGCTACCTTATTAGCGTCAGGAGTTCTAGCTGCGTGTTCAAACACTAGTTCAAATAATGCTAAACTAGCAAAAGATTACCAATATGTTTATCAAACAGATCCAGAAACTTTGGATTATATCGTCAGCAATATTGATTCAACATCATTCGTCACAACAAATGCTGTAGATGGTTTGTTGGCTAATGATAAATATGGTAACCTGGTTCCTTCTATTGCTGAATCATGGACAGTTTCAAAAGATGGTTTGACTTATACCTATAAAATCCGTAAGGATGCTAAATGGGTGACAGCAGAGGGAGAAGAGTACGCTCCTGTCACTGCTAAAGACTTTGTTACTGGTTTGAAACACGCCGTAGATGGAAAATCAAAAGGACTTTCAATCGTTAGCTCTTCTATTAAGGGATTAGAAGCATACATCAAGGGTGAAACAAGCGATTTTTCAACAGTTGGTGTAAAAGCACTTGATGACCAAACACTAGAGTATACCTTGAACCAGCCAGAAACTTTCTGGAATGACAAGACAACTAGTGGTGTCATGATGCCGGTTAATGAAGAATTCTTAACTTCAAAAGGGGAAGGTTTTGGTGCCCCAACAGATGCGAACTCTATTCTTTATAACGGTCCATTTGTCTTAAAATCTGTAACTCCAAAATCATCTATCGAGATGGCTAAAAATGATGCTTACTGGGACAAAGAAAATGTAAAAATTGAGAACGTTAAGTTCACTTTCTGGGATGGTAAGGACCAAGATGTGATTGCTAAAGGTTTTGCCGATGGTCAATATAGCAAGGCGCGTATCTTCCCTACAAGTTCTACATATGAAAAATATGCAGCTGACTTCAAAGATAACATTTACTTTAATGAACCAGGTGCAGGTGTTGCAACTGTCAGCTTGAACTATGGTCGTACAACGTATAACCACACAGCCAAAACAAGTGATGCCCAAAAGACATCTGCTAAGAAAGCATTGCTAAACAAGGAATTCCGTCAAGCCTTGAACTTTGCGGTCGATCGCAATTCTTACTCAGCTCAAACAAATGGTACTGACGGCGCTGCAGTAGCCATCCGTAATACGTTTGCACCTTATAATCTTCAAGTTGGTAAGAAAATATTTGGTGAGTTGGTACAAGAAAGCTTGGCTAAGACAAATTCTTCTACTTGGTCAAACGTATCTCTAGCAGATTCTCAAAATGGACTTTACAATGAAGAAAAAGCTAAAGAAGTATTTGCTAAGGCAAAAGCAAGTTTACAAGCTGAAGGTGTTGAGTTCCCAATTCACTTGGATGCCTTGGTTATCCAAGAATCAACAGCGGTTGTAAACCGTGTTCAATCATTGAAACAATCAATTGAAAAAGTATTGGGTTCAGATAATGTTGTTGTAGACTTGCAACAAATGACTCAAGCAGAAGCTTTACCAATTTCATTTAGTGCTCCGACAGCTAAAGAGCAAGACTGGGATATCCATACCTTGTCAGGATGGAACCCTGATTATCAAGATCCGTCTACTTTCTTGGATCAATTCGTCATTAAGGGAGGAAACACTCGTCTTTACCTTGGTATCGACCAAAGCACTGATGCATCAGTAGTGAGCAAACTTGGTTTAGCTGACTATGGAAAATTACTTGATGACGCAAACAGCGAAAACCAAGATGTTCAAAAACGTTATGAAAAATACGCAGTAGCACAAGCTTGGTTGACTGATAATGCTTTGACAATTCCAGTAATGGCTTCTCCTAAAGAAACAGCCGTTTCATATGTTTCAAAAGTTCTACCATTTAGCTCTTCGTATTCTGTAGCCGGCCTTAAAGGTGAAAATTCAGGATACTTGAAGTACACTGAAGTTGGTGAAAAAGCAATCACCAAAGAAGAGTATGAAAAAGCTCGTGAAAAATGGTTGAAAGAAAAGACTGAGTCAAACGAGAAAGCTCAAAAAGAATTGGCAAGTCATGTGAAGTAAATAATTTTCAATAGAACTTTCTCTCCATGAGGAGAAGGTTCTTTTGGGATTTTTAAAGGAAATGATATGAAAAAATATATTTTTATGCGTGTTTTGCGGTCATTGGTTTCTATCTTCTTAGTAACAACCTTGACTTACACGATTATCTATACAATGGTTCCTCGAAAATTGATTTTCAAACAGGATACCAACTATAACAAGATTGCGACAACGGCTGATAAACGTGATAACTATGAAAATACCGTTTATGAGCGTATGGGCTATATCGAGTACTACGATACCAAGGAATTGCAAGAAAAAGCTAGCCAGATGGATGCTTCTGTAACAGTTGAAGCTAATGACACCAACAAGGCTATCTATGAAAAATACATCAAACAAATCGGTCATGGTTGGACCCTGGGAGAATTTACTGAAAGTGGTCAATTCTACGCTACTCGTGAAATCCCAATTTTTGAACGTGTTTTCAAATTCTATGCTAACTTGATTGACATTGACCATACAAATAAAATTCAAGACCCTGAAAACCCAGACTTGAAACGTTACCTTCGTTTCGAAAATGATCCAGCGATCGGATGGTCATTGGTTGGTTCAGGTACCAAACACAAATATCTCTTGTACTTTAACAGTCAGTTCCCATTTGTGCATCAAAACTTTGTGAACATCAATTTAGGTGACTCTTATCCAACCTATGCTAATAGCCCTGTTTTACAGGTTATTACTCAGGGACAAGGACAAACAAAAACGGCTCAAGTTCAGTTCCCAACAGGTAAGAAAACTTCTTCTGTAAATATTTACTCAAGAACCTACAAATCACCTAGTCAGGCTGATTCTCGTGAAGTAGCCAACTACGGAAAAGATGATCCCTATACAGCCACTGAAAGTAACTACCAATATCCTTCTATGATTGCCAGCTCTGCTGTCGTTGGATTGATTGGTTTGGTGATTTCTTATGCGATTGCCGTGCCACTTGGTTCAGCTATGGCTCGCTTCAAGAATACTTGGATTGATAGCTTCTCAACAGGGGCTTTGACCTTCTTGATGGCTCTTCCAACAATTGCCTTGGTTTATATCGTTCGTTTGGCTGGATCTTCAATCGGCTTGCCAGATTCATTCCCTATCTTGGGTGCTGGAGATTGGCGTTCGTATGTTTTACCAGCAGTTATCCTTGGTTTGTTGGGTGCTCCTGGTACCGCTATTTGGATTCGTCGTTACATGATTGACTTGCAATCACAGGACTTTGTTCGTTTTGCTCGTGCAAAAGGTTTGTCTGAAAAAGAAATTTCAAACAAACACATCTTTAAAAATGCCATGGTTCCGCTGGTTTCAGGAATTCCTGGTGCCGTTATCGGGGTTATCGGTGGTGCAACCCTTACTGAAACAGTCTTCGCCTTCCCAGGTATGGGTAAAATGTTGATTGACTCTGTAAAAGCATCTAATAACTCTATGGTCGTTGGTCTTGTCTTCATCTTTACATGTATTTCTATCTTCTCACTTCTTTTAGGAGATATTTGGATGACGATTATTGATCCACGTATTAAATTGACTGAGAAAGGAGGCAAATAATGTCTACAATCAATAAAGAAAAATTTCAGTTTGTAAAACGTGACGATTTTGCCTCTGAAACTATTGATGCGCCAGCTTATTCATACTGGGGGTCAGTGTTTAGACAATTTATGAAGAAAAAATCAACTGTAGTTATGTTGGGAATCTTGGTAGCTATCATTTTGATGAGTTTCATCTACCCAATGTTTTCTAAGTTTGATTTTAATGATGTAAGCAAGGTAAACGACTTTAGCGCTCGTTATATCAAGCCAAATGCTGAGCATTGGTTCGGTACTGACAGTAACGGTAAATCGCTCTTTGACGGTGTTTGGTTCGGAGCTCGTAACTCTATCCTCATTTCTGTGATTGCGACAGTGATTAACTTGGTTATCGGTGTCTTTGTCGGTGGTATTTGGGGTATTTCAAAATCAGTTGACCGTGTGATGATGGAAGTTTATAACGTCATCTCAAACATTCCATCTCTTTTGATTGTCATTGTCTTGACTTACTCAATTGGAGCTGGATTCTGGAATCTGATTTTTGCCATGAGTGTGACAACATGGATTGGGATTGCCTTCATGATCCGTGTGCAAATCTTGCGTTATCGTGATTTGGAATACAACTTGGCGTCACGTACTTTGGGAACTCCAACCTTGAAGATTGTCGCCAAAAACATCATGCCACAATTGGTATCTGTTATAGTGACAACCATGACTCAAATGCTTCCAAGTTTTATCTCATACGAAGCCTTCTTGTCTTTCTTTGGTCTTGGATTACCAATTACAGTGCCAAGTTTGGGTCGTTTGATTTCAGATTATTCACAAAACGTAACAACCAATGCTTACTTGTTCTGGATTCCATTGACAACTCTTGTCTTGGTATCCTTATCCCTTTTCGTAGTTGGTCAAAACTTAGCGGATGCTAGTGATCCACGTACACATAGATAGGAGTAGAAATGACAAAAGAAAAAAATGTAATTTTGACTGCTCGCGATATTGTCGTGGAATTTGACGTTCGTGACAAAGTACTGACAGCCATTCGCGGTGTTTCCCTTGAACTAGTTGAAGGAGAAGTGTTGGCCTTGGTAGGTGAGTCAGGATCAGGAAAATCTGTTTTGACAAAGACTTTCACAGGTATGCTCGAAGAAAATGGTCGCATTGCCCAAGGTAGTATTGACTACCGTGGTCAAGATTTGACAGCTCTATCTTCTCACAAAGATTGGGAACAAATTCGTGGTGCTAAGATTGCGACTATCTTCCAGGACCCAATGACTAGTTTGGACCCAATTAAAACAATTGGTAGTCAGATTACAGAAGTTATTGTAAAACACCAAGGAAAAACAGCTAAAGAAGCAAAAGAATTAGCGATTGACTACATGAATAAGGTTGGGATCCCAGATGCAGATAGACGTTTTGATGAATACCCATTCCAATATTCTGGAGGAATGCGTCAACGTATCGTTATTGCGATTGCCCTTGCCTGCCGACCTGATGTCTTGATCTGTGATGAGCCAACAACTGCCTTGGATGTGACTATCCAAGCACAGATTATTGATTTGCTGAAATCTTTGCAAAACGAGTACCATTTCACAACAATCTTTATCACCCACGACCTTGGTGTGGTAGCAAGTATTGCGGATAAGGTAGCGGTTATGTATGCAGGAGAAATCGTTGAGTATGGAACTGTTGAGGAAGTCTTCTATGACCCTCGCCATCCATATACATGGAGTCTCTTGTCTAGCTTGCCTCAGCTTGCTGATGATAAAGGGGATCTTTACTCAATCCCAGGAACACCTCCGTCACTTTATACTGACCTGAAAGGGGATGCCTTTGCCTTACGTTCTGACTATGCAATGCAGATTGACTTCGAACAAAAAGCTCCTCAATTCTCAGTATCAGAGACACATTGGGCTAAAACTTGGCTACTTCATGAGGATGCTCCAAAAGTAGAAAAACCAGCTGTGATTGCAAATCTCCATGATAAGATCCGTGAAAAAATGGGATTTGCCCATCTGGCTGACTAGGAGGAAGGAAATGTCTGAAAAATTAGTAGAAATCAAAGATTTAGAAATTTCCTTCGGTGAAGGAAGTAAGAAGTTTGTCGCAGTTAAAAATGCTAACTTCTTTATCAACAAGGGAGAAACTTTCTCGCTTGTAGGTGAGTCAGGTAGTGGGAAAACAACTATTGGTCGTGCGATAATCGGTCTCAATGATACGAGTAATGGAGATATCATTTTTGAAGGTCAAAAGATTAATGGAAAGAAATCGCGTGAACAAGCTGCGGAATTGATTCGTCGTATCCAGATGATTTTCCAAGACCCTGCTGCAAGTTTGAATGAACGTGCGACTGTTGATTATATTATTTCTGAAGGTCTTTACAATCATCATCTGTTCAAAGATGAAGAAGAACGTAAAGAGAAAGTTCAAAATATTATCCGTGAAGTGGGTCTTCTTGCTGAGCACTTGACTCGTTACCCTCATGAATTCTCAGGTGGTCAACGTCAACGTATCGGTATTGCTCGTGCCTTGGTCATGCAACCAGATTTTGTTATTGCAGATGAGCCAATTTCAGCCTTGGACGTTTCTGTGCGTGCCCAAGTCTTGAACTTGCTCAAAAAATTCCAAAAAGAGCTCGGTTTGACCTATCTCTTCATCGCCCATGATTTGTCGGTCGTTCGCTTTATTTCAGACCGTATCGCAGTTATTTACAAGGGTGTTATTGTAGAGGTTGCAGAAACAGAAGAATTGTTTAACAATCCAATTCATCCATATACTCAAGCCTTGCTTTCAGCGGTACCGATTCCAGATCCAATCTTGGAACGTAAGAAGGTCTTGAAGGTTTACGACCCAAGTCAACACGACTATGAGGCTGATAAGCCATCTATGGTAGAAATCCGTCCAGGTCACTATGTTTGGGCTAACCAAGCCGAATTGGCACGTTACCAACAAGGACTAAACTAAGAATGGTTTTATAATTTCCATGTCAATTTTTATGGAAATTATAAACCTTTTTTTGTTGGACTGATTTGAAAGGCTTTTGAAAGCGCCCTGAAAGAATTTTCGAAAAATTTTAAAAAATTCTGAAATATTCTTGACAGCTAATGAAAAAGGTGGTAAGATAGGAAACATCAAAAAAGAAAGCAGAAAAAGAAATGAATAAGAGACAAGCTGTAACGATGAATCAAAACTTTTACTTTAGCTACTTTAGATAGTGTTTGTAGACATGTCACCATGGATGCAAACAGTTCAAGCAATTTGTTTGTATCTATGTGGCTAAGATTTTTGATTGTGGTCCATATAGATGAATATCTAAATGGACTAGCAAAGTTATAACTTGTTAGATTATTTCAAGCATCCGTTTAGGTATTATCTAGGCGGTTTTTTGTTTTATACTCTTCGAAAATCTCTTCAAACCACGTCAACGTCGCCTTGCCGTACTCAAGTACAGCCTGCGGCTAGTTTCCTAGTTTGCTCTTTGATTTTCATTGAGTATTATCTTTTCTGAGAAGGAGTTTCATTATGAAAGTTGTTCGAAAATTACTAGCACCCCTCTTGGTAGTGGGGATCCTCTTGACCTCTCTGATCAGTTTGCATCAGTTGAAGGCAGATAAGAAAAAAGATGTTTTTCGTATCGGTATTTCGCAGTTTATTACCCACCAGTCCTTAGATGCTACTAGAGAAGGATTTGTGGATGAACTGGCCAAGCAAGGCTATATTGAGGGGGAAAATATTGAGATTGATTTGCAAAATGCCCAGGGAGAACAACGAAATCTTAAAACGATTTCCCAGCAACTAGCAGAATCTAGTGATGTCGTTCTAGCTATCGCAACGCCTTCTGCCCAGAGCTTGGCCAATACAACGCAAACGACACCGGTTATCTTTTCAGCGGTAACAGATCCTGTCAGTGCCAAGTTGGTTGAGTCAAGAGAGCATCCTGGGGGCAATGTAACTGGGACAAGCGACCAGTCATCAGATGCCATTTCAACCCAAATCAATTTGATAAAGAAAGTGTTGCCAAAAGCTAAAACGATTGGAATCCTCTATACTCAGAGCGAGCCAAATTCGGTTGTCCAAAAGGATGAAGCTAAGCGTCTTCTGAAAGAAAAAGGCTTTACCATTGTTGAAAAAACAATCTTGGACAGTAACAACGTCAAGGCGGCAGCAGAAAGCTTGATGGCAGAGGTGGATATGGTTTTTGTACCAACGGATAATATCATTTCATCAACCATGGAAACAGTCAAGCAGGTTTCTATTAAACACAAGGTTCCAGTATTCGGTGGTTCAACAGAAATGGTTGCGGTTGGTGGCTTGTATAACTACGGAACCAATTATGAAGAATTGGGACGCCAGACAGCACGAATGCTGGTTCGTGTTTTAAAAGGTGAAAAGCCAGAAAATATAGCAGTTGAGTTGCCTGAAAAATTGGAATTGCATACCAATCAAGAAATGGCAGAGGCATTGGGAATTGATATTAGCAAGTTAGAAAGCAAGGAATAAGGAGATTTAAGATGAATTTTGTGTTATCTAGTTTATCAGAAGGTTTGCTATGGTCGATTATGGCCATTGGAGTCTACTTGACTTTCCGTATTTTGGATATTGCGGATATGACTGCTGAGGGGGCCTTTCCTTTGGGCGCAGCTGTCGTCGTATCACAGATACAGGCAGGGACAAATCTTTGGATGGCGACCTTACTTGCCTTGTTGGCAGGTATGGTAGCAGGTCTTGTATCAGGAATGCTCCACACCAAGATGAAAATTCCAGCTCTCTTGACAGGGATTGTGACCTTGACAGGGCTCTATTCAATCAATATTAAAATCATGGGAAGTGTGCCCAATCTTTCCTTGGGAGATTCTTCAACTGTCTTTAAGCAATTGGCGAGCTTGGGGCTGACAAATGAAGAAGCTGTTTTCTCATTCAGTTTGGCCTGTCTCTTACTTGTTTGTCTAGTCTTGATCCTCTTGATGAAAACGGAGATTGGCTTGGTCTTGCGTTCGACTGGGGACAATATTCCTATGAGTGAGGCCAATGGGGTCAATGTAGACACCATGAAAATTGTTGGTTATATGATTTCAAACGGTTTGATTGCCCTATGTGGTTCTTTATTTGCCCAAAATGATGGATTTTCAGATGTGACTTCTGGGACAGGAACAATCGTTGTTGGTTTGAGCGCAGTCATTATTGCAGAAGTTTTGATACACGACTTGACCATTGGAGGTCGCTTGTTATCCATCGGAATCGGTGCTATTGTTTACCGTTTGATTATTTTAAATATCTATGAAATTCCAAATCTAGATCAGAACCTGGTTCGTCTCTTTAATGCAATCTTGCTAGCCTTGGTTTTATTTGCACCAGAATTGCAAAAGCGATTAAAGATTCGTGGTTTGAAACTGAGAAATGAATAGGAGGAGAAAGTTATGGCAAGATTGTTAACACTTGAAAATATTCACAAAACATTTGAAACAGGGACGGTCAATGAAAACCATGTCCTCAAAGGATTAGATTTAGAGGTTGAAGAGGGAGATTTTATCTCTGTGATTGGTGGAAATGGCGCAGGGAAATCCACTTTGATGAATATCTTGGCTGGCAATCTATCGGTGGACGAAGGGGACCTTTTGTTGGAAGGGAAATCCATTAAAAATCTGAGTGTACGAAAGAGAGCCAAGGATATTGCTCGTGTTTTTCAAGATCCGAAGATGGGAACAGCTTCTCGTTTGACGATTGAGGAGAATATGGCTATTGCCTTGAGACGTGGGCAAAAGAGAGGACTTGGTTGGGGTGTGAAGGAGAAGGACAGAATTCAGTTTCAAGAGGTCTTGAAAGAGTTGAATATTGGTCTTGAAAATCGCTTGAAAGTGGATACTCAATACCTTTCAGGAGGACAAAGACAGGCCTTGACCCTAGTCATGGCAGCCTTGGTGAAACCTAAGCTCTTGTTGTTGGATGAACATACTGCGGCCCTTGACCCGAAAACTAGTCAAATGGTGATGGACTTGACGCAAAAGATTGTGGAACACCATCAGTTGACCACTCTGATGATTACCCATGATATGAATCATGCGATTGAGTACGGCAATCGTCTCATTATGCTTTATCAAGGCAAGATAGTGGTGGATGTCAAGGGAGAGGAGAAAAAGCATCTGACGGTTGAAGACCTCATGCATCTCTTCCAGAAAAATAGTGGCCAAAGTCTAGTCAGTGATGAATTAGTGTTGGGATAAAGAAAAAGGCTGAAATCTAGTGTTTCAGTCTTTTATTAGTATGAATGGATAGGTAGAAATATGAAATTGATACTTTTCTAAAATCTCTTCAAACCACGTCAGCTCTATCTGCAACCTCAAAACAGTGTTTTGAGCAGCCTGCGGCTAGCTTCCTAGTTTGCTCTTTGATTTTCATTGAGTATAAACTCAGTAAGGAGCCCTCTTTTGCAGAAAATCAGGGTTCTTTTTGCTGTCTATTCCCTCCCTGAAAGCGTAAAACAAACTGGTCAGGGTGCCTAGTTTGTGGTATAATGAAAGAGACTCAAAAAGAAACAGGAGAAATATAATGGATTTACTTTTAGCAATTGTATTGATTGTGCTAGCTTTTCTAGGAGGAGCACTGGGAGGAATGTACTTGGTTCGTAAGCAAATTGAAAAAGAATTCGCTGACAACCCACGTTTGAATGCTGAAGCAGTTCGTACTCTTTTGAGTGCAAATGGTCAAAAACCAAGCGAAGCTAAGGTACAACAAGTTTACCACCAAATCATCCGCCAACAAAAAGCAGCCCTTGCTAACAATAAAAAGAAAAAATAAATAAGGAAAAGTCTGGGATGAAAGTTCCAGACTTCTCACTATGTTGGCTAAGGGTTTAGGGATGAGACTTTTTCCTTGCATTCTATTGATATTTGATTATGATTAAGAGAGATAGTTGTTGATGAAGCTGTCATTCAGTTCATAAGGAACGGTAATCATAATGAACTATCAATCAGAAAAAAGACTAGAAAGAAGACTGTATGGATAATCGACCGATTGGTTTTTTGGATTCGGGTGTCGGGGGCTTGACCGTTGTGCGCGAGCTTATGCGCCAGCTTCCCCATGAAGAAATCGTCTATATTGGAGATTCGGCACGGGCGCCTTACGGGCCCCGTCCTGCTGAGCAAATTCGTGAATATACTTGGCAGTTGGTCAACTTTCTTTTGACCAAGGATGTCAAAATGATTGTCATTGCTTGTAATACTGCGACTGCCGTCGTCTGGGAAGAAATCAAGGCTCAACTAGACATTCCTGTTCTAGGTGTGATTTTGCCAGGAGCTTCGGCAGCCATCAAGTCCAGTCAAGGTGGGAAAATCGGGGTAATTGGAACCCCTATGACGGTCCAATCAGACATTTACCGTCAGAAAATTCATGATCTAGATCCGGACTTACAGGTGGAGAGTTTGGCCTGTCCCAAGTTTGCCCCCTTGGTGGAGTCAGGTGCCCTGTCAACCAGTGTCACCAAGAAAGTGGTTTATGAAACTCTGCGTCCCTTGGTAGGAAAGGTGGATAGCCTGATTTTGGGCTGTACCCATTATCCACTTCTCAGACCCATTATTCAAAATGTCATGGGGCCAAAGGTTCAGCTCATTGATAGTGGGGCAGAGTGCGTACGGGATATCTCAGTCTTACTCAATTATTTTGAAATCAATCGTGGTCGCGATGCTGGACCACTCCAACACCGTTTTTACACAACAGCTAGCAGCCAAAGTTTTGCCCAAATAGGTGAAGAATGGCTGGAAAAAGAAATTCATGTGGAGCATGTAGAATTATGACAAATAAAATTTATGAATACAAGGATGACCAGGACTGGTATGTCGGGTCCTATAGTATTTTTGGTGGCGTCCGGACGCTGACTGATGAAGACTTGGATTTCCCTCTGGTTGGATTGGCCAAAATCTTTCGAGACGAGGAACGAGGTTTCCCGATTTCAGTTACTGTTTTACGCTATGGTTCTCGCTACCGTTTATTGTCTTTTGTGGTAGATATACTAAACCAAGAAGCAGGTCGCAATCTAGAAGTCATCCAACGTCAGGGAGCTTTGCTTTTGGTTGAAAATGGCCAACTCTTGTATGTGGAATTGCCCAAAGAAGGGGTCAATGTTCATGATTTCTTTGAAACAAATAAGGTCAGAGAAACCTTGTTGATTGCGACTCGTAACGAGGGCAAGACCAAGGAATTTCGAGCTATCTTTGACAAGCTAGGCTACGATGTGGAAAATCTCAATGACTATCCTGACCTACCTGAAGTAGCAGAAACAGGCATGACCTTCGAAGAAAATGCCCGCCTTAAGGCAGAAACTATTTCTCAATTAACGGGCAAGATGGTTTTGGCAGATGATTCTGGACTGAAAGTCGATGTCCTTGGTGGCTTGCCAGGCGTCTGGTCAGCTCGTTTCGCAGGTGTGGGAGCAACTGACCGTGAAAACAATGCTAAACTCTTGCACGAATTGGCCATGGTCTTTGAACTCAAGGACCGCTCGGCTCAATTCCATACAACCCTAGTCGTGGCCAGTCCAAACAAGGAAAGCTTGGTTGTTGAAGCAGACTGGCCAGGCTACATTAACTTTGAACCTAAGGGTGAAAATGGATTTGGTTACGATCCTCTCTTCCTTGTAGGAGAGACAGGCAAGTCATCAGCTGAATTAACCCTTGAAGAAAAAAATAGTCAATCTCATCGTGCCTTAGCTGTTAAGAAACTTTTGGAGGTATTTCCATCATGGCAAAGCAAACCATCATTGTAATGAGCGATTCCCATGGCGATAGCTTGATTGTGGAAGAAATCCGTGATCGCTATGTGGGCAAAGTTGACGCCGTTTTTCATAACGGAGATTCTGAACTGCGTCCTGATTCTCCACTTTGGAAGGGAATCCGTGTTGTTAAAGGGAATATGGACTTCTATGCAGGCTACCCAGAACGTTTGGTGACTGAGCTTGGTTCGACCAAGATTATCCAAACCCATGGTCACCTGTTTGACATTAATTTCAACTTTCAAAAGTTGGACTACTGGGCTCAGGAAGAAGAGGCCGATATCTGTCTTTATGGTCACTTGCATGTGCCAAGCGCTTGGATGGAAGGCAAGACCCTCTTTCTAAATCCAGGTTCCATCAGTCAACCGCGTGGGAGCATCAGAGAATGTCTCTATGCTCGTGTGGAGATTGATGATAGTTATTTTAAAGTGGACTTTTTGACACGAAACCATGAGGTTTATCCGGGCTTGTCCAAGGAGTTTAGCCGATGATTGCCAAGGAGTTTGAGACTTTCTTGTTGGGGCAGGAGGAAACTTTTTTGACCCCTGCTGAAAATCTAGCCGTGTTGATTGATACCCACAATGCGGATCACGCGACCCTCTTGCTCAGTCAGATGACCTATACCCGTGTTCCTGTTGTGACAGATGAAAAACAGTTTGTTGGGACGATTGGGCTCAGAGATATTATGGCTTATCAGATGGAGCATGACTTGAGTCAAGAAATCATGGCAGACACGGATATTGTTCATATGACCAAAACGGACGTAGCGGTGGTCTCGCCAGATTTTACCATTACGGAGGTCCTGCACAAGCTGGTAGATGAGTCTTTCTTACCGGTTGTGGACGCAGAAGGTATTTTCCAAGGGATTATCACGCGCAAGTCCATCCTCAAGGCAGTCAATGCCCTCTTGCATGACTTTAGTAAGGAATATGAGATTCGATGCAAATGAGAGACAGGATTTCAGTCTTTTTAGAGGAAAAGCAGGGCTTATCTGCCAATTCCAAGCAGTCCTATAAGTATGATCTGGAACAATTTTTAGACATTATAGGCGAGCGGATTTCGGAGACTAGTCTCAAGATTTATCAATCCCAGCTAGCTAATCTAAAAATCAGCGCCCAGAAGCGAAAGATTTCGGCCTGTAATCAATTTCTCTACTTTCTCTATCAAAAAGGAGAAGTGGACAGCTTTTTCCGTTTGGAGTTAGCCAAACAAGCTGAAAAGAAGACAGAAAAGCCAGAAATTCTAGACCTAGCCTCTTTTTGGCCGGAAAGCGACTTTCCAGAGGGGCGCTTGCTGGCGCTCTTAATCCTAGAAATGGGCCTCTTGCCGAGTGAGATTTTAGCTCTCAAGGTTGAGGATATCAATACGGATTTTCAGGTGTTGCGAATCAAGAAGGCTTTCCAACAGAGGATTGTTAGCATTCCCACAACCTTACTTTCAGAATTGGAACCCTTTATGGGGCAAACCTATCTTTTTGAAAGAGGAGGGAAAGCCTATTCTCGTCAGTGGGCCTTTCGTCAGCTAGAATCCTTTGTCAAGGAGAAAGGTTTTCCGGCCTTATCAGCCCAAGCCTTGCGGGAACAGTTCATTCTACGACAAATAGAAAACAAGGTCGATTTGTACGAAATTGCAAAAAAATTAGGATTAAAAACAGTCCTGACCTTAGAAAAATATAGATAATGGATATTAAATTAAAAGATTTTGAAGGGCCCCTGGACTTGCTCTTGCACCTGGTTTCTAAGTACCAGATGGATATCTACGATGTGCCTATCACAGAAGTCATCGAACAGTATCTAGCCTATGTCTCAACCCTGCAGGCCATGCGTCTGGAAGTGACGGGAGAGTATATGGTCATGGCCAGTCAGCTCATGCTGATCAAGAGTCGCAAACTACTTCCAAAGGTAGCAGAAGTGACAGACTTGGAGGATGACCTAGAGCAGGATCTTCTTTCCCAAATCGAAGAATACCGCAAGTTCAAGCTCTTGGGGGAGCACTTGGAAGCCAAGCACCAAGATCGGGCCCAGTATTATTCCAAAGCGCCGACAGAGTTGATTTACGAAGATGCGGAGCTTGTGCATGACAAGACGACCATTGATCTCTTTTTGGCTTTTTCCAATATCTTAGCTAAGAAAAAAGAAGAGTTTGCACAAAATCACACGACTATCTTGCGGGATGAGTATAAGATTGAGGACATGATGGTTATCGTAAAAGAGTCCTTGGTTGGACGAGATCAGTTGCGCTTGCAGGATTTGTTCAAGGAAGCTCAGAATGTCCAAGAGGTCATTACCCTCTTTTTGGCAACCCTAGAGTTAATCAAAACCCAGGAGCTGATCCTCGTGCAAGAGGAGAGTTTCGGAGATATCTATCTCATGGAAAAGAAGGAAGAAAGTCAAGTGTCCCAAAGCTAGACTTGATAGAGAGGAAAGATGAGTACTTTAGCAAAAATAGAAGCGCTCTTATTTGTAGCGGGTGAAGATGGGATTAGAGTCCGCCAGTTAGCTGAACTCCTCTCTCTGCCACCGACAGGCATCCAACAGAGTTTAGAAAAATTAGCCCAGAAGTATGAAAAGGACCCAGATTCCAGTTTGGCTCTGATTGAGACAGGGGGCGCTTATAGATTGGTGACCAAGCCTCAATTTGCAGAGATTTTGAAGGAATACTCTAAGGCACCTATCAACCAGAGCTTGTCTCGGGCTGCCCTTGAGACCTTGTCCATCATTGCCTACAAGCAGCCCATTACTCGGATAGAAATTGATGCCATCCGTGGGGTCAACTCGAGTGGGGCCTTGGTAAAATTGCAGGCTTTTGACCTGATAAAGGAAGACGGGAAAAAAGAAGTGTTGGGGCGCCCCAACCTCTATGTGACTACGGATTATTTCCTAGATTACATGGGAATTAACCATTTGGAAGAATTACCAGTGATTGATGAGCTTGAGATTCAAGCCCAAGAAAGCCAATTATTTGGTGAAAGGATAGAAGAAGATGAGAATCAATAAGTATATTGCCCACGCAGGTGTGGCCAGTAGGAGAAAAGCAGAAGAGCTGATCAAGCAAGGTTTGGTGACTGTTAACGGCCAAGTGGTACGTGAACTAGCAACAACCATCAAGTCAGGCGACAAGGTCGAAGTGGAAGGTCAACCTATCTACAACGAAGAAAAGGTTTATTATCTGCTTAACAAACCACGAGGTGTGATTTCCAGTGTGGCAGATGACAAGGGCCGCAAGACTGTTGTCGACCTCTTGCCCAACGTGAAAGAGCGCATCTACCCTGTAGGTCGTTTGGACTGGGATACATCAGGTGTCTTGATTTTGACCAATGATGGGGATTTTACGGATGAAATGATTCACCCTCGTAATGAGATTGACAAGGTTTATGTCGCGCGTGTTAAAGGTGTTGCCAATAAGGATAATCTCCGCCCCTTGACCCGTGGACTTGAGATTGATGGCAAGAAAACCAAGCCAGCTGTTTATGAAATTCTCAAAGTGGATCCAGTCAAAAATCGTTCTGTGGTACAATTGACCATCCACGAGGGGCGTAACCATCAGGTTAAAAAGATGTTTGAAGCTGTTGGTCTACAAGTGGATAAGCTGTCTCGGACACGTTTTGGACACCTAGACTTGACAGGTCTCCGTCCAGGTGAATCCCGTCGTCTTAACAAAAAAGAAATCAGCCAACTACACACCATGGCTGTAACCAAGAAATAATGAAACGAATTTTAATAGCGCCTGTGCGCTTTTATCAACGGTTTATCTCACCAGCCTTTCCACCCTCTTGTCGCTTTGAGCCGACTTGTTCAAACTACATGATTCAGGCTATTGAAAAACATGGCTTTAAGGGTGTTTTGATGGGATTGGCGAGGATTTTACGTTGCCATCCCTGGTCGAAAACAGGTAAGGACCCTGTCCCAGACCACTTTTCTTTGAAAAGAAATTCAAAGTAAGATTGTATTCTAATGTATAAAACACAGATAGATGATACTTGGTATTTACTAAGTGCCATCTATCTGTGTTTTTATTTATTATTGATGTTTCTGTTGTCCTATTCCAAAATATTTTTACCCTCTTTAACCCGCCAATAATAGTCTGATAAAATAATATCTTCGAGGGAGTAGCTGGCCTGCCAGTCAAGATATTGTTTAGCTTTTGATGCATCTGCTAGAACGCTGGCTGGATCACCTGCACGACGAGCAACAATCTCGTGTGGGATTTTTTGATCCAGTAATTCTTCAGCAGTTTTAAAGATTTCTTTGACAGTATAGCCTTTTTCAGTTCCTAAGTTAAAGATTTGAGAAGAACTATCTTCTTGAAAGAGGTAGTTCATTCCTTTAACATGAGCCTGTGCAAGGTCCAAGACATGAATGTAATCCCGAATACATGAACCATCACGTGTATCGTAGTCATCTCCAAATATTTTTAGGCTATCATTTTGTCCCAATGCGGTCTTGTTGATATTTGGAATGATGTGAGTTGGATTTTTTACGCGCAGACCGTTTGAAGCATCCATTTCAGCTCCAGCAACATTAAAGTAACGGAAAATAACATATTTCCAGTCGTAGCGATTGGCCATCCAGTAAATCATTCGTTCACCCATCAGTTTTGTCTCTGCATAAGGGTTGACAGGGTCGAGCAGGGTATCTTCAGTCGCTGGCTTGTCAATACAGTTATTACCATAGAGAGATGCAGTTGAAGAGAACATGATTTTTTGAATACCAACTTCAGATAAAACTTTGAGAACTTGATTCATACCAGCAACATTGGCAGTGAAGTATTTACTTGGATTTTCAATACTTTCGCTCACAACAATTTCACCTGCACAATGAAGAACAGCGTCAATCTTGTTTTCTTCCAAGTAAGCCTTTAAGGCACTAGCATCATAAACGTCAAGTTGTTTAAAGCTAGCACGACTATCTACAGCTGAACGATTTCCTGTAGAGAGATTATCTAGAACATGAACCTGATAGCCAGCATTTAAAAGAGCTTTAACGGTATGGGAGCCAATGTAGCCAGCCCCACCTGTAACAAGAATTGTTTTGGTCATGATTTTTTCCTTTTCCTATTTTTGTACTATTTTAAAGAAATAAGAAGGCAAAGTCAACTATTTTCTGCGAATTCCATAAAAGATGAACAAATATAGCATTAGATTGTTTTTTGTTCGGTAGTTAATGATTTGGTTAATCTTGGAATATTTCTTGAATTTCACCCCACATGTAAGAGAATGCTATCTTTTTCTAAGATAGAGAAAGACGAAGATACTAACTTAGAAATCTACCTTCCTGCTATCCTTCTCCTATAAAAAGTGGTAAAATGGATGAAAGAAAGAAGGAACTGAAATGACAACATTATTTTCAAAAATCAAAGAAGTAACAGAACTTGCTGCGATCTCAGGTCATGAAGCACCTGTTCGTGCCTATCTTCGTGAAAAGTTGACACCGCACGTGGATGAAGTGGTGACAGATGGCTTGGGTGGTATTTTCGGAATTAAACATTCAGAAGCTGCAGATGCACCGCGCGTCTTGGTCGCTTCTCACATGGATGAAGTTGGTTTTATGGTCAGCGAAATCAAGCCAGATGGTACCTTCCGTGTTGTAGAAATCGGTGGCTGGAATCCTATGGTGGTCAGTAGCCAACGTTTCAAACTCTTAACACGTGATGGTCGTGAAATTCCTGTGATTTCAGGCTCTGTCCCTCCACATTTGACTCGTGGTAAGGGGGGACCAAGCATGCCAACTATTTCGGATATTGTCTTTGATGGTGGGTTTGCGGACAAGGCTGAGGCAGAAAGTTTTGGCATCCATCCCGGTGATACCATCGTACCTGATAGTAGCGCAATCCTTACAGCCAATGAAAAAAATATTATCTCAAAAGCTTGGGACAACCGCTACGGGGTTCTCATGGTGAGCGAGTTGGCAGAAAACCTGTCAGGTCAAAAACTGGGAAATGAACTCTATCTGGGTTCTAACGTCCAAGAAGAAGTTGGTCTTCGTGGTGCTCATACTTCTACAACTAAGTTTGACCCAGAAGTCTTTCTAGCAGTTGACTGCTCACCAGCAGGTGATGTTTATGGTGGTCAAGGCAAGATTGGGGATGGAACCTTGATTCGTTTCTACGATCCAGGTCACTTGCTTCTCCCAGGGATGAAGGATTTCCTTTTGACAACGGCTGAGGAAGCTGGTATCAAGTACCAATACTACTGTGGTAAAGGCGGAACGGACGCTGGCGCAGCCCATCTGAAAAATGGTGGTGTCCCATCTACAACCATCGGTGTCTGCGCTCGCTATATCCACTCTCACCAAACCCTCTACGCTATGGATGACTTCTTAGAAGCGCAAGCTTTCTTACAAGCCTTGGTGAAGAAATTGGATCGTTCAACGGTTGATTTGATTAAAAATTATTAAACATAAGGGAGGTGGTAGGAATGGTAGAACCAAACCTAGAAAGCCTTATAAAAGATCTTTACAATCATGCTCGACATGATTTGAGTGAAGATTTAGTTGCTGCTCTCTTAGAGACTGCAAAAAAACTGCCTACTACAAATGAGCAATTGCTGGCAGTTCGTCTCTCAGGCCTGGTCAATCGTGAATTGCTCCTAAATCCCAAACATCCGGCACCTGAGTTGCTCAACTTGGCTCGCTTTATTAAAAGAGAAGAAACCAAGTATAGAGGAACTGCAGCTTCTGCGCTAATGTACGGAGAGCTCTTTAAAATGCTTTGATTCCATTGTGGATCAAAGCATTTTTTTATATGGCGGAAAAGCTATTCTTGATGAGGAGAAGAAAAAGCCATCCCATTCAGGACAGCTTCTTTGTTCTTAGATTTGTTCAGCAATGACCTTTTCAGCTAAATTCATAGCATGGTCAGACACACGAGTGTAGTGGGAAACAATGTCGATAAAGTTGACCCCAGCTTGCGTTGAACACTCGCCCTTGTTGAGGCGTTTGATGTGGGTCTTTCTGAGAACACGTTCCATATTGTTGATTTCTTTATGGCGTTCAATCAGACTTTGAGCTTTTTCAATATCATTGTTTTCCACGCTATCAAGGGCATCCTTGATAAAGCCAGTGGTTTTTTGATAGATATCAGCCAATTCCTGCAAAGCAGCTTCAGAGAACTCAACATTTTTACGTTGAAGGTAATCAGTTAGATTGATTAGCGCTTCTGCGTGGTCCCCAATCCGTTCCAAATCGCGGGATGAATCCAGGATGTTGGTGAGCACTTCACTTTCTTTCTGGCTAAGGGCCTCGCTTGAAAGAGTAATCAGGTAACGAGTCAATTTTTCATCAATAGTATTGATAGCTTCTTCTGTCTTATGACCTTTTTCAGCAAGCTTTTCATTGAGATCGATGATGTAGTTGTATGAAAGGTCAAAGGCTTTAGAAGCATAATTTCCCAAGTGAAGGAGTTCTTTTTTCGCATTTCCGAGAGCGATTGATGGAGCTTGTTTAATCAAATGCTCATCAAGATAAAGTGGCTCGTACTTGACAACTTCGTCTTCACCAGGGATGAGCTTGGTTACAAAGAAAGCCAAGGCTCCGATGAATGGAAATTGTACAATGGTGTTACTTACGTTAAAGGCACCGTGCGAGAAGGCGATGGTCATCTCAGGTGAGAGGTGAAGGAGTGCTTGGAAGTACTCAATCATTGCAGTGAAGGGGCCTAATAAGATTAAGCAAAGAATAGTTCCTAATACGTTAAAGGTGACGTGGGTTGCAGCAACGCGTTTCGCAGAGACATTGGCTCCTGCTGCCGCAATGATAACGGTTAAGGTTGTCCCGATATTATCCCCGAAGAGAACTGGTAGCGAACCTTTAAGGTCAAGGAAGCCACCTGCATAGAGACCTTGCAAAATCCCGATTGTCGCAGAAGAGGCCTGGATGAGAACGGTAATCACTGCACCAGCGAAAACTCCTAAAATAGGGTTTTGTCCCAAGGTTACCATATATTCCTTGAATTGCGGTAAATCTTTAAGAGGACTCATACCGGCACTGATGAGGTTGAGGGCGTAGAAGATTCCCCCTACACCAAACAGGATGCGCCCAATATTGTTTGCTGTTCTGTTTTTTGTAAAGAAGAGGAACATGGTTCCAAGGAAAATTAGGGGTAAAGCATACTCACCAAGCTTGAAACCAATGATAAAGGAAGTAACGGTGGTTCCGATGTTGGCTCCCATGATAATTCCGATAGCCTGTCTAAGAGTGAGAAGACTAGCGCTGACCAGTCCAACCGTGATAACTGTAACCCCTGTACTTGATTGAATCAGGGCAGTTACGACAATTCCGACTAGAACACCTAAAAAGGGATTGCTAGTGTACTTGTCAATGTAAAAACGAAGGCGATCTCCAGCAGCTTGTTGCAAACCGTCTCCCATGGTCTTGATACTATATAAGAATAGTCCCAGACCACCTAAAAAGTGAAATAAAATTTCCTGCCAATTAATGGACATTTCTTTTTCCTCCGAAAAATAATAACGGAATTTCTCCTATTCTATTTTAAAGGATAAAAGTAAATCTAACAAGTGTTAAGCTAAGATTTTAGAAAGAAAATTCATTAGGAAAGACTGTAGTTATATTAATTTTACCAATTTTTAACCTAGATATAGGTATTTCCTTTTATATATTGACATTTAAAGGAAATATTTTAAAATGAGGGAGGAATTATCTTGGTCCCTGTGATTGGGATAAAAAATTTTATCCAGAAAGTTAAGCGCTTTCTTTTTATGCAACAAAATCAATCTTTTAGGAGGAGAAAATGAAGAATCCATTTTTTGAAAGACGTTGTCGTTACAGTATTCGTAAGTTATCAGTAGGAGCCTGCTCGCTGATGATTGGAGCTGTTTTATTCGCTGGTCCAGCCTTAGCAGAAGAAACTGCAGTTCCTGAAAATAATGGAGCCAATACAGAGCTTGTTTCAGGAGAGAGTGGGCATCCAACTAATGAAGCTAACAAGCAGCATGAAGGAGAACATGCTAGAGAAAATAAGCCAGAAAAGGCAGAAGGAGTAGCGACAGCATCTGAAACTGCTTCGTCAGCAAGCAATGAAGCTGCAACTACTGAAACTGCAGAAGCAGCTAAACCAGAGGAAAAAGCAAGTGAGGTGGTTGCAGAAACACCATCTTCAGAAGCAAAACCTAAGTCCGAAAAGGAAACAGAAGCAAAACCTGAAGCAGCTAGCCAAGGGGATGAGTCTAAGCCAGCAGCAGAAGCTAATAAGACTGAAAAAGAAGTCCAGCCAGATGTCCCTAAAAATACAGAAAAAACATTAAAACCAAAGGAAATCAAATTTAATTCTTGGGAAGATTTGTTGAAATGGGAACCTGGTGCGCGTGAAGATGATGTTATCAACCGTGGTTCTGTTGCCCTCGCTCCACGTCGGACAGGTCATTTGGTCAATGAAAAAGCTAGCAAGGAAGCAAAAGTTCAAGCCCTATCAAACACCAACTCTAAAGCGAAAGACCACGCTTCTGTTGGTGGAGAAGAGTTCAAGGCTTATGCTTTTGACTATTGGCAATATCTAGATTCAATGGTCTTCTGGGAAGGTCTCGTACCAACTCCTGATGTTATTGATGCTGGTCACCGTAACGGGGTTCCTGTATATGGTACACTCTTCTTCAACTGGTCAAATAGTATCGCAGACCAAGAAAAATTTGCTGAAGTTTTGAAGCAAGACGCAGATGGTAGCTTCCCAATCGCCCGTAAATTGGTAGACATGGCCAAGTATTATGGCTATGATGGCTATTTCATCAACCAAGAAACGACTGGGAATTTGGTTGAACCTCTTGGAGAAAAGATGCGCCAGTTTATGCTCTATACCAAGGAATATGCTGCTAAAGTAAACCACCCAATCAAGTATTCTTGGTACGATGCTATGACCTATAACTATGGGCGTTACCACCAAGATGGTTTGGGAGAATACAACTACCAATTCATGCAACCTGAAGGAGATAAGGTTCCAGCAGACAACTTCTTTGCTAACTTTAACTGGGATAAGGCTAAGAATGATTATACTATTGCAACTGCCAACTGGATTGGTCGTAATCCTTATGATGTATTTGCAGGTTTGGAATTGCAACAGGGTGGTTCCTACAAGACCAAGGTTAAGTGGAATGACATTTTAGATGAAAATGGGAAATTGCGTCTTTCTCTTGGTTTGTTCGCCCCAGATACCATTACAAGTTTAGGAAAAACTGGTGAAGATTACCATAAAAATGAAGATATCTTCTTTACAGGTTACCAAGGTGACCCTACTGGTCAAAAACCAGGTGACAAAGATTGGTATGGTATTGCTAACCTAGTTGCGGACCGCACGCCAGCAGTAGGTAATACTTTTACTACTTCTTTTAATACAGGTCATGGTAGAAAATGGTTCGTAGATGGTAAGGTTTCTAAGGATTCTGAGTGGAATTACCGTTCAGTATCAGGCGTTCTTCCGACATGGCGCTGGTGGCAAAAATCAACTGGTGATAAGTTGAAAGCAAGCTATGATTTTGAAGATGCTTATAATGGTGGAACTTCTCTCAAATTTGCAGGGGATCTTTCAGGTGCGACCAAGCAAGATGTGAATTTGTACTCTACTCGCTTGAAGGTGACAGATACAACCAAATTGCATGTTGCCCATAAAGGAGGAAAAGGTACCAAGGTTTATGTAGAATTTGCAACCAAGAAAGATTATACCTACGGTGATGAAGCTGCCCGTAAAGAATTGACAGTTTCAGATAACTGGACTACCGATGATTTTGATTTGAGTGCCTTGGCAGGTAAAACAATTTACGGTATTAAACTCTATTTTGAAAATGACAAAGACTTAAAAGGCTATCAATTTAACCTGGGGCAATTGACCATAAGCAATAATCAAGATGCTCCTCAGGCACCAACCACAGTAGCTGTAGCCAAACAAGTCTTAAAAAATGCCCAAGAAGCGGAAGCAGTTGTGCAATTTAAAGGCAACAAGGATGCAGATTTCTATGAAGTTTATGAAAAAGATGGAGACAGCTGGAAATTACTAACTGGCTCATCTTCTACAACTATTTATCTACCAAAAGTTAGCCGCTCAGCAAGTGCTCAAGGTACAACTCAAGAACTGAAGGTTGTAGCAGTTGGTAAAAATGGGGTTCGTTCAGAAGCTGCAACTACAACCTTTGATTGGGGCATGACTGTAAAAGATACCAGCCTACCAAAACCACTAGCTGAAAATATCGTTCCAGGTGCAACAGTTATTGATAGTACTTTCCCTAAGACTGAAGGTGGAGAAGGTATTGAAGGTATGTTGAATGGTACCATTACCAGTCTTTCAGACAAGTGGTCTTCTGGGCAGTTAAGTGGTAGTGTGGATATTCGTTTGACCCAGCCACGTACAGTTGTTAGATGGGTGATGGACCATGCTGGAGCTGGTGGAGAATCTGTAAACGACGGTTTGATGAACACCAAAGACTTTGACCTTTATTATAAAGATGCGGATGGTCAATGGAAGTTGGCTAAGGAAGTTCGTGGCAATAAAGCCCATGTTACAGATATTACCCTTGATAAACCAATCACAGCTCAAGATTGGCGCTTGAATGTTGTCACTTCTGACAATGGAACTCCATGGAAGGCTATTCGCATCTATAACTGGAAAATGTATGAAAAGCTTGATACTGAAAGTGTCAATATTCCAATGGCCAAGGTTGCAGCCCGTTCTCTAGGCAATAACAAGGTACAAGTTGGCTTTGCGGATGTACCAGCTGGAGCAACCATTACCGTTTATGATAATCCAAATTCTCAAACTCCGCTTGCAACCTTGAAGAGCGAAGTTGGAGGAGACCTAGCAAGTTCACCATTGGATTTGACAAATCAATCTGGTCTTCTTTACTATCGTACCCAGTTGCCAGGCAAGGAAATTAGTAATGTCCTAGCAGTTTCCGTTCCAAAAGATGACAGAAGAATCAAGTCAGTCAGCCTAGAAACAGGACCTAAGAAAACAAGTTACGCCGAAGGGGAGGATTTGGACCTTAGAGGTGGTGTTCTTCGAGTTCAGTATGAAGGAGGAGCTGAGGACGAACTCATTCGCCTAACTCACGCAGGTGTGTCAGTATCAGGCTTTGATACGCATCATAAGGGAGAACAAGATCTTACTTTACAATATTTGGGCCAAGCGGTAAATGCTAATTTGTCAGTAACTGTTACTAGTCAAGATGAAGCAAGTCCGAAAACTATTTTGGGAATTGAAGTAAGTCAGGAACCGAAAAAAGATTACCTAGTTGGTGATAGCTTAGACTTGTCTGAAGGACGCTTTGCAGTGGCTTATAGCAATGACACCATGGAAGAACATTCCTTTACTGATGAGGGAGTTGAAATTTCTGGTTACGATGCTCAAAAGACTGGTCGTCAAACCTTGAAGCTTCGTTACCAAGGTCATGAAGTTAACTTTGATGTTTTGGTATCTCCAAAAGCAGCACTAAACGATGAGTATCTCAAACAAGAAATTACTGCTGCCAAAGGTCGTCAGTCAACGGTTGCTTACACCTTCTCCAGTGAGGACAAACAAGCGACGCTACTAGAGAAGCTAAATGGAGCGAAAGCTGTTGCAGAAAATCATGGTGCCAGTCAAGAAGACGTTAATCAGGCTTTGAATGAATTGAAACAAGCAGGCGCAAACTTGGATGGCAATCAGCGTTATGAGGCTGCTAGGAAAGAATTAGAAAGTTTACTCGAATCCATCCGCGAAAAATATCCTAAATCAGAACTAATTGCGCAAGCAGAGGCTTTGTTGGTATCACAAGCACCAACTCCACAAGCTTTTGCGGACATGAAAGAACAGCTGAATAAGAAACTAGCTCCTGCAGTAGAAAGCCATCACGTTGGTAGCCAGGATCCAAATGAAGTAGCCCCAACAGTTGAAGCCCTCTCTGGACTAGTTATGGAAACTGAAACAATAGCCTTCGAACGTCAAGAGCGCCCAAATGCAAGCCTTCTTAAAGGTCAACGTCAACTTGTACAAGCAGGAGTTGAGGGACAAATTCGTCGCTTGGTAGCGGTGGATGGTCAAGGGAAACGCACTCTTCGTTTGACAGAGGTAATTAAAGAAGCTGTTCCAGAAATTACTGAGGTTGGAACAAAAGTTCTTTCAAGCAAGGAACCAGCTGAAGGTGTCAAGAATTTGGTTCAGGAAACTCCGAAATTAGAAATTGAAGAGACAAGTCTTGCCTTCGAACACCAAGAACGTCTAAATCCAAATCTCCCAGTCGGTCAACGTCAACTTGTCCAAGCAGGAGTTGAGGGACAAATTCGCCGCTTGATTGAAGTAGATAGTCAAGGCAATCGTACTCTTCGCTCTACAGAAGTTTTGAAAGAAGCAAGTCCTGAAATTGTAGAAGTAGGTACTGGTCTTATCCCTGTCAATCCAGCACCACAAAACACAGACCTTCCAAAACCTTCTAATCAACCAGCTCAACCAGCGTCTGACCAACAAAAGGCTCCTAAATTGGAAGTCCAAGAGGAAAAGATTGCTTTTGACCGTCAAGAGCATGAAAATGCTGAGATGCTAGTTGGGGAACAACGAGTCATCATACAGGGACGAGATGGTTTATTAAGACATGTCTTTGAAGTTGATGAAAACGGTCAGCGTCGCCTTCGTTCAACAGAAGTCATCCAAGAAGCGATTCCAGAAATTGTTGAAATTGGCACAAAAGTAAAAACTGAACCAGCAGTAGCGCCTACACAAGAAAAATCAGCTCAAAATACAGCAGTTAAATCAGAAGAAGCAAGCAGTCAATTACCAAATACAGGGACAGTTGCTACAAATGAAGTCCTCATAGCAGGATTGGCCAGCCTTGGTCTCGCTAGTTTAGCCTTGACCTTGAAAAACAAAAAAGAAGAGGAAGATTAAATATCGAAAAATCTTGTGAAATCTTTCCTTATATTTCCAAAGTGTGATATAATAGTTTCGAATAAAATAAATAAAGGGGTTTTTGTAACATGGCAAAACTTACTGTTAAAGACGTTGACTTGAAAGGTAAAAAAGTCCTCGTTCGTGTTGACTTCAACGTACCATTGAAAGATGGCGTAATCACTAACGACAACCGTATCACAGCAGCTCTTCCAACTATTAAGTACATCATTGAACAAGGTGGACGTGCAATTCTTTTCTCTCACCTTGGACGTGTGAAAGAAGAAGCTGATAAAGCTGGTAAATCACTTGCTCCTGTAGCAGCTGACTTGGCAGCAAAACTTGGTCAAGATGTTGTTTTCCCAGGTGTCACTCGTGGTGCTGAATTGGAAGCAGCAATCAACGCTCTTGAAGATGGACAAGTTCTTTTGGTTGAAAACACTCGTTACGAAGATGTTGACGGCAAAAAAGAATCTAAAAACGATCCTGAACTTGGTAAATACTGGGCATCACTTGGAGATGGTATCTTCGTAAACGATGCATTCGGTACAGCTCACCGTGCACACGCATCTAACGTTGGTATCTCAGCAAACGTTGAAAAAGCAGTTGCTGGTTTCCTTCTTGAAAACGAAATTGCCTACATCCAAGAAGCAGTTGAAACTCCAGAACGTCCATTCGTAGCCATCCTTGGTGGTTCAAAAGTTTCAGACAAGATCGGTGTTATCGAAAACTTGCTTGAAAAAGCTGATAAAGTCCTTATCGGTGGTGGTATGACTTACACATTCTACAAAGCACAAGGTATCGAAATCGGTAACTCACTTGTAGAAGAAGACAAATTGGATGTTGCCAAAGCTCTTCTTGAAAAAGCAAACGGTAAATTGATCTTGCCAGTTGACTCAAAAGAAGCTAACGCATTTGCTGGTTACACTGAAGTGCGTGACACTGAAGGTGAAGCAGTTTCTGAAGGCTTCCTTGGTCTTGACATCGGTCCAAAATCTATCGCTAAATTTGACGAAGCTTTGACTGGTGCAAAAACAGTTGTATGGAACGGACCTATGGGTGTATTTGAAAACCCAGACTTCCAAGCTGGTACAATCGGTGTGATGGACGCTATCGTGAAACAACCAGGCGTTAAATCAATCATCGGTGGTGGTGACTCAGCTGCCGCAGCGATCAACCTTGGCCGTGCAGACAAGTTCTCATGGATCTCTACTGGTGGTGGAGCATCAATGGAACTTCTTGAAGGTAAAGTTCTTCCAGGACTTGCAGCCTTGACAGAAAAATAAGATTTTATAATGAATCAAAGAAGAGGGGAATGAAAGTTCCTCTTTTCTTTTACTGAAAATAAAAACGCTTCCTCTCAACTATTGTTCATAAAATCAGCCATTTTATGATAAAATGGAAATAGAAAGTTGAGATTATGAGTTATTTTAAAAAATATAAATTCGATAAATCCCAGTTCAAACTTGGTATGCGAACCTTTAAAACAGGTATTGCTGTTTTTCTAGTTCTCTTGATTTTTGGCTTTTTTGGTTGGAAAGGTCTTCAAATCGGTGCTTTGACAGCCGTTTTTAGCTTGAGGGAGAGTTTTGACAAGAGTGTTCATTTTGGGACTTCGCGTATTCTAGGAAATAGTATCGGTGGCCTCTATGCCCTGGTCTTCTTCCTATTAAATACCTTTTTCCACGAAGCTTTTTGGGTGACCTTGGTTGTTGTTCCAATCTGCACCATGTTAACCATTATGACAAATGTGGCCATGAATAACAAAGCGGGAGTTATTGGCGGTGTAGCGGCCATGTTAATCATTACCCTATCGATTCCGAGCGGAGAGACAATTTTGTACGTATTTGCTCGTGTATCGGAAACTTTCATGGGAGTTTTTGTCGCAATTCTCGTAAATTACGATATTGACCGTATTCGGCTCTTTTTAGAGAAAAAAGAAAAATAATGTTACATTTTATAACATTATCAATTGACGTTTGTCTTTTTTTAGACTATAATAGACAGAAAGAAGGAAATTGTAAATGAAGGAAAAAGAATTTCGCCGAAATATGGCTGTTTTTCCTATTGGCAGTGTTATGAAGTTGACCGATCTATCGGCGCGTCAGATTCGTTATTATGAAGATCAGGAGTTGATTAAACCTGATCGAAACGAAGGGAACCGTCGCATGTATTCCTTGAATGACATGGATCGTCTACTTGAAATCAAAGATTATATCTCAGAAGGTTATAATATCGCTGCCATTAAGAAAAAATATGCTGAACGTGAAGCGAAATCTAAGAAAGCGGTGAGTCAGACTGAGGTGCGTCGTGCACTTCACAATGAACTCCTCCAACAGGGTCGCTTTGCTTCAGTACGGTCACCTTTTGGTCGCGGTTAGGCAACCGCAAGTAGTCATACATTAAGGAGAAAACTCATGCCAATCACAGCTGCAGATATTCGTCGTGAAGTCAAGGAAAAAAATGTTACCTTTATCCGTCTCATGTTCTCAGATATTTTGGGAACCATGAAAAACGTCGAAATTCCTGCTACAGATGAACAGTTAGATAAAGTCTTGTCAAATAAGGCTATGTTTGATGGATCTTCTATTGAAGGTTTTGTACGTATCAATGAGTCAGATATGTACTTGTACCCAGACTTGGATACATGGACAGTCTTCCCTTGGGGAGATGAAAATGGAAGTGTTGCAGGTTTGATCTGTGATGTCTATACAACAGAAGGTGAACCATTTGCGGGTGATCCTCGTGGTAATTTGAAACGTGCTCTTCGTCACATGGAAGAAGTGGGATTCAAATCTTTCAACCTTGGTCCAGAGCCAGAATTCTTCCTATTTAAGCTCGATGAAAATGGGGACCCAACACTTGAAGTAAATGACAAGGGTGGCTACTTTGATTTGGCACCTACGGACCTTGCGGACAACACACGTCGTGAGATTGTCAATGTCTTAACCAAAATGGGATTTGAAGTAGAAGCGAGTCACCACGAGGTTGCTGTTGGACAACACGAGATTGACTTTAAGTACGATGAAGTTCTCCGTGCCTGTGATAAGATTCAAATCTTTAAACTTGTTGTTAAAACCATTGCTCGCAAACATGGTCTTTACGCAACCTTTATGGCCAAACCAAAATTTGGTATTGCTGGATCAGGTATGCACTGTAATATGTCCTTGTTTGATGCAGAAGGGAATAACGCCTTCTTTGATCCAAATGATCCAAAAGGAATGCAGTTATCAGAAACTGCCTACCATTTCCTTGGCGGTTTGATCAAGCATGCCTACAACTATACTGCCATCATGAACCCAACGGTTAACTCATACAAACGTTTGGTTCCAGGTTATGAAGCGCCTGTTTATATTGCTTGGGCTGGTCGTAACCGTTCGCCACTTGTGCGCGTGCCTGCTTCACGTGGTATGGGAACTCGTCTTGAGTTGCGTTCAGTGGATCCAATGGCAAACCCATACATCGCTATGGCGGTTCTTTTGGAAGTTGGTTTGCATGGTATTGAAAATAAAATCGAAGCACCAGCTCCTATCGAAGAAAATATCTACATCATGACAGCAGAAGAGCGTAAGGAAGCTGGTATCACAGACCTTCCATCAACTCTTCACAACGCTTTGAAAGCTTTGACAGAAGATGAGGTTGTCAGAGCAGCTCTTGGAGAACATATCTATACTAGTTTCCTTGAAGCAAAACGAATCGAATGGGCAAGTTATGCAACCTTCGTTTCACAATGGGAAATTGATAACTATTTAGATTTATATTAATGGTGCAGAAAAGGTTGTCCGTTTGGGCAACCTTTTTATGTTGTTCTAAAGACTGGAGTACTTACATTTAGTCTTTTGTAGATTACTAATATTCTTCGAAAATCTCTTCAAACCACGTCAGCGTTATCTGCAACCTCAAAGCTATACTTTGAGCAGCTTGCGGCTAGCTTCCTAGTTTGCTCTTTGATTTTCATTGAGCATAAGTTTATTATAGTAGATTGGAAGATAATGAATTGAGTCTAGGATTGTCCAAAATAATTCCTAACAATGTTTTAGAAGTCGTCTTATACTATTATAACTTGAATATGATATAGTGTTTTCATATTGATTTTTTCGACATTTCTTTAATAAAGATAATCGGTATTTTTATAAAAATCATACTACTAATATTTTATAGTTCGGTTCTAATTATTAAATATACAAAATCATACATAGGGGATAGTCCCACCGTTTGCATATATATATATATGCAAACGGTGGGACTTATTTTATACATACAGAAATCAATAGTTTAAAGATTTTTTGTCATGTATTAATCGCTCTTTTTTCAAAGAAAATTTTACTATTCTAGGAACTACTTCGTTATAAAAATACCATATAGTTGTTAATTATTTATTATAGATATCTATTTACTATATCAATCCATTGTAATAAACTATATGTAGTTATGTCATTTTAAGAATAGAAAGGAAAAATTTATGTTTGGACATAAGAATAATAGGAATGGTGAAAAAGTTTTTCGCTATTCCATTAGAAAGTACCATTTTGGTGCTGCCAGTGTAGCTGTAGCTGCGCTCTTATTTTTTGCAAATGGAGTAGCTAGAGCAGATAGTCTATCTGTATCCCCTGATACAGCAGCGACTGAGAAGACCCTAAATGATGAGGGTAGGAGTAGGGCGAAGGAAGAACCCTTGCCAGATAGTCAAGGGCTTGCTGAAAGGAACTTGGAAGAAAAAACTTCAAAAGTTGTTGATAAATCAGCTCTTCTTCAAGTGATGGATGAGCTGAAAGATAGTGTAGCTAAAGTAAAAGAAAGTAAACTTGCTTCACTTTCTAATCAGCTTCTTCAGCTTACGGAAGAAAGCAAACGTTTACTTTATGATAAGAATGCTAAAGCAGAGGACATTGATCAGCATATTCTAAAGATTAGAAAGTTGATCGAGACATTAAAAGATCAGGAAGGCAGTACCAGTCAACCTGAGGGGAAAGAAGGGAGTAAGACAGCTTCTCCTGAATCGGTAGAAGAGCCTGCTAATCATGCTGAAAGTGCCAAAGCTCAGAATTCTTTGCTAGAAGATAAGAGCAAGGATGAAAATGCTACTGAAGTTCACAAAGAAGAAGTTTCTAAAGATAGTTCAAATTTTACTGTCACAGCTAAAGATAGAAGCTTAAGTAAGGTAGATAAAGAAGCTAATAGTCTGGAATTACCAAAAGAGGATAATAAACTTTTGCCGATAGATACGAAAAGTAATCTTGTAGATGAGGCAACAGAGGAAGTTCTTGATAAGAAGAAAAAAGGTCATTCTGGATTTAGAATAGCTCATTATGCAGCTCGATCTACTGATCGTTCTGTAGCTGGAAATCTCGACTCAGGTACTATCAGTGGTGATGGAGTTAAACAGTTTGAAAATCTTCATTATGACATTGATGGTGATCGTACTATTTGGAGAGTGGCTGTCCGTCCGGCTCATAAGAATCATGCTTGGGCTGGTATTGCAGTTACATCAGATGATACTATTGAAAATATTCGTGTAGTAGAAAGAGGTGGAGCTGGTGGTAGTGTACTAGAAGAGAGAGAAATTTCCAGAGGACGCCCTGCTAGTACGCCTTTCTCTAATTATAAGATGTTTATTGGTCACTACAAACTTATTGGTGGAGCTGTGCCAGATAGAATAGTCTATGAAGTAACTACTAGAGGAACACATCACAATCTTTTTGCTCGCTTTGCGACCGCTATTGTACAGAATACTCTTGAAAATTCTGGCTTAAATGGTAAGGCGGCGCTTGTAAGTCGGAATTCAGATTTCCCTGCTGTAGGTATCCATGTCAATGCAGTAGGCGCTCCTACTGTTGACCATAGCTATACTCAAACCAACGATACTGTACGTATGCAGACTGTACCATCAACGGATAATCAATTATCAGGAACTGGGAAACCAGGAGCGACTATTTCTGTTAAGAAAAATGGGAATACTTTTAAAACAACAACAGTTAATTCAAGCGGGCATTGGGTTGTTTCACTAGATGCTGGTTTAAATAGTAATCTATCAGATACTGGAGATCAACTTGTACCGAAAGATAAGATATCAGTAACTCAAAGTGTTGATGGCAAAGAGAGTGAAGCAACGAATGTGGATGTTTCATTGGGACGTTCATGGATTTCTTATTCGCCGGGACATACCAATGAATTGGTTTCGAACCAACGCGATCTCAAGCTATATGTACCACATGATGCTGGTATGGCGTATTTAAGATACAGGGATACAAATAATCAAGATCATGAAATCGGGATTAGACGAACTGCTATCAATCAAGCTTGGCAAGTTCTTCCTGAAAAACGCAATCTAGCTACTGTTACCTCAGTTGATAATACAAGTAATAAGTTTTACTCTATCATTAATCTTAAATTGAATAGTGATATGAAAGTTGGCTCTCAAACCTCTGTTGTTTCAAATATGAAAGAAGGTGGGTATGGAAGTCTTGAGGGGTGGAAACCTGTCAATGTAGTAGAGGCTCCATTAACATCTGGTGCTCATATCGAGAGTGACTTAACAGGGAAAGCAAGTATACCTGCAGACGTCAGAGTAAAAGCACCAGTAGGTTCTACTGTTAAACTTTACGATAATAATGATGTGCTAATAGGAGAAGCTCAAGCTGGAAATGATGGCTATGCAACGGTACATCCTACAAATAGTTTACCTGAAGGGCAAATTAGAGCGACTTCAACTCCAGTTGGAGGAAAAGAATCAGCAAAAAGTGACCCTGTGACAGTTACGAGAACTCAAATAGGTCATGGAGGAGCGAAACAAGTTTCTTCCGAAGGTAAAGCAAGAGCTACTATCGGAGTGGATAAAGAATGGGTTACAGCATATCGTGGAGATCATGTCGAAGTTAATGTTTCTACTTATGCAAAATATCTAGAAAAATTTTTGCCAAATCCAAATACTAGAGGCCATGTCAAAGGATTAGAAGAATCAGGCGGTTTCTTAGTAACAGCTCAATCCACCCCTGAAACGGCTCGTACTGGAAAAACTAGTGGAACGATTGCAATGGATCAGCCCCTAGGATCAACGGTTCTTAATTATTATGTTGTAAGCAAGACAACAACAGCTAGTTATGGACGCCATAATGCTGGTTCAAGTACAAATGTTAGCACAACCATTAACGTCCTTGAAGTAGCGAAAAAATATGATATTTCTATTGATAAAAAGATTACTGTAGACAATCCAAATGCTGTGAGTGGTCCAGAAAAAGAGAAAATTATTGCAGCGATTAAAGAGAAAAACAATAGAACATATACAGATGCAGCGTACAGAGCATTATTAGATCAGGCGACTTATTCAGTAGATGAAAAAGGGAATGTTACCATCACTTATCCCGATAATTCAGTAGATAAAGTAGCTTCATCATATACGATTCAAAAACGTCCAGTAATAGAAACATCCTTAGTAGATAAGGCGGATACTCAAACACCTATAACTGTATCAGCAGACCCAAGATCTAAGGTAAAACTTTACGATCACTCAGGCCATGAATTGGGAGAAGGTACGGCAAATGAAAGTGGTCGAGTTACTATTAATCCTACAAGACCGATTCCAAATGGAAATGTAACAGCAAAAGCAACTGATAATCGTGATCACACAACAGATGCAAGTGTTGCAAAACAAGCTACAGTACCTGCACCGCAAGCTTTGACTATTCAGCAACCTAGTCATGGATCAACAAGTGTAACTATTACTCCACAAGGCAGAACAGATATTATCTCTGCGGTTATTCAAGGGAAAAAAGTTAAAATTGAAAAGGAAGGCTCTGGACGTTATAAGACGTTAGAAAATGCAGCGAATGTACGAATTTCACCAAATTCAAATGGAAGTGTAACCTTTGAATTACCTTCAGGTACAAGATTTGAAACCCTAGATAGAATCCAAGCTACTGCAGAAAATAAAGATATTACGGTAGCTTCAGGAATCAGATCATCTCAAGAGGCTAATCAATATGTATTGGCAAATAAAGGAGAGAAAGTACCTGTAAAAGATATTAATCGTTTAACTCCAGAAGATAAAGAGAGAGTTAAAACAGCCTATGAAAAAGCAAATCCAGGTATCAACAAGTCAGAAGTAACTGTAGGAAGTAACGGAGATATTACTTACAATCACCAAGGTAGAGGATCTGTACAAAAAGGTGTTGCAAAAACATCTGATAATGTTGTTTTAGATAATGTAGCTCCAGGTAAACCAACGATTCCAACAAACTTGACGGATAAAGCTGGAACTAGAACTCAAATTGAAGTAGATACAGAACCAGGTGCTTCGGTTGTTGTATATGATCATGGCGGTCAAGAACTAGGACGAGGTGTAGCGAACGCAAGTGGTAAAGCGCTTATCGATCCGACTAAGGAAATTCCGAAAGGTAATGTTACAGCTAAAGCAACAGATGAAGCAGGAAATATCTCACAACCAAGTGATGCTAAAGTTGCTACTTTCCAAGATTTCACACCAAAAGTTCCTTCTAAGACACCTGTTACAAAAGTAACGTCTTTAACACCGGATGAGGTTAATCAGGTTAAGAAAAAAGTTTCAGATGCTAACCCTGGTAAAGAAGTGCAAGTATCAAGTAATGGTACTGCTACTGTAACTGATCCTAAATCAAGGATATCTCATCAAATATCTGGAGATAAGTTAGTTGAATCAAACGATAAGATTAGACCAACAGTTGAAATTCCTTATGACAATCCAGCTAGACAAGAGATTTATGTTTATTCTGGAGAGAATAATGATATTACATTAAAAGCTTGGGATAATTCTGGTAAGATTTCTAAATTGCATTTAGCGTTTGCTGCTGATAATAGACAGGGGCTAGGTACAGAAGATTCATACTTGAACGGGAAAACTCGATCAGCACTTTACTTGAGCGCTACTAAAATTCACACTGATACACCAGCAAGCCAAAATTCTCCGGCTATTCTTAAGGTAACTGGTGAGATTCCTAAGGGTGAGTTTAATGAACAAAGCGGGCAAATTTCTCGATACTTATTTGCAGAAGATCCAAGTGGAAATACTAACTATGAGCATGTAGGTCATGCTAATGATGTAGGAGCTCCTGGACGCATTCGATTTGTATGGAAACCTCAAACATTTAAATATGATGCACAGGCGCCAGGCACACCGTTATTACTAGACAATGCAGATGCGACTCAAATTGAGAATGCTGTAAAACAAGCTAATCCAACCTTTAGTGATAAAATTAAGTCTGTAACAGTTAATGGCAATAATGTGATTGTGACCTATAAAGACGATAGTACAGATCGATTGGATGCTTCTAAAGTCTTCAAAATACGTGATTCTAAGCCAACACCACCAACGGCAACTGCACCAAAAGATGGAACTGTAACAGTAACACCAACAGGGGATGCAGATAAAGTTACGGTTAATTATATAGACGAGAATAATGCTCAAAAAACAGTAACCGTAGTTAAGGCTAAAAATGGAACATGGTCATCATCAGATAAGCCAGCAGGTGTAACTGTAGATTCAGGTACTGGAGCATTATTAATTCCAGAAGAGGGTGTTAGAGATAAAAGTCAGGTAACAGCGACAGCTACGAAAGGTGACAGTCACCCATCAGAAGCAACTACCGTGACAGCTCAACAAAGAGATTTTGAACCAGTAGTTCCAGATAAGACACCTGTAACTAAAGTAACAAGTTTAACACCGCAGGAAAGAGAAAATGTAAAAGCTAAGGTTCAAGCTCGTAACCCTGGTAAAAACATTAGTATTTCGACAGATGGTACTGCAACATTGACAGATCCGAAGACAAATATTAGTCATCAAATATCTGGAGATAAGTTAGTTGAATCAAACGATAAGATTAGACCAACAGTTGAAATTCCTTATGATAATCCAGCTAGACAAGAGATATATGTTTACTCTGGGGAAAATAACGATATTACACTGAAAGCTTGGGATAATTCTGGTAAGATTTCTAAATTACATTTAGCGTTTGCTGCTGATAATAGACAGGGTCTAGGTACAGAAGATTCATACTTGAACGGGAAAACCCGATCAGCACTTTACTTGAGCGCTACTAAAATTCACACTGATACACCAGCAAGCCAAAATTCTCCGGCTATTCTTAAGGTAACTGGTGAGATTCCTAAGGGTGAATTTAATGAACAAAGTGGGCAAATTTCTCGATACTTATTTGCAGAAGACCCAAGTGGAAATACCAACTATGAACATGTAGGTCATGCTAATGATGTAGGAGCTCCTGGACGCATTCGATTTGTATGGAAACCTCAAACATTTAAATATGATGCACAGGCGCCAGGCACGCCATTATTATTAGATAGTGCAGATGCGACTCAAATTGAGAATGCTGTAAAACAAGCTAATCCAACCTTTAGCGATAAAATTAAGTCTGTAACAGTTGATGGTAATAATGTGATTGTGACCTATAAAGACGATAGTACAGATAGATTAGATGCTTCTAAAGTCTTCAAGGTACGTGATTCTAAGCCAACGCCACCAACAGCAACTGCACCAAAAGATGGAACTGTAACAGTGACACCAACAGGGGATGCAGATAAAGTTACGGTTAATTACACTGATGAGAAGGAACAAAATAAAACTGTAACAGTAGTCAAAGATAAAAATGGGACATGGAGTTCATCAGATAAGCCAGCAGGTGTAACAGTAGATTCAAGTACAGGGCAACTCCTTATTCCAGCTGAAGGTGTAAAAGATAAAAGTCAGGTAACAGCAACAGCTACAAAAGGTGACAGTCACCCATCAGAACCAAAAATAGTTACAGCACAGCCTAAAGACTTCGAACCAGTGAAACCGACTGAAAAAGTCCCAGCGAAAAACGCTCGTGAGTTGACTCCAGACGAAAAAGACAAAGTCAAAGCCAAAGTCAAAGAGAAAAACCCAGATAAGGACGTAACGGTAGGAGCAGACGGAACAGCAACGGTTACCGATCCAAATACCGGAATCAGTCACGATATTCCAGGAACAGAGTTAGTCAACCAAGACTTCGAACCAGTGAAACCGACTGAAAAAGTCCCAGCGAAAAACGCTCGTGAGTTGACTCCAGACGAAAAAGACAAAGTCAAAGCCAAAGTCAAAGAGAAAAACCCAGATAAGGACGTAACGGTAGGAGCAGACGGAACAGCAACGGTTACCGATCCAAATACCGGAATCAGTCACGATATTCCAGGAACAGAGTTAGTCAACCAAGACTTCGGTGTAAACGGTATTCCAGAAGTAATTCCAAATCAACCAGAATACACAGATCCAGTAGGCACAAGTAGTACGGATGGTGAAGGTAACTTGATTACACCACCAACTGTAGAAGTTCCAGCCTACACCGATCCAGTGGGCACAAGTAGTACGGATGGTGAAGGTAACTTGATTACGCCACCAACTGTAGAAGTCCCAGCCTACACAGATCCAGTAGGCACAAGTAGTACGGATGGCGAAGGCAATGTTATTACACCACCAAGTGTCGAAGTTCCAGCCTATACCGATCCAGTAGGCACAAGTAGTACGGATGGCGAAGGCAATGTCATTACGCCACCAACTGTAGAAGTCCCAGCCTACACAGATCCAGTAGGCACAAGTAGTACAGATGGCGAAGGCAATGTCATTACACCACCAACTGTAGAAGTTCCAGCCTATACCGATCCAGTAGGCACAAGTAGTACAGATGGCGAAGGCAATGTCATTACGCCACCAAGTGTCGAAGTTCCAGCCTATACCGATCCAGTAGGCACAAGTAGTACGGATGGCGAAGGCAACGTAATCACACCACCAACAGCAGAAGTTCCAGCCTATACCGATCCAGTGGGCACAAGTAGTACGGATGGTGAAGGTAACTTGATTACGCCACCAACAGCAGAAGTTCCAGCGTATACAGATCCAGTAGGTACAAGTAGTACGGATGGTGAAGGCAACTTGATTACGCCACCAACTGTCGAAGTTCCAGCCTATACAGATCCAGTAGGCACAAGTAGTACGGATGGTGAAGGTAACTTGATCACACCACCAACAGCAGAAGTTCCAGCCTATACCGATCCAGTAGGCACAAGTAGTACAGATGGCGAAGGCAATGTCATTACGCCACCAAGTGTCGAAGTTCCAGCCTATACAGATCCAGTAGGCACAAGTAGTACGGATGGCGAGGGCAACTTGCTTACCCCACCAACTGTAGAGATTCCAGCCTACACAGATCCAGTAGGCACAAGTAGTACGGATGGCGAAGGCAACTTGCTTACCCCACCAACAGCAGAAGTGCCAGCTTATACAGATCCAGTAGGCACAAGTAGTACGGATGGCGAAGGCAACCTAATTACCCCACCAACTGTCGAAGTTCCAGCTTACACCGATCCAGTAGGAACAAGCAGTACAGATGGCGAAGGCAATGTCATTACACCACCAACTGTAGAAATTCCAGCCTACACAGGCAGTGTTAACGGCATTCCAGAAGTTACCCCAGCTCAACCAGACTATGAAGGTAGTGTAAATAGTATTCCAGAAGAAATACCAGCTCATCCAGATTACGACGGTAGTGCTAATGGAATGTCAGAGGGAACGACAACATCTGAAACTACAATAAATAAAGATCGACAACTTCCAAATACAGGAACAGAGAAATCAAATACATCACTTGTTGTAGCTCTCTTAGCAGCTATGACTGGTGGACTTCTCATTTCACGAAAACGGAAGGAAGAAGAGTGACGGCTTGTAGATTGTACAGTCAATAACAAGTGATTTGTATAAAATCAGTAAAATGAGTTGATATACAAGTAACTGTGTTTAAATCAGAAAGCAACGTGTTTAGCGTTGCTTTTTGATTCTTTGTCATGAAGCTAGAATAGTGCAATGCGAATTCTAAGGCATTGTTAGAAATTGATCTACAGTAAATTGAAACAAGAATAAGACAAAAGAGCCTCAAAAAAAGTATTGCAACTTTGTAATACCTTTTTGAGGTGCTTTTTGATATGGGCTCATGTTTTCTCAATAGGATTGTACTCAGGTGAGTAGGGAGGAAGTGGTAAAAGTTTATGCCCAAATTCTTCACATAAGAGCTCTAGCTTATCCATTTTTTCTTGCTTTTTATATCGAACTGTGATATATTTTATGTAACGAAGTGCGATATATCGAACTAAATAGGAGGTGGCTATAAATGGAATTAACGGATAAGATTCGTCGAGTTTATCTTCCGATGACGGAAACGGGTTTTTATATCTTGTTCTGTCTGCAAAAAGAACGTCATGGTTATAGTATTACACAAAAGGTCAAGGAGATGACAGATTCGCAAGTTTTAATTAGTCCTGGGACTATGTATGGTACCTTGTCAAAAATGGAAAAGGATGGCTTGATTGCCTTTGTCCGAGAAGAGGAGAAACGGAAAATCTATCATATCACAGACTTGGGACGAAAAGTCTTAGATATTGAATTGAAACGTATTGAACGGCTCTATAGAAACAGTCGGGAGGAAGGATGATGGAAAAGAAAATTGTTTATCGAATTTTTACAATTGCGGATTATGAGAGGGAGGCTCTATACTTTAGAGAAATGCATGCTAAAGGCTGGAAACTTAGAAAAGTAAGCTATTCTATCTTATTGTTTGTAGTTAAGTATACCTTTGAAAAGTGTCAGCCTGAGCAAGTATCTTATCAGTTGGATTTTTACCCAATGGAAAAATCAGAGAGAACCTCCTATTTACAACTATTTAAAGATTATGGCTGGGAGCATATTACAGACTTTAATAGTTTTTCCTATTTTAGAAAAGCACATTCTAAAGTTGAATCGGCTACAGAGTTTGAAATTTATAACGATGCTACTAACAAGTTGGATATGGTTAATCGCATTTTAAGACTGCGACTAGTACCTGTTTTACTTTTGCTAGCCATACATATACCATTACTATTTATGTTGTTCGATAGAAGTAATACGTTTGATCTATGGAAATTTCTTGTGGTTGGGCTAGATGTTTTCTTGTCTTTAATCCTTTTGTTAATAGTTGCCTATATTAGCTGGAAGTTATGGCATAAAAAGAAGGAATTATCAGATTTATGATAGGGTAGGTATGCTCAAAATTGGAGGGGAAGTCATGATCAATAAAAAGCAATTTCGGATTTTTACCATTCTTGATTTGGACAAGGAAGAAGAATATTTACATGAGATGCACTTGAAAGGCTGGAAGTATAGAACTAGTCGTTTTGGTTTTTTCTATTTTGACCAATGCCAACCTGACGATGTTATCTACCGTATCTATGATTCTAGATTTCTTAAAAAGTATAAGCATGAACAGCAAGATTTTAGAAATAGAGGTTGGGAATTGATAGAAGCAGGTTTTTGTTCAATTTTTCGTAAACCGGCTTCTGATTTACTTCCGGAGGATCAAGTCTATATGAGTAAGGGGCTTAGATGGGAAGTTATGCGATATAGACTTCGTTCATGTGCAGCTACTTTCTTAGGTGGTCTTGTTGTTTGTATGAGTTTGTTTCGAGAAGAACTGTCGCAATCTTTCTTTGTCATTTTTGCTCTATATGCCTTTATGATTTCTTATCTAATCCATGGTTTTTTCAGACTTAAAAGGAAATACCAAGTAGATGGAAGGTAGGGTTCTAGGTCTTTAGACTGATTTTTAGCACTCTTGACAAAAGAGTGCTAATTTTTTAAGTTTTTATCTTGACATTCTCTTTTAAGGGTGTATAATAGAATCATAAGTTAGCACTTGAGCGTATCGAGTGCTAATCGATCAGACAGAGAGGAGTGATGAGATGGTTACAGAGCGTCAGCAGGATATTTTAAATCTGATTATTGACATCTTTACCAAAACGCACGAACCTGTCGGATCCAAAGCTTTGCAAGAGTCTATTAACTCTAGCAGTGCTACCATTCGTAATGATATGGCGGCTTTAGAAAAGCAAGGGTTGCTTGAGAAGGCTCATACTTCAAGCGGTCGGATGCCAAGTGTTGCTGGTTTTCAGTACTATGTGAAACACTCACTGGATTTTGATCGACTGGCTGAAAATGAGGTTTATGAGATTGTCAAAGCCTTTGATCAGGAATTCTTCAAATTGGAGGATATTCTGCAAGAGGCTGCTAATCTACTAACAGACTTGAGTGGCTGTACGGTAGTGGCGCTGGATGTTGAGCCGAGCAGGCAACGTTTGACAGCCTTTGATATCGTTGTTTTGGGGCAACATACAGCTTTGGCAGTATTTACCCTAGACGAGTCTCGAACGGTTACCAGTCAGTTTCTGATTCCAAGGAACTTTTTGCAGGAGGATTTGCTGAAACTGAAGGCAATCATTCAGGAACGTTTCCTCGGTCACACTGTTCTAGATATTCACTACAAGATTAGGACGGAGATTCCGCAGATTATCCAGCGTTACTTTACAACAACGGACAATGTCATTGATCTCTTTGAACATATCTTTAAGGAAATGTTCAACGAAAACATTGTGGTGGCGGGCAAGGTCAATCTCTTGAATTTTGCCAATCTGGCAGCTTATCAGTTCTTTGACCAACCGCAAAAGGTGGCTCTGGAGATTCGTGAGGGGTTGCGTGAAGATCAGATGCAAAACGTTCGTGTTGCAGACAGTCAAGAGTCCTGTCTAGCCGACCTAGCGGTGATTAGTAGCAAGTTCCTCATTCCTTATCGGGGAGTTGGAATTCTAGCCATTATCGGTCCAGTCAATCTGGATTACCAACAGCTAATCAACCAAGTCAATGTGGTCAACCGTGTTTTGACCATGAAGTTGACAGATTTTTACCGCTACCTCAGCAGTAATCATTACGAAGTACATTAAGATTGAAATCATTAAAGGAGGCGAAAATGGCCCAAGATATAAAAAATGAAGAAGTAGAAGAAGTTCAAGAAGAGGAAGTTGTGGAAACGGCAGAAGAAACAACTCCTGAGAAGTCTGAATTGGACTTGGCAAATGAACGTGCAGATGAGTTCGAAAACAAATACCTTCGCGCTCATGCAGAAATGCAAAATATCCAACGCCGTGCCAATGAAGAGCGTCAAAACTTGCAACGTTACCGTAGCCAGGATTTGGCAAAAGCAATTTTACCATCGCTCGACAACCTTGAGCGTGCACTCGCAGTTGAAGGTTTGACAGATGATGTGAAGAAGGGCTTGGAAATGGTGCAAGAAAGCTTGATTCACGCTTTGAAAGAAGAAGGAATCGAAGAAATCGCAGCTGACGGCGAATTTGACCATAACTACCATATGGCCATCCAAACTCTCCCAGCAGACGATGAACATCCAGCAGATACCATCGCCCAAGTTTTCCAAAAAGGCTACAAACTCCATGACCGCATCCTAAGACCGGCAATGGTGGTTGTTTACAACTAGGCAATTTTGACGGTTGCAACATATATAATAGAAAACTTGTCCGAAACGACACTAAACTATGAAGAAAGATAAAATATGTTTGGCTTTGCAATAGTGAGCAAAGCGAACCAAAGACGATACTCTTCGCCGTGGCGCTACTTGCGCAAACTTTGAGACCATAGGCTCAAAGTTTAGTCAAAGAGATTGACGAGGTTAAGCTCTGACGGCGCCGCCACCTAAGAAGAGTATCAAAAAGAAAAATAGAAAATTAACTAACAAGGAGAAAAACACATGTCTAAAATTATCGGTATTGACTTAGGTACAACAAACTCAGCAGTTGCAGTTCTTGAAGGAACTGAAAGCAAAATCATCGCAAACCCAGAAGGAAACCGCACAACTCCATCTGTAGTATCATTCAAGAACGGAGAAATCATCGTTGGTGATGCTGCAAAACGTCAAGCAGTTACAAATCCAGATACAGTCATCTCTATCAAATCTAAGATGGGGACTTCTGAAAAAGTTTCTGCTAACGGAAAAGAATACACTCCACAAGAAATCTCAGCTATGATTCTTCAATACTTGAAAGGTTATGCTGAGGACTACCTTGGTGAAAAAGTAACTAAAGCAGTTATCACAGTTCCAGCTTACTTCAACGACGCTCAACGTCAAGCAACAAAAGACGCTGGTAAAATCGCTGGTCTTGAAGTAGAACGTATCGTCAACGAACCAACTGCAGCAGCTCTTGCTTACGGTTTGGATAAGACTGACAAAGAAGAAAAAATCTTGGTATTTGACCTTGGTGGTGGTACATTTGACGTCTCTATCCTTGAATTGGGTGACGGTGTCTTCGATGTATTGTCAACTGCAGGGGACAACAAACTTGGTGGTGATGACTTTGACCAAAAAATCATCGACCACTTGGTAGCAGAATTCAAGAAAGAAAACGGTATTGACTTGTCTACTGACAAGATGGCAATGCAACGTTTGAAAGATGCAGCTGAAAAAGCGAAGAAAGACCTTTCTGGTGTAACTTCAACACAAATCAGTTTGCCATTTATCACTGCAGGTGAGGCTGGACCTCTTCACTTGGAAATGACTTTGACTCGTGCGAAATTTGACGATTTGACTCGTGACCTTGTTGAACGTACAAAAGTTCCAGTTCGCCAAGCCCTTTCAGATGCTGGTTTAAGCTTGTCAGAAATCGATGAAGTTATCCTTGTTGGTGGTTCAACTCGTATCCCAGCCGTTGTAGAAGCAGTTAAGGCTGAAACTGGTAAAGAACCAAACAAATCAGTAAACCCTGACGAAGTAGTTGCTATGGGTGCGGCTATCCAAGGTGGTGTGATCACTGGTGATGTCAAAGACGTTGTCCTTCTTGACGTAACACCATTGTCACTTGGTATCGAAACAATGGGTGGTGTCTTCACAAAACTCATTGACCGTAATACAACAATCCCAACATCTAAATCACAAGTCTTCTCAACTGCGGCAGACAACCAACCAGCCGTTGATATCCACGTTCTTCAAGGTGAACGCCCAATGGCAGCAGATAACAAGACTCTTGGACGCTTCCAATTGACAGATATCCCAGCTGCACCTCGTGGAATTCCTCAAATCGAAGTAACATTTGATATCGACAAGAACGGTATCGTGTCTGTTAAGGCCAAAGATCTTGGAACTCAAAAAGAACAAACTATTGTGATCCAATCTAACTCAGGTTTGACTGATGAAGAAATCGACCGCATGATGAAAGATGCAGAAGCTAACGCTGAAGCAGATAAGAAACGTAAAGAAGAAGTAGACCTTCGTAACGAAGTAGACCAAGCTATCTTTGCGACTGAAAAGACAATCAAAGAAACTGAAGGCAAAGGCTTCGATGCAGAACGTGATGCTGCCCAAGCTGCCCTTGATGACCTTAAGAAAGCTCAAGAAGATAACAACTTGGACGATATGAAAGCCAAACTTGAAGCATTGAACGAAAAAGCTCAAGGACTTGCTGTTAAACTCTACGAACAAGCCGCCGCAGCGCAACAAGCTCAAGCAGGAGCAGAAGGTGCACAAGCAACAGGAAACGCAGGCGATGACGTCGTAGACGGAGAGTTTACGGAAAAATAAGATGTTGAGGCGTTAAGAAAACGAAAGAAAAATAGGAAGCTATCGCCTTGTGCGATGCACAAAAGATGGCTTATCTTTTTTCCGAAGTTTTTAGCCGAAACTCAGTTAAGCCTAACTCGTCAAGAATGACTAATCATTAGACTGATTGTCCTTCTACGGTGCTTTACTTAAATGTTAATGTGATAGGAAGAAATCCAGAGGTTGCAACCCAGCCTCTGTTTTTCGATAAAAATAGGTTATGGAATATTATGAAAAAAATTAAACTACTTTTAAAAAATCATTGGAAATTACTTCTTTTAGAAATTATTTTTATACTGATATATACTCTATCTTCCTTTTTTGTAGGAAAATGTCAAAAAGATGATTATATAATATTATCAATAATATTTTCGGCTGAATTTTTTGTGACGATACTAGTTGCAGTTGGGGCAATTTATTCTTGGTTTGTGAGTAAAGCTGAACATGATTATGATAAAAATCTATCTATGTTAAAAGATATTGAAAAAATCAGAGAATTTTATAAAGATAAAAGTGAAGAACAAGATATTGTTAAGTATTGTCAAAAACATTTAGAAGAATTAAAGAGTGAGAAGAAGTATTCGAAAACTTTTTTATATACCTATTTAAATTATGTAGAAGATAAAAATTCGCCTTTAGAAAATGAAGAAGAACAGTTTGAAAAATCTAAGGATAAGATTAAAGACATAAAAGCTTTATCTACTGAAGAAGTTAATGATAGATGTGTAGATACTAGATCAGACGACTCATCTCAATTAAGTTTAGGTGAAATAAAAGCTCAAATTTCTAAACAGTATAATATAGAGATAGATAAAATAAAATATAGTAAAAACTATGAAGAAGTCGCTAAGGATAATAATTTTAAATGGACAACTTGGTATAGTCTAAGGAAGAGCTTTATAACATCTTTAGAAGATGATGCCAAAATCATTTTTTTTACAAATGTTCGTGGGAAATATGAGGGTGTTATATTTTTAGGTGAAAATTTAAAGGATCTTTCAACTAAAATGAGAGAGAGAAACAAAAAAAATGGGGATACTCAATATGATTTTTACATTACACAATTGCAGGATGGAACATATTGGGAGAATAGAAATGAACTTTCGTTGGTAGACTGTAATATAGAAAGTTTAGACTTTGAAATAAAAAATTAGAGACTAATTGATAGTTGTTATGTGTAATTTATTTGTTTCTAATATATAACCATATAACAAATGAGTGTAAGTATGGTAGATTAAGTATAGATAAGTAAATTGATAATTTCAAAAAGATAGATGAAATAGTTTAAAATGAAATGAATAAGGGTATTCGCAATTGAACCCGGACTAAATCGAGATTTGATTCAAAATATCAATAGAAAGGAACAAGGGTGTTCGTAACTGAACACGGGTTCCCAAATTTCTTACTCAATATAAAAGAAAGGAATTGAACCCGACCTAAATTCTCGGAAAAAAGATAAATCTGCCTAGGAGCATCGCTCCAGCGTCAGATTTCCTATTTTTCAGTCGAATTTTACGGTCTTGGTATCTTGTATGAACAATACTGAATTTTATGATCGTCTGGGGGTGTCAAAAAACGCTTCGGCAGACGAGATCAAAAAGGCTTATCGTAAGCTTTCAAAAAAATATCACCCAGATATCAACAAGGAGCCTGGTGCTGAGGAAAAATATAAGGAAGTTCAAGAAGCCTATGAGACTTTGAGTGACGACCAAAAACGTGCAGCCTATGACCAATATGGTGCTGCTGGTGCCAACGGTGGCTTTGGTGGTGCAGGTGGTTTCGGTGGTTTCAACGGGGCGGGTGGCTTCGGTGGTTTTGAGGATATTTTCTCAAGTTTCTTCGGCGGAGGGGGAGCTTCACGCAATCCAAATGCTCCTCGTCAGGGGGATGACCTCCAATACCGTGTGAACTTGACCTTTGAAGAAGCTATTTTTGGAGCTGAAAAAGAAGTTAAATACAACCGTGAAGCAAGCTGTCGTACATGTAATGGCTCTGGTGCTAAGCCAGGAACAAGTCCAGTCACTTGTGGACGCTGTCATGGAGCTGGTATCATTAACGTTGATACACAAACTCCTCTTGGTATGATGCGTCGTCAAGTAACCTGTGATGTCTGTCATGGTCATGGAAAAGAAATTAAAGATCCATGTACAACATGTCACGGAACAGGGCATGAAAAACAAGCCCATAGCGTACATGTGAAAATCCCTGCGGGTGTGGAAACAGGTCAACAAATTCGCTTAGCTGGTCAGGGTGAAGCAGGATTTAACGGTGGACCATACGGTGACTTGTACGTGGTGGTTTCTGTGGAAGCCAGCGACAAGTTTGAACGTGAAGGAACGACTATCTTCTACAATCTCAACCTCAACTTTGTCCAAGCAGCTCTTGGTGATACGGTAGATATCCCAACTGTTCACGGTGATGTTGAATTGGTTATCCCAGAGGGCACTCAGACTGGTAAGAAATTCCGTCTACGTGGTAAGGGAGCTCCGAGCCTTCGTGGTGGTGCAGTTGGGGACCAATACGTTACTGTCAATGTCGTGACTCCGACAGGCTTGAACGACCGCCAAAAAGCAGCCTTGAAAGAATTCGCAGCTGCTGGTGACTTAAAAGTCAATCCAAAGAAAAAAGGCTTCTTTGACCATATTAAAGATGCCTTTGAAGGAGAATAAAGCAAAAAGAGCCGTCGGGCTCTTTTTACTTATCTTCAAGTTCCTGTGTTTCTTTGATCACTGCTAGTCTAGTCTGGATATCCTTTTCCAAGACTTTAAACTTGTAAGTCAGGTCTTCTTGGTATTCCTTGATGAGTTCTTTTTGTTGGTCGATGATTTGCAGGCTGTTTTGGATAATATCCACATCATCCTTGATAGCTTGAACGCGGTCAGTAGTATTCAAGACTTCATCTGTGATGGTTTGGCGATTTTTTGTGACCAGATAACTTCCGGCTGCAGCTCCTGCAAATAGCAGTAGATTGGATAATTTCATGGCAACTCCTTAGGCGTTTTTGATAGTTTCAGCGACTTGAGCAAGTTTGTCAAAGTCTGGTTCGTGGGCGATAAAATCAATCTTGAGGTCATCGTCTGCACTGTAGCGAGGCACAAGGTGAACGTGGGTATGAAAGACAGTTTGCCCTGCGATTTCTTCACAGTTAGCAATGATATTCATACCAGCAGCCTTGGTAGCTTTCATGACTTTTTGAGCTACTTTTGGTACTTGGGCAAAGAGTTGGCTGGCGCTAGTAGCGTCCATTTCCAAAAGATTGCGATAGTGTTCTTTTGGCACGACCAAGGTATGTCCTGGTGTCACTTGAGAGATATCAAGAAAGGCAAGAACCTGCTCATCTTCATATACTTTTGAAGCAGGAATTTCCCCTGCAATGATTTTACAAAAAATGCAATCTGACATAAAATCTACCTCTACTGTATTGAATTTTGATATAATATAGCTACATTATACCAGATTTGGAGAAAATATGTTAGAAATTAAAAACCTGACAGGTGGCTATGTCCATGTTCCTGTCTTGAAAGATGTATCCTTTACCGTTGAAAGTGGGCAGTTGGTCGGTTTGATTGGTCTCAATGGTGCTGGGAAATCGACGACTATCAATGAGATTATCGGTCTCTTGACACCTTATAGCGGATCTATCAATATCAACGGTTTGACTTTGCAAAAAGATGCGACTAGTTACCGCAAGCAGATTGGTTACATTCCCGAGACACCTAGCCTGTATGAGGAATTGACCCTCAGAGAGCATATCGAAACGGTTGCTATGGCTTATGGTATTGAGCAGAAAGTGGCTTTTTATCGAGTAGAGCCTTTGTTAAAAATGTTCCGTCTGGACCAGAAATTGGACTGGTTCCCTGTTCATTTTTCAAAAGGAATGAAGCAGAAGGTCATGATTATCTGTGCTTTTGTGGTGGATCCGAGTCTCTTTATCGTGGATGAGCCTTTCCTTGGTCTTGATCCGCTAGCTATTGCAGACTTGATTCAGCTTTTGGAAGTGGAAAAGCAAAAGGGTAAGTCTATTCTCATGAGTACTCACGTGCTGGATTCGGCGGAGAAGATGTGTGATGCTTTTGTCATTCTTCACAAGGGAGAGGTGCGTGCCAAGGGAAATCTCCTGCAACTGCGCGAAGCCTTTGATATGCCTGAGGCTAGTTTGAATGATATTTACTTGGCTCTGACTAAAGAGGAGGAGCTATGAAAGACTTGTTTTTAAAGAGAAGGCAGGCTTTTCGTAAGGAATGTCTTGGTTATTTGCGCTATGTTCTCAATGACCACTTTGTCTTGTTTCTGCTGGTTCTCATCGGTTTTCTAGCCTACCAGTACAGTCAACTTTTACAGCATTTTCCTGAAAATCATTGGCCTATCCTTTTATTTGTAGGAATTACCTCTGTTTTACTTTTGCTTTGGGGAGGAATTGCCACCTATATGGAGGCTCCAGACAAGCTCTTTCTCTTGGTCGGAGAAGAGGAAATCAAGCTCCATCTCAAGCGTCAAACTGGCATTTCCCTATTCTTTTGGCTCTTTGTCCAGACCCTTTTCTTGCTTTTGCTTGCGCCCTTATTTTTAGCAATGGGCTATGGCTTGCCTGTTTTTCTGGTCTATGTGCTTTTATTGGGAGTAGGTAAATATTTCCTCTTTCGTCAAAAGGCTAGTAAATTTTTCACTGAAACTGGACTGGACTGGGACTATGTTATTTCTCAAGAAAGCAAGCGTAAGCAAGTCTTGCTTCGTTTCTTTGCTCTCTTTACGCAGGTAAAGGGAATTTCAAACAGTGTCAAACGTCGTGCCTATCTGGACTTTATCCTAAAGGCTGTTCAGAAGGTGCCTGGAAAGATTTGGCAAAATCTCTATCTGCGTTCTTATCTGCGAAATGGAGACCTCTTTGCCCTCAGCCTTCGTCTGCTCTTGCTTTCCTTGCTGGCGCAGGTCTTTATCGAGCAAGCTTGGATTGCGACAGCAGTGGTGGTTCTCTTTAACTACCTCTTGCTCTTCCAGTTGCTGGCTCTCTATCACGCCTTTGACTACCAGTATTTGACCCAACTCTTTCCACTGGACAAGGGGCAAAAGGAAAAAGGTTTGCAGGCGGTAGTTCGAGGATTAACCAGTTTTGTCTTAGTGGTGGAATTAGTTGTAGGCCTTGTGACCTTCCAAGAAAAACTTGCCCTTCTAGCCTTGCTGGGTGCTGGTTTGGTTTTACTAGTCTTGTACTTACCTTATCAGGTCAAACGTCAGATGCAGGACTAATATTGCCTATATGACACTAAAAAAGAAGTTGAGTTCAGTCTGTCTCAACTTCTTTTATTTTCTACAGGATAATGGTTGGTCCGTAGAGGCTCAACTTGGTCTTGACTTGGTCAAAGTGGAAGCGGTCATAGGCCCGCCAAGCGGCGCGAGTAGGAGCATCTGGCTTGAGGGCGCTGAGTCCCATGAGAAGACTGGAAGTCTGGTAAAATTTTTCCAGTTCAATCAAGACTCGATTATCCACTGTCTCAGCTTTGGCTAGAAAGCCAAGAATAGAGTTTAATTGCTCCTGAAAGCGGACGTCGTCAGCGGTTGCCTGTTTGCATGCTTGGTAGGCTTTGTTTAAGTCAGTAATCAAAGTCTGAGCTCTTTTGATAGGGTCTGTATCTGTCATGAGAATTCCTCCTTTAATCTGGCTGCCAGTCTTGTTTCTAGCAACTGTGTTTTGATACTGTCAGTCTATCACTTTTATCTCCTTTTTCACCTTCAAATCTTTAATTGTCGTTGAAATTTCCTGAATGGTACTGTTAAGATTTTATGATAAAATAGTTGTAAGATTATCATGCTTATTTGAGGAACAAGATACCTTTCAGGAGCGTTAAAGGCCTGTTTAGGATTTGGTTGGCTTGTATCATAGTATTTTTGCTATTCTCTTTTTAGGAAGAAATCGAAACAAGGAGAGTAAGAAGATGAGAATATTTGTTTTAGAAGATGATTTTTCCCAACAGACTAGGATTGAAACGACCATTGAGAAACTTTTGAAAGAACATCATATCACTGCCAGCTCTTTTGAAGTTTTTGGTAAGCCAGACCAGCTACTGGCAGAGGTGCATGAGAAGGGGGCACATCAACTATTCTTTTTGGATATTGAGATTCGAAATGAGGAGATGAAAGGTCTAGAGGTGGCTAGAAAGATTCGGGATCGAGACCCCTATGCCCTGATTGTCTTTGTGACGACTCACTCGGAGTTTATGCCCCTGTCCTTTCGCTACCAAGTGTCTGCTTTGGACTATATTGATAAGGCCTTGTCGGCAGAGGAGTTTGAATCTCGGATCGAAACAGCCCTCCTATATGCCAATAGTCAAGACAGTAAGAGTCTAGCTGAAGATTGCTTTTACTTTAAATCAAAATTTGCCCAATTCCAGTATCCTTTTCAAGAGGTTTACTATCTTGAAACGTCGCCCAGAGCCCATCGTGTTATTCTCTATACCAAGACAGACAGACTGGAATTTACAGCGAGTTTAGAGGAGGTTTTCAAGCAGGAACCCCGTCTCTTGCAGTGCCATCGCTCTTTTCTCATCAATCCTGCCAATGTAGTTCGTTTGGATAAGAAAGAAAAACTCCTTTTCTTTCCCAATGGTGGAAACTGTATGATAGCGCGTTATAAGGTCAGGGAAGTGTCTGAAGCTATCAATAACTTGCACTAGGTGAGGAGAATTTATGTATATTTTTTGGATGATATTGTATTCACTAGCTATTATTGGGCTAGAAATTATCATGTTCTTTAAGGTAGATGGAATTAGTCTCACTTTCGATAGAATTTTTAAGGCCTTTCTTCTAAAATTTCTTCTAGCAGCAATTGTTACAACTTTTAAATTTTTAGTCTTGACTGACTATCTGTTATACTTTATAGAACCCTTGTTCGGCATCAGCTTATCTCTTTTATTGTTAAGAGGGCTTCCTAAAAAACTCCTTTTCTTTTATGGTCTCTTTCCAATTGTATTGATGGATATCTTTTACAGAAGTGTTTCCTATTTTGTGTTTCCGTTTTTGGGGCAAGGGATTGTAGATGGAGATGGAAATCCTCTCTTTTTGTTGATTATGCTATTCGTTTGCTTCATAGTATTAGTCTTTTTGAAATGGTTGGACTATGATTTTACTAGATTGAGAAAGGAGTTTCTCGATAAAGGTTTTCAACAGTCCCTGACTAAGATTAACTGGATAATGGGGGCTTACTTTCTAGTCATGGAAAATCTGTCTTACTTTGAATATGCATACGATATCCAATCAAAGACTGTTCGCCATCTTATCCTAGTTTTTTACCTCCTCTTTTTTATGGGGATTGTCAAGAAATTGGATACCTATTTGAAGGACAAACTCCATGAGAGATTGGACCAAGAGCAGGCCTTGCGCTACAGAGATATGGAACGCTATAGTCGGCATATAGAGGAACTTTACAAGGAAGTGCGGAGTTTTCGCCATGACTACACCAATCTCCTGACCAGCTTACGTCTGGGCATTGAAGAGGAGGATATGGAGCAGATAAAAGAGGTCTACGACTCGGTTTTAAAGGATTCTAGTGAAAAATTGCAGGACAATAAATATGACCTAGGCCGACTGGTGAATATTCGGGACCGTGCCCTCAAAAGTCTTCTAGCAGGGAAATTTCTAAAAGCTAAAGATAAGAACATTGTCTTTAATGTCGAAGTTCCAGAGGAGATTCAGGTCGAGGGGATGAGCTTGCTTGATTTTCTAACCATTGTGTCTATCCTTTGTGACAATGCTATTGAAGCTAGTGTAGAGGCCAGTCAACCTCACGTTTCAATCGCCTTTTTAAAAAATGGAGCACAGGAGACTTTTATCATTGAAAACTCCATCAAAGAAGAGGGGATCGATATTTCTGAAATCTTCTCCTTTGGAGCAAGTTCTAAAGGGGAGGAGAGAGGAGTTGGTCTCTATACCGTCATGAAAATTGTGGAAAGCCATCCCAATACTAGTCTCAATACCACCTGTCAAAATCAAATCTTTCGTCAGGTTTTAACGGTTCACTTGCTGTCAGTTGCTAATTAGGAAATTTGTGAAAAAATTGGCAGAAGTTAACAGATAAAGTTTGTCTTTATCGAGCCAGACTTTTGCTATAGTATGTGAGGTATATTAAATGAATAAGAAATCCTTTTTTATCATCTGTTCTACGTTGATCATAGCTTCGAATCTTCTCATGATTTCCGTGGTGAACAAGGGAGAAGAAACAGGGAGCAACCTGTTTGTGATTGCTATAGCCTGTGTTTTGCTACCAGCCTTTTTATATGCAGTTGAAAACAGACTTACTTCAATGGTAAGAGTAGAATCAATACTCCTGATTCAGTTGACAGTTATATCCCTACTCCGTCTTATCAACAGAATAGGGAGTACGCCTGAAATCCTCAACATTATCATTACCCTTATCGCTTTGGCAAGTGGGACAGCTGCTATCCTTGTTGCGATCATGAGAATATATGAGAACATACGGAAGTGAGGGTGAGTAGCTTTCAATTTTAGATTTTTATGTTGTCAAGTTCCCCCCAGGGCAAGTATGTTTTTCATGCTTGCTTTTTTTATTTTTACAATTCAAGATGTTTTGATGACCATTTATGATTTGGATGGAAAACTTTAAAAAATAGTAGTATACTAACCTTGTTAAGGTTGCAATAGGACGAAAATAAAAAGAGTATTCCTCGTGAATGCAAAAACAATGTTACAATTGGCTATTATGGTTGTTTAAAGACTTGAGCTTGTGTACTTGGAGGTAATTATGGATTTTAAAAGTTTTCTTATTGTTTTTGTTGTTAGTATGCTTATTTCTTTTATTACTTATTTAATTAGGGAAAAATTTTTAAAATCTCCAAAGAAGAATAAAGATAGATCTAATTAGATAAAAAGATTTTTTATCGCTAGTTTAATCTACAGTGGAGTTTCTCTAATATTGTTTCGCCTGTCAAAATGATATGTGATAGAAGGATAAAAAATCTACAAATTAAGTTGGTATCAATATGGTGTAAAGGGCAAGTATGTTTTTCATGCTTGCTTTTAAATTTTTTAACAATTCAAGATGTTTTGATGACCATTTGTGATTTGAGTGATTCAAGGTCAAAACTAGTGCTATACTTACAGTGTAAAGGTTGTAGCTAAACTAAGATAAAGCATACATTTAGGAGGAAATCTTATGAAGAAAAAAATACTTGTCATTTTCATCTTGTATCTAATCATGTCCATCTTTCTATATCCGCTTAGGGAGAGTGCTTGGTATCAGCTATTTTATACCATAGCCTATGTGATTGCGGTTGTGATCTATTTTGCTTTAACTAAAAAGAAAGGAGCAAAGAAATGAAAACTTTTCTTGCTAAAAAACGGAACATCTTCCTTATGAGATTGTTCCTAGGTCAGTTGCCCTTGCTTGTCTCTACTTATCTATTTCTATCTCGTCAGTTTTTAAATTTTTCATTGGTTTTCCAATTTCTTTTAGTGGTTATTAACTTGGCTTCGATTTTGGTCACTGTTTACCTCACTAGGGAAATGAGGATAAGAGAATTTGAAGATGATGATTTGGTTAGTCCTAGAACCAATCAACTCATGTATATCGGCTTGACAGGTTTTATGTCCATTATTTGTTTGTATAGAGGTATCACAGCAGGAGAATTCTATCAACAATTAATTACCTACATTGGCTCTATTCTCTGCTTGCTTATCATGCTTCTGCTCATTTGGGGATTGAAGTATTATAAAAAGTAGCTTGCCTTCTTCTTCTGACAGAATCTTTGATTAGAAGGCTCTATTAAACTGTCCGTGAAATAAGTGAATGGAGGTATTTAAAATGAAATATAGATTATTTCTTGTTATTTTCTTGAGTAGTGTGTTGAATATTCTTTTAGGGACATTTTTACAAATCTCTAATGTATCGATTGGGTGGCTTGTTCTCTACAGTGGATTATTTGAAGCAGGCGTTTTCCTTCTTGCTAATAAAGGGGTGGCGGTAAAAATCAAGGAAGTAGATATTCGAAATCGCTTTAAATTTATTTTTGGAAAAACCTTATGGTTTCAAATTCTTTTGCTCATCTTTTTGATGGTCAAACTTTATCTTGGTTTGGATGCGAGGTTGATTTTATTCTACGGACATATTTTCATTGTCTTTAATGCCTTAATGTATCTATTATCTAGTAGTCAGGTTAGCCTTAAAAAGAACAAGCTGTCTTCTTAATCTTGCAGTAATAGAGCCTGACAAGGGGAGGTCATAGTGGAAAGGATTTCTATGAAAAAGTATCAACTTCTATTCAAAATAAGTGCAGTTTTCTCTTACTTATTTTTCGTATTTGGTCTTTCTCAGATGACGCTTATTGTTCAAAATTATTGGCAATTTTCTTCCCAGATTGGCAATTTCGTCTGGATTCAAAATCTCTTGAGTTTACTATTTAGCGGAGTCATGATTTGGATTCTGGTTAAGACAGGTCATGGTTATCTCTTTCACATTCCAAGAAAAAAATGGCTTTGGTATTCGATTTTGACAGTATTAGTGGTAGTGCTCCAGATCTCTTTTAACGTTCAGACAGCTAAACATGTTCAGTCAACTGCTGAAGGTTGGGCTGTATTGATCGGTTATAGTGGGACCAACTTTGCTGAGCTAGGTATCTATATAACTTTGTTCTTTCTGACTCCACTTATGGAAGAGCTAATCTATAGAGGATTACTGCAACACGCCTTTTTTAAGCATTCGCGATTCGGTCTTGATTTGCTTCTTCCGTCAATTTTATTTGCTCTTCCTCATTTTTCAAGCCTGCCTAGTTTGTTAGATATCTTCGTCTTTGCAACATCTGGCATCATCTTTGCTAGTTTGACCCGCTATACCAAGAGTATTTATCCTTCCTATGCAGTGCATGTGATTAATAATATTTTCGCGACATTACCATTTTTTCTGACTTTTTTACACAGGATATTTAGCTAAAAATAGTAGAGTAAAAATAATTATTGATTTTAAGAAGTGAATAATGGAATTTAATATTATTCACTTCTTATTAGTTGATTGGGAAGATTGTGCTCTTTGAATAATTTAAGACGTTTCAATGACAATTCAAGATTTATATGAAAAACTTTAACAAATAGTGATATACTAAAATTGTCAATTGCAACAGGATAACAATTAAAATTAAAAATAAAAAAGGGGTATTCGTTATGAATACAAAAATGATGGAACAATTTGAAATGATGGATACTGAGATGCTTGCGAAAGTTGAGTGAGGTTTCGGAGGTTGGGGAGATATGATTTCTGGTTTATTGGGTGGGCTAGCACCTTCTCCAACTTTGGATCAATTAAATGGTAAGTGGCCTATTATACATTTTTCAAAACCATGTAGTCCTTATGGTATAGGGGGAACTCTAAACTCATGTAATGGTATTTAAAAAGGATTGAAGCTATGAAGGCAAAATATGGGAATCAAATTGTTGATGTTTGGGAAATTGGTCAAGCAACTCCTAAACCAAGTTGGGTAGAGGAAGCTTTTCAAAAAAATTATATGGTTTGGTTGGATAATCATGTGCGCATTCTAATGGCAGGTCTTAACACTTCTCTCGCAACGAATATCAAGTTTGGTCTAGTTGGAACAGTTGGAGGAGGATTTGCTGGTTATGGAATGTATGTTCTTGGTTATCCAGGTGATTATATAGATATCACCAATCATAGAGTTGTTTCTGCTAAAACATTTCACAAAAGTTATCAAATTTTAGAAAATGATTAGATATCATTTAATTGTAATGGAGAAAGCAATGAAAAAAATATTTTTTAAAAAACGGAACATCTTTCTTGCAAGATTGTTCCTAGGTCAGTTGCCTTTACTTGTCTCTACTTATCTATTTCTATCTCGTCAGTTTTTAAATTTTTCCTTAGTTTTCCAATTTCTTTTAGTGGTTATTAACTTGGCTTCTATTTTGGTTACTGTTTACCTCACTAGGGAAATGAGAATAAGAGAGTTTGAAGATGATGATTTGGTTAGTCCTAGAACCAATCAACTCACGTATATCGGCTTGACAGGCTTTATGTCTATTATTTGTTTGTATAGAGGTATCACAGCAGGAGAATTCTACCAACAACTAATTGCCTATATTGGTGCGGTTCTCTGCTTGCTTATCATGCTTTTGCTCATTTGGGGATTGAAGTATTATAAAAAGTAGGGGAAACTTTCTTCTTAATCTGGGACTAGTCTAAAGACTGGCAGGAGGAGGTCATCATGTATAAACACTTATTTTTCCTAGATTCAAAAACCCTAGACTGGTTGACACCTTATATTCTAGACTTGGCTTCTGACACCATTGCCTTTAATGTTTTTGTGCTAACCTTTGTATCTGTTGTGGTCTTTTATTTCCTAAATCCCATGCTAGCTTTAATGGCTTTATTCTTAGGGGCTGGCTATGTGGTCGTATTTTGGCTACTCAAATGGTTTGTTTTAGAAAGGTTAGAGCTAAAGGATGACTTGTAGGGAAGTTTGTTGAGGAGGATAATTTTATGGAGTTTTTTGATAAATTTCATGCCTTTTGTTTTGGATTTTTAGTACTCACAATCGTCATTACAGTTCCTTATACGATTAACCATGGGGATTTTTTTCAAAATGAAACTGCATTGATTATTGTAAGTCTTCTTGTAACCTCGCTGAGTGTTGCTTATGCTAGAAAGTTTGAAATGATTTCTTTTGGGATGTTAAGAAAGAAAGAACTTTTGCTGTTCATTGTAATCTTTCTTCTAAGTGTACTTGAGACGCTGGTTTATATTCATTTTTTTGCTATTTCTTCTGGCGCAGGAGTTCAACACTTGGCGGAAGTCAGCAGAGGAATTTCTCTGTCTTTGATTTTGACTTCCTCAGTTTTTGGACCCATCCAGGAGGAACTCATTTTCAGAGGACTTCTTCAAGGTGCCGTTTTTGACAATTCTTGGTTAGGGCTTGTGCTAACTTCCTCTCTCTTCTCTTTCATGCATGGACCTTCTAATGTCCCTTCGTTTATTTTTTATCTACTTGGGGGCTTGTTGCTGGGCTTTGCTTATAAAAAGAGCCAAAACCTATGGGTTTCTACTCTAGTTCACATGTTTTACAATGCTTGGCCACTCTTATATTATTTATAAAAATCATGAAAAGGTAAGCAGAAGACGGTGCTTGCCTTTTTCTTTCTATAATGATACCCAAGCCAATCCAGAGGCTTTTCTTTGAGAATCGGGTGTGGAGCGGTTGACGAATAGGCTAAAAACTAGTAGAATAGTAAGGAAACTTTATACGGAGGAAAGAAATGGATTTGGGTGATAATGAGCTAACACTGACTCCCATACCTGGGAAAAGTGGCAAGGCTTATATGGGTAGCTATCCTGATGGGAAGCGCATCTTTGTAAAAATGAACACCTCTCCAATCCTACCTGGTCTAGCTAGAGAACAAATTGCTCCACAATTATTATGGAGTCGCCGTTTGGCGGATGGGCGTGATATGTGTGCTCAAGAATGGTTGACAGGCAAGATATTGACCCCCTATGATATGAATCGTAAGCAAATCGTCAATATTTTAACCCGCCTACATCGCTCACGTCCTTTGATGACACAGTTGAGTCGGTTGGGCTATGCCATGGAAACACCTGTAGACTTACTACAGTCTTGGCAAGAAACGGCTCCAGATGCTTTGCGTAAAAATCATTTTATCAGTGAAGTGATGGCTGATTTACGTCAGACTATTCCAGGATTTAGAGAGGACTATGCGACCATTGTCCATGGAGATGTACGACATAGTAATTGGATTGAGACAGACAGTGGCTTGATTTATTTGGTAGATTGGGATTCGGTTCGCTTGACCGATCGCATGTTTGACGTGGCTCACATGCTCTGCCATTATATTCCAGAACATCAGTGGAAGGAATGGTTGACCTACTACGGTTACAAGTACAATCAGACGGTATTAAATAAATTGTATTGGTACGGTCAATTGTCTTATTTAAGCCATATTTCCAAGTATTATATGAACCAAGATTTAGAAAATGTCAATCGGGAGATTCATGGCTTGCGTCACTTCCGAGACAAGTATGGAAAGAGAAGATGAGAGTTAGAAATCGTAAAGGGGCGACAGAATTACTAGAGGCAAATCCCCAGTATGTGGTCCTTAATCCCTTGGAAGCCAAGGGAAAATGGCGGGACTTGTTTGGAAATGATAATCCCATTCATGTGGAAGTAGGGAGCGGAAAGGGTGCCTTTGTTTCAGGTATGGCCAAACAAAACCCTGACATTAACTATATCGGGATTGATATTCAAAAGTCTGTTTTGAGTTACGCTTTAGACAAGGTTCTTGAAGTTGGTGTGCCTAATATCAAGCTCTTGTGGGTAGATGGTTCTGATTTGACGGACTATTTTGAAGATGGTGAGATTGATCGCTTGTATCTGAACTTTTCAGATCCATGGCCTAAAAAACGCCATGAAAAGCGTCGGTTGACTTACAAGAGCTTCTTGGATACCTTCAAGCGTATCTTGCCTGAAAATGGGGAAATTCATTTTAAGACAGATAACCGTGGCTTGTTTGAGTACAGCCTAGTGAGCTTTTCTCAGTATGGCATGAAGCTCAATGGTGTCTGGCTAGACTTACATGCCAGTGATTTTGAAGGCAATGTCATGACAGAATACGAGCAAAAATTCTCCAACAAGGGGCAAGTTATCTACCGAGTTGAGGCAGAATTTTAAGAAATAGCCTAAAATCAGGCTGTATAAGTGCTTTTGCTTTACATAAGTTGGTAAACGTGCTATACTAATAGTAAGAATATGAGAAAGAGAGGCGGGGAAATATCTTCGCCTCTTGCTTATGAGGAGGTGGACGCAATCGCAACAATCGTAGAATTAGTCAGAGAAGTTGTAGAACCTGTCATCCAAGCGCCTTTCGAGCTCGTGGATATCGAGTATGGAAAGATTGGTAGTGACATGATTCTCAGTATTTTTGTAGATAAACCTGAAGGAATTACCTTGAACGACACGGCAGACTTGACAGAAATTATCAGTCCTGTCCTAGATACCATCAAGCCAGATCCCTTCCCAGAACAATATTTCCTAGAAATCACCAGTCCAGGCTTGGAACGTCCTTTGAAAACCAAGGATGCCGTCGCTGGAGCGGTTGGGAAATACATTCATGTCGGGCTCTACCAAGCTATCGATAAGCAAAAGGTCTTTGAAGGAACCTTGGTGGCCTTCGAAGAGGACGAGTTGACTATGGAATATATGGACAAGACGCGCAAGAAAACCGTCCAAATTCCATACAGTTTAGTATCAAAAGCACGTTTAGCAGTTAAATTATAGAAAAAGAAAGGATAGCTTTTGAGGATTCAAAAGTGAAGAAAACATGAGTAAAGAAATGCTAGAGGCCTTCCGCATTTTGGAAGAAGACAAGGGAATCAAAAAAGAAGATATCATCGACGCAGTAGTAGAGTCGCTTCGTTCCGCTTATCGCAGACGCTATGGTCAATCAGACAGCGTAGCTATTGACTTCAATGAAAAGACAGGTGACTTTACAGTCTATACTGTCCGTGAAGTTGTTGATGAAGTATTTGATAGCCGTTTGGAAATTAGCTTGAAAGATGCTCTTGCCATTAATTCAGCCTATGAACTTGGAGACAAAATCAAGTTTGAAGAAGCACCTGCTGAGTTTGGTCGTGTAGCAGCCCAATCTGCTAAACAAACCATCATGGAAAAAATGCGCAAGCAAACACGTGCTATCACCTACAATACTTACAAAGAACATGAGCAAGAAATCATGTCTGGTACGGTAGAACGCTTTGACAACCGCTTCATCTATGTCAACCTTGGCAGCATCGAAGCCCAATTGTCAAAACAAGACCAAATTCCTGGAGAAGTTTTTGCTTCCCACGACCGTATTGAGGTTTACGTTTATAAAGTTGAAGACAACCCTCGTGGTGTCAACGTCTTTGTTAGCCGTAGCCATCCAGAAATGATCAAACGCTTGATGGAGCAAGAAATTCCAGAAGTTTATGATGGAACGGTTGAAATCATGAGTGTGGCTCGTGAAGCTGGTGACCGTACTAAGGTTGCAGTTCGTAGCCACAATCCAAACGTGGATGCTATCGGTACAATCGTTGGACGTGGTGGAGCGAATATCAAGAAGATTACTAGCAAATTCCACCCAGCTCGCTACGATGCTAAGAATGATCGCATGGTACCAATCGAAGAAAATATCGACGTTATCGAGTGGGTAGCAGATCCAGCTGAATTTATCTACAATGCCATCGCTCCTGCTGAAGTTGACCAAGTTATCTTTGACGAAAACGACAGCAAACGTGCCTTGGTGGTTGTACCAGATAACAAGCTTTCTCTTGCCATCGGTCGTCGTGGGCAAAACGTTCGTTTGGCAGCTCACTTGACTGGTTACCGTATCGATATCAAGTCTGCTAGTGAATTTGAAGCCATGGAAGAAGCTGCTTCAGTAGATTTGGAAGCAGAAAACGATACTGTAGAAGAATAAAAGCTGCTAGAGGAGGGAAAGATGAAAACGAGAAAAATCCCTTTGCGCAAGTCTGTTGTATCCAATGAAGTGATTGATAAGCGTGATTTGCTCCGCATTGTCAAGAATAAGGAAGGACAAGTCTTTATCGATCCGACAGGCAAGGCCAATGGTCGCGGCGCTTATATCAAGCTAGACAATAAAGAAGCCCTAGAGGCGAAAAAGAAGAAGGTCTTTAACCGTAGCTTTAGCATGGAAGTGGAAGAAAGCTTTTATGACGAGTTGATCGCTTATGTGGATCACAAAGTGAAAAGAAGAGAGTTAGGACTTGAATAAGCAAAAGATAAGCAATCTCTTGGGACTTGCTCAGCGAGCAGGGCGGATCATATCGGGTGAAGAATTGGTGGTCAAGGCCATTCAAGACGACAAGGCCAAGTTGGTCTTTCTAGCCCATGATGCTGGACCCAATCTGACCAAGAAGATTCAAGATAAAAGTCATTATTATCAAGTAGAAATTGTAACCGTGTTTTCAACACTGGAATTAAGCATAGCAGTCGGGAAATCAAGAAAGGTTTTGGCTGTGACAGATGCTGGATTTACAAAGAAAATGAGGTCTCTTATGGAATAGAAGAGGAGGACATGATTTGTCTAAGAAAAGATTGTACGAAATCGCAAAAGAACTTGGAAAAGAAAGTAAAGAAGTTGTAGCGCGTGCAAAAGAGTTGGGCTTGGATGTAAAAAGCCACTCATCAAGTGTGGAAGAAGCTGTCGCTGCAAAAATCGCTGCCAGCTTTAAGTCTGCAGCTGCTCCGAAAGCAGAAGCAAAACCTGCAGCACCAAAAGCAAGTGCAGAAAAGAAAGCCGAAAAATCTGAGCCAGCTAAACCAGCTGTAGCCAAGGAAGAGGCAAAAGCGGCTGAGCCAGTTGCTCCTAAAACAGAAAAAGCAGTAGCGAAACCACAAAGCCGTAATTTCAAGGCTGAGCGTGAAGCCCGTGCCAAAGAGCAGGCAGAGCGACGCAAGCAAAACAAGGGCAATAACCGTGACCAACAACAAAACGGCAACCGTCAGAAAAACGACGGCCGTAATGGCGGAAAACAAGGTCAAGGTAACCGCGACAATCGTCGCTTTAATGACCAAGCTAAGAAACAGCAAGGTCAGCAAAATCGTGGAAACGAGCGTCGTCAACAGGAGGACAAACGTCCAAATCAAGCGGCTCCACGCATTGACTTTAAAGCCCGTGCAGCAGCCCTAAAAGCAGAGCAAAATGCAGAGTACGCTCGTTCAAGTGAGGAACGTTTCAAGCAGTATCAAGCGGCTAAAGAAGCCTTGGCTCAAGCTAACAAACGCAAGGAACCAGAGGAAATCTTTGAAGAAGCTGCTAAGTTAGCTGAACAAGCACAACAAGCACAGCAAGTTCAAGCAGTGGTTGAAGTCGTCCCTGAGAAAAAAGAACCTGCAGTGGATACACGTCGTAAAAAACAAGCTCGACCAGACAAAAATCGTGACGATTATGATCACGAAGAAGATGGTCCTAGAAAAAACCAAAAGAATCGAAGTAGTCAAAATCAAGTGAGAAATCAAAAGAATAGTAACTGGAATAATAGTAATAACAAAAAGAATAAAAAAGGCAATAAGCAAAACAACCGAAATCAGGCTCCAAAACCTGTTACAGAGCGTAAATTCCATGAATTGCCAACAGAATTTGAGTATACAGATGGTATGACGGTTGCGGAAATCGCAAAACGTATCAAACGTGAACCAGCTGAAATCGTTAAGAAACTCTTTATGATGGGTGTCATGGCCACACAAAACCAATCCTTGGATGGGGAAACAATTGAACTCCTCATGGTGGATTATGGTATCGAAGCTAAACAAAAGGTTGAAGTGGATAATGCTGATATTGAACGTTTCTTTGTCGAAGATGGTTATCTCAATGAAGATGAATTGGTTGAGCGTCCACCAGTTGTAACTATCATGGGACACGTTGACCACGGTAAAACAACCCTTCTAGATACCCTTCGTAACTCTCGTGTTGCGACAGGTGAAGCAGGTGGTATCACTCAGCATATCGGTGCCTACCAAATTGTTGAAAATGGTAAGAAGATTACCTTTCTTGATACACCGGGACACGCGGCCTTTACATCAATGCGTGCGCGTGGTGCTTCTGTTACCGATATTACTATCTTGGTCGTCGCGGCAGATGACGGGGTTATGCCTCAGACTATCGAAGCCATTAACCACTCAAAAGCGGCCAACGTTCCAATCATCGTAGCCATCAACAAGATTGATAAACCAGGTGCCAACCCAGAACGCGTTATCGGTGAATTGGCAGAGCATGGTGTTATGTCAACTGCTTGGGGTGGAGATTCTGAATTTGTTGAAATTTCAGCTAAATTCAACCAAAATATCGAAGAATTGTTGGAAACAGTCCTTCTTGTGGCTGAAATCCAAGAGCTTAAGGCAGACCCAACAGTTCGTGCGATCGGTACAGTTATCGAAGCACGCTTGGATAAAGGTAAAGGTGCGGTTGCAACCCTTCTTGTTCAACAAGGTACCTTGAATGTCCAAGACCCAATCGTTGTCGGAAATACCTTCGGTCGTGTCCGTGCTATGACCAACGACCTTGGTCGTCGTGTTAAAGTTGCTGGACCATCAACACCAGTTTCAATCACAGGTTTGAATGAAGCGCCAATGGCGGGTGACCACTTTGCTGTTTACGAGGATGAAAAATCTGCGCGTGCGGCAGGTGAAGAGCGTGCCAAACGTGCCCTCATGAAACAACGTCAAGCTACCCAACGTGTCAGCCTTGAAAACCTCTTTGATACGCTTAAAGCTGGTGAACTCAAATCAGTTAACGTTATCATTAAGGCCGACGTACAAGGTTCAGTTGAAGCCCTTTCTGCCTCACTTCAAAAAATAGATGTGGAAGGTGTTAAAGTTACCATCGTCCACTCTGCGGTCGGTGCTATCAACGAATCAGACGTGACCCTTGCTGAAGCTTCAAATGCCTTTATCGTTGGTTTCAACGTACGTCCTACACCACAAGCTCGTCAACAAGCAGAAGCTGATGATGTTGAAATCCGTCTCCACAGCATTATCTACAAGGTTATCGAAGAGATGGAAGAAGCTATGAAAGGGATGCTTGATCCAGAATTTGAAGAAAAAGTTATCGGTGAAGCAGTTATTCGTGAAACCTTCAAGGTGTCTAAAGTGGGAACTATCGGTGGATTCATGGTTATCAACGGTAAGGTTACCCGTGACTCTAAAGTCCGTGTTATCCGTGACGGTGTTGTTATCTATGATGGCGAACTCGCAAGCTTGAAGCATTACAAAGACGATGTTAAAGAAGTTACAAACGGTCGTGAAGGTGGTTTGATGATTGATGGCTACAATGATATCAAGATGGATGATGTGATTGAGGCCTATGTCATGGAAGAAATTAAAAGATAAGATTTTTGCTCCTTTCTTAGGTGGTGAGGGACGCAAGCAAACCGATGGTTTCATTGCTTATTTTTGAGCCTAGGGTCTCAAAAATCCCCTGTGATGGGACTGATAAATCAGTTCCATCACTTTCACCACGGCGAAAGAAGCAGATGATTTCAAATTGAACTTCGTTTCAATTTGAACTGAAAATCAAGAAGTTTAAAAATAGCTAGGTCTGCTGGCCTAGCTTTTGGTTCAAAGTAGAGAAAGGAATATCATGGCAAATCATTTCCGTACGGATCGTGTGGGCATGGAGATCAAGCGTGAAGTCAATGAGATTTTGCAAAAGAAAGTCCGTGATCCGCGTGTCCAAGGTGTGACCATCACAGATGTTCAGATGCTAGGTGACTTGTCTGTTGCTAAGGTTTACTACACCATTTTGAGTAATCTTGCTTCGGATAACCAAAAAGCTCAAATCGGGCTTGAAAAAGCAACTGGGACCATCAAACGTGAACTTGGTCGCAATTTGAAATTGTACAAAATCCCAGATTTGACCTTCGTCAAAGACGAATCCATCGAATATGGAAACAAGATTGACGAAATGCTACGCAATCTAGATAAGAACTAAGAAGGAGGGGTAACCCTCTTTTTTGGTGTTTGAACTCTTCTAGTTATTAATAGCTGTATTTACAAAAAACAGTTTAAAAAATTTGTAAATACCTCATAGTATGATATGATGAAGTTTAATACGAATGATGAATGGAGATAGAGATGGGCAAACAAGAGTTAGCGATGAAAGTGCTGCAACAAGTGGTGAAATTACCCATGGTCAAAGTTGATCGAGAAAAATTTTTAGTTGACAAGTTTTCTAAAGAGTTAGATCGAAAGGATATTGCTACATTATTGGAAAAAGGTCCGACCTCTTTGTTAACAAAGGAAAGCTTGGATCGAGTTGCTAAGACCTGTATTAAGGACAATGTTCTACGAGCAAGCGGGACTTCGATTTTGGCAGGTTTACCTGGCGGTATTGTCATGGCAATCACTATTCCAACAGATGTAGTTCAGTTTTATGCTTTTTCATTAAAGTTGGCCCAAGAACTAGGCTATATTTATGGATTTGATGATCTTTGGGAATCCCGTGATGAATTGAGCGAGGATGCTCAAAATACACTCTTGCTTTATCTCGGTGTCATGCTAGGGGTAAATGGAGCAGGGGCTTTACTTCGCTCTGGAGGTGTGACAGTTGCCAAGCATGTGATGAAGACGATTCCGCAGAAAGCGTTGACAAAGACACTTTGGTATCCTATTCTGGAGAAAGTTTTGAAAATTTTTGGAGTCAGCTTGACAAAGGGAGGCTTGGCTAAGGGAATGGGGAAAGTGATTCCTATTTTAGGGGGTGTCCTTTCTGGTGGCTTAACCTTTGCGACCATGAAGCCGATGGGGGAAAGACTGCAAAAGGAATTATCCAAATTAGTTAATTATAATGAAGGGCAGTATCAAATAGATATTGATACTATCCGAAAAGAAGCTGAAATCCTCGAAGGTGAGTAATATGGGACTTATAAAAACTCTAGCTAAAACTTACGGGAATTACTTTTTGACCATGCAAGGTGTAAAAGTAATGAAAACGATAAAGAAAGATGACCATGCCGTTGTCGGTTTTGGGAAACTCTTTATTACAGACAAGTTAATGGATACGGCTCGGTGGCTCATCAAGCCAGAGGATAGAAAATGAAATTTTTCTGGGCAATTCTTGCTATTCTTTTTATTAAACCGATTATTGGGATTGTGAAATTCTTTTGGATGATCATCTCTTTTGCAGTCCAATTGCTGTTTTACAAGCTATTATTTAAAATATTAGATTGGCTCTTTAAACTTATCTAGATGGTAATCCAAGTCGCAGAGAACTAGCAGGAACTCTACTGCTAGTTTTTTAATCTCTCTCCATATGGTATAATATAAGCAGTAAAATCATTTTAGAACATACAATGGAGGTCGTCATGGACAATATCATCGATGTGTCAATTCCCGTTGCAGAAGTGGTGGACAAGCATCCAGAAGTCTTGGAAATCCTAGTGGAGCTTGGTTTTAAACCCCTTGCCAATCCCTTGATGCGCAACACAGTAGGTCGCAAAGTATCGCTTAAGCAGGGTTCTAAGCTTGAAGGAACTCCTATGGACAAGATTGTCCGCACGCTGGAAGCAAACGGCTACGAAGTGATTGGATTAGACTAATGGCAGATGAACGGATTCATGTCCTGCGGGATATTTTGTTAGAATTGCACAATGGTGCCTCCCCTGAGTCGGTTCAGGAGCGTTTTGATGCGACCTTTGCAGGTGTCTCAGCCATAGAGATTTCCCTCATGGAGCACGAGCTGATGAACTCAGACTCAGGTGTCACCTTTGAAGATGTTATGGAACTCTGTGATGTCCATGCCAATCTTTTTAAAAATGCTATTAAAGGTGTCGAAGTAGAGGATACCGAGCACCCTGGCCACCCAGTTCGCGTCTTCAAAGAAGAAAATCTGGCCCTCCGTGCGGCCTTGATTCGCATTCGTAGATTGTTAGATACCTATGAGTCTATGGAAGATGAGGAAATGCTGGCGGAGATGCGCAAGGGTTTGGTCCGTCAGATGGGACTTGTGGGTCAATTTGATATCCATTACCAACGTAAGGAAGAACTTTTCTTTCCTATCATGGAGCGCTATGGTCACGATTCACCTCCTAAAGTTATGTGGGGAGTGGATGACCAGATTAGGGAACTCTTTCAAACAGCTTTAGCGACAGCCAGGTCACTACCAGAAGTGCCGATTAGTACTGTAAAGGAAGATTTTGAAGCCTTTGCGACAGAGTTTGAAAGTATGATTTTCAAGGAAGAGTCCATCCTTCTTATGATTCTCCTTGAATCCTTTACTCAGGATGACTGGCTTCAGATTGCGGAGGAGAGCGATGTCTATGGTTATGCCATCATCCGTCCGTCTGAGAAATGGGTACCAGAACGCCAGAGTTTTGTTGAGGAAAAGAGTGCAGAGGAGCCCGTACAACTAGATACGGCAGAAGGTCAAGTTCAGCAAGTTATCGATACGCCAGAAGGACAGTTTACTATTACCTTTACCCCTAAGGAAAAGGAAACAGTGCTGGACCGTCATAGTCAACAGGCTTTTGGCAATGGCTATCTCTCGGTCGAGCAGGCTAATCTCATCCTCAATCACCTCCCAATGGAGATTACCTTTGTCAATAAAGACGATATTTTCCAGTATTACAATGATAATACGCCAGCTGATGAGATGATTTTCAAACGGACCCCGTCCCAAGTTGGACGCAATGTCGAACTCTGCCATCCACCTAAGTATTTGGACAAGGTCAAGACTATCATGAAGGGACTTCGTGAGGGGACTAAGGATAAGTATGAAATGTGGTTCAAGTCTGAGTCACGAGGTAAGTTTGTTCACATCACCTACGCTGCAGTGCACGATGAAGAGGGAGAATTCCAAGGTGTGTTGGAATACGTTCAGGATATCCAGCCCTACCGTGAGATTGACACGGACTATTTCCGTGGATTAGAATAAGGAGAAAAAATGAGTTACGAACAAGAATTTATGAAGGAATTTGAAGCCTGGGTCAATACCCAAATCATGATCAACGACATGGCGCACAAGGAAAGCCAAAAAGTCTACGAAGAAGACCAGGACGAGCGTGCCAAAGATGCTATGATTCGCTACGAAAGTCGTTTGGATGCTTATCAGTTCTTACTTGGTAAGTTTGAAAACTTCAAAGCAGGCAAGGGATTCCATGATTTACCAGAGGGATTGTTTGGTGAGCGAAATTATTAAACGAGATAGATTCTTGATTTTTTACTAAAATCTTGATAGAATATTTATATTAAATCCTTGTCAGAGCAGGGGTTTTTTATTGAAAGGATTTTATCATGTCAAAGAAACTCAATCGTAAAAAACAATTACGAAATAGCCTCCGTCGTGCAGGTGCTTTTTCAAGTACTGTGACTAAGGTTGTAGAAGAGACAAAAAAAGTCGTAAAACGTGCAGAACAGTCAGCAAGCCAAGCTGGTAGGGCTGTTTCTAAAAAAGTTGAACAAGCAGTAGAAGCTACCAAAGAGCAAGCACAAAAAGTAGCCAATTCTGTAGAAGATTTTGCAGCAAACTTGGGTGGACTTCCACTTGATCGTGCCAAAACTTTCTATGATGAAGGAATCAAGTCTGCTTCAGATTTCAAAAACTGGACTGAAAAAGAACTCCTTGCCTTAAAAGGAATCGGACCAGCTACCATCAAGAAATTGAAAGAAAACGGCATCAAGTTCAAGTAATCTTTCTTGTGCCTTGCAATTCCAAGAAAAACTTGCTACAATAGAGCCATTAGAGGTGTTTTGAATCCCGCATTTTACAGAAAGTGGCGGCGCTGAGAAGTCCACAAATGTGTCAAAACTAGTTGCTAATGGATAAAAAATTGAAATAAAAGTGTCTTTTTGTTTTAAAGACGAGAGTTGCGGGCAACTGCCCGAAATTGGGTGGTACCGCGGATTAGTACATTCGTCCCTGTCATGTAGATGGCAGGGGCGATTTTTTGTAGAAAGCGAGGAAAAAGGATGACAAGAACTGAACTGCCAGAACGATTAGAAACCGAACGGCTTGTCTTACGCGTCCGTACGGTGGCGGATGCCGAAGATATTCATGCCTACGCTAGTCTCCCAGAGGTCGCCTATCCAGCAGGCTTTCCGCCTGTCAAGACCTTGGAAGATGAGATTTATTATCTAGAGCATATTCTTCCAGAACGCAATCAAAAGGAAAATCTTCCAGCAGGCTATGGGATTGTCGTCAAAGGAACCGATAAAGTCATCGGCTCTGTTGATTTCAACCATCGGCACGAAGACGATGTACTGGAGATTGGCTATACCTTGCACCCAGATTATTGGGGACGCGGTTATGTACCAGAAGCAGCGCGTACTTTGATTGACTTAGGATTTAAAGAACTGGGGCTTCATAAGATTGAGCTGACTTGCTTTGGTTACAATATCCAAAGTCAACGAGTTGCAGAGAAGCTTGGCTTTACCCTCGAAGCTCGAATAAGAGACAGAAAGGATGTTCAAGGAAACCCCTGTGACAGTCTGATATATGGTTTGCTGAAGAGTGAGTGGGAGGTGATTTGATGCATCTTTTCATTATTGGTGCTCCGGCTTCTGGGAAAATGACCATTGGTCAAGAACTATCTCGACTGACGGATTCTACCCTCTTTTATAACCATCAAGCCATCGATTTTGCACTAGAAATCTATCAGGACTATACAGAGGAAATGTGGGAATTTGTTCGTGGAATCACCTTTTCATTCCTTGGAGCAAGTGCAAGAAATCAGAGATCAGTAATTTTAACTGACGTAATTGATTTTTCAAATCAGTACCAACTGATGTATTTAAAGCAAATTCAGGATTTATTGGATGATTATCATCAAGATATTCTTTTTGTTGAGTTGGAAACAAGTCTTGAAGAGCGCATACGTCGAAATCGAACGGAGAATCGATTAAAGCACAAACCCTTAAAACGACATATTGAGATATCTGAAAGAGAAATTTTAGAGACCGCTGAAACACTTCAATTAAATTCTCAACATCAACCGAATGAGTTGCACCACTACTTTAAAATAAATAATACGAATTTGTCAGCAGAAGAAGCTGCTAAGCAAATTCAAAATAAAATGAACAAAATAGAGAAAGGACAAACACATGTCTAAAGAACTTTCACCTAAATACAATCCAGCCGAGGTTGAGGCTGGTCGTTACCAAAAATGGCTTGATTCTGATGTTTTCAAGCCTTCAGGCGATCAAAAGGCTAAGCCTTATTCTATCGTGATTCCACCACCAAACGTAACTGGGAAACTTCACCTTGGTCACGCTTGGGATACAACTTTGCAAGATATCATCATCCGTCAAAAACGCATGCAAGGTTTCGACACGCTTTGGCTTCCAGGGATGGACCACGCAGGGATTGCGACTCAGGCTAAGGTTGAGGAGCGCTTGCGTGGTGAGGGCATCAGCCGTTATGACCTCGGTCGTGAGAAATTCCTCGAGAAAGTCTGGGAATGGAAAGACGAATATGCCACTACTATCAAGGAACAATGGGGCAAGATGGGGCTCTCTGTAGACTACTCTCGTGAGCGTTTCACTCTTGACGAAGGCTTGTCAAAAGCTGTTCGCAAGGTCTTTGTGGACCTTTACAAGAAAGGCTGGATCTACCGTGGTGAGTTTATCATCAACTGGGATCCAGCAGCTCGTACAGCCCTTTCTGATATTGAGGTTATCCACAAGGACGTAGAAGGTGCCTTCTACCACATGAACTACATGCTGGAAGACGGTTCACGCGCCCTTGAAGTTGCGACAACTCGTCCTGAGACCATGTTTGGGGACGTTGCGGTTGCGGTCAATCCAGAAGATCCACGCTACAAGGACTTGATTGGAAAAAACGTCATCCTTCCAATTGCTAATAAATTAATCCCAATCGTTGGGGATGAGCATGCTGATCCTGAGTTTGGTACTGGTGTCGTGAAAATCACACCTGCCCACGATCCAAACGACTTCTTGGTTGGTCAACGTCATAACTTGCCACAAGTCAATGTCATGAATGACGACGGAACTATGAATGATTTGGCCTTCGAATTTGCAGGTATGGACCGTTTTGAAGCTCGTAAGGCAGTCGTTGCTAAGTTAGAAGAAATCGGTGCCCTCGTTAAAATCGAAAAACGTGTTCACAGTGTTGGTCACTCAGAGCGTACAGGTGTTGTGGTTGAACCACGCTTGTCTACGCAATGGTTTGTCAAGATGGACCAATTGGCCAAGAATGCTATTGCCAACCAAGACACAGAGGACAAGGTAGAATTTTACCCACCTCGTTTCAATGATACTTTCCTTCAATGGATGGAAAATGTCCACGACTGGGTTATCTCTCGTCAGCTCTGGTGGGGTCACCAAATCCCTGCTTGGTACAATACTGAGGGTGAAATGTACGTCGGTGAAGAAGCTCCAGAAGGTGACGGATGGACTCAGGACGAAGATGTCTTGGATACTTGGTTCAGTTCTGCCCTTTGGCCGTTCTCAACCATGGGCTGGCCAGATGTCGACTCAGAAGACTTCAAACGTTACTTCCCAACTTCAACCTTGGTAACAGGTTACGACATTATCTTTTTCTGGGTGTCTCGTATGATATTCCAATCCTTAGAATTCACTGGTCGTCAGCCATTCCAAAACGTTCTGATCCACGGTCTTATTCGTGATGAGCAAGGACGCAAGATGTCTAAATCTCTCGGCAACGGGATTGACCCGATGGATGTCATCGAGAAATATGGTGCCGATGCCCTTCGTTGGTTCCTTTCAAACGGTTCTGCACCAGGTCAAGATGTGCGCTTCTCTTACGAGAAAATGGATGCCTCATGGAACTTCATTAACAAGATTTGGAACATCTCTCGCTACATTCTCATGAACAATGAAGGCTTGACCCTTGAGCAAGCAACTGCAAATGTCGAAAAAGTTGTTAACAAGGAAGCTGGGAACGTCACAGACCGCTGGATTCTCCACAACCTCAATGAAACTATCGGCAAAGTCACTGAAAACTTTGACAAGTTTGAGTTTGGTGTAGCTGGACACATCCTCTACAACTTTATCTGGGATGAGTTTGCGGACTGGTACGTTGAGTTGACTAAGGAAGTCCTTTATAGCGATAATGAAGAAGAGAAAGTCATCACACGTTCTGTTCTCCTTTACACTTTGGACAAGATTCTTCGTCTCCTTCACCCAATCATGCCATTTGTGACAGAGGAAATCTTTGGACAAATCTCAGAAGGCTCTATCGTGACAGCAGAATACCCAATTGTCAATCCAGCCTTTGAAGACCTTGTTGCCCACACTGGTGTGGAAAGCCTCAAAGACTTGATCCGTGCTGTTCGTAATGCGCGTGCGGAAGTAAACGTAGCACCAAGCAAGCCAATCACCATCCTTGTGAAGACAAGTGATAGCGAATTGGAAGCCTTCTTTAACAGCAATGTCAACTACATCAAACGCTTCACAAATCCAGAACACTTGGAAATCGCATCAACCATCCCTGCACCTGAACTTGCAATGTCAAGCGTCATCACAGGAGCAGAAATCTACTTGCCACTGGCAGACCTCCTCAATGTCGAAGAAGAACTCGCTCGTCTCGACAAGGAACTAGCTAAATGGCAAAAAGAACTGGATATGGTAGGCAAGAAACTCTCTAACGAACGTTTCGTAGCCAATGCCAAACCAGAAGTCGTCCAAAAAGAACGCGACAAACAAGCCGACTACCAAGCTAAATACGACGCGACCGTAGCACGTATTGATGAGATGAAGAAACTCGTGAAATAAACACAGAAACACGGTGGAATGCCGTGTTTTTTGGTATAATGAAATCAATATTTATTGATGGAGAAAGTGATGTCCAAACACCCTCATTATGAATTGTTAAATTTAATTGGCTACGGTCTTGCCAAGTTTGACAAGCTTTTTATAAAAGAATTTCAATGTTCTAGCAAGTCGGCGTTTTATCGCTATGTGGTTTCTCTGGGAATTGCTGAAACAACTGGAGTTGTAAAGAATAGAATGGATTTATTTGATCCTTATTTTGACAATAATCGAAAAGGCTGGTGGCAGAAAGCTGAAGTTTATCGTTTTCGTAAAGATTTAATTGATATGATGTTTGGAAATGAAGATGTTCATAGTTATGCTGAAATCGTTAAAATGTTACTTGCTAGTGAAGGAAAGCGAACAGGCATTACTACCCTTGAAAAACCAATTATTCGAACTAAATTCAAACGTCTACAGGAAACTGGAATGGAAGCAGAAAATTATTTTATACTCAACTTTGATAAAGAAGAAAAATTTCAAGGTGGACTATTGTTCGATGCCCGTCTTTATGGTGATGGATATGATTTCCAAGTAGATGTTCATGAGCATTCCTACCTTGCAGAAGTTAAAGGGATTCGAAAACCTAAGGGACGTATTCGTTTGACTGCCAACGAATTTGAAAAAGCAAAAGAGTTTCAATCAGATTTTATTTTATCTCTGGTCACCAACCTAGATGATATTCCAAAGTTAGTGTTAATTGATAATCCTTTAAAACATTTTGAGTTTAAAAAGAATATTATCAAAAATGAAATCATTGAATATAGAAGCTTAAAAGATTTGTATTAGTTCCCCTTAACCTTTGACTATTCTGCAAAATTATCGTAAAATAAAGAGTAAATGATAAAATGAGGTCAGAGTCTGTTCGCTCTGGCGATAGTAGTATAAATGAGGAGAAACGCTTTGGAATTAGAAGTATTTGCTGGGCAAGAAAAAAGTGAACTATCTATGATTGAGGTAGCGCGTGCTATCTTGGAACTTCGTGGTCGCGACCATGAGATGCATTTTAGCGATCTTGTAAACGAAATTCAAAACTACCTTGGAACATCAAACAGCGATATCCGCGAAGCTTTGCCTTTGTTCTACACAGAGTTGAACTTTGACGGCAGCTTCATCTCACTTGGAGATAACAAATGGGGTCTTCGTTCATGGTATGGTGTGGACGAAATCGACGAAGAAATTATCGCTCTTGAGGAAAATGATGACGATGAAGTAGCACCAAAAGCTAAGAAAAAACGCGTCAATGCCTTCATGGATGGCGATTCAGATGCTATTGACTACAATGCAGATGATCCAGAAGACGAAGATGCATACGAAGCAGATCCTGCTCTTTCATACGATGATGAAAATCCAGATGATGAGAAAAATGAAGTGGAAGCTTACGATGCAGAAATCAACGAAATCGCTCCTGATGACTTGGGTGAAGACGTGGATCTCAACGAAGAAGATGACGAGTTTTCAGACGATGATTCTGAAAACATCGAGGAATAAAAGTTAGCTATTGACAATTATCCTATTTTTAGGTATCATATTGTTCGGGCACCTCTTTTAGAGGTCGGGGCTCCCTAGTTCTTAGGGAGCTATTTTTGTTTTTTCAAGAAGTTATCTTCTTGTATTTTGGTTGTGAATCTGGTGCAGTCGTTCCAGATTATTCTTATTAGTAGGGTCTTGTTTTCTATGTCCCCTCGTAGTTAACAATGCCTTGAGCATTTTAGAAAGAGGAATCTATGTCTACGAAATATATTTTTGTAACTGGTGGTGTGGTATCGTCTATTGGGAAAGGGATTGTCGCAGCGAGTCTGGGCCGTCTCTTGAAAAATCGTGGTCTCAAAGTAACTATTCAAAAGTTTGACCCTTATATCAATATCGATCCGGGAACTATGAGCCCTTACCAGCACGGAGAAGTCTTTGTGACAGATGATGGTGCTGAAACAGATTTGGACTTAGGTCACTATGAACGTTTCATCGATATCAATCTTAACAAATATTCCAACGTGACAACTGGTAAAATTTACAGTGAAGTTCTTCGTAAGGAACGCCGTGGAGAATACCTTGGGGCAACTGTTCAAGTTATTCCTCATATCACAGATGCTTTGAAAGAGAAAATCAAGCGTGCCGCTGTAACGACCGACTCTGATGTCATTATCACAGAAGTTGGTGGAACAGTAGGAGATATCGAGTCTTTGCCATTCCTAGAGGCCCTTCGTCAGATGAAGGCAGATGTTGGTGCGGATAATGTTATGTACATCCATACAACCTTGCTTCCATACCTCAAGGCTGCTGGTGAAATGAAAACCAAACCAACCCAACACTCTGTCAAAGAATTGCGTGGATTGGGAATCCAACCAAATATGTTGGTTATTCGTACAGAGCAACCAGCTGGTCAAGGAATTAAAAATAAACTAGCACAGTTCTGTGATGTGGCACCAGAAGCCGTTATCGAATCGTTGGATGTTGAACACCTTTACCAAATTCCATTGAACTTGCAGGCGCAAGGTATGGACCAAATTGTCTGTGACCATTTGAAATTAGACGCACCAGTAGCGGATATGACAGAGTGGTCAGCTATGGTGGACAAGGTCATGAACCTGAAAAAACAAGTTAAAATTTCCCTTGTCGGTAAGTATGTTGAGTTGCAAGATGCCTACATTTCTGTGGTTGAAGCCTTGAAACACTCTGGGTATGCCAACGATGCAGAAGTGAAGATTAATTGGGTCAATGCCAATGATGTGACAGAAGAGAATGTGGCAGAGCTCTTGTCTGATGCGGACGGAATCATCGTACCAGGTGGTTTTGGTCAACGTGGTACTGAAGGGAAAATCCAAGCTATCCGCTATGCGCGTGAGAATGATGTTCCAATGTTGGGAGTCTGCTTGGGAATGCAGTTGACATGTATCGAGTTTGCTCGTCACGTTTTAGGACTCGAAGGTGCCAATTCTGCAGAGCTTGCACCAGAAACAAGATACCCTATCATTGATATCATGCGTGATCAGATTGATGTGGAGGATATGGGGGGAACCCTTCGTTTGGGACTTTACCCATCTAAGTTGAAACGTGGTTCTAAGGCAGCAGCTGCTTATCACAATCAAGAAGTGGTGCAACGCCGTCACCGTCACCGCTATGAGTTTAACAATGCCTTCCGTGAGCAGTTTGAGGCAGCAGGCTTTGTCTTCTCAGGTGTTTCTCCAGACAATCGTTTGGTTGAAATTGTGGAAATTCCTGAAAATAAATTCTTTGTGGCTTGTCAGTATCACCCTGAACTTTCCAGCCGTCCAAACCGCCCAGAAGAACTCTACACTGCTTTTGTCACTGCAGCAGTTGAGAACAGTAATTAGCTAAATCAAAACCTTTGAGAAGAATCTCAGAGGTTTTTTGATTGCATATTTAGGATAATATTTGCAAATTAAAAACATAGTGATATAATTAACATAACAAAAGTTAAGGAGGATTTACAATGAAAAAAATCACACTATTTGGTTTGTCTCTAGCAGGTCTAGCTTTACTGGCTTTTCCTCATTCAGGTCAGGCATTCGAGCTGAAAGAAGAATGGGTTGTTAAGTGTGGGGTTCAGTATCAAGATGGCAACATTCTTCGATTTAACAATGGACACGAAGTAGATATCAAAGTCTTAGATTTACCAAAAAACGAGAAAATCGAGTGGACGGTTAGTCTCAATGGTCAAGATCAGACTGCCAATTTCCTAGGTCAAGAAAAGGACAAGTCTATGATTGGCGTAGAAGGGCGTTATCTCAATTTCTATGTACCTTATGGCTATAGAGGAGATATCAAGGTAGAAGCCAAGAGCGGAAACGAAGTGAAGACCTGGTCAACGAAAGTGGTTGACGATGTACATCATGAAGGTGGAAAGAGAGGCTACTACCGTATTGAAGAATCAAATGATCAATACACTTACCTCGATGCTAAATGGGATTATCAAACCAAGACTTACACTGCCACCCTACCAGAGACTGTCAATGGTCAAAAAGTCTTTGCTTGGGCAGACTATGACAATGGTGAGTTGAAACTTGAAAAACAAAAGTCTATTAGTCATAAATATGATGGAGGATCTTTCAAAGAACTTTATCCGATTGTGAAAGCAGAAAGCTGGCTACAATCAAACCAAAACTGGTACTATCAAAAACAAGGTCAATTAGTTCAGAACGATTGGGTTAAGGACAAGGGAACTTGGTACTTTATGAATGATAAAGGAGTCATGTTCAATCAAACTTGGCTCTATCAAGGTGGCAACTGGTATGCCTTTAAATCATCAGGGGCTATGATTGCTAGTGACTGGCTATATGACCAAGACAAGTGGTACTATTTATCAACTTCAGGATCCATGAAAGCAAGCACTTGGGTTTATGATAAGGGAGAATGGTATTATGTAAGTTCTTCTGGTGCCATGCTTGCGAATGATTGGGTCAAAGACAATGGCAAATGGTATTATCTAGCTTCATCAGGTAAGATGCTTCGCAATACCTACACACCAGATGGCTACTACGTTGGCAACTCAGGAGCCTGGCAATAAGAATAATACTCTTCGAAAATCTCTTCAAACCACGTCAGCTTCGCCTTACTGTAGGTATGGTTACTGACTTCGTCAGTTCTATCTACAACCTCAAAGCAGTGCTTTGATCAACCTGTGGCTAGTTTCCTAGTTTGCTCTTTGATTTTCATTGAGTATAAGAAGTCCTTTTCCTTAAAGGAAGAGGCTTTTTACTTGCTTTTCTGCTGCTTCCTCATTTGTCCTAAATCCTTTTTTGTGTTAAAATGAATGGTATGAAAGCTAAAAAAATGTGGATGGCAGGTCTGGCTCTGCTTGGTATTGGGAGCCTTGCCCTTGCTACGAAAAAAGTTGCAGATGACCATAAGCTCATGAAGACTCAGGAAGAGTTGACAGCGATTGTGCGAGACCATTTTTCAGATATGGGGGAAATTGCGACCCTCTATGTTCAAGTTTATGAAAGTAGTCTGGAGAGCTTGGTTGGTGGCGTCATTTTTGAGGATGGCCGTCATTATACCTTTGTCTATGAAAATGAAGACCTAGTCTATGAGGAGGAAGTTTTATGATACAACCAGCAAGTTTAGAAGAATTGGCATCTTTAGTAGAAAAAGATGGTAAGAAAGTCTTCCTTTTTGTGGCGGACTGGTGTGGCGATTGTCGTTATATCTATCCTGCCTTGCCAGAGATTGAGGAGACCAATCCAGAGTTCACCTTTATTCGAGTGGACCGAGATCAGTATATGGATTTGGCCAAACTCTGGGATGTATATGGAATCCCTAGCCTTGTTGTTCTAGAAAAGGACAAGGAAATCGGCCGTTTTGTCAATCGCGACCGTAAAAGCAAGCAACAAATTAACGACTTTTTATTAGGACTGAAATAGGAGAAAAAGGAAACAATGATTTTTACATATAATAAAGAACATGTCGGTGATGTTCTTATGGTCATCGTGAAAAACAGCGGAGATGCCAAGTTGGACGTGGAGCGCAAAGGCAAGGTAGCCCGTGTTTTCCTTAAAGATAATGGGGAAACAGTAGCTTGGAATATTTTCGAGGTTTCAAGTTTCTTTGAAATTGCAGAGCGAGGTCAAGTTTTTTTATCAGATGAACAAGTCGCTTGTTTGAACCAAGAGTTGCAAACGGAAGGCTTTAAAGAAGAAATTATCAACGACAAGGAACCTAAGTTTGTTGTTGGTGAGATTGTCGAGATGGTAGCCCATCCAGATAGTGACCACCTCAACATCTGCCAAGTTGCAGTCGCAAGTGACAAGACAGTGCAAATCGTAGCAGGGGCTCCCAATGCGCGTGTGGGGTTGAAAACCATTGTAGCTCTTCCAGGAGCTATGATGCCCAAAGGCAATCTTATTTTCCCAGGCGAACTTCGCGGTGAAAAGAGTTTTGGAATGATGTGTAGTCCTCGTGAATTGCATCTGCCAAATGCTCCGCAAAAACGTGGTATTATTGAATTATCAGAAGACCAAGTTGTCGGAACACCATTTGATCCAGCTAAACACTGGACTGCCTAAGAAGTTGTTAATATCTGATAGACCAGATAGAAGGAAATAAGATGGCAAAAAATGTTGTGATTACAGGAGCGACATCAGGAATTGGTGAAGCGATTGCGCGTGCTTATCTGGAGCAGGGGGAGAATGTCGTTCTAACGGGACGACGGACAGACAGATTAGAGATTCTCAAGTCAGAGTTTGCAGCAACCTATCCAAATCAAACAGTTTGGATCTTTCCACTAGATGTGACGGATATGGCTATTGTAAAGACCGTCTGCTCCGATATTCTAGAAACGACAGGGCAGATTGATATCTTGGTCAATAACGCCGGGCTAGCTCTAGGCTTGGCACCCTATCAGGACTATGAAGAGTTGGATATGCTGACCATGTTGGATACCAATGTCAAAGGTTTGATGGCAGTTACTCGCTGTTTCTTGCCAGCAATGGTAAAAGCCAATCAGGGTCATATTATCAATATGGGATCAACCGCAGGAATTTATGCATATGCGGGTGCAGCTGTTTACTCAGCGACCAAGGCGGCAGTTAAGACTTTTTCAGATGGTCTGCGAATTGATACCATCGCAACGGATATCAAGGTGACCACCATTCAACCAGGGATTGTCGAAACAGATTTCTCTACAGTTCGTTTTCATGGTGACAAAGAGCGTGCTGAGGCTGTCTATCAGGGAATCGAAGCCTTGCAAGCTCAGGATATTGCAGACACGGTGGTCTATGTGACCAGTCAACCTCGTCGTGTGCAGATTACAGATATGACCATTATGGCCAATCAACAGGCGACAGGTTTCATGGTTCATAAAAACTAAAAAATTTTCTCGAAAAGTTACAAATTTCTGTAACTTTTTTAATTTCTTACGAATAGATAAGTAGGAGGAAGAAAATATGTATAATAAAGTTATCATGATTGGGCGTTTAACGTCTACACCAGAATTGCACAAAACCAACAATGACAAGTCAGTTGCGCGTGCAACCATTGCTGTGAATCGTCGTTACAAAGACCAAAACGGTGAACGCGAAGCTGATTTTGTCAACATTGTCCTATGGGGCAGACTAGCAGAAGCCTTGGCAAGCTATGCAACCAAGGGCAGTCTCATTTCCGTTGATGGAGAATTGCGTACCCGTCGCTTTGAGAAAAACGGTCAAATGAATTATGTGACCGAAGTTCTTGTTACAGGATTCCAACTCTTGGAAAGTCGTGCCCAACGTGCTATGCGTGAAAACAACGCAGGACAGGATTTGGCAGACCTAGTCTTGGAAGAGGAAGAATTGCCATTTTAATACTCTTCGAAAGTCTCTTCAAACCACGTCAAATTCACCTTGCCGCAGGTTGCTCTTTGATTTTCATTGAGTATAAACATTGAAAAGTCTGAGTTGGTCTCAGGTTTTTTATCTTGCCAAAGTCAGACTTTTTTCTTGACTATTTCTGACCAAGTGATACAATAGAATTATGAATTAGCACTCAGGTATAAAGAGTGCTAATGATATCTATCTCATTATGGAGGAAATCAGATGTTGAAACCATTAGGAGACCGTGTGGTCTTGAAAATCGAAGAAAAAGAACAAACTGTTGGAGGATTTGTCCTTGCAGGCTCAGCCCAAGAAAAAACAAAAACAGCCCAAGTTGTAGCTACTGGACAAGGTGTTCGTACCTTGAATGGTGACTTGGTTGCCCCAAGTGTTAAGACTGGCGACCGTGTCTTGGTTGAAGCCCATGCAGGTATTGATGTCAAAGATGGCGATGAAAAGTACATCATCGTTGGCGAAGCTAACATCTTGGCTATCATTGAAGAATAGAAGGAGAAAGTAAGTATGTCAAAAGAAATTAAATTTTCATCAGATGCCCGTTCAGCTATGGTTCGTGGTGTCGATATCCTTGCAGATACTGTTAAAGTAACCTTGGGACCAAAAGGTCGTAATGTCGTTCTTGAAAAATCATTCGGTTCACCCTTGATTACCAATGACGGTGTGACCATTGCCAAAGAAATCGAGTTAGAAGACCATTTTGAAAATATGGGTGCCAAATTGGTATCAGAAGTAGCTTCAAAAACCAATGATATCGCAGGTGACGGGACTACGACTGCAACAGTCTTGACCCAAGCTATCGTCCGTGAAGGCATCAAAAACGTCACAGCAGGTGCCAATCCAATCGGCATTCGTCGTGGGATTGAAACAGCAGTTGCTGCAGCAGTAGAAGCTTTGAAAAACAACGCCATCCCTGTTGCCAACAAAGAAGCTATCGCTCAGGTTGCAGCTGTATCTTCTCGTTCTGAAAAAGTCGGTGAGTACATTTCTGAAGCCATGGAAAAAGTTGGCAAAGACGGAGTCATCACTATCGAAGAGTCACGTGGCATGGAAACAGAGCTTGAAGTCGTAGAAGGAATGCAGTTCGACCGTGGTTATCTTTCACAGTACATGGTGACAGATAGCGAAAAAATGGTGGCTGACCTTGAAAATCCGTACATTTTGATTACAGATAAGAAGATTTCAAATATCCAAGAAATCTTGCCACTTCTAGAAAATATTCTCCAAAGCAATCGTCCACTCTTGATTATTGCGGATGATGTAGATGGTGAAGCTCTTCCAACTCTTGTTTTGAACAAGATTCGTGGAACCTTCAACGTGGTAGCAGTCAAGGCACCTGGTTTTGGTGACCGTCGCAAAGCCATGCTTGAAGACATTGCCATCTTAACAGGCGGAACAGTTATCACAGAAGACCTTGGTCTTGAGTTGAAAGATGCGACAATTGAAGCTCTTGGTCAAGCAGCGAGAGTAACTGTGGACAAAGATAGCACTGTTATTGTAGAAGGTGCTGGAAATCCTGAAGCCATTTCTCACCGTGTTGCGGTTATCAAGTCTCAAATCGAAACCACAACTTCTGAGTTTGACCGTGAAAAATTGCAAGAACGCTTGGCAAAATTGTCAGGTGGTGTGGCGGTTATTAAGGTCGGAGCCGCAACTGAAACTGAGTTGAAAGAAATGAAACTCCGCATTGAAGATGCCCTCAACGCTACTCGTGCAGCTGTTGAAGAAGGAATCGTTGCAGGTGGTGGAACAGCCCTTGTAAATGTTATCCCAGCCGTGGCTGATTTGGAATTGACAGGAGACGAAGCAACAGGTCGCAATATTGTTCTCCGTGCCTTGGAAGAACCTGTTCGTCAGATCGCACACAATGCAGGATTTGAAGGATCTATTGTTATCGATCGCTTGAAAAATGCTGAAGTTGGAACAGGCTTTAACGCAGCAACTGGCGAATGGGTCAACATGATTGATCAAGGGATTATCGACCCAGTTAAAGTGAGTCGTTCAGCTCTACAAAATGCAGCATCTGTAGCCAGCTTGATTTTGACTACAGAAGCAGTCGTAGCCAATAAACCAGAACCAGTAGCTCCGGCTCCGGCAATGGATCCAAGCATGATGGGCGGCATGATGTAAGCTTTCTATAGAAAACAACTTATAAAAAACACAAAAGGAGGGGATGACTAACCCTCCTTTTTATGCTATTCACTTCTAAATTGATTTGAGCTCTCCTGACTTATATGATAAAATAAGACTAGAAAAAGGAGAAGAACATGATCGATGTAGAAGAAATTCTGAGCAAGATGAACCCCAATCAGAAGATTAATTATGACCGTGTCATGCAGAAGATGGTACAAGTATGGGAGAAAAATGAGCAACGGCCAACTATTCTCATGCATGTTTGCTGTGCCCCTTGCAGTACCTATACTCTAGAATATTTGACCAAGTATGCAGATGTGACCATCTATTTTGCCAATTCTAATATCCATCCCAAGGCAGAATACCACAAGCGAGCTTATGTCACCAAGAAATTTGTCAGTGATTTCAATGAGCGGACAGGAAATACAGTCCAGTACCTAGAAGCTCCCTATGAACCCAATGAATACCGTAAGTTAGTCAGAGGATTAGAAGAAGAACCTGAAGGTGGCGATCGTTGCAAGGTTTGCTTTGACTACCGCCTGGATAAAACAGCGCAAGTGGCTATGGATTTAGGTTTTGACTATTTCGGTTCGGCCTTGACCATCAGTCCTCATAAGAATTCTCAAACCATCAACAGCATCGGAATCGATGTGCAAAAAATTTATACAACCCACTATCTTCCAAGTGATTTCAAGAAAAATCAAGGCTACAAACGTTCAGTGGAGATGTGTGAAGAGTATGATATCTACCGTCAATGTTATTGTGGATGCGTCTATGCAGCTCAAGCCCAGAATATTGATCTGGTTCAAGTTAAGAAGGATGCCACAGCGTTCTTGCTGGATAAGGATGTTGAAAAAGACTATTCCCACATCAAATTTACTGTTACGAAATTAGATATATAGAAATCACCCCAGCTGAAAAGCTGGTTTTTTCAAATAAAAAACCAGGGCTTTCACCCTAGTTTGACAACTTTACCGATTCTTTAGTTCTACATAGCGCTTGTACCAAATGTTTACATAGGCTTCTGAGAAAGGACCACGTCCATTGTTAATCCAATCAACAAGAATTTTGACATGTTCTTTTAAAATATAGTCCAAGTCATCAGAATAATTCATTTTACGTTTGTGACGCTCATACTCCTCAACGTCCAAGAGACGTTTTTCCCCATCTGTAAAAATTTTAACATCCAAATCGTAATCAATATACTTCAGTGCTTCTTCATCCAGATAGTAGGGGCTAGCCATATTGCAATAGTAGGAAATTCCATTATCGCGAATCATGGCAATGATATTAAACCAATATTTCTTGTGAAAGTAAACAATAGCCGGTTCTCGAGTGACCCAACGACGACCATCACTTTCGGTAACCAGTGTATGATCGTTGACACCAATAATGGCGTTTTCTGTTGTTTTTAGTACCATGGTGTCCCGCCAAGTTCGGTGGAGACTCCCATCATGCTTATAACTTTGAATTGTAATAAAGTCGCCTTCTTTTGGAAGCTTCATAACTAACCAACTTTCTACAATTTATAAGTTTATCGTTTACTATTGTACCATAAAATTACCTAAAATCTGTGAATTTTACATGAAAATATTAAAGATATTCTCTGAGAGCGCTTGCTATATCCGAAAAATCGTAGCCCTTTCGTACTAAAACTTGGGTTAAACGCTGTTTAAGTTCGTATCCTTCATATTTTCGGGCATACTTGGCATATTGCTTATCAAGTTCCTTGAAGATGAGTTCCTGAGTCGTTTCTTGGTCAACTTGACTATCCAACTGGTCAAAGGCAGTTTTAGCATCAGAATAGGAAAACCCCTTGTTGGTCAGATTTTGGATGATCTTATCTTGCAAGGCACGAGCTGGAAGTTTTCCCTCATATTTTTTCAATAGTTTATTAGCTACACGTTGAGCAACTTCCGAAAAATCAAATTCTTTCAAGTTCTCTTCTATAGTAGATTTTGAAATCCCTTTTTGTGTTAGTTTCTGAGTCAGTACATAGGGCCCCTTGTCTCCTGAAAGTTGATTGGCATTGATGATAGCATAAGCGTACTGAGCATCATTAATCCACTTATCTTCTTTAAGATTAATAATGACTTGAGAAACTATGTTTTCATCAATATCGTATTTTTTCAGATATTCTCTGACTTCTTTTTCAGTGCGCGCTTTAAAGGATAGGTGGTAGAGAGCTAGATTCTTACCGTAAGAAAATTGGGCAAAGTCCTGAATCTCTTTCAATTCCTCTTCGCTTATCACCTTATCTCTCGATAACATAAAACTAACAATTGTATCTTCGGTGATGTAGCATTTATCGTCATTATCAAGCTCCATCAGATAGAGTCTTTTTTTCTTTTCAAGTTTTGTGATTTTCATAGTTCTATTATAACTCAAAATGTGAGAAAAAGCTGAAACCCCTTGATATAGCCGTTTTTTGTCCCTTAATGATGAATTTTAAGAACTTTTTAGGAACTTTGTAAATTCTCAATGGCTTTTTCATAAAAGGAAGTCGCCTTTTTCTTATTGTCTTTGGATAGGTGGCTATAGATGTCCATAGTCATTGAAATTTTAGAATGGCCAAGCCGTGTTTGGATTTCTTTATAAGGCAGGCCAGCATTAAGCAATAGACTAGCGTGGGTGTGTCGGAAAGCGTGGAAACTCAAACGAGGACATCCAGCCAGTTTTAAATGCTTTTCTAGTCTGAATCTGAGCGCTCCAGCTTCTCTATAATTGTCAAAGGTATCAGAGAACACTTTTTCAAAAGTTACCCCTATTTCCCTACCTATTTGGGATTGTCTTGCTTTATAGAGCCGAAGCATGAGTACCGTTTTGGTATCAAGTGCTATTTCTCTAATGCTACTTTTACTTTTAGGGCTAGTGATTTCCTTGAGGGTGTTTAAAGTCTTGGTAACTGAAATGCTACCGTTTTGTAGGTCAATATCAGACCATTTCAAGGCTAGACACTCACGAATGCGCAAACCAGTCGCTAGGAGTGTCTTATACAACACCGTATCGGAGAAATTTTTATAAGTGTTTGGCAACTGATCCAGATAATCTAAGAATTTTTTCAAATTGTCGTTATCCAGATACTTCAGTTTTTGCCCTTCTTTGGGTTTGCGACGTGGGACGATGATATCACTAGCTGGATTTGAAGCAATGACTTGCAAGGAAACGGCATAGGATAATATGCGTTTATTTAAGGCATGGAGTTGATTATATTGCTGATAACCTTTTCCTAGTTGATTGTAATCTATTGCCCACTGGTTTACCTGGTGCTGGATGATTGGGGGCGTTAGTTTATCTAGTTTGTAGTCTCCAAAGGCTGGTAGGAGATACTTTTTTATGTTGTTTTTTGCCCCTATAAGAGTGCTATGTTTGACTGTATGGCAATAATTTTCTAGCCAGAGTTCCGTCAATTCCTGATAGGTGGTAACGTTAATGGCTTTTGTGACTGTTGAGCCGTTTTTTTCAAACTCTACCTTGGCTTGGATAGCCTTGCTTTTGAGCCTGTTCTTAGTTCTGTCTGAAATAGTTGTCTTGACTTTCTTACCTGTTACGGTATCGATGCCAAGATAAACGCTGGAACGGTAAACTACTGATCCATCTTTCTTTTTGTACTCTGTAATCTTCATGGTCTTACTCCTTTTCCATCAGCAGGCAAGCAATTAGAAAAGGTTTTGAGTTTATACCATGCGAGGGGCTACGAAAACCCCCTTATTTTCGATTTTAAGCAGTCAGACGATAAATTGTACCAGAATAGAAAATAAGGCGGATATGGGGCTTATATGGGCTTGTTTAATGAACAAGTTTATTTGATTGTTGCCAATTAGGAGGAAATCCCAGTTCGTTTAAAAAGAAGTCAATAGAGAGTGTATGCAAATGTTTAGAGAAGTCTTTAAATCGTGATAGAAGCGTATTATGTAGTTTGGCATACTCATTAGCGCTTAGGAAACATTGTAACGCAATCATGGTATGATAAGGACTACTTTTTGCGTCTGTATTCTTTATATTGTGTTTGTCGTGTAAATCAGGATAATATTTCAAGCTATTTCTACACTTGAAACCATATAAGCGGTTATCGTGAGCGCAAACATTTCTAGTTTCTGCTAGGTTTTCAACAAAGGAAATTAGCATATCCCTAGTAAAAGTTTTCTTAATAGTGCAGTGTTCACTAATAAAACTGTAAGACTTCTTTGCAATTCTATCTTGTAGGGAGAGTGGCAAACTCTTTAAAATTGCGAGTATATCTCCAAAAGTCAAGTAATCCACGATTACCCAGAAAGGGACGTCATCATGTTTATTGAAATAGTGTTGTATGCTATTGCTTTTTCGGCTTGATTTATGTTTATCAATGATTTTTACGATTTGACGAATCACAAAAGGGACAGTTCTCTTGTTTTTCTTGTAGTCGTAGTTTTGGTAATCTAAGTAAAAATAAGGAGTAGTAGGGTAAGCCTCGGAAAAAACATAAGCTAATATAGATTTTATGTGTTTCTCAGCTTCTAAGATAGCTTTTAGGAAGGTGTATTTGATTTCCTTATCATAAAAGTATGTATAAGTAATTTCCGAGAAATTAGCACCTTGTATATAATTGTTGTGTTGATCAGTAAAATATTTACTGTAACCATTGATAATACTGTAGTAGTTATTTGTTAGTAGGTACTTTTTTGTTTTGGAATAGTCAGATATTACAAGCCCCCGTTTATGTAATAACTCTATTTGTTCTTGTATAGTCTTGAATGGTTTGGACAAAAAAAGGCACCTCCTAAATACATAGAAGGCGCTTTTTTCGCTATCCCGTTTCACTGAGAATTATCGGGCGCTATTCTCTTAAGTACCTTCATTGTATGATAATTTTAAATGTTAGTCAACACTTTTGTTCAAAATAATTGATTTTTCTTTACTTCGTTTTGTTGGGTAAAATCGGCTTTCTATTCTTCAATTTCCTCCATTTTTGCACAATAGACCGTTGAAAGAGGGGTTCTATTGGCGAATATGGGGGAGTTTTTTAATTTACGATGATTTCTCCAACAGGGATAAAATCTTTTTGTTTTGAAGATTTTGCGATTAAGTCGTATTGATCAGCGGATTTTTCATATCCAAGGGAAAGAGTAGTATTGTCGTCTGGTAATTTTTTAGCAAACTCAGATATAGACATCCGAAATACGGTAATTGCATTTTGCTGATTAGTTGTAGCAGAATTTGAATTGATTGCGTCCATAGTCTCTTTTGCGCTATCTTTAGCCGTTCCAGTTAGCAAAATCATGATTGTATCATGCGGTTCGGATGAATCTGAATCGAGTACGTTATTTTGAATTTTAACGCTTATTGCGCCAGTTGATTCAGGATCTAATTTTGATTTGATTTCAGAAATTAGATCATCGTATTTACTGTTATCTACTTTGGCTTTTGTGTTTGTTGAAGTAGTATTTTTTTGCTCCGTTTTTGGTTGCTCCGAGCTATCTTTGGTAGTTGATTGATTGTTAGAGCAAGCTACTAGAACGGTAGCAGAAAGTAAAATAGCTGATGTGCTTAGTAATTTTTTCATAAGTAGCCTCCTATATGCTGATGTTTTCTAATAAAAGATGGGGAATTTTTATAGAATTTTCTCAAAAACCATTGTGGCTTGGATACGGTCACCACCACCTAATCCTTTACTTCCACCATTGGCGGTTGTGATTGTATGCAGGCGGTAGCCTATTGAAGCTTGTTTATTGATAACATCTTCTAATTCTGTAAGGTTTCCTGATCCAGTACCGAAAAACTTTTCTTTTAAAGTTACCTGGAGTACAACGTAGTGTAGTCCATTTACTTCAGATGCAGTAGAAAAGCTTCCTTCTTGTTTTACAGTGTCAAAAAATCCCATGGGGTTTACTCCTTTTCTTTGTCTCTTTCAGATAGTTTTTGAACTAAATCAAAAGCTATTTTTTTATCATAGTCATTTAAAGAAATATAGTTGATTAAAATATCTGCAAAATTTGTATTGTTCTCTTTATCAGCATTTATTAGTTCTTCAATTGTAAACATATACGATGGGATATGATTAAGCAATCCTTTTCCAAAATTGTTATACTTTACAGGATTATTTATATGTTCTTCAACGTTTTTGTACGCTGAACTAAGTTCATTTATTTTTTCAATATCTATATCATTAAGTAATTTTTTAAATTCGTTACTTTGGATTATTTTTAAAATATTTTGTTCATCTTCGTGCCCTAATAAGTAAGCGACACTTACTCCGAAGTGATCAGCTAAAGCTGACCATATATTTTCATCTCTAGGTTTTCTAATTTCATTTTCGTAGTACATTAGTTGACTATCGGATACTGTTATATCGTATTCTTCTTTCAAAATGTTTTTGAGTTTATTTAAAGATATTTTTTCTTTCTCCCTCAGTTCTTTAAGTTTAATTTTCATGTGATACCACCTAATTCAAGTACTTTTTGAATTGATTATATCATAGTAAAAAAATATTATCTACAAAAAATTCTCAAAAAAAGAACAAAAACGCTTGACATTCTCAAAATAAGATTATATAATCAATTTGTTCTTGAAATGAGAATAAAAAAGGGAAAGGAGAAAGAAAAATGCTTATCACACAAGAACAGGCGAAAGCATTAAGGAGGAAAAAAGCTGATTTGCAACTAAAAAATTATGAACTAGCTCTAGAAATTGGTGTAGCGTCTAGAACAGTTCCTAAAATTTTGAAGGGAGATTATAAAGCGCCCAAAAGAATATATGCTAGTGTTATGGAGTGGCTTGCCAAAGATTATTAGAAAGGAGCGAACCAATCGTAATACTACTCTACATTTATAGATTTCTCATGTGGTGCTTTACCACTGGGGAATGATAAACGGATCTAGCTAAATATTCGCTAGTGTAATTTGCTTGTTACCTATAGCAGTATCAAGGGTTTGTAGGGGTTCATATTCTCCGATTTTACCCTACTTTAATGCTTTACCTTGGTACTGTTTTAGGTGGCAAGCACTGACAAAAGAAGAAAGGAGCGAACCAATGGAACTGGTTTACATGGACGGCAAGAAAGAGCCGTATACTACGAGTGAGATTATCGCTGAATGTGCTGAAGTACAGCATCATACTATTACACGCTTAGTCAGAGACAATAAAGCTGATTTTGAAGCGTTGGGAATACTTGGATTTAAAATCCATAAATTAGATAAGAGAGGGCAACCGAAAAAAATCTATCTTCTGAATGAGCAACAAGCGACCTTGCTGATTACTTATCTAAAGAATACCGAACCAGTACGGCAATTCAAAATGAACCTAGTCAAAGCATTCTTTGAAATGCGTGATGAACTTTCTAAACGCTATCTTCAACGGGAACTGGAAAAGCCAAAGCGTAAAAGTTTAACTGAAGCTATTCAAACATGGGAGAAAGCACCTAAGCATGCCTATAGTACCCTTACAAACCTACTACTAAAGGGAGTGACAGGAAAGAATAAAGCGCAACTCATGAAGGAGCGAGAAAGTAAGAACGGTATTGATGGCTTGACAAGTGTAGAGCTGACAAACTACCAACGTTTGGAAGATATGGCAATAGCTATGATTAACTTGAATAGGGGGTATTCAGAAATTAAGGAATTAATTTTTAAAGTATAGGAGTATAGAAAATGGAAAATGAAATTAAGACAGTTACAAATGCCAAGGGGTTAGAAATTCCTAAGTATCCCAAGGATTTTAAAAAGCTAGTTGAGAAAGACAGACAACTAGCCGAATATCTTTGTATGAACTACGAGAACTTGGACAGTGAAGACCTGGGCGCATTTCTTGAAACGGTGGAGCAGGGATTCAGTTGGATTCTAGATCTTATCGAAAGCAAAGACTTGCTTTATAAACCACAGTCAGGTAGTAATTATGCAAAAAGAAAATAAAAAAATCACTTGCTCAAATTTTGGTCAAGGCGAGCAAGCGACACAATTCAGAGTATAGAAATTTTTTCTATGCTTTGATTATAGCAGAAAACAGCTATTTTATCAAATACAAACGAAAAACCGAAGAGCAGGCAAGCAATTAGAAAAGGTTTTGAAATCAAGCGCTGACAGGGTGAGTCTAAGGCCTTGTTTAGCTGAAAGATGGGTAGTTACTCACGAAACACCGCTACAAGCGTTCGCCAACTTGGGGCAATCGCCCAGCATTTGGAGTGGTGCTAATTACGTATAGGAAACAGGAAAAAAAGATACAGGAAAACAATATGACAGTAAACATAAAGGAAATTCAAGAGCAAGGAGGCAGACTTGGAGATGTGCTTCCCAGAATTGAATTAGTAAGACAGTTGAGTAATTCGCTGATAATGGCGAAAAATAACGGAGTAGATACGGATATCTTATCTGGACAGATGACAGAGGGGTTAGGTGTTATTCGTGACCAGATGGAACAACTCTATAGAGAGTTGGACGGGATTGCAGTTTATCTCCTTAATTGTGAGAATTTTGAAGAATTGGGGTACAAGTCAGATGAAAATTCCAGATGTAATGAAAATGACTCAAGTAGAAATTGATGATTTTATGGCCGATTTAAAGGTTAACAATCCAAATCTATTACAGTTTATTATTGATTTTTTAGATAACAAAGTATCTATCAAGGAAGTTGAAGCTTTCCAAAAGATGGAACATCAAGCCCAACAGTTATATATAAAGAATTACAAAGCGAGGGCATAGCATGAATGAACTAGATTTAAGTAATACACAGGCGCTTATTTTTACCGTGATTTTGATTGGCTTTCTAATTTACCTAAACCATCGAGACCGCAAAAAGAGCGCTCAAATGGAGCGAGAAAACAGGAAACTAGGAGAAAGTCCTAGCGGGAGTTTAAGCCCAGATTATGGGCGGTATATCCAGCTTGCAGGCATCAATAAACAAGGAGCGATTAAATGACTTGTGAAGTAAATTTATATACTGATTTTAAAGAGAAGCTAGAAAAGCCCAGTTTAACTAAAGAGGCTTTTATAAATTTGTATATAGGTAATATAAAAAATCTATCAACAATTTTAGGAATATTAGATAATGAACTTTCGGATAAAGAGATAAGATATAAGGTCCTTAAAACTATTGAGATGATCATAAAGGATCAGGAAGATATTTTACATAGGGCAATAAAAGGGCAAATGATATTTCATAAACCAGCCTAGAAAAAGAGGAATAGAATGAATTTAACACTGAAAGGGGTGGAAGGATATGTTTAGTTTGAGTAAAGAAAGCGAACACGATTTAACCAATAGAATAAGCACAGTAGTAGAAAACTATCTAGCAGTCCGAGAAAGATCTAAACCACGACTAACTGGTTTAATGTCAGCACAGGAAGCCATGGACGAGTTAGATATAAAATACAAAACCTTGCAAAAGTGGGAAGGTGCAGGACTAAGACGTTACCAACCACCACTAGAAGAGACTAGAAAAGTCTATTACAAAGTTACGGATATTTTGAAGTTCCTGGGGGTAGATGATGGCAAAGACTAAAATATATTTTTGGTTAAAAGTTGACAAGAAGTTTTTTGATAATCTTTTTATTAAACGACTTAAAAATATGCCTGGTGGCTACACTATGACAGTGATTTATATCCGTCTTATGTTGGAAAGTTTAGAAGATGATTGTATTTTGTACTATGAAGGATATTTTGATAGTTTGGTACAGGAATTAGCTTTAAAACTAGATGTTTCTGAAGATGATATAAATATGACAGTTGCATATTTTACAAAATGTGGACTGATTCAGATAGACGATGATGGCCATGCTACATTATCGCAAGCAAAAGCCATGGTTGAGAGTGAAACAAATTGGGCAAAATACAAGCGAGACCAAAGAAAAAATAGTCAAAATTTACCAAAATTGGAGAATGTCCAAAATAAAAAGACTATTTCCAACTCATGTCCAACAGAGATAGAGATAGAGAAAGAGAAAGAGTCAGAGAAAGATAAAGAGTTATATAAAGAATATATATTGTCAGGTAAACCTGACTTTACTTTCCCAAATTGGTTAACTCCGAGAATGATCGAGGAAATAGCTAAAGGACATCCTGAGAAGTATTTAATAAGAATCCCTCTAGCTTATCTGAATCATACAGTAGGGAAAAATTATAAATATTTGGACAAAAATTTGAAGCCGATAATGGCACGATTCAAAGAAGGCTATACACTTGAAGATTTTAAACAGGTGATAGATATTAAAACGGCAGAATGGAAGGATAGTCCTGAATTTTCTAAATATCTGAGACCTGAAACACTTTTCGGATCTAAGTTTGACGGTTATTTGAATCAAAAGCCTAAAACCATAAAAGGGGAGTCTGGAGATAACTTCCCAGACCTACCATTTTAGGAGTTGCAAGGATGAAGGAACAATTTAAAGAATTTAATAACAGAAAAATATCAGATAAAGTTTGTGATATTCATCAGGTAAATTACTGGGAAATTTCTATACCTGTAGTAGGGAGTTCAGAAAGAAAAATACAACCATTTTGCCCGGAGTGTGTGAAGGGGGATATTAAACAAAAAGAGAAAGACCTATTACAGCGGTTTGATGATAGACAAACATATTTTAAAACTTATGATGTATTAATGCGTGATAGTACAATTCCTAAAGAGTTAAAGGGAGCGACATTTGATAATTTCTTTGTTAAGACTACAGAGGAAGGTCAGATGTTAGAGTTTGTAAAGGGGCAAGCCCAGAAATACCTTGCAGGTATGACGGGAAATACTTTAATCAGCGGTAGCACAGGAATAGGAAAAAGTCATTTATCGCTTGCCCTGGCCAAAGAAATCAATGAGAGTTTCAGAGAGAAGAACGATCCTAAGAGTATCTTATTTGTCAGCTTAACCGAGATTATCAAGCAGATAAAAGAAGGTTGGGCTTATGGAAGAAATGCCAACTTAACAGAATATGAGGCGGTTAAAAAGCTTGTTGATGTTGATTTCTTAATCATCGATGACCTGGGGGCAAAAAATGGGACAGTAACACCTAAGAGCGATTGGGAACAGGATTTCTTGTTTGATATTATCAACAATCGAGAAACTACGATTTTCAACACGAACCTAGATAGTAGTGAACTGCGGACGGTGTACAATGCTAGAAATTCAAGTAGAATTTTGAAAGGTTTAGAAGGGAACACTTTTAAGGCTTTCACGATCAAAGATAAGCGATATACGATTAACACAGTGAGGGGAGAGAAAGGTTAATAGATATGGATGAAATGAAATTTTCAACAGAAAAAGGCTTTATTGTCTACGAAAAATGTGGTATAATAGAGATAGAAAAAGTTCCAAGATTTGGAGAGATAACTTTAGTCTACTCAGATGGGAAATTTACTCATCTAGTCAAAAAAGAAACTAAAAAATAAGTCTATTGAGAACAACTCAGGGGCATACCGTAAGCATATAATGCTAGTGGTATGCCCTTTTTGTTTGAGAAGAAAGGAGGTGAAGAAGATGACGGTAGATACTTCATTAGGGTATGTGGTAGCTAGTAAGTTCTCTATTGATCCAGAAAAAAGACAAAAAATATTTTCAAAATGTAAAAATGAAGATAACGGTTTAGAAAGTGGGAAACACGAAATACTAGAGAAATATGCTGACGAAAACACAAAATCAACAGTTAGAAAAAATGATTTTAAAAGCTCGTAGAGTTCTAAAAGAAAAGCTAAGAGCTAAGAATTTTAGAAAAAATTATAAACAACGAGGAGCAATAAAGAGATAAAGGAGTATAAAATGGCTAAAAAATTTAGTTTGGTAGAAAAGTATGTAAGAAGTAGAGGAATGAGTATTGATGATGAAAAATCAAAAACAGGTTTAATATTATCACAAGATATAACAAGTATCTATGACGTTCCTGAAGAAGGAAAAGAATTAGTGGATCTTGTTAATGTGATTGAGTATACGGGTACTGGTGGGACATATGAAACTGTAGGTTTTGATGATGAACATCTATCAGAACTTGAATCAGAAGAGTTTAGAGATAGTAAAAGTGTAGAACTTAGAAAAAAACAGATTAGAACCAAGTTTGAACACAAGACATTTTCAGGCCGTATTTCCTTATCGTCTGAACAAGTTGATGATGGAGAATATAATATATCAGACTTCTTAAGTAACAAAATTACTCGTCTTTGTCGTAAAACTCGTAATATTGAAATTGGAAAAATTCTAAAAGAAGCACCTGAAAAAAATGTTTCTAATTTTGACGAATTGAAAGATACAATAAACGATTTGAATCCCGAACGTCATAATACTCTTGTATTAAGTCAGTCACTATTTAAGTTTTTAGATAAGGAGAAATCTAGCGATGGAAATTATATTTTAAAAATTAACAAGAAGGAACAATACTCAGAAAACTTATACGTTGATGATGTTATTGTTGTATCTGATGAAGTACTAGGAGTAAAAGGCGATAAAGTTGCTTTCGTTGGGGATTTGTACAATTTCGCTACTTTATTTGAAAGAAATAAAAATAACTTACGTTGGGTAAGTGAATCCGTTATTTATGGAATGAGTTTAATGCTTTATACTCGTTTCGTTGTGAAGAAAATTGAAACGGATTGCGCTTTCTTTATAAAATGGAATTAGGAGATAGGGGATGGATATTAGAGAAGTATTATCAACATTAGAAAATCTTGATGATAAAAAAGATAAGATTGCAAAAGCAAGAACAAAGTTGGAAGAAAAAAGAAAAACAATTACTGGAGAGAAGAAGATTTCATTTGATAATATTGATTCTTTTCTTGAGGATAATGCTACTTCTTTAGAACAAATTACCAAAATGAGTGAATCAATCAATCTTTTAGAGAAAGAATATGATACTTATTTCTGGGAGGCAAAGGCAGCGATATTTGAATATATCTTTAAAGAGACTAAGCGAAGAGCTGAAGAAAAGAAAATCTATAAACGTTACCAGAAGAAACTTAGGATAATTTTAGATGCCTTCGATGAAATTCAAGCACTAAAGAAAAATGTAGAAGAAATACATAAAGGCGTAGTTGGAGAAATAACTCAGGAGCATTCTCTTGCAGTATATCGGACAGAAGTAAATCCAACAAGTATCCTTCCGTTCTTAAATCCTGATGTCAGTGGGCATATGAATTTTTCTAAGGAATATCGTGAGATTAAAGAGTATTTAGGTAAAGAGTAATTCATTAGAAACAAGGCTGATTTGAATATCAAGAAATTGATAGCTATATCAAAAATGGCCTTGTTTTTAATTTCAGTAAATTAGTTTCACAAAATGAAGAAAGCATAAACTAAAATAGAGTATAGGCTTGTAAGCCATATATATCAGTAAGTTACAGAATAGAGTGAGTTTCACAGAATGTAAGATAAGAGAAACTGGGGATTAAATTATAGGTATACTTCTTTAAATTGTCATATTGAAGAGTTGTCAAACTTAAAACAATGATACCTGGTAAGTGGAGTGTTGAAAGGCTTTTAAGCTTTTGTCAGTTTGACAGAATGCAAGATAAGAAAATTTTAAAATTGAAGTGGAGGTACTTGACTATGTATGAACTGAGTAACAGAGACCTGGACGGGATAGATATTGAGTTAGGACGATATAGAACGCTTGCTAATAAAATTTATTTGAGAAGACAGGAACTGATACATAATAAGAAACATAGCACTGAAGATTATACTGGTGGGAAAGGCAAGACAGTATCTAGTCCTACTGAAGCGACAATCATTAGAATTGAAGAAGACCAAACACTAAGATATTTAGAAGGTTTCAAACTAGTTGTAGATACCTTGATGGAAAACTTAATTGAAAGTGATCTAGTAATTTTTAAAATGAGATATTTAGAAGCTGGTGCGACTTGGGAAGACGTGGCAGAGAAACTAAATAAAACTACTCGTTATATAAATAGCCGTAGAAAGGTAATCGCTAAAAGATTTATAGAACTGAAAGGATATTGACTCCCCCCACGTTGAAAAAATTTTTTTGAATACTTTGGGAACCGGTGAAGGGAACTTTTTCCAAGTCGGAGACCTCCAGACAAAAAGGGGGTAAAAACTTGTTGATTTATAAGGTGAAGGCTAGTTTTTTGAAATTAAATATATGCATTCAAAAGTCATTGAAATAAATGAGGAGGTTAAACTGAAAATAATTTTTCTAGATTAAATTGAAGCTATGATATATTGTTAGAAATTGGAGATGTGTTCGCATAGTTAAAAGAATGTACTTTTAGTATGAATTGTATTATAATTAGTTAAAGGGAATTGTTGTATAAATTGAAAAATATTTAATGATTTTTAACTGTTAAGTTATGTAAAATAATTGGAGGCTCAATTTTGACTGCAGAAATTGGAATACTAAATAAGAATGGAGTTGTTTTAGCTGCAGATAGTGCGGTGACTTTATCTGACGGGGTTAACTCCAAAGTGTTTAATAGTGCTCGGAAATTATTTACTTTATCTAGAGTACATTCGGTTGGAATTATGATTTATGGAGATGCCTCCTTTATGGGAGTACCGTGGGAAGTAATCATAAGTGAGTATAAAAAGTCGATTGGTAATGAAGTGTTAGGTGACACAGCAAGGTACATTGAAAATTTTGTTGATTTTTTATTACAATTTATGCCGATACAAAATAATGATGCCTTGATTAATTATATAACTAGACAGACTAAAAGTTATTTAAAAATAATACACGAGAGTACCCAAGAAGTAGCTGACTATAGATCATCTCAGGGAGAAGTAATAACTCTAGAAATTTTTAAGAATATTTTATGGGAAACTATAGAAGAATATTCAAATGAGATCTCAAAATCAATATCTGAAACTGAATTTGAATATTTAGATGGCGAACTTAATTTAATACGGGAACAACTAGATGAGTATTTCGACAATAGTGAATACTCTGATGAGCAACTAAACTCTTTAACTAAAACATTATACCAAGCAATGCTAGTTGGTTTTGATAGAAATTCTGTGACAGGATTGGTAATTGCTGGGTATGGTGTTGAAGAAATTTTTCCATCCCTTAGACAAATAGAGTTAAGTGGTATATTTGCTAAACGTCTTGTCTGGCGTGTAATTACTGAGAAAGAAATTAGCCAAAATGTTGCTTGTCATATTATTCCCTTTGCTCAATCTGAAATGGTAGATACTATAATGAATGGCATAGATCCAATGTTAAACGCATTTATAGGACAACAAATTAATGAAATTTTGGAAAGTAATAATATATCGGATGCACAGGAAGAGTTGTTTGAAACTATCGCTAGAGTCCAACAACAATACTATATCAATCCAATTTTTGAGTTGATTGGGATGCAACCTATTGATGAGATGGCTTCTACTGCAAAAACATTCATTGAGTTGACTTCTTTTAAGAGAAAGATTGTGAATACACTTGAAACAGTTGGAGGACCAGTGGATGTTTTAGCTATTTCTAAAGGGGAAGGTCCTATCTGGATTGAAAGAAAACACTACTTTAATATTGAAAATAATATTGATTATAAAATTAGAAAGGGTGATATATAATGTATGTAGCAAATTTTTCAAAAGAACAACATGGATTCCTAGATAAAAAAATATATCAGAAACTTTCTCAAAGTAATGTTGGTAAAAATTTTTTGGAAGTATATAAAGAGATAGACACTAAACCAAAAAATCAAATCAGTAATACTCTTGTTGACAAGTCTATCTAAAATGAAAACACTTAGATTGTTCTAAGTGTTTTTGCTTAAATCTGATTGTTACAATGATTTTAAAATAAAAAGAGATTTATAATAACAACTTTATGTTAGCGCTAGGATAAGTTTTTACTATATTTGATTAATTATTAAAGAAGAAGGAAAAACACAGTTTTAAAATACTAAACTTACAATCAAAAAAGAATATAAGCTAAACTTTGAAGATTAAAGAACAGGTACATATAGAGTTCCAATATAAGAGAACAGATACGAAATTAAATTTATGCTATTGTTAGATTTTAGATTAGAAGATGAAGAGTATTTAGAATACTTCATGCAAACTAATAAAACAAATATTAAAAGATGTGCAATAGCTTCCTGTTAAATAGAAACAAAAAAGCACGATTGACCGTGCTAGTCTCTTGCCTGCTGAACTCATCATATAGTATAGTGGCTCCTTTGAGGGGCTTTTTTTGTGAACATTTTTAGGAACTTTTAAAGAATTTAAAGGAAATATAAGGAAATGTGATTTTAAAGAAAATCAGCAATATCAAGACTTTAGCATACTAATGAAATATAAAAATCAAGCGGTAGCGGAATAACTCAAAATGTGATAAGATAGGGGTATGAATCTGAAAGTGAAACAAAAAATACCATTAAAAATCAAGCGCATGGGAATTAATGGTGAGGGAATTGGCTTTTATCAAAAAACATTAGTCTTTGTGCCTGGTGCTCTCAAAGGAGAAGATATCTATTGTCAGATTACTTCTATTAAACGTAACTTTGTTGAGGCAAAATTACTGAAGGTCAACAAGAAGTCTAAATTTCGAGTTGTACCAGCTTGTACTATTTACAATGAATGCGGAGGCTGTCAAATCATGCACCTGCATTATGATAAGCAGCTGGAGTTCAAGACAGACCTACTTCACCAAGCACTGAAAAAATTCGCCCCTGCAGGATATGAAAACTATGAAATACGTCCAACTATTGGAATGCAGGAACCCAAGTACTACCGTGCTAAGTTACAATTTCAGACTCGAAAATTTAAAAATCAGGTCAAAGCGGGCTTATATGCACAAAACTCTCATTATTTGGTAGAGTTGAAAGACTGTTTGGTACAAGATAAGGAAACCCAAGTGATTGCTAATCGTCTAGCAGAATTACTTACTTATCACCAGATTCCAATCACGGATGAGAGAAAAGTTCTAGGTGTTAGAACTATAATGGTCCGACGAGCAAGGAAGACCGGACAGGTTCAGATTATTATTGTTACAAACCGTCAGCTTAACTTAACCCAACTTGTAAAAGAATTAGTTAAAGATTTTCCAGAAATTGTGACAGTCGCTGTGAATACAAATACAGCTAAAACCAGTGAGATTTATGGTGAAAAGACAGAGATTATTTGGGGAGAAGAGAGTATTCAAGAAGGTGTACTCGATTATGAATTTTCACTATCTCCTCGCGCTTTCTATCAATTAAATCCAGAACAGACAGAAGTCCTCTATAGTGAGGCAGTAAAAGCGCTGGATGTTGATAAAGAAGACCATTTGATTGACGCTTATTGTGGAGTTGGAACTATTGGATTTGCCTTCGCAAAGAAAGTAAAGACACTCAGAGGTATGGATATTATTCCAGAAGCCATTGAAGATGCCAAGCGAAATGCTAAAAGAATGGGATTTGACAATACTCATTATGAAGCTGGAACGGCAGAAGAGATCATTCCTCGTTGGTACAAGGAAGGCTACCGAGCAGATGCTCTGATTGTGGACCCACCACGTACAGGTCTGGATGATAAGTTGTTAGACACTATTCTTACCTATGTGCCAGAAAAAATGGTTTATATCTCTTGTAACGTTTCGACTTTGGCTCGTGATTTAGTACGCTTAGTAGAAGTTTATGATCTACATTATATCCAGTCGGTCGATATGTTTCCACACACCGCTCGAACGGAAGCTGTTGTAAAATTAATTAAAAAAATTAGAAAAAGTAGTTGACAAAAAATAAAAAGGCTGTATAATAGTAAGAGTTGAAAATAACAACTCAGGTCCGTTGGTCAAGGGGTTAAGACACCGCCTTTTCACGGCGGTAACACGGGTTCGAATCCCGTACGGACTATGGTATGTTGCAGATGGAACACTTGATGAAAAAAAGTTTTAAAAAAACTTAAAAAAGTTTCAAAAAAGTGTTGACAAGCGAAAGCGACTGTGATATACTAATATAGTTGTCACTT
>NZ_RJOB01000005.1 GCF_003943935.1 Streptococcus mitis | reverse complement strand
ATCCCGTAATTGATCCATGTTCAGCATCCTTTTCATTACCTGACTTAACAGATGGTTTCAATACATTTTCATCTTCATCAATCCAGTGAACCTCAATCATTAGCTCTGGCAATTCAATTGAATCCGGTAATACACCATTTTCAAAAATTGTTACCTTAGGTGGAGTTGCTGGATTTGGATTTATACTTCCACTTACTTTTCTGAAAATGTGGGTAAGTACTGGTTCATTTTCAGCAATCACAGTTCGTANAAATTCATATCCNGNAATTGATCCATGTTCAGCATCCTTTTCANTACCTGNCTTAACGGATGATTTCAATCCATTTCCAGCTTCATCAATCCAGCGAACCTCAATAGTTAATTCTGGTAAAGTAATTGGCTCAGGTAGTTCACCGTTTTCAACTATTACCTTAGCTTGAGTTGTTACATTAGGAACTTCCACAGATGCTTTACCTGGCTCAGTAGTCTTACCTATACCTGATTTTTCTACATCTGGTAAACCACTGTCTGGTACTTTACCTTTACCAACTCCGCCTGGGCTTTCTACCTTAGTTCCTGGTGGATATGTTGAGCCATCTGGTTTCTTCGTTGTTACTGTAACTTCACCTGTCTTAGGATCTTGTTCTATCTCTACTTTTGGTTCTTTGCTTGTTCCATATGTTCGAACTGTTGTCGGAGTTACCTTACCTGTTTTTAGATCAATTTCATAGGTAGTGGTATCAATCACATCACGACCTTCAGGATCTTTAGATTGTTCAACCTTAGTTTTCGCACCAACTTTAACGACTGTCTTACCTGCTGGGGTGACGACTGGGTTACCAACGTGTTCTGTGATATGACCGTCCTTTGGATCTACATCGTAAGTGGTTGTAGTAACTGTTTTACCTTTTTCACCCTCAATAGGCTGAGTTGGTGTACCGAAGTCTTTTTCAACATCTTTAACGTATTCCACCTCTGGTTCAATCAGGGTTTCTACTACTTTGTCTTTGGCCGGGACCTTGACAATTGTTGCTGTTGGATTTACTACTACTGGTTCCCCTACTCTTTCTGTAATTGTTCCATCTGCTGGATTTACTTCATAAGTAGTTGTTGTTGTACGCGAACCTGCTTGACCTGCTTCTTCTACATTGTCTTGTCCTTTGTCGCGTGTATCATCTTTTACGTATTTCTTAGGTGATGGGATTTCTATTGTTTCTACTTTATCCTTAGCTGCGACTTTGACAATAGTATTAGTTGGTTCTTTCGTACGAACTGGTTGACCAACTACAGGCGTTATCTTACCAGTCTTCGAATCTACTGTGTACGTTGTGGTGATCGTTTCCTCTCCTGGAGTTCCTTCTCGTCTAACTGGTTCTGAATCTTTGTCACGACTATCGTCTTTTTCATAGACAACAGGGGATGGTACAGGTCTTGTCTCTGTCGTTGGTTCTTTCGTTGTTCCATATGTTCGAACTATTGTAGAAATTACCTTACCTGTTTTTGGATCAACTTCATAGGTAATGGTATCAATCACATCACGACTCTGGTCATCCTTATTACGTTCAACCTTAGTTTTAACTCCTACTTTAACGATTGTCTTACCTGCTGGGGTGACAACTGGATTACCAACGTGCTCTGTGATATGACCGTCCTTTGGATCTACATCGTAAGTGGTTGTAGTAACTGTTTTACCTTTTTCACCCTCAGTACGCTGAGTTGGTGTACCGAAGTCTTTTTCAACATCTTTAATGTATTCCACTTCTGGTTCAATCGAGGTTTCTACGACTTTATCCTTAGCTGCTACTTTGACAATTGTTACTGTTGGATTTACTACTACTGGTTCTCCTACTCTTTCTGTAATTGTTCCATCTGCTGGATTTACTTCATAAGTTGTTGTTGTTGTACGTGAACCTGCTTGGCCTGCTTCTTCTACATTGTCTTGTCCTTTGTCACGTGTATCATCTTTTACGTATTTCTTAGGTGATGGGATTTCTGTTGTTTCTACTTTATCCTTAGCTGCGACTTTGACAATAGTATTAGTTGGTTCTTTCGTACGAACTGGTTGACCTTCACTTGCTGTAATCTTTCCAGTATTAGGATCCACAGTGTAAATGGTTGTGACAGTGTCTTCACCATCTTCACCTTTAACAGTAGTTGGGGCTGTACCTTTTTCTTTCGTACCATCTTTTTCATAGACAACAGGTGATGTTACTACTCTCTTCTCAACTGTTGGTTCTTTTGTTGTTCCATAAGTTCGAACGGTTGTAGGAGTTACCTTACCTGTTTTAGGATCAACTTCATAGGTAGTGGTATCAATCACATCACGACCTTCAGGATTTTTAGATTGTTCAACCTTAGTTTTAGCTCCTACTTTAACGATTGTCTTACCTGCGGGGATGAATACTGGATTACCAACGTGTTCTGTGATATGACCGTCCTTTGAATCTACATCGTAAGCAGTTATAGTAACTGTTTTACCTTTTTCACCCTCAGTACGCTGATCTGGTGTACCGAAGTCTTTTTCAACATCTTTAACATATTCCACTTCTGGTTCAATCGGAGTTTCTACTACTTCGTCTTTGGCCGGGACCTTGATCACTGTAGTAGTTGACGATTTGATAACTGGTTTTCCTTCATGTGGAATAAGGCTACCATCTGTAGGATTAACTGTATAGGTTGTAGTGACTGTTCTAGTGCCTGGGGTACCAGCTGTTGTTGCATTAGCTTCACCTTTGGCTCTTGTGGCATCTTTCTCATAACGTACACTTGGCTCAAGTGGTGTAATCACAACTGTAGATTTAGCGCCATTTGGACTGGTAATGTCTTTCCTTACTGTTGGAGTAAGAGCACCTGTACTGGCATTCACTTCGTAGCTGGTTGTCTTCTTAACTACATCATCGCCGTCTCTGAGGTATTCAATCTCATCTTTAGCTGGAACTTTGACCACTGTAGGTGTTGATGGAACTTCCACTGCTGGTCCTTCATGCGGAATGAGGCTGCCATCTGTCGGATTCACAGTATAAGTGGTAGTGACTGTTCTAGTTCCTGGAGTACCAACTACTGTGACAGTTTCTCCACCTTTAGCTCTCGTGGCATCTTTTTCATAACGAACACTTGGCTCTATTTGCGTAACAACAACCTTGGCCTTGGCACCATCTTTCTTGAAAACTTCCTTTTTCTCTGTTGGAGTAAGGGCACCTGTGCTTGCATTCACTTCGTAAGTTGTAGTCTTCTTAACCACATCATCGCCTTCTTTGAGGTATTCAATCTCATCTTTGGCTGGTACCTTGACCATTGTAGGAGTTGATGGGACTACCACTGCTGGTTCTTCATGCGGAATAAGGCTACCATCTGTAGGATTAACTGTATAGGTTGTAGTGACTGTTCTAGTGCGTGGGGTACCAGCTGTTGTTGCATTAGCTTCACCTTTGGCTCTTGTGGCATCTTTCTCATAACGTACACTTGGCTCAAGTGGTGTAACCACAACTGTAGATTTAGCGCCATTTGGACTGGTAATGTCTTTCCTTACTGTTGGAGTAAGAGCACCTGTACTGGCATTCACTTCGTAGCTGGTTGTCTTCTTAACTACATCATCGCCGTCTCTGAGGTATTCAATCTCATCTTTAGCTGGCACTTTGATCACTGTAGGTGTTGATGGGACTTCCACTGCTGGTTCTTCATGCGGAATGAAACTACCATCTGTCGGATTCACAGTATAAGTGGTAGTGACTGTTCTAGTTCCTGGAGTACCAGCTACTATGACAGTTTCTCCTCCTTTAGCTCTCGTTGCGTCTTTCTCATAACGGACACTTGGATCAAGTGGTGTAACGACAACTTTAGATTTAGCGCCATTTCGCTTGAAGATTTCTGTTGTCTCTGTTGAAGTAAGGGCTCCAGTACTTGCATTGACTTGATAGCTGGTTGTCTTCTTAACAACGTCATCGCCGTCTTTTAGGTATTCAACCTCATCTTGGGCTGGGACTTTGACCACTGTAGGAGTTGAAAAGGTTATAACAGGTTGGCCTTCATGCGGAATGAGGCTGCCATTTGTCGAATTCACAGTATATGTTGTAGTTACTGTACTTGTCCCCTGAGTACCAGCTGTTGTTACATTAGCTTCACCTTTGACTCTTGTGGCGTCTTTTTCATAACGAACATTTGGCTTAAGTGGTGTAACCACAACTGTCGATTTAGCGCCATTTGGACTGGTAATGTCTTTCCTTACTGTTGGAGTAAGAGAACCGGTATTTGCATCCACCGCGTAAGTTATAGTCTTCTTAACTACATCATCGCCGTCTCTGAGGTATTCAACCTCATCCTTAGCTGGGACCTTGACCACTGTAGGAGTCGAAGGAACTACCACTGCCGGTTCTTCATGCGGAACAAGACTGCCATCTGTAGGATTAACTGTGTAGGTGGTAGTTACTGTACTTGTTCCTGGGGTACCAGCTGTTGTTACATTAGCTTCACCTTTAGCTCTCGTGGCATCTTTCTCATAACGGACACTTGGCTCAAGTGGTGTAACGATAACTTTAGATTTAGCACCGTTTCTCTTGAAGATTTCTGTTGTCTCTGTTGGAGTTAGGGAGCCCGTACTTGCATTGACCGCGTAAGTTATGGTCTTCTTAACAACATCATCGCCTTCTTTGAGGTATTCAACCTCGTCTTTAGCTGGCACCTTGACCACTGTCGGAGTCGAAGGGATGGTAACAGGTTGGCCTTCATATGGAATGAGACTGCCATCTGCAGGGTTAACAGTATAAGTAGTAGTGACTGTGCTTGTTCCTGGTGTACCAACTGTTGTTACATTATCTTCACCTTTGGCTTTTGTGGCGTCTTTTTCATAACGAACACTTGGCTCTAGTTTGGTAACGGCAACTGTAGATTTAGCACCATTTTGTTTGAAGATTTCCTTTTTCTCTGTTGGAGTAAGAGCACCGGTACTTGAATTGACCGCGTAACTTGTAGTCTTCTTAACCACGTCGTCGCCTTCTTTTAGATATTCAACCTCATCTTTGGCTGGGACCCTAACCACTGTAGGTTTTGATGGGACTACTACTGCTAGCTCTTCATGTGGAATGAGACTGCCATCTGTAGGATTCACAGTATAAGTAGTAGTGACTGTGCTTGTACCTGGAGTACCAGCTACTGTTACATTTTCTCCACCTCTAGCTCTTGTAGCATCTTTATCATAACGAACACTTGGCTCAAGTGGGGTAACAACAACTGTAGATTTGGCACCATTTTGTTTGAAGATTTCCTTTTTCTCTGTTGGAGTAAGGGTACCTGTACTTGCATTGACCGCGTAACTCGTAGTCTTCTTAACCACGTCGTCGCCTTCTTTGAGGTATTCAACCTCATCTTGGGCTGGGACTTTGACTACTGTGGTAGTTGACGATTTGATAACTGGTTTGCCTTCATGTGGAATGAGGCTGCCATCTGTCGGATTAACTGTATAAGTTGTAATTACTGTACTTGTCCCTGGAATACCAGCTTTTGTTACATTTTCTCCACCTCTAGCTCTTGTAGCATCTTTATCATAACGAACACTTGGCTCAAGTGGGGTAACAACAACTGTAGATTTGGCACCATTTTGTTTGAAGATTTCCTTTTTCTCTGTTGGAGTAAGGGTACCTGTACTTGCATTGACCGCGTAACTCGTAGTCTTCTTAACCACGTCGTCGCCTTCTTTGAGGTATTCAACCTCATCTTGGGCTGGGACTTTGACTACTGTCGAAATTGACGATTTGATAACTGGTTTGCCTTCATGTGGAATGAGGCTGCCATCTGTCGGATTAACTGTATAGGTGGTAGTTACTGTACTTGTCCCTGGAGTACCAGCTGTTGTTACATTAGCTTCACCTTTGGCTCTTGTGGCGTCTTTTTCATAACGAACAATTGGCTCAAGTGGTGTAACCACAACTGTTGATTTGGCACCATCTTGCTTGAACACTTCCTTTTTCTCTATTGAAGTAAGGGTACCTGTACTCGCATTGACTTGGTAACTTGTAGTCTTCTTAACAACGTCATCGCCTTCTTTGAGGTATTCAACCTCATCTTTGGCTGGAACTTTGACCACCGTAGGAGTTGACGATTTGATAACTGGTTTTCCTTCATGTGGAATAAGGCTACCATCTGTAGGATTAACCGTGTAGGTGGTAGTTACTGTTCTTGTACCTGAAGTACCAGCTGTTGTTACATTAGCTTCACCTTTGGGTATTGTAGCGTCTTTTTCATAACGAACACTTGGCTTAAGTGGTGTAACCACAACTTTAGATTTGGCACCTTTTAGATTGGCAACGTCTTTCCTTACTGTTGGAGTAAGAGCTCCTGTACTTGCATTGACCGCATAAGTGGTTGTCTTCTTAACAACATTATCGCCTTCTTTGAGGTATTCAATCTCATCTTTGGCTGGAACTTTGACCACCGTAGGAGTTGACTGTTTGATGACGGGTTTTCCTTCATGTGGAATAAGGCTACCATCTGTAGAATTAACCGTGTAGGTGGTAGTTACTGTTCTTGTACCTGAAGTACCAGCTACTGTGATTTTTGCTTCACCTTTGGCTCTTGTGGCGTCTTTTTCATAACGAACATTTGGCTTAAGTGGTGTAACCACAATTTTAGATTTGGCACCTTTTGGATTGGCAACATCTTTCCTTACTGTTGGAGTAAGAGCTCCTGTACTTGCATTGACCGCGTAAGTGGTTGTCTTCTTAACAACATCATCACCGTCTTTGAGGTACTCAACCTCATCTTTGGCTGGAACTTTGACCACCGTAGGAGTTGACTGTTTGATGACGGGTTTGCCCTCATGCGGAATGAGGCTACCATCTGCAGGGTTAACAGTATAAGTTGTAGTGACTGTTCTAGTGCCTGAAGTACCAGCTGTTGTTACATTTTTTCCGCCCTTAGCTCTCGTAGCGTCTTTTTCATAACGAACACTTGGCTGTAATGGCGTAACAACAACCTTAGCCTTGGCACCATTTTGTTTGAAGATTTCCTTTTTCTCTGTTGGAGTAAGAGCTCCTGTACTTGCATTGACCATGTAAGTGGTTATCTTCTTAACCACATCATCGCCTTCTTTGAGGTATGTAACCTCATCCTTAGCTGGGACTTTGACCACTGTCGGTTTTGATGGGACTACTACTGCCGGTTCTTCATGCGAAACAAGGCTACCATCTGTCGGATTGACTGTGTAGGTTGTAGTTACTGTTCTAGTGCCTGGAGTACCAGCTTCTGTTACATTTGCCCCACCTTTGGCTCTCGTAGCGTCTTTTTCATAACGAACACTTGGCTCGATTGACGTAACCACAACTGTTGATTTGGCACCATCTTTCTTGAACACTTCATCAAGTGTATTTTTAGTAATCTGCCCTGTATCGGGATCTTTGATACTAACAGTTGTTGACTTAATGATGTCATCTCCACGTTTACTATATACAACAGTTTCTCCAACTTTTTCTACAGATTTAGCTGTTGTCATTTTTTTATCTTGATAACCTGTCCCATCTAAGGAAATTCGTTTCCCAGACATGAACTCTGATCGTCTATTAATCATATCGGCTTCAAAATAAGAACGTGAACTATGACCTCCTTTTGTATCCCCAACATTTATGACAACATCACTATCATTACTGACACTTTTTCCTATAGTAGAATCATTATTAACTATATAATGTGTCATTTTTCCAGACTTAGCTATGTTTTTACTGTCTAATCCTTTTTGCCAAAATTCAGATGATGAGAAATAACTTGTCCTCACTTTTGGGGCATTAAAGGTTGTTCCTTTTTTTAATACATTATTATAAAAGTTTCTATAAGCCCGCTGTTCTTTAGAAGACATGACTCTGCTGTCAGAATATGCCAACTGATAGGCTTCAACCATTGCCCGTTGTACTAAATATCCTCCTAAAGAGTGTCCTGTCAAATATAGATTGGTAATGCTCTTATCTTTAGCCAGTTCACGCATGATATTTTCTGCATCAATCCCTTGTTGAGGATTGCTTCCTAATCCAAGTGTTATATCAGTTCCTATATCTTTGGCATCACTTGTTCCACGAAAGGCTAATACTTGTGCAGTTCCATTTGGTAAATATGAGAAATCACTCTTAGTTTCATACAAGACAGCATCTAGTCCACTGGAGGTATGGTAACTTTTTTTCCTTTCCCAATAAGGCCCCAATTCCTTATTCATCATCATATACTCATAACGTGGTCTACTGTCATCATTCTTTTTATATAACTCTGACTCTGTTAAGGGTTTCTTATGATTCAGCACTCTATCAATATAATTATCATCACGGTAGGACAATTCCATGAACATAATCATATCGCGCTCACTGACATTCCATTTTAATTTTTCATCTGGCTTTTCTTTACTGTCAATAATACCATCACCATCAGTATCTTCTAATAAGGGATGACTATTATAGCCTACATACTTTTTCCCGCCTTTTTCATAAATATAAATTTCTTCTTTATCCTTCAAGAAATCATCATCTGTATAAGCTTCTGGACTTAACTCAGGGCCGTTTAATAACAAACTGTCAAGCTTATTACCTTCTGAACCGATTACTCCTGCTTTGATTTTTTTAGCATCTTCCTTAGTCAATTCATATTTTTTTATCTCGGAAGGATTCGATGCCGCTCTCACCGCTGGAAGACTTGATCTGTCTTCACCCGCCACGGAAGCCCTTGTGGTCAAGCTATTATTTTCTTTATCCCCAGATGTCTCAAGTTCTGTAGTTCTTGTAGATATTATTGGAGTATCTTTTGGAGCTGGACTGGAGATAGCACCTTGATTCTCTGGTGAATTTTGATTCTCTTCTTTTTTCTCCACAGTAGGGGTCGCATTCTCCTTTTCAGAATTAGCCCCTATCTCTGTTGCCACATTATTTTCCGTAGAAGCAAGTACTCCCTGGGATGGTGCAAACAAGGCAATTCCTATTAATACAGAAGCCACTCCAACAGAAAACTTTCGAATCGAAAAGCGTTGGCGTTTATTAAAAATGTCTTTCATTTTATTAACTTTCTTTCTAACTATTTTTTACAAAATAGAGGGTTCTAATATTTTCCCTTGACAGAATACTAGATCGTTTCTTGACTAAAATGTTAGAGCTTTTCCTCCACTTGATCATAAACTACCACATTAATTTCCAATCATAGAAAAAATAGATCGCTTAATATTACTAAAATATCAGTAAAATATAAAAAAATGTAATACTCAATGAAAATCAAAGAGCAAACTAGGAAACTAGCCGCAGGCTGTACTTGAGTACGGCAAGGCGACGTTGACGCGGTTTGAATTTGATTTTCGAAGAGTATAAATATTTCACTTCTAGCACTGCCATTATACCATAAAAAATCATAACGCTCATGTGTTTTAAAAAAGTTTGTCAAAAAGTCTTCAAAATCATAAAAAACGCATAATATCAGGCAGTTCATTACAGTCCTTGATACTATGCGTTTTATCTTATACCATTTACTAGATTTGCGACTACTATTGAATTTTTATCCAACTCTGTCAAATCTAGATTTTTTCGTCTCTAATGTCAATCACAATCTCTTCTGATTGGTCAAGAGTTTCGGCTTTTTCTTGCCATTGTTCCTTGAGATTACTGAATCGATCTTTTGATGCTTCTGTCGCTTGACGGGCACATGATTTGGCTTGAGCAAGTACACTGTCCACAGTGATTTCACCTGACTCAACCTGTTCTTTGGTTTTAAGAACAAAATCTGTAGCTTGTTCCTTAACTTCTGTCAGTTTTTCACAGACCTGCTCTTTGGCATATTCAGGATCTTCTCTCAAATCATCTAGAAAATCTTGAGCCTGACTGCAAACTTGTTTGCCCTTGTCACTTGTTAAAAGCAAGGCAAGAGCTGCACCTGAAACGGTTCCTAAAAGGATTGAGGATAGTTTACCCATAAGGATTCTCCTTTTTTATTTTTTGAAAAATTTACTTGCAAGACGAAGAGCTGATAAACTTGCACCAGTCTTAATGGTTTTTGAACCAGCTGATGAAGCTTTCTTGCTCAAGACACGCGCATGGTCATTGATGTCTGAAACAGATAGAGATAAATCTGCAACAGCACTAAAGAGTGGATCAATTGTTGCCATCTTGACATTGATATCATCTGCCAAGACATTGACCTTAGCCAGCAATTCATTGGTGTGATGCAAGGTCACATCCACATCTGAAGTCAAGGTTTTAATCGTTTTCTCTGTTTCATCGATCACACGTCCAAGCTTTTGTACAGTAATAATTAGATACACTAAAAATACAATCAAAGCAAGGGCTACAAGAATATATGCAACTTCTAACATTTAGTTTTCCTCCTCTGTAACATAGTAAGGGGCCTTCTTTCGATTTTGATATAGAATGATAAAAATACCCAGTCCGATAAGGACAACTGATAGCCATTGAGACACTCGAAGACCAAAGAACATGAGGCTATCTGTTCGCATGCCTTCGATAACCATACGACCGAAACCATACCAAATCAAGTAGAAAGCAGTGATATGACCTCGTCTAAGACTCTTCCATTTTCGTCTGAATATCAAAATCAAGGCAAAGCCAAGCAGATTCCAAAGAGACTCATAAAGGAAGGTCGGCTGACGGTAACTCCCCTCAATATACATCTGATCACGGATAAAGGCAGGTAGATAATCCAGATTATCCACTGCTGCACCATAAGCTTCTTGGTTAAAGAAATTGCCCCAGCGTCCCAGACTTTGGGCAATCATGACACTTGGTGCCGCAATGTCTAGAAAATCCCAAGTATTGATGAGTTTACGATCAGCAAAGATATAGAGTACAAGGGCACCAGTTATCAAACCACCGTAAATGGCCAAACCACCATTCCAAATGGCAAAAATCTCTCCCAGATTCTGACTATAATAATCAAAACGGAAAATGACATAGTAGAGACGAGCTCCTAAAATAGCCAAAGGAAAGGCTACCAATATAAAATCTAAAATATCGTCTGGTATGATCTTCTTTCTAGGCGCTTCTTTCATGGTCAAATAAACCGCAAGAATCAAACCTGTAACAATACACAAGGCATACCAACGAATGGCTAGAGGACCTAGATGAATAGCAATTGGATCAAGCATTAGGCACCTCGTTTTGAGCAATAAGATTTGTCAAGCGTTCTTCGAACAAACGCGTCGCATCAAAGCCCATTTCCTTAGCACGATAATTCATGGCAGCAGCCTCAATCACGACAGAGATATTTCGACCTGTTTTAACTGGAATACGGATACGAGGAATGGCTACGTCAGAAATTTCAAGTTCCTCTGCATTGTTCCCAAGACGATCAAAGGTCTTATGCGTATCGTAATTTTCCAAATAAACAGCCAACTGAACTTGTGAAGAATCTTTTACAGCACTGGCACCGTAGAGGCTCATGACATCGATAATCCCAACCCCACGAATTTCAATCAAGTGTTTCAAGATTTCAGCAGGTTCTCCCCAAAGAGTTAATTCATCCTTAGAATAAATATCTACCCGATCATCTGCTACCAAGCGGTGCCCACGTTTGACAAGCTCAAGACCTGTTTCACTCTTACCGATACCACTATCTCCTTGAATCAAGACACCCATTCCATAGATATCCATCAAGACACCGTGAACACTGGTACGTTCCGCCAAACGAGAATCCAGATAACTAGATAATTCCCCAGACAAACGACTGGTAGCTGTACGGCTGGTTAAAATAGCAATCTTACATTCTCTAGCAGCCTTTAACATCTCCTCTGGGACCACCAAACCACGAGCAACAATGACCGCGGGTGTCTCAGGTAGAAACATTTTTTTCAAAACTTCATAACGACTGTTAGAAGGCATGCTAATCAGATAAGACCACTCCTTCATCCCCAAGAGCTGAATCCGCTCTGGCGTATAGTAGTCAAAGTAGCCTGTCATTTCAAGACCAGGTCGCGTAATATCCGCTGTATTGATTTCCTTTTCAAGTAATTCTGGTTCGCCATAGACAATGTCTAGTCTAAGCTTTTCAATCACTTCTTTTACTAAAACCGACATCATTTCCTCCTTCAATCGAGTTCTTTTTACTATTATATCAAATTGTAAGAGGATATTTGAGATTTTTGCAGGCTTTGGAGTATTTATTTAAAAGAAAAAGGACTAGATTTCTCCAGCCTTTCATTTCTAATTAGAATTTTTTACGTTTACGAGCTGCTTCTGATTTACGTTTACGTTTTACAGAAGGTTTTTCATAGAATTCACGTTTGCGTGTTTCTTGAAGAGTACCAGCTTTAGTAACCGCACGTTTGAAACGACGAAGTGCGTCGTCAAGAGATTCATTCTTACGTACTACTGTTTTAGACATTTTTTTCACTCCCTTCAAGTTCAAGATCTATTCTATTCTACACGTAAAAGGAATAATTGTCAAGAAAAAATGCGGTTTAATTTTGATTTTTTCTTAGATTTATACAAGAGTTGAAAGCGCTCAATAGAAGATACTAACGGTTTCACTTTTTTATTTTTCAAGTAAGCTAAGTGCTTCAGCATCTGCGATGATGGTCACATCAGGGTGGTTTTGTAAACTACTTGCTGGTAGACTTTCAGTCACTGGGCCAGACACTGTTCCAGCAATAGCTTCTGCTTTTGATTCACCGTAAGCAAAGAGCAGGATTGACTTGGCATCCAAAATGTTTTTAATCCCCATTGAAATAGCTTGGGTTGGGACGTCTTCAATCTTGTCAAAGAAGCGCGCATTAGCTTCGATAGTAGACTGATCAAGTTCTACAAGATGTGTTTGGCTATCAAATGGTGTTCCTGGTTCATTAAATCCGATATGTCCATTGCGACCGATTCCCAAGATTTGCAGATCAACTGGATGGTCAGCCAAAATTTGATTGTAGCGTTCTACTTCAGCTTCAGCATCGTCCTTAACACCACGTGGCAAGAAACTTTCTTTAAATGGTTTTTGGTTGAACAAGTTTTCTTGCATGAAGTAACGATAAGACTGTGGGTTGTCCCCATCAAGCCCTACATACTCATCAAGGTTGACACTAGTTAGATTTGAAAAATCAAGGTCACTCTCAACAATTTCCTTATAAAATTCAAGTGGGCTACTTCCTGTCGCAAGTCCCAATGTTTGAGCACCATTATCCAACTTTTCCTTCAAAATCTCAAAAGCAACTTTTCCACCTTCGATTTGGTTTTCAACTTTAATGACTTTCATCTTTTCATCCTCCGTTTCAATCTATATTTATTATATGGTATAGACCAATTTTTGTCAAGTGAAAACGATTTAATTTCCAAAAAAAGAGCGCCTATACTTGAAACATGTTATAATGGATAGGATTAGAACTTAGAAAGAATGAACAGATATATGAATACAGCTGATTTTGATTTCCACTTGCCTGAGGAATTGATTGCCCAAACGCCCCTTGAAAAACGGGATGCCTCTAAACTCCTCATCGTCAATCGTGAGACAGGAGAAATGCAGGATAAACACTTCCACTCTATTATTGATATGCTGGAACCTGGTGATGCCCTTGTTATGAACGACACCCGCGTTCTCCCCGCCCGCCTCTATGGTCAAAAGGAAGAAACTGGAGGCCATGTAGAGCTTCTCCTGCTCAAAAACACTAGTGGAGATGAGTGGGAAGTTCTGGCTAAACCTGCCAAACGCCTCAAGGTTGGCACTCGTGTCAGCTTTGGTGATGGTCGCCTCAGCGCTGTCGTGACAGAAGAATTGACCCACGGGGGCCGTATTGTCCGCTTTGAATACCAAGGAATCTTCCTAGAAGTCTTGGAAAGTCTGGGAGAAATGCCTCTGCCACCTTATATCCACGAAAAACTGGATGACCGTGAACGCTATCAAACCGTCTACGCCAAGGAAAGTGGCTCTGCTGCAGCACCAACTGCTGGACTTCACTTCACCAAAGAACTGCTAGCAGAAATCCAAGCTAAAGGAGTTCATCTGGTCTATTTGACTCTCCATGTCGGACTCGGAACCTTTAGACCTGTTTCTGTGGACAATCTGGATGAACACGAAATGCACTCAGAATTCTACCAGCTTTCTGAGGAAGCAGCTGCAACCCTTCACTCTATTAAAGAAAACGGTGGTCGTGTCATCGCTGTCGGAACTACTTCCATCCGCACTTTAGAGACTATTGGTTCCAAGTTTGCTGGGCAAATCCAAGCAGATTCTGGCTGGACCAATATCTTTATCAAACCTGGCTATGAATGGAAGGTTGTCGATGCCTTCTCAACCAACTTCCACCTCCCAAAATCTACTCTGGTCATGCTGGTTTCTGCCTTTGCAGGTCGCGAATTAGTATTAGATGCCTACCACCATGCCATCCAAGAACACTACCGCTTCTTTAGTTTTGGCGATGCCATGTTTATCTATTAATTTCATAATGAAAAAACGCATATTATCAGGTATTATCCTTTGGTGCTCTAAGCTTTTCTAATGATAGACAGTCGCAAAAAAGTCTGAAAAGCTCTCAGAATCATTGTCTCAGCACCAAAAATACGTGAAATTTGCATAATTAAAACAAATTTCAGGGGGAGTTATACAAAAAAACGACGATTTAAATCGTCGTTTTACTTAGATAAATATGCAATCTTTTTTTTTGAAAATACGTCTATTTATTTTTTATTGTTTTTTATTGTAGAGCAGACCCAAGCGAATGAACATAGGTTGTAAAAAGCAAATGAAAAAATTGCGAGGATAATAGCTTCTGTGCCAAAATAACCCATTTCGAGACCTTTTTTTAACAACAACAAGCCTATAGTTTCGATAACGATCAAATATAAAAATATATAAAAAATTTTCGCATTAAGCATATTGTTACCGCTTTCTTTTTATTTGGTTTTATTGTATAACAAAAGTTGAAAAAAATCAAAAATACAAAGGAGTTTCCGTTATGTCTAAGATGTTTAAATGCATGTGTTTGCTAGCTATGTCTGTTTTCTGTATGTCTAGCATTTCCCCGTCGCTTGCTGTTTTTGCTGATGATAGCTTATCGGCAAACTCTAAAGTTGTATCTGGTGAGACTCAGTTTAAGAATGGCTCATCAGTGCGGTTCGGAGATACGCAAGTAAATATTTTAAGTGATGAAGTTCTTGAGGTGGTCAATCCAGATGGAAGTGTAGACACTATTGAACAACGTGCTGATGGTGTCTATATCAATGGGTCATTTTATATGGATTATCAAAAGAATGAAATCGACCTAAATATATCTTTTAGATTATACGATCCTAATGTTTGGAATTACGTCAACACAATACATGGGAATAAACAAGCTAACACATTCGCTAACTTCATGATTGGTTCTGGAATAAGTTATATGATTGTAAGATAGGTTCTGTATTGGGGGTCCATGGGGTGCAATAATTGGTGGAGCATTTTGGGGTATACAAGCTTATCAGGCTTACTTGGATTCACAAAGTCCATATCCATACTACATAACAAGTACTTATATCCATGTTGCTCAAAGAAAATGGAAGTTTATCACTGAATACTATAGAAACTCAAACTATACTGGGTATGTAAAAACCGAAACAAGCTACATGAATTTCTAAAATATAAACTCTGCCTTTATATATAGGCAGGGTTTATATTTTAGTTAATTGCTCAAGTAATTTGTAAGCATAATACTTGCGAAACTCTATTTGTTCAAGCGGTTCAAAAGCTCTTGTTTTTATCCTCAAGCTCAGTTCTCCTTTGCTCGATTTCTTCACGTTTTTGGGCGATTTCTGCTTGCGCCTCGGGAGTTTCCAAAGTGCATTGTGACTTGTGAAATTCTACTAGCATATCAACGATTTTTGGGTCTAATTCGTTGACATAACCAGTATTTGACCATTTCGGCACGTTGCTTGCAGGTGCTTGCTTTTTGCCACCTTTTTGGGGTCAGTACACATCAACCTTGATATTATGCGTTTTGTAATGAATTAAAAATTCGTTAGTCTTTTCTAAAATTCAGATCTTTCAAACTCTGGACACTAGCATTGATAACTGCACCGACAATTAAAATCTTAGCGATGAGAATAAACCAGAACATCATGACCACCACGACGACAGAACTGAAAAAGCGGACGTCCACTAGGTGATTGACATAATTGTTGACATAAACTGAAAAGATGTTGAGCAGTAAGGCCAGAGTCAACAAGACAAAGGCACTACCTGGTAATACATAGCGAATCCGTCGGACCTTAACATTTGGCAGGAAATAATAAAGCATGACCAAGATAGCGAAAATCAAGGCATAGATCAAGGGGCCTGTTAGGTCTTGCAGATAATCAAAGATAGGACTATCCGATTTCCAGTAGCTCTTGATAAGGTTGAGAAGCATGCGGCCAAAGACACTCAAAAACAGAGCTAAGGCGAAGAGAATCTGCAAGCCAAAACTGACAAACAAACTCATGAGCTGACGGGAAATCATTCCACGATTTTTAGCCACTCCGTAAGCTTTGTTAAAGGCTTTCTGTAGGAAATTCATGGATTTTGAAAAGGTCCAGAGGGCTGACAAAACCGCAAAACTCAATAAGCCTGTTGACGGTTGGGTCAGCACTTCTGTAATAATCTTTGCGACCACATCATACATGGTTTCTGGCAAGAATTCATTAACGACCTTTAAAAAATTGGAAACTGGAATTTGAAAATAAGGGAGGATATTGACCACCACCAAAAGCAGGGGAAAAATCGAAATCAACCAATAGTAGGCCACTGCGACGCTGGTCAACTCACTATCTGATACTTGATAATAATGCAAAAAGGCTTTTAATAAAGGCTTGTCTATCAGCTCTTTCCACCACTTCTTCATGTCACACTCCTTCACTTATAATCTTGATTAATTTCTTCTTACCAATTCCACCATATCATAAGGCAGGGTATTGGCAGCTTCCTTCAAGGAATAGTTCTCTAAGTTATTGACATTTTGTCGCAACTTCTTGGCATACTTGGTCGTAATCAATCGTTTTTCTTCGTATTCGAAAATCAACTTGCGCTCCAAATAATAGCCTCTCAGCATTTCATCGATATTATTGGGTTTGACACGATTGATAACCCGTTCGACAAAGGCACCACTGGTGATGATAGCTGTTTCACGGAGACGAGAGTCCTGCATGAAGCTAATCAAGGAACTCTTATAAACCCCTTTTAGGTTCTCCAAACTTTCGATAATCATCTCTGTATTTTCTAGATAGAGCTCTGCAATTTGGTCATAGTCAAGGGCTCTGAGTTTCTGTGATTCTTCATTTTTCCAACTACGGAAGGTCTTGCCAAAGGTAAAGACTTCGTGAAGGAGAAAACGTAAAATACGCAAGGAAACAAGGAAATAATAGGTCAATCGTGAAGCAAACTTGCGATTGATGCTTTGTTCCATGTTTTTCAAATAACGCTGGTAAACTCGATAGGCACGCTCACTCATCTTGTCTTCTTCGTAAGCCTGTTCCAAACCATCACTCTCAATACTGAGGATAAGAAGTTTCAAGGCCTCCCAGTCCTCTTGCTCTCCCTTATTTTCTTGGCTCAGGATAAGATTTTCAATACGTCCATGATAATTGTCAATAGCCGCATAGAGGGGAAGTTTATTTCTGGTCCCTTCCAACTCTTTTTCTAACTCTAGCGTTACTTCATTCAAAATAGCAATATGCATGAGATAATTCTTGCTTTCTTCCTGTTCATCCGAAAGATGAGGCAGGATCAAGAGACCTGTTAAAAAGCTTACAAGCGTCACACCTGCAACAAGGAAAAGCAAGAGAGGATACTCCTGCTCTAGATTACTTGGTATCAGAAGAATCGTAGCAATCGACACCGTTCCCTTGACACCTGAGAAGGTCAAAAGAAGCATGTCCTTCATATACTTATTTAGCTTTTTCTTGAGACGTCTGATTCTATAGGCATAATAGCCATAGATCATGACAAAACGAATGGCAAAGAGGACAAAGGTCAGGGCGACAAGAGATAGCAATAAAAGTAAGGGATTATAGATTGGATTGGTCAAGATAGGCTCTGCTATCATTTCCAGCTCCATCCCTAAAATCACAAAGACAGAACCGTTGAGCATAAAGTTCACTGTATGCCAGACCGTCTCGGTCACCGTATCCACTTGGGCTTCGAGGAGCGTAATTTTCTTAAAACGGCTTGCCTTTAAAATCCCAGCAACCACAACGGCAATAATCCCTGAAACATGGACTTCTTCTGCCAGGAAGAAGGTTACCAGAGGCAAACTCAATTCTAATAAAAGTTCGCTGGCAATATCCGTTGCTCGCACACTTAGCAAGAATGTGTGAAGGAAACGGTTGGTCATGGCTGTTAAAAAGCCAATCAAAAAACCGCCTAGAATTGAAAAGATGAGCGAACTACTAGCTTGCCCAAGGGAAAATGCTCCTGTTGTCCAAGCTGTCAAAGCTACCTGAAAGGCCACCAAACCAGATGCATCATTCAAGAGTCCTTCACCCTTAAGAATATTGGACACGCGCTTTGGAAAGCTAAAGCGCTCCGAAAGAGAAGCAAAAGCCACCAAGTCCGTAGGGCCAAGAGCTGCCCCAACAGCCAAGCAAGCAGCCAAGGGAAGACTGAGCCAAAGAAGATGGGCCAAGCCACCCAAACTTAGGGTCGAGATAAAAATCACTGGAAATATGAGATAGATAATGATTCGCCAGTGTTTTAAAATAGCCGTAATATCTGCTTCCTCCGACTCTCGGAAAAGCAAGGGCCCGATAACCAGGGCCAAAAACAACTCTGTATTGAGATGAAAGTCGGTATTGGGTAAAAAGAGACCAATCACAATTCCCAAAAGAATCTGCACCAAAGGGAGAGGCAAAAAGGGCAGAAGCTTATTGGTTGTACTTGAGACAATCAAAACCAGTAAAAATAGGATGAGGTAAATTAGTAATTCCACGCACTTCCTCCTTAATCTTTTTTACAACAGGATTCAAATATCTCCTTCTGCTCTTTGATTTTTTGGTCAATCTTGGAACAGTCTTTGTGCTCAATTTTTCTCTGGCACCGTTCCATTTCAAGAGCAACTAATTTTTTCTTGATTTTAAGCATTTTTTTGCTCATATGCGCTTGATCTAGCACACCCACTGCTCGTTCATGGTGGGTTGATTCAACAAAATTCTGGCGCATGGCATCCAGCTTTTCACGTAGGTATTGTTTATCCATGTCTATATCTCTCTAATTTTTCAATCATCACTAAAAATGGTGGGTTGTTGACTTGGTTTAAAGTTCGGTAAATAGTAGCTGTATACTCTTGTTGGTTCAACTGGCTAACAAAATCCAAGACAGCATCCCTCTCGAGGTCGCCTCCATCATGACCATAGTAGATCATAATGGCAATCCGTCCCCCTTTGACAAGTAAGCTACACAGCTTTTCTAAGGCTTCAATCGTTGTCTGAGGTTGGGTAATGACTGACTTATCAGCAGACGGCAGATAACCCAGATTAAAAATCCCTGCCTTGACTTCTGTCACAAACTGGTCCAGTGTCTCATGGCCTTGCAAGATTAACTGGGCATTTGTCATTCCAGCTTGGTTCAAACGCTCTTGCGTCTTTTCCAAGGCTTGCTCCTGAATATCAAAGGCATAGACTTGCTTGGCTAGCTTGGCCAGAAAAAGCGTGTCATGGCCATTTCCCATAGTCGCATCCACTACGATATCATCCTGAGTTACAACCTCAGCCAAAAAATCATGTGCCATCTCAAGTGGTCTTTTCATTTTCAAACTCCTGTTTTACAGCCTTGCATCCTTGAACGCTTCCACGACGCCGCATCTCCATCTCAATGCTGTTGAGCACTTCCCACTTATTGAGGCTCCACATAGGCCCAATCAGCATATCTCTAGGCGCATCTCCTGTAATTCGATGGATGACGATATGCTTGGGAATGATTTCCAGTTGGTCACAGATGACCTTAACATATTCGTCCTGGCTCATCAACTGCAAACGTCCCTCATGGTAATCTCGTTGCATACGCGTATTGGTCATAAGATGGAGCAAATGCAATTTAATTCCTTGAATATCGTTATCCGTGACACAGCGACGGACATTTTCAATCATCATCTCATGGGTTTCACCAGGCAAGCCATTGATCAAATGAGAAACAATCTCAATCTTGGGATACTTTCTCAAACGCTTGACCGTTTCCACGTACAACTCATAGGAGTGGGCACGGTTAATCAAATCAGAGGTTGTTTCATAAGTGGTCTGCAAGCCCAATTCAACCGTCACATGCATGCGCTCCGATAACTCAGCCAAATATTCAATGGTTTCGTCTGGTAAACAGTCTGGTCGCGTTCCGATATTGATTCCTACCACACCTGGCTCGTTAATAGCCTGCTCATAGCGCTCTCGAATAACTTCCACCTTTTCATGGGTGTTGGTAAAATTTTGAAAATAAACCAGATACTTCTGGACATCTGGCCACTTGCGGTGCATAAAGTCAATTTCCTTATAAAATTGCTCACGGATGGGTGCATCCGGTGCTACGATAGCATCTCCAGAACCTGAAACCGTACAAAAAGTACAGCCCCCATGAGCCACAGTTCCATCACGATTGGGACAGTCAAATCCCGCATCAATAGGGACTTTAAAAGTCTTTTCTCCAAAGAGTTTTCGATAATAATCATTCAAGGTATTATAAGATTTCATAACCTTCATTATAACAAAAATCACCCACAATCTCAAAAGCCTGACTTTCCTATAAATTCCTCTGTTTCTCGTTTCCATTAGCCATTTTTTATGATACAATATGGGTATGATTTTAATGAAATTAGCATCTATTTTATTATTGATACTGACCTTAGTCGTCTGCATTATCATAACCAAACTTTTTAGATTAAAAAAACTAGGACGAAACTTTGCGGATTTGGCTTTTCCAGTTTTAATATTTGAGTATTACTTGATTACAGCTAAAACCTTTACCCATAATTTCCTCCCTAGACTGGGTCTAGCCCTCTCAGTCCTAGCTATTATTCTCGTCTTTTTCTTCCTTTTGAAAAAACGTAGCTTTTACTATCCTAAATTCATCAAATTCTTCTGGCGTGCAGGATTCTTAGTAATCCTTGTCATGTATATCGAGATGATTGTTGAATTGTTCTTAATGAAATAATCGAATCCCTAAACATTTTCTAGGGATTTTTGCTTTCTCTACAAAATAGGATAGGCAATAGCACTATACAATTTTATACACAGAAAATCCCTTAGAAACTTATATTCCAAGGGATTTATCTTCTATCTAAGACAAGAACTTCTCTCTAATCTTTAACGATAAAGAAGGTATCAAAATTTCTAGTCTTCTTTTTTACCTTTAGTGGCTACTAAGCCTGCACTCAAACCTAGAAGAGCTAAACCTGCTGCGACTGCTGCCTGTTCTGCCTCTGTTCCAGTGTTTGGCAAGTGGTTCTTTTCATCTTGCTGCGCTTCAACTGAATGTGAGCTCACTTGTTTTACATCCGTTTTCTCAGGTGCTACTTGTTGTTTTGTAGTTTCTTGAGATTCTGGTTTTTGAACTTCTTGATCTTGTAGCACAGACTTACTAGCTTCTTTAGGAGCTGTTTTAAGCTGTTCTTGAGAGGCTGATCTTGTATCCTTTATAGCTGTACCAACCTCTACAATACGGTCCTGAGCTATAACTTTATCATAACTTTCTTTCTCAGTCCGCTTGCCATTTTCTACTTCAATCAAGTGAACACGGAGACCTTGTCTTCCTTCTTGAAGGATGCGAGTTTCACCTAGATATAACTTGTCGGACTTACGCTCCTGGATCTGGAAGTCAATTGTTTCTTCCTCAACCATAAGTTCTGGTCTGTTGAAAACCAGAGCATTGGATTCGTCATCTGGAAGAGCGGTTCCTAGTTTAGTTCCGACAACAACAATACGGTTTGTTGGAGTCTGAACTACTTCACGGAATTTTTCTTCCTTACTTCCGTCAGGATTGATAGAGATAAGGATTCGTTCCTTACCAACTTGTCCTTCTTGTTCTAAACGAGTTTCACCAAGATAAAGCCTTGAATCTTTTTTCTCAATTGTCTTGTAGGCCAAATCTTGTTCAAGAACTTCTAATTTTGGTAAATCCTCTTGCACCGCAGCAACTGTCTTCGCAAAAACTGGTTTTTCTTTAGTTAACTGGATACGGTATTCCTTGACTTGTTTTCCACTCTCTGAAACTAGGCGAACAAGTACTGGAAGGCTATCCTCTCCACTATCTACAACTGTTGAAGCTACTTGATTATTTTCTTCAACTGAGACTTTTGGACGTTGACCTTTATAGGTGATTTGATAGTTTTGACGATTTTCAGTAAAATCTGGAAGTTCTTTTCCATCTACAAGAATCTTCGCTTGAGTGCTTTCTTGCGGCAATTCGCTCGATGCAAGGAAGGACATTTCAATCATCGCAACACCGCTCTTGTCTGCCTTACGCTCCATACGCCATCTCATAGCTTTGGCTTTCACCTCTTTAAATGTCACATTAATTTCATCACCCGCTTCGATATCTTTATTCGCGTGATACGGAACAGCAATCCAATTTTCTGGATTATTAAATGGATGATCTGTTTCGTAAGCTTGGTAATTTGAATAATAAGTTGGCACTTCAAAGTCTGGACCAATATAGCGTTCCAAAACGAGTTTAGCTGGTGCATCTGTACCACTATCTGCAAAGAACTGGAGTTTGGCTTGTGCAACAGTCCGTTCTACAATCTTACCCTTTTCACGGAAAATGACCCCTGCTGATACTTCTGGATTAGTGGACGGTCTTGCAGACCAGTTTGTCCAACGACGATTTTCTGAATGATCCCCATCATTGATATAGTCAACACGGTCATGAGAACTGTCGTCAATATCGTTGGTTGCTGAAGCAAAGGCCTGATTCCCATTTTCATCATAATCAGGGTTCTCTGAGAGAACCTCCCCAAGTTTATCTGTCACTCGTACAGAGAACTCAGTAGTAAGATCGCTACCAAGGACACGGCCTCGAACGATAAATTGACCTGCTTTTGTTAGATTTTCTGCAGGAACTTCTTCCCATTCAACTGCTAGGTCTTTTATTTCGTAGCCGTCTTTACCTGTGAAGTAAACCGGAACCTTAGTCGGCAATTCGAGTGCTTGACCTAGTTGCAACAAGCGAGCTTGTTTGACCGCGGCAACTGGTTTACGAGAAAGTAAGTCCTTATCCTTAGTGAAGTGCAGACGGTATTCTCCTAAGATGTCGCCATTTTCAGCTTTCGCGATGACACGAACCGGCTCACCTTCACGAACACTTAGAACGACCGTAGCAAGACCATTGTCGCTAACACTTGCTGTTACTGCAGGAACTTTTCCATCTCCAGACTCAAGGTAGTAGTCTGCCAAATCAGGGTTAAAGTTTGCTAAGGCTTTGCCGTCAACTTGGATTCTTGTTTGTCCTTGTTTGGCTGGCGAAACTTGTTTGGCAAAAATCTGTACCTCTGTGATAGAAGTTCCACGCTTATTGTCTGCTTTAACCATCCGAATGCGAACAGCATGGGTTTCAACCTTATCAAAACTAAAATGATTCATTTCTCCGGCCTTGAGCTGAGCTGGTGCTTTTAGATTAGTCACTGGTTTCCAGTTAGCAGGATCATTAAAGACATGATTTTCACCGCTTACAAAGCTAGGATTTTTAGGAGCTGTTGGAACCGTTTTACCAACATAATACTCAATCACATAAGACTTCGGTGCGCCAACTCCATGGTCTTCGTGGAATCCGACACTTAGATTATCAACGGAACGTTTGCTCAAGATACCTGAATCTCCAAACAGAACACCAACTGAAGCTTCTGGATTACTACGATTCCAGTTTGTCCAACGATTGGCTGGTCGGTCATTAAAGGAAATCAATTTATCGTTGACATTTGAAACAGGGTCGGTTGGATTCGAGTCTGAAGCAAAGGCAAGTGGCAATTCTGAACCTGTCCATTGGTCAGAAATATTTTCTCCTTGCTCTGTTTGAGCAGATACGCGAACATGAAGTTTAGTTGTTAATTGAGTACCTTCTAGGTGACCATTAACTGTAAAGACACCTTCCTTAGCGTATTGCTCAGGTTGAATCACGTCCCATGTAACCTTAGCTGATGAAACATGACCATTTGAATCATAAGTTCGAACACTCTCTGGTAATTGTGGCGCTTCTGCGATCGGTGTTGTCACACTGACTTCTTCAACCGAAACGATGCCTTCTACAGAGACTTTGGCACGCGCTTCAAGGTCAATCCCTTCAACTTTACCTAACACCTCAAAGGTTTGGTAGTGGTCTAGTTTTTCTTTTGGAATAGTTTGCCATGTAACTTTATGAGTTTTAGGGAAACCTTTGTCATACTCAACAGTTACTGTTGTTGGAAGAATAGGTTCTTGATGCAAGTCTGTCACTACATTTATTGGACGGATGAATTGCGCAATCTTCTTCTCAGTATTGGCTTGAATAGTGAGACTAACCTGGCCTTCAGCACCCTCATATACAGCTTTCAGAGCGACTACTCCTGATCTATGAAGTTCAAGCATTCCCTTACGGACTGCAACTTCCCCTTCACCACTTGTAGAGAAGGTCACCTTATCAGCTGGTAGAACTGCTTGTGTTCCGTCCTGATAGTGAGCAAGAACAGACAATTTCACTGTTTGATCTTCTTTAAGGCCGTCAGCTTGCTCCACTTGCAAGCTCAAATGGTCAATTTTTGGTGATTCTTCTAGGAATTGAATTGCATAGGTTTGAAGAGGGCCACCATCTTTTGATTGAACATAGATGCTTGCACGCATGCCGTTTGCTGCACTTGCTTGGACTACAGTAACATCCGAATTTTCAGCACTTGCTGTAACTTCTGGCAAGGATGCACCGTAAGCAAGAGTTCGGTATTGCATTGGATTTTTGCTAGTAAGACCAGTGACAGCTTCGCCACCAACAGTAACAGTTGGGACCACAGGAGCAGCTACATCGCCATCTTCTACTACAAGGGTAGCATGAATAGTCTCACCACCCAGTTGGCCAGTCATTGGAATACGTGATCCTGCAACTGATAGTTTAGCTTTATCTGCTTCCGCAATCTCCCAGTTATCTACTTCGTATTCTTGTAGGCTTCCATCTGTAATGGCAATAGAAACGTATTTATCAACAGCACTCAAGTCTGATCCAGATGCAACACGTTTTACAGTAGGAAGTTCTTTTGCAATTGCTAGAACTTCAACTCGAGTTTCGACTTCACGTCCGTCTGCCATACCTTTAACAGTCACAACTCCTGCTTGACTAACATCAACTTGAGACCAGGTTGCTGGATGTTTCTCACGACTACCATCACTGTATACAAATGCTACCGTCTTCGGCATTTTTGGATCTTTACCTAGCAATGTACGAACTTTTGCTACTTCTGTACCCAAAACAGTCTTTTCTTGTCCTTCTTTTTTACCAGTAAAGACAGTCACTTGATCCGATTTCAAGAGATCAGAATGGGCAGTAAGAGTAAATTTTCCTGCTTGCTCGGTCGATTTTACAATGGCAACACCTTTACCATTAAAGGCTTTACGAATCCATGAACCATCGGCTTGCTCTTTGAAACGTTCACGGCTGGCTTGTTCTCCGTTATCGACACCAACAAGCTGACCTTGACCATGCAATTGGAAACGAACCATATTATTAGCGGTTGGAACTAGATGTCCTTTGCTGTCTACAATCTCATAATAGATATAAGTCAAATCTTTACCATCTGCCGCGATTGCTTGTTCTTCTTTGATGAGACGAACAGCTGCTGGTTTGCCAGCAGTTGTGATCTTGTCTCGAGCAATTTCCTTGCCAGATTCATCACGAGCTATTGCTTCCAAGGTACCTGGTTTATAAGCAACTTTCCATTCAAGATATAATTCATTAGCATTTGCACCTTCTTGGTAAGTGCGTCCATCGCTAGTTTGTTTTTTAGTAAAGGTCTTCTGTCCTAGGGATTCACCGTTCAACAATAGCTCCACACTTGCAGCGTTAGAGTAGGCACGAACTGGAATTTTACCATCTGCATCAGCTACATTATCTTTTAGAGTTGGGTCCTCCCAGTTCCAGTGAGGAAGTAGGTGAACCATCGGTTTTTTCTGAGCAGATACCCATTGGCTCTGGTAAAGATAGAAATCATTTTTTGGAATACCAGCTGTATCTACAATACCAAAATAAGAACTTTTGACTGGTGTTTGATTTTGGTTGTGCCATGGCGTAGGTTCACCAATGTAGTCAGTACCGGTCCAGATAAACTGTCCAGCATAGCCAGCATTGTCACGGTCAAAAGTCCATGAAGCTGTTGCCGTTTTACCCCAACCAACACGATCATTTCCATAATCAGACTGCTCATAGTTACGATAGTCTTGATTACTGTGTACCAATTCACGCTCTGGACGATAATAACTTCCACGAGTACGAGTAGCTGAAGAGGTCTCTGAACCATAAATCAACCACTTTGGATGCTTAGCTCTAAGAACTTTGTAGTTATCTTCTGAGTAGTTAAATCCAACCGCATCCAGTTCATCAGCAATTTTCTCATGCCCACCGCTACCATTACCAAAACGGAACTTATCAGCTCCCATAGTCACATAACGAGTATTATCAACATCCTTGATTACTTTAACCAAACGTTTAACAGTAGCTAGAGAATGGGGATCGCCATTAGCTTCTCCAATCTCATTTCCAATAGACCACATAAAGACAGCTGGGTTATTTTTGTCTCTTTCTACCATGGTACGTAGATCATAATCTGACCATTTTTCCCCTTTTTTAGCTTCAGGGTGGGTTGCATCTTTTTCAAAGAAACGACCATAATCGTATGGTTTCTTACCTCCATACCAAGTGTCAAAAGCTTCTTCCTGAACCAATAAACCAAGTTCAGCTGCAATCTGTAGTGTTTGAGGACTTGCTGGATTGTGGGTTGTACGAATCGAATTCACTCCCATATCCTTCATCTGTTTCAGACGGCGATATTCAGCCTTGTAGTTTTCCTCCGCACCCAATGCTCCATGGTCGTGGTGCAAGGAAACACCGTGGAACTTGATGTGTTCACCGTTCAAAGAGAATCCTTGGTCTGGAGTCCAGTTATAGTAACGATAACCAAATAAATCTTTCTTAGCATCTACAAACTGACCATCTTTGTAAACACGGGTCACCATCTCATATAAAGCAGGTTTATCAGACGACACTGTCCACAATTTAGGTTTTTCAACCTCTAATGCTGATTCCAAATGAATTGTTTCTCTAGCCTTTAGAATCTTACTCTCAGTTCGAACAAGTTCTGTAACTGCCTGACCGCCCCGTTCAAAAATTTGATACTCTGCTACGAGCTCATGATCCTTATCATCTGTATTAACGATTTTACTGCTCACATGAGTTTCAACCTTGCCATTTTGTTGGTGTTCAAGTTTTGGGGTTAAGATAGTTGTACCATTTTTCTCAACATGAACCTTATCTGTCACTTGCAAGCTCACATCACGATAGATACCACTTCCTGAATACCAACGACTACTTGGCTGTTTGTTTACTGCATGAACAGAAATAACATTTTCTCTTCCATCCTTATAAAGATAATTGGTAATGTCATATGAAAATTGATTGTAACCATTTGGATAGTGACCAACTAATTGACCATTAACAAATACTTGAGAATCCATGTAAACCCCATCAAAGGTCACACGGACATCTTTATTTAAATCTTTTTCGTCTAACTTAAAAGTTTTACGATACCATCCATCTCCACCATTCAGTTGGCCTCCTTCATTTTGAGACGGTGAATCATGATCAAAATCAAAATGAATACTCCAATCATGAGGAAGATCCATTTTTTTCCAAGAAGATATATCTGCATCTGGTTTAACAGCTTCTTTAGCATTGGCATTTAGTTTAAAGTGCCAATTTTGATTGAAAGAAAGGTTTCTATCTTCAATTAACTTATCAACAATTTCATTTGTAGCAGATTTGAATTCCTGCTTATCTTTTGAAACAGAAGGATCTTGCGATTCTCCTTTATTTGTTTCTTCAGATTTGTGTTTTTCCTCAGATTTATTTCTTTCCTCAGATACCTTCGTTTCTTCTATCCTACTTTTCACTTCAGTCTTACCTTCTTCTAAAGGAAACTCTGTATTATCAGCAACTGTAGCTGGGGACTGATCTGCATGAGCTGGATCAGAAACACCTACAATATCTGCATTATCCTTAAGAGATACATTATCCATTTGTTCACTTGCTTTTTCTGAAGCTATCACTTCAGATGTATGTCCGCTCTCTCCTTGATTTTCAGAATCATCATTCTGCTTACTTATTGAAATCAGTTCATTAGTATTTTCATTCGCATAAGCAGAAGAAGCTAGACTAAGGCTTGATCCTAATAACATCATACAGCTTCCTATGAGTACTGAGCAAGCACCAACTGAAAATTTTCGAATACTATAAACTCTCTTTTTGTTCCAATTACCTTTTTGCATGTAACCCTCCTTATCAGTAACCGCTTTCATTTTTTTCTAAAAGCAAGCTCTTTATTATAATTATCTTATAATACAATTTTATAAACAATAAAAAATTTGTCAACCTTATACAAATAAAAACAATATTTTTGATTGTTTTTTATAAAAATTAGAGAATTTTTACAAAATAAACAGCTATATCTTGATTCTTACAAAGGGGGGACGCCCGTCATTACCTTTATCCATACATAATAGATTGAAGGCTAGAACGATATTTTTGAAACATTGTTATAAATTCATCTGAATCTCCAAATCGATTTATTCACATTTTATTTCAAGCTACTATAATTTTCAAACTAAGGCATAAAATACCTATCAGTCACTAAAACTATCAAAAAGAAAAGGCATTGAGACTATGTTGATAGTTCTAACACCTAACTCATAAAACCTTTTCAAAAATAGTATAACAGCTGAGTAAAAACTCTATTTTAATAGTATTTTCATGACAAAACCTATCATATCAATATTTTCGAACATCCAATAATATGAGTTTTTCTTATTTTAAAAACCTTTATCTCTGGCGTCGTTTTAATACTTTTACCACTATCCAGTTAGCACTATAGTCATTTATTTCTAAGGTTCTGATAACAACAATAATAGGATTCTTTCATCCTTTATACTCTTAGAAAATCTCTTCGAACCACGTCAGCATCGCCTTGCCGTATACATGTGACTGATTCGTCAGTCTTATCTACAACCTCAAAACAGTGTTTTGAGAAGCCTATGGCTAGCTTCCTAGTTTGCTCTTGGATTTTCATTGAGTATTACAGTATCTCATTTACTCTCTTTATCCGGAAAGAGGTAACCAATACCTACACAAGCTAGGACGCCTGCACCAATTACTAGACCACTTGAAATTGGCAAAAGGTCCAAAATTGCATTTGCGATGATGAAGGCAATAATCAAACACATCAGACTAGCCTTGTAGTCCTTTTTCAAAAGATTCTCTAGAGTGAAAAAGAGGAACAGGCCTACCGGAATCAGGGCCCAGAGGTTGACGTCCAAACTTGGCCAGCCAACAGAACCAAAATACACTACTGTCGCTGCTGCTATTAAAAATACAATCCCCAATAATTTTTTCATTTCTTTTTCTCCAATTTCTTTTTAGAAACTTGAACCATCTGGTATCGACGCCTCACGTCCCTTACACAAATCATTATAGCAGAGGAGTTTTTCAAGAACAAGTTCTTTTGCCTATCTGGTCTCTATATCGGTCTAAGTGGTTGAATAATAGCCATAAAATAAGGAAATAGGTGAAAAACTTCCTTCCAAATAAAAAGGAATTAAGCAACCAAACGCTACTTAATTCCTTGAAATTATCTCATCACCTCTATTATCCTTTAAATTTTGATAGACTCTATTTGCTAATCAATATTGTCAATACTAACCCTTTCAATCAATTCATTAGTTATCAAAACTAAGTCCATTACTAAATCCAAAAAGAGTACCAATAGTAAAGTAAACTAAATAATTGAATTATTGAATTATAAATGGCTATTTTCACAAAACTGTTTCATCATCACACCATCTCAGTACATAAAGCATTTTTTTCATCTATAGCTTTGGTCTTAATCTTGATCTTTTCTCTTCAATCCAAGAAATGCACCTACGGTAAACATTATTCCAGCAATGAATGGTGTAAAACCTTCTCTAACTGTTCCGGTTTTTGGCAATCTATCAGAATTGTTAGTATCCGATTTACTATCGATATTGGTATGTTTATTAGCTATGTTCTCTGGTTCATTAAGATAAACTTCCTTCTTATTTTCAAAGTTTTTATCATTTTTATCAGGAACTGTAGCTGTAACATCCTTAGTTGAATCAGATCTTTGACTTTCATCTAATTGACTATAATTTACTTGTACAGGAACTGTAGTTTTGACATCTTTAGTTGAATCAGATTTGTGTGAATGATTTTCTCTTTGTAAATCCTCCTTTTTGTAATTTTCATCTAATTGACTATGATTTGCTTGCACCTTATCTTTCTTTTTGGATACATCAAAAGTAGGTTTATTTTCCTCCTCCTTTTTCTCCTCTATTTTCTTGAATACAGGTTTTATAAGGGTATCTTTTGATAGATTAATAACATAGCCAGCGTCTTTTTTCCCTTCGAAACCAGCAATTTCCCAGCCATCAAATTGATAGCCTTTTTCTAATTCACCCTTATAGACAGGTAAAATGAAATCTTCTTCCGACACTATCGTTGAACTCATTTCTTTTCCATTTTGAATGGTCACAGTTACCGTATGAGGTTTTAGTTCGCTCACCTCTCCCGTATCTTTGTTTAAAATGAATTCTTTTACGGTTGTATTTCTTGCAAAATCTTTTACAAGAATCTTAATATTTAGTGTCTTATCTGTTAGTTCTTTAATATCATCCAATGATTTGTATTCTTTTCCATTTACATAAATATGTCGTTCTTGAATCTCACCATTGAATCCATTATTTCTCTTATCATTGATGTTAAAGACTACAGATTTTCCGTTAGCATATTCGATACTAGTATTTCCTTTTGGATCAATGTTTACTTCTGGTTTAACATTATCATATAAAAATTGATAGTGTACTCCAACCGCTTTCGCGTTCAAATCGCTATAGCCAGTTTGAAGATAAACATTTCCATCCATATCTGTTACCTTATCTGGGAATCCGTTTGCTTTATAGTCTTTCATTCCCCAGTCCATGATGTCACCGTCTTTAACATTAAGCTTAATGTTAAAATCTCTAGTGTTATCAATGTGTAAATCTCCGTAGATTAAATAATTATCTACAACAGATTCATTAACTCTCAACTCCCAGTTAAAACCACCCTTATCAGAAATCTTACCTCTTAAATAAAATTCTGGATTTCGTACATAAATTTTATTAGATTTAGATGGATTAAAGTAGTTCTTATCCATTGAAAGGTTTACTGGTTTTGCATCAATAAATAACGTAGAACCATCCTCTTTTATAGCTTCTACATTGGATTTATCCTCCCCAGTGTACTCTTTACCATCCTTACCAAATAATACAAGTTTAGAAGAATCTGTCACAAGATTTCCATCTTTATCGATTGCCTCCCCTTTATCATTCATTTTAAAGGTAAACACTTGATATCTTACAATGTTAAAGCCGTCCAAAGCCGACATTAATACTGGTTGAGTACTTCTTCCATCTTCAACATTTCTACTATCAGCATAAATTATTTTTTCTGAAAGGACTCTTAGATTAGGATTGGCCTTTTGGATTTTTTCTATATCTTCCTTGTTATAGACTCCATTTCCTTCTAACATATCCGTTTTTCCAGGATTATAGGTAGTCACTTTTAGTGCATATCCTTTTCTTAGAATGATGTTGTCTTTCAACAGATATTGTTGTTTTTCTGAATCAGAATAGATTTTACCAGATTCCATTTCCGTTAAATTGTTTGGTTTGTTTTTTGAAAGATCTCCTTCTCCTAATTCTATTACATTCCCATAACTTGATGCATAGGGATATTCTGTTTTAGTTTCCTTATTTTTTTCAGGCATTCTAATTTTAGTTTCAGCTTTTGTCTGATTATCATCTTTAACAAAGAATCTCATATCTCCTGCAAAAGCTAATCCATCCACAATATCATTAATATTAGCGTATAAATCAAATGTCATCGTTTTTGATTGGGAATCATACTTGGTCGTTTTGATTTCTATAGACTTATAGTTATTTCCATAGTATACCTTGGCCTTTTTAGAAACATTACTTATCTTTCCAAGAATTTCAAAGTGTCCATCTTTAGATGGGCTTAAAACACCATAAATTTTTGATTTGATTTCGTCAAGTTTTTCAGTTTCATATTCTAAGGCGCTACCATCGTCATAAGCAATGATATTTCCCTTATCATCGTATTTATAATCGTATTCCTCTGTTCTCTTACCAGTTTCACTTGTAAAGTCATCAACTTCTCTAAATTTCTTTTTAATGAGTTTCTTCAAGTCTTTACTTTCAAACTCTCTAATTGTTGAAATCGTTTTATGAATAGTCAAGCTAGATTTTTCTTCTATAGATTCTTCATTTTCTTGATGATGTTCTACTTCAGTTGTATCTTTTTTAAGACTATCCTCTTTTCTATTTTCTAAATTTTTAAATTTAGATTCAGCAATCTCGCCAAGCTTTTGGTATTTAGATGAATCTTGATCAGGATCTACTAGATAATAGGAAATCATCCCCTTTTCATCAGCATGATCAGCAAATTTAATTCTATGAATCTTTGTGAAATTGCTAGAACCATCTAATGCAATGACTTCAATGATTTTTCCTCTTAAATCTCCTGCACCATTAATTTCATAAATGGTATTTCCGTCTTTGTCAAGTTTCCTATTCCTTCCTTGTCCCTCACCTGCATAAGTTACTTCAAGATTTTTCTCAACATCTCCATCTTCATTAACCAGAGCAGCTCCAGCATACCAAACTTCGTTTGCAATCTCGTCAAATTTTTCAGGATGTTCTTTTTGATCTCTCGCAAATAGAGTTTCATTCTTGTATTGATCTTTTACCTTGTGATAAGTATCCTTTGTGATCAGCTTAATTTTTTCAGGATTTGAAAAGTCAATAGAAACAATCTTAGGGGCTGTGTTATCAATTTTTACAGGAATATAGGAAACCTGCCATGGGTAATCCTTGGTTAATCTATATTTAAATTTATAGAAATATTGACCTTCTGCAATCGGTTCAAATTGACCTCGTATCTTAGTAGCAGGATCTTTTTTGTCATTACTTTCTGGGGCATTTTCTTCTCTACCTCTAGGGTTATAGATGAGTCCATCCCATTTCAAGTCGCCCCAAACTTTTAGCTTAGAAGATTTGATTCCCTTTGCATCATTTCTCTTAGAGTTTAAAATTCCTTTAACAAAGTGTTCTCTCGAAATGACTTTTAAGTCTCTTTGATTTTCTCCCTCTTTATTTGTATTTACTATTGAAATCATTCCTTCTTCTGCACTTCTTAATACAAGTGGAGAAGGTGTTAATCCTCTCTCAAGTTGAGCATCTTGAGGATTTCCATTTGAATCTAAAGGATAAATTTTAGCAATATTAGAACCACTTGATGATGGTGCGTTGATCCCTTCGTTATTGAAAGCAAATAATTCTGGATTTTGATCTAGGGATGTTGTATTTTTATCTTTTCTATTTTGTATAACTCCTGCTGGATTAAATTTATCTATACCATGTTCTCCACCAATTCCCTTATTTAAGGTTCCTGGAATTTTTGGTTTACCATCATCATCATAACCTTCCATTGTTTTTGATTTTGAACCCTCTTCCCAGGCCCATTTATCAAGGATTGGTTCCTTGTTCCAATCCCCAGCAAATCCCATTAGAGGCATCGATAAAGAAGGTTGGAAATTTGTTTTCTTCCCATTGGAGTTTAGAGCTTCCATTTCTTCCACTGACTCAAAATGAATAAATGATTCTACAAATTTATTTTTATTTTTAGCCTCTCCAACGTTTATAACCGCATTTAAATCAAAGCTAGAATTTGGGCCTATAGTGAAAGTGTCATGCTCAAATGTGATATTGGCTCCTTTAACTTTTTCTGGGTGAATTTCTGGAACAATTTGCTTACCATCTGGATATTTTTCATCTTTGTATGTTTCATCCAGTTTTAGTCTATCAGTTAGAGCATCTGTAGTTACCGCTGATGCTGAAACTTTAAAGGTTAAAGGTCTGTTTGATGTATTGTGAAGCTTAATTGTAAAGTATTTTTTATCTCCTTTTATTTCTTTAAGAGAAATAGAACCATAAGAGTTTACCAAACCTTTAGAATCCGTGTTTTTAAAAGTAGCTACAACTTCATTTCTCAAAGCATTAGCAACATTAATTAGCCCTGCCCCCTGTTGTCTAGGTGATGCAAAGTATTGACTTTTTTCTTTCCAAGACGTTGCATCCATCATAGGCCGTGCAGTATTTTGTAGGGCTATTTTTGTAAGACTTGTAAGGTCTATTTTGTCATCTCCCTTAAGATTTTTCAAGGCAGGTCTTTCAAGCATTTCCTTTAACTTTGGTCTAATCAAAACAGTAGAAGCTGCCACGATTGGAGTTGCCATACTAGTCCCTGACATATAACCATAAGTTGATTTCCCATTAATGACATTGAGAGTGGATTTAATATTTTTACCTGGTGCTGAGACATCAGGCTTTAAAAGTAAATCTGTTCTCGGTCCCCAAGATGTAGATCCTGCTGGAACTATGACATCTTCTTTATACAATTCTTTGTCTGTATCAGGTGCAAACTTAAAGTCAATCTCTTTTTCGTCACCTACATTCGGTTTATTAGAATTATAGCTGGCCATATCAATTGGATAGTATTGCTCCAATTTATCTTTGAAATCTTCCTTACTATTTCTTTTAACCTCAGTTTTTTTATCAGGATTAATCATGTTCCATAGCTTTACACCATCATCTCCTGAAATTGAAAATACTTGACTTTTAGTCCCTTCATCCGCTTCATATCCCATGGCTGGAAGCTCTGTCCAATTATCTCTATTGTAGTAATTGACAGTATTTACAACCATAATGGCGCGTGCGCCCTTATCCGTTGCTCTTTTAAAAGCATCTTTTAAATCCTTGGTATAAATTCGATCCATTACTGCAATTTTGCCCTTAAGATCCAATCCTATCAAATCTTGGTCTTGACCTTTGCCTATATATACAAAGTTTAATTTACTAGGAGCTTTTGAACCGTCTTCATTTGTTGTGATTTTATTCTTATCGAAAAAGGCCCCTATATTTCTGTATTTAAAATTTTCTCCACCTATGTTGACTTTATCAAACTCAACTGTCTGATTTTTAGCAGAAGCGACCGCTATCGCATCTTCATGTGCTGCAGTTCGTGTTACATTTCCAGTGTCGGTCATTTTCAGATTATTATTTGCCACTAAATCCCATGAAGAACTTGAAGCAGAAGTCGCATAGTTACCCGTAGCTACAACCATTGGAATGCCTGCTTTTCTTAACGCTCTAATAGCTTCCCAATATTTCTCACCTACAAGACCTGTTCCTGTAAAGCCAGATGATACCGAAACAACATCGACATTGTGTTTGATCGAATCTTCAATAGCATGAAACATTGTTTCATCTCCTGCGAAGCCAGATCCTGCGTCAGAGTACATTTTATAAGAGAAGATCTGTGCATTAGGCGCAATTCCATCTATTCCGTTAAAGTTTTTAATATCTTTTTCAGTATCATTTCCCGCAAGAATCCCTGCAATATGCATTCCATGTGGATCAAAATAATCGCTTCCATCATCAGCTTTTTCTACAGTAATTTTACCACCATTATAATAATTGAAAGCATGAGGAATTTTATCACTCAACCAATAATTTTTATCAGTACCTTTTAAGTCTTCTTTTTTAAATCTCATTGAGTCTTTGGCATCATCATCGATTCTCATAGCCTTATGCCTATAATCTGTCCCAGTATCGATGTTTGAAATGACCATACCCCGACCATCAAAGTTTTTCCCAAATGGAGCATTGATAGATTTTAGGTAATCTATAGCCTCTTCAACTCCAATTTCCTTTCTGGCATGATTCATCATTGGCTGGACTTTTTGTGATCGTTCAACCGATGAGATACCTTCTATTAGTTTAATTTTGTCCAGATTATCTGGAGTTGTTTCTATTGCAACACCATTAAAAACCGTATCATAAGTATATAAAACTTTTGTATCCTTAAGATTGGATAATTCCTTGATTGCTTTTTCTCCAGATTCTTTATCTTTAAATTCAGCAATATAGACAAGTTTATCCTCTTTTTGGGGACTTTCTGGGTCTTTACTTGCAGACGAGTCCACTTTATCTTCTTTGGATTGATTGGAATCTTCTTTGATTTTTTCTTCTTCATTGCTAGTTTTGTTATCTATCACAGATTCTTTACTAACAACTTCTTTTTCCTCAATAACCGTTGTTTTCTTCTCTTCAGTATCCTTTGAAGTTTCTATAGTATTATGAATATCTTCAAGTTTTTCTTTGTTTTCTTTTTGTTTATCTACTACTTTTTCTTTATCAGAGATAGTTAAAGCATCTTCCGAGCTAGATGTGTCTGCTAAAACTACCTCATTAGGGACATATGCTGCTAAAATAACTGCAGCTGTGGTTAATGACAATACTGTACTTTTTTTCATTTTAATTCCTTACATATTTATTTAACTTCCAATAGATAGAAAACTTTAACTTTGCTAGCCTTTGTTATAAAAAGTTTTACTAAGTATTATCTAGGAAATAGAGTAGTACATTTATATATAATTGTTAGCTCTCTGAAAAATAGTATATCAATTAAAAAAATTTAAGTCAAGAAAAATTAACATGCATTAATTTATTTTTTAACACGCATTAAAAATATAGAATCAAAAACTTTCGTAGTTAACTGGGGAATATTATCAGAACATTCACACCATCAAAAATAGTAGCAATCAACTTAAAGCACTAGCAACATCACAAAGTCAAACATCATTGATGAAATATCAGCGCTATTAAACAATATAAAAAACCGCTAAGAATAAGACTTAACGGTTATTTTCTACATATCTAATTTTTCAAATCCTCAGTCATGTCTTCACCTGTAGCCTAGGCTTTACGAGTGTCTTGCTCTAGCAACTAATACTCAATGAAAATCAAAGAACAAACTAGGAAGCTAGCCGTAGGTTGCTAAAAGCACTGCTTTTAGGTTGTAGATAGAACTGACGAAGTCAGCTCAAAACACTGTTTTGAGGTTGCAGATGGAAGCTGACGTGGTTTGAAAAGATTTTCGAAGAGTATAAGCTAAATCGGCGATTACACTTACAATATAGCGATCTGAGAATAGATGTCAAGAAATTTTCATCTCTATTAGAAAAAGCCTGTCCTAAGACAAGGCTTTGATATTCTATTATTTACGAACCCGCACTTTCATAGGCATCTAAGCCCCTATCCCAAAGTTTAAGGGAAATGACAAAGAAAACAAGGGAAATCAACATCAAACCTCCGATGTTAAAGATTACATCCTTGTCCTGCAAGAAATAGCTGGCAGGATAGTAGGCCGTAAAGGCAAAAGGCACGATAAAGCTGATCAACCAACGAAGAAGCGAATTGTAAATGGAAATCGGGTACTTGGCAAAATCATTAAACATATAAAAAATGTAAATCATAGCTCCTGATTGCTTGGTCCAAAAAGCGATGCTGGCTGTCGCGATTTTCAAAGAAGTATAAATCAAGGTCGCAAATGGTATGCAGACTAGGAAAAGTAAAAATTTTGGAAAGCTCCAAGCAATGCTTGATACTGTTGTCGCTAGTAAAATTCCACCGACCAATAGTTCGCCCAAGGCATCAATCTGAAAAGTTTCGACTAGGATGTGGAAGAGGGGATTGATGGGACGCGTCAGGTACTTATCAAATTCTCCTTTTCGCACCAAGCGCTGTCCTAGAGCCCAAAGATTGTCAAAAAAGAGATGGTCAAAACCCTTAGGAATCAAGGAAAATCCATAAATAAAGGCAATTTCTTGAAAAGTCCAACCTTCTAGGGAAGGGATGTGTTGAAAGATGACATTGAGAAACAAGAGGTTCAAGCCTTGGGTCAGAAAGACTCCCAAGACACCAACCACAAAATCGACCTTGTATTCCATGATTTGTTTGATGTACTGTCTGATAAAAATCAGATGCATGCGTTGATATTTTTTCATACTAACCTCCTTGAATGGTGATAAAGGACTGGACCCGTTTCCAAATCAACTGAGACAAGCCCATCATCACTAAGAGCCAGAAAAACTGCAAAGCGAGCGCCTGAATCATCTGACTGGCATCGTATTTCCCAACAATGATCATGACCGGAGTATAAATCAAGGATGAAAAAGGCAAGAAGGACAGAATATCTGAAACAACCTTTGGAAAGAAAGCCAAGGGAATCAAACTGCCAGACATAAAGGCCACTATGGAAGTCTTGAGTAGATTGGAACCCCAAAGATTTTTAAACACAAAGGCAGAAAAACCAAAACAGATATTAAAGAAAAAGTTAATCAGGTAAGCTAGGATTAAGCTAAAGAGATAAATGATGGTTAATCCCAGTACTTCTACAACCCCTTGCCCAGATAAGATTTTCATCAATACAATAACACTTAAAAATGGCAGTCCAACAGAGATAAAAATCAACCACTTGGAGCCAAGCTCTGTAAAAAGGTAAGATGCCGCAAAATGCACTGGTCGCAACAATCGCATGATAATGGAACCATCCTTGACCTCCTCCCCAATCATAAAGGAGCTATCCGACCTAGTCAGAAGATTGGTCACAAAACTCATGATGATGTAGAGGGTGATATCCGCCATACTGAAACCCTGAATCAAGGACTCCTGTGAGGAGTCAAAGACAGCCTTCCAGAGATAAAAAGCCACAAAAGCCCCCATAACATCGCCAATCCGATAGAGAATAAAGTTGACTCGATAGGTAATCAACTCCTGAATCCCTGCATTAATAAAGGGTTTATAACGTCTCCACAATTTGACCATCTTAGAGCTCCTTTCGGTAGAAGCGACGGATAATATCCTCGATATCCGTATCCACCATCTTCAAATCGCGGATTTCAAAATCAGACAGGGTTTGCTTGATAATATCAGCCGACTGATAGAGGGAACTATCGAATTCAATGTTGAGACTATTCCCTTGTCTATCAATTGTCATATCCGAAAACCCTTCATAGTGAGAAACGAGATGACTTTGACCTGGCACCAGTTCAAAGGAGAGTGTCTTCATCTTGCCAAAGGTTTCCTTGAGCTGGCTAACCGTCCCATCAAAAATCTCCTGTCCCTTGTCAATCATAAAAATACGATCACAGAGTTGCTCAATGTCGCTCAGGTCGTGAGTGGTCAAGAGAATGGTTGTTTCTTCCTCCTGATTGATCTGGGTAATGGCGCGACGAATGTTATCCTTGACCGAAACATCCAGACCAATGGTCGGCTCATCTAAAAAGAGTACCTTGGGATTGTGAAGCAAGGAAGCTGCAATGTCCGCCCGCATCCGTTGTCCCAGTGAAAGAGTCCTCACGGGGTCTTTGATAAAATCCTTCAAATCCAAGACTTCATTCAAAAAGTCCATGCGCTTATGGAAGAGCGAATCTGGCACATCGTAAATCTCTTTCAAGACCGTGTAGGTCTCTTGTAAAGCCAAATCCCACCATAACTGGGTTCGTTGTCCGAAAACGACTCCAATATCCTTGACATAATCTTGGCGATTGTCCTGCGGAATCTTACCATTAATCCGACAAAAACCAGATGTCGGTTTTAAAATCCCTGTCAGCATTTTGATGGTGGTTGACTTCCCAGCACCATTTGCTCCGATAAAGCCTAAAATCTGCCCCTTTGGTACCTCAAAGGTCAAATCCTTGACCGCTTCAAAGGTCTGCTTTTCAGGATGAATAAAGGAACGCAAAGCCCCCTTCAAGCCTGGTTCCTTAACAGTCTTCACAAAATTTTTCTGAAGATGTTCCACTTCTATCATTGCCATATCTATCTCCCTATCGCAAGGAATAGCAACATTGTGTTTTTAACTACAAATATTCTAAATCCTTACTTTCTACACCTTCTACATTTTATTATTACAGAAAGCTTTATACCAACCTATTATAGTCCAATAAAAACTAGAATGCAAGCGTTTGCCTAAAATTTGTGAAATTAGAGATTTCTCTCTTAAAATTCTATTTTTAATTCAAAATCATCTTTTCATCCAATTTTTCTCCTAAGCTCCTTCAGTATTATTCTTGTCAGTCTATCTTGGATTGTTTCAGTTGCATTTTCATTGAAATATACAATAAACTCATCAGTTGTCTTTCCAATCTTTCTCTTTGTGATAATATTTTTTAGTTCTCCCAAAAATTCTACTTTCCGTTTTTGAATTTCTGACAATAAAAAAGGAAGTATCTGCAATTTGCTGCTTTTACTTCCTCTCTCTAATTTTATTTAATTATTTTACTTAGACAAACTGAGATTTAGATTTTAACCCTTACGGAACATAAAACGGGCCATGCTCTTGAAGTATGTTCTATAAGATTATAATTTAATGCTAAGTGTAGCTATATAGTCATTTCCATAACGTGATAATCGATGTCTTTTGTCACATGATTCATAAAAATCTATCATAGCAAGACCATTTTTAAGTTGTCCTCTAATCTGAGTTTCTAAAGTATGGCTAAATTCATATCCATATTCTGGATTTATGGTTATCTTTCCTTCCTCTTCAAGCTCTTTTGAATTAAAAGGTAATGAAAACTTCAAAAGCAGTTCCTCATCAGGTTTGTCCCATACAATATCAGCATCATACATGTATATCCAAGGATTCATAAATCCGACCATTAACAATCCACCCTTTTTCAATACTCGAGAAGCTTCTTTATACATGTTTTTTAAATCTTCTATGTATACATTCGAAACTGGATTAAAAATAATATCAAAAGTTTCATTTTCAAATGGAAATGGTTCTGTCATATCACCTTGAACTGTATTGATTTTTAAGCCTTCTCTTTTAGCAACCATGTCATCTCTTTGTAATTGTGATTTAGAAAAATCCATTATGGTTACATCATAACCTTTTACAGCAAAAACTGGTCCCTGTTGTCCTCCACCACAAGCTAAACCTAATATCTTTTTTCCGTTTGCTTTTTCAAACCATTCTTTTGGAACTTTTTTCCCAACAGTTAAGGCAACAGAAATTGGATGTTTTCTAGCTTCTTCTAATTCTTCATGTGTCAATGGCTCAGTATAGTCATTTTTTACATTATTCCATCTATCTTTATTTAATTTTATATAATTGTTCATCTTATAATCTCCTCGTATCTTGATATTATTTCGATTTAAGGTAAATAGATTGCCATTCCTTGATTTCATTCTATTATACCATATGTTGAATTACTATTATTTCATTATTTTCTTAATTAATATTTTTAAAATTTATTTAAACTAAAACAACAAAAAAGCTTCTCTAAAACCAAGATTACATTTTAGTTTTTTCATAGCATTATTGTAGAAAAAATAGAACCTTTTAGCAACTTAATATTGGTTCTTCTACAATATATTCACACCAAAAAACCCACCCAATGGGCAGGTTTCATCTGTATTATTCAGCTAGATTAAGCTTTACCTTCTGAACCGAATACGTCGATACGTTCTTCAACTGATGCTTGGATAGCTTTTACACCGTCAGCCAAGAATTTACGTGGGTCGAAGAGTTTTTTCTTGTCGTATTCTGCTTCGTTTGCTTCATAGTCACGAGCAAATTTACGAGTTGCGTTAGCGAATGCGATTTGGCATTCAGTGTTAACGTTAACTTTCGCAACACCAAGTTTGATAGCTGCTTGGATTTGCTCATCAGGAATACCTGATCCACCGTGCAATACGATTGGGAATCCTGGAAGAGCTTCTGTCAATTTTTGCAAGTGATCAAGGTCAAGACCTTCCCAGTTTGCTGGGTAAGGACCGTGAATGTTACCGATACCAGCTGCCAAGAAGTCGATACCAGTTTCAACCATTGCTTTAGCGTCTTCGATTGGAGCCAATTCACCTTTACCGATGATTCCGTCTTCTTCACCACCGATAGTACCAACTTCAGCTTCTACTGAGATACCTTTAGCGTGTGCTTTTTCAACAACTTCTTTAGCCAATTTAAGGTTTTCTTCAACTGGAAGGTGTGAACCGTCAAACATGATTGAAGTGTAACCAACTTCGATACACTCAAGTGCATCTTCGTAGTGACCGTGGTCAAGGTGGATAGCTACTGGTACAGTGATACCCATTGATTCAACAAGGTTAGCGATCAAGTTGCGAGCAACTTTGTAACCACCCATGTATTTAGCAGCACCCATTGAAGTTTGGATCAAGACTGGAGCTTTTTTAGCTTCTGCTGCGCGCAAGATAGCTTGAGTCCACTCAAGGTTGTTTGTGTTAAATCCACCAACTGCATAACCGTTGTCACGAGCTGCTTGGACAAATTTTTCTGCTGAAACGATTGCCATTTTATCAGGCCTCCTGTATATTTTTATGGGTCATCCCATTTACATTGTTCATTTTATCACTTTTTGACAAAAAAATCTAGTTTTTCCCGTAGTTTCGATTGAATTTCTTCTAACTCCATCTATGTAAACCCTTTCTCTGCCTAGTCTTGGGCAACTTTTGGAAAAGCTATAAAGAAGGTTAAACGATTCTCCTTCATCTCAAAACGATAAGCTAATTTTTCATGTTCCAATAGACTCTTGACCACAAAGAGCCCCATCCCAGAACCCTTAGCCTTGCGACTAGCATTGTCAGAAAAAGACTGGGCTAGTTTTTCTTGTTCTTCTGGGCTACAACTATTCTCGATAAAGAGTTCTCCTTCTCTCTCCCCGATGCGAACTAAGCCACCTGGAACAGAGTGCTTAATGGCATTGCTAATGAGGTTAGACAGGATTAACTTCATGACAGATGGGTTTAGATAAGCCTGCTGATGGGTTAAACTATTATCTATCTGGAGCCCTCTCTCCTTGGCGAGCAAGACATAATCCTTAACCAGACTTTGCGTCATCTGGTGTAAGTCAATTTGTTCCCTATCATCTCGTAATTCCTGTACAGACGAGAGAGAAAGTATCTGGAGAACGTGGTGATTGAGCTCATCCACAATTCCTAAGGCTACTCCCAGATAGTGGTCTCTATCCTTATAACGACCGACATTTTCTTTCATGTTTTCGATCAGGATTTTCAAACTAGCCAGAGGTGTTTTCAATTCATGAGAAGCACCTCGTAGGAATTCGACCTTCATCTTCTCCAGCTGGAGAATGGCTTCATTCTTGTCATACAAGTCTGCAATGACAGTCAAAAGATGCTGGTAGAGGCTATTAATTTGTTCCTTGAGATCACCAATCTCATCCTTGGAATCCACGCGCAAACGTACTTGAGCATCCAGATCCATCATCCGTCGGGTCACCCGCTTGATTTCCAAAATCGGGGCAACAATGGTCCGAGCATAGATGTAGGCCACCAAGAGAGAAATCAAAAATGATGCCAACAAGGTATAGGGAAGAAATTGAAGACTGATTTGCTCCGCTTCCTTTTGCAAATCCATGGATGCTAAAAACTGGAGAGTCATGGTGCTACCGTCGTGCGTTGTCACCTCGCGTTCTTCAATGAAGAGTGAAGTTGTCTGGCGATCTGTGTCCAGAGGAAGACTTTCCTTGACCTCCAACTTGTCCTCGGTCATCTCTCCCTTGACCGCCCCCTTAATCTCACTAGTCTGGGAATACAAGTCTAAGACTTGCTCGATACTTTGCCTATCCTTCCCTTCTAGGGACTGGGCAATGGCTGTTGCCTTCTGACCAATGGTTTCTTGACGGTGACTCAGATAAGTCGAGGGAAAGAGAAAATAAATAGCTAAATGAAGGCAAATTACCAGAACACTAAAAATCGAGAAGGTATAGATAAATATCTTTGTAAACAAACCTGTTCGTTTCATTTTCGCTCCAATTTATAACCAACATTACGCACAGTGAGGATGCAGTCCAAGTCCAGCTTTTTCCGCAATTCCTTGATATAGACATCAATGACACGGTCAAAAGGAACCTCATCTGTCACCTTCCAGACAGCATCGATTATCTGAGAACGAGTCAAGGCCCTTCCTTCATTTTTCACCAAGTAGTCAAGGATTTCTAGCTCTTTGGCATTGATAGCCACTTCTTGATCTGCTAAACTGGCACTGTAGCTATCAAAATCCACCTTGGTATCCTTATAGGAGAAGATTCGTCCCGTATCATAATAGCGCTTGAAAATCGCATCTACCCTTACTTTTAAGAGGGAGAGGGAGAAGGGTTTTTCCAGATAGCCATCTGCTAGCGAAGCAAAGGCACTCATCTTGTATTCCTCATCCTGAAATGCAGTCAACATCAGGACAGGAACCTGACTGGTTTTACGAATCTCAGCCAGAACTTCTAAGCCATTGAGCTTGGGCATCTGGATATCCAGTAAAACCAAGGCTACCTCATAGCTAGAAAATTGCTCCAGAGCTTCTTGACCGTCCGCTGCCTCAATAGTTTCATAACCACAATCCGTCAAATAATCACTGATCCCCTCACGGATCATCTCTTCATCTTCTACAATTAAAATTTTCATAGAAAAAACGTTTCACATTCCTTTAAATTTCTTGTAAATCATCTCAAGTTCATCCTGAAAGAAAGAGGCCTTATCAAGATAAAATAGATAAAAATGCTACCTATATTATACCCCATTTAGGGGAGAATAGGTAGCAAGTTTGTTATTCGCTATCCAGCAAAAGCTCTTTTGGTTGTTTTCTAAGGAGATTGCTTGAAGCAAGCGCCATAACGAGAACCACTAGAACCAAGGCTAGAACAAAGACAATGATAAAGTCTGATGTCTGAATAGAAATATCTAGGCTCGACAAGGTCTTGCTAAAACCATCTACTTCTGCACCGCCACCAAGATTAGAGGCTTGAGCTGCCTTGCTGGCTTGCTTGGCAACACCTGAAGTCACATTAGCAAGAACGGTGTTTCCGATTGCACGCGCTGTGTAGGTAGCTAGGAAGTAAGCAGAAACAAGAGCAGGAATGGCAATCAAGATGGATTCAGTGATGAATTGACCCAAGATACTTGCCTGCTTGAGACCAATAGAGAGCAGGATTCCCACTTCCTTGCGACGGGCATTAATCCAAAGACTGAGCAAGAGGGCAAGGAGAAGAACTGAGAAACTCAAGCTACCCCAGAAGAGGAGGTTGGCCATCTTGTACATACCTGAAATGGATTGCTCAAGAGCTGGGTAGTTAGATGAGCTCTTAACAAGTGTATAGCTCTTCCAGTTGATACCACTGATGCCATTCAACTCTTTCATGACGTCATCCAAGTTCTTGTCTGCTGTTACAAAGAAAGTTGCGTCCCCATAAATAGCTGTGTCTTCTGTGTAGCCATAAAGTTTAGCAGCCGTATGGATGTCTGTGATAGCAGTATTTTCGTAGAGTTCTTGTGAGTAGGTGACTGCCGACTTATTGTGGCCATCAAAGAGTCCCTTGATTGTCACTTCGACTGTTTCTTTGGCACCTTTTTCATTGTCTGCATCATAGACATTAGAGTCCAACTTGACCTTATCCCCTACTTTCCAGCCGTGTTTTGCAGCCAAGTCCTTGTGCAGGAGGATTTTGTCCTTGTCGTCGTTTGTTAGGTGCTCACCTTCGACCAGCTTATAAGAACCAGAGACAAACTTGTCTTCTTTAGAGGAGTCATTGACACCTGTAATCATCAAGCTACTTCCAAAATGTTTGGCACGGTCAGGTGTCAGATTTTTCTTGGTATCTGGCGTTTCGATGAGTTCATAGCCAGTCAAATCTCCGATAGCGTTGATGCGTTTAACATAAGACTCAATGGCCTTGTTTTCGGTGATTTTTTTGATATCTTCACCTTTAATATTCCCAGCACCACGTGGCGTTCCTTGATTGACGCGACGATTGATTTGCATGGAGAAGCTGTTGGTGATATTTTTAAAGGTCTCCTGAGAAGCCTTGGCAGTAGCTCCCTTGATCGACAAGCCGACCAAACTCAAGCTAGCCATGAGGAGAATAATCAGGAAGATAACAATCGATTTGAAAAACTTCCTTGTAACATAGGCAAATGCATTGTGTAACATAGGTTCCCTTTCTAGATGTTGTTCTATTTTTTAGTTCTAATACTCAATGAAAATCAAAAAGCAAACTAGGAAGCTAGCCGTAGGTTGCTCAAAGCACTGCTTTGAGGTTGTAGATAAGACTACCATATCTACGGTAAGGCGACGCTGACGTGGTTTGAAGAGATTTTCGAAGAGTATAACTGAAAAAGCTCAAATTATTTACTAGTATTGCGAGTTTCAGTCAGTTTCTTATCCTTCAACTCAAGTGTAATATCTGACGCTTGTGCCACTTCTTTGCTGTGAGTTACGACGATGACACATTTACCTGTTTTCTGGGCAAGTGATTTGAGCAGTTCGACAATATCTCCAGCAGTTTTAGGGTCTAGATTTCCTGTTGGCTCATCAGCTAGAATAACTGGAGCTTCTGAGACCAGACTACGAGCTATGGCAACACGTTGCTGTTGACCACCTGATAACTGGAGAACATTCCGCTTAATCTGACTTTCATCCAAACCAAGTTCAAGCAGTGTATCCTTGCTTGCCTTTTTATTGACCAAGCGGATATTTTCCAGTGGAGAAAGATAATCTATCAAGTTATAATTTTGAAAGACCAGGGAAATATGGTGCATGCGATGGTAGGAATAGCCCTTCTTACGAATGTCTTCTCCTTGAAAAAGGATAGAACCTTCAACAGGACTATCTAGACCAGCCAGTAGAGACAAGAGAGTGGATTTTCCTGCTCCTGACTCCCCAATAATACTGTAAAATTTTCCGGGTTCAAAATTATAATTGATCTGATATAGGACTGCTTCAGCAGTATTCTTATAACGGTAGGTAATATCTTGTAATTGTAATAAAGTCATGATTTCTCCTTCTTATACTCAATGAAAATCAAAGATCAAACTAGGAAGCTAGCCGCAGGCTGTACTTGAGTACGGCAAGGCGAAGCTGACACGGTTTAAATTTGATTTTCGAAGAGTATTAACTAATAGATGATAAAATTTCCTTAGGCGATTTTCTAAATAAGAATAGGAAACAAAGAGCTACAGATAAGCAACTAAGCAGAACTAGAAAAACATAGGATTCTGCAAAAGATAAGATGCTGGTTGATAAACTGCTTGCTTTGGCTAGTGTATCTTGTAAGCTTGCCTGATCTCCACTTGCTAGTAGAGTTTGGAGTAGATAGGATGTGATTGCGTTTCCTGCAGCAAATGCTGGAAGCAAAGCACCAAGAGATACCAAAACCACCTCTAAACAGAATTGTAGGAAGATCAAGCTCTTGCCTTTTCCAAGTGCCAGAAGGATTCCCACTTCATAGACCCTTTCTCTCAACCAGAGAGACAAAACCAAAATTAAGGCTCCAGCTCCTGCTATCAACATTCCATAAAGGAAGATGGTCAGGAAGGTTTGGAAGGTTGCAACTGAGTCTTTGATTTGTTCAAAAGCCTTGTTTTCCTTCTCGACTTGGTAGCCTTGACTTTCCAAGGCTAAGTTTTCCACCTGCTTCATAAGTTCATCCATTTCCTTAGGGTTTTCTACATAGAAGCGAGCTGCACTGACTTGAGATTCACCATTTCCCAAAAGGGTTTTGCTACTTTCATAGTCTGTAAAGACTTGGTTTTCACTGAAGTCGGAAGATAAGCCTGTAAATTTCTCTTGTTTTTTACCAGAGAAGATACCGACAATCTCAAACTCTACTGTTTGTCCTTTGCCAGATTCTGACTGTCCAGCATCCAAGCGAAGCTTGTCATGAAGCGAAATACCGTTCTTTTTAGACAACTCTTCATGAATCAGGATTTTCTTGGAATCCCCTTTTTGAAGGTGTCGCCCTTCTTTTAGATTGAAAGCCGAGCTGGTAAAGGTCACATCCTTAGATGAATCCTCAAGAGCTGTTAAGCTAACCAAGTTTTTGTCTGCAGATGACAAATCATCACGCTCCACGCTCTGCTCGCCACTCACCGCTTCCTTGTCTTTTAATTTTGCAATCGTCTCCAGTTCAGGAGAGACATTTTCCAGTCCCTTAATCTTGCTTACAGATGCTAGGTCTGACAACTTGAAGGTCTGACCATTTTCTATCTTCTTAATAGAAAAAGATGTATTGAGTGATTTATAAAGATTGGTTTCCACTGTTTTATTGGACTTCATCAAAGTCAAACAAGCTGAAATTCCGACCAAGAGGACCAATAAAATCAGAAATAAAATAAAACTTCTCAGTCGTTTTCTGCTGACATAAGCCCAAGCTCTTTGGATTGGATTCATTTGTCACCTCCATATTTGTAAGACTATTATAAAATCCAAATATGAAATGTTTATGAAATGCAAAAAAAGAGCAAAAATTTTTTTGCTCTACTTGAATTAGATAAAAACAAAAGAGCTAGTCTAAGCTAACTCTTATCCTATGCGGAGAGAGGGACTTGAACCCTCACGACCTAAAGCGGTCACAGGATCCTTAGTCCTGCGCGTCTGCCAATTCCGCCATCCCCGCGTCGATTACTTTACTAGTATATCAACTTTTAGGACTCTTGTCAATACTTTTTTTCAAATTTTTTTCATTTCATCAACTAAATTACTCTGAAATTTCATTTAGCTTCTCATCTACTAACTTAGCTCCAAGTGTATTTTTGAAATGGCCTAGAGCAAATTGATGATTTTCAGGCCAGATAGAAGCAACAGCTGGTTGAACAATCTCGATGTCATATCCTAGATTATAGGCATCTATAGCTGTATGCAGGACACAGATGTCCGTCAAGACACCAGTTAAAATCACTGTAGACACGCGACGCTCTCTCAAACGAATATCTAGGTCAGTCCCTGAAAAAGCTGAATAATGGCGTTTATCCATCCAAAAGACACGACTGTCTGAACCATGCTCTTGATAAAATGTACCCAAATCTCCGTATAAATTCCGTCCACTAGTCCCAATCAAATTGTGAGGAGGAAATAGCTTGCTTTCTGGATGGAAACAATCGTTTTCTTCATGAGCATCAATGGTAAAGAAGATGTAATCTCCTCGTTCAAAAGCTAATCGAGTCACCTTACTAATGGCTTCCGAAATAGCTTGAGCTGGGGCACCTGCTGTCAATTTACCACTGTCGGCAACAAAATCTTCTGTATAATCAATCGAAATCAAAGCTTTAGTCATTAGTAATCTCTTTTCTTCACTTCTTCAAAAATATCTGAAATCAAGACCTTAAGGTAGGTTCCCTTCATTCCAAGTGAGCGACTTTCAATAATTCCCGCAGACTCAAGTTTACGAAGAGCATTGACAATCACAGAACGGGTAATACCGATACGGTCTGCAATCACAGATGCAGTCAACTGCCCTTCATTTCCATTTAATTCCCCTAAAATCGCTGAAACAGCACGGAGTTCTGAATAAGAAAGTGTGTTGACTGCCATGGTGACGGCAGTACGGCGACGGATATTTTTCTCATCTTCTTCTCGTTGAAAGTTAAGAAGCTGAATCCCAACAACGGTACTGGCAATCTCAACAAGAATCAAGTCCTCGTCTTCGAATTTTTTATCATTGCGCCAAATAATCAAAGAACCAAGGCGAATACCTGATACATGAATCGGTGCAATGGTTGTCAAGCCATCTGGAAAATCCGAACGACTCTCTACAGGGAAAATACTCAAATCATGATCAACTGTCAGATTCGCTTCTGTATCGTAAATCATGTTCGCACCTTGAATGTAGTCATCCGGAAAAATCTTAGTTTGGAAGAACTGCTCTACACGATCTGTATTGGTTTTATAACGCATAAAATAGCCAAGGAGACGTCCCTTGCTATTGACAATACAAGCATTACAATCAATAATATCTGCCAGTTGACGGGTAATCGCATTGTAGGGAAGCTCTTCCTGCAACTGCTCCTCCGAGCGCTTCAGGATAGAAGTAATTTTTCTTGTTTTTTCTAATAAATGTGCCATTTTTCACCTCGAATTTAATCGCTATCATTATAACATAAAAAGCTTGAATTTTCAATTATTATCTGAAAATTGCTTATTTAATTGCAATTTAGACTAGCTGAAATATTTTAGAAAAATAGATTTTTATCATTGACAAACTAATTTATTTTTGATATTATATTATCATAAGAAGATGAGTGGATAATACCTTTCCATTTCACCTATCCTTTGCTATCACCATCTTCTTTCACCCTTGGTCTCCTTATATAAAAAAGCGATTCATTTTGAACCGCTTTTTCTTATTTGTCGCCCTTGTTACGAATAACAAAGCCTGTTTGCTTTTCGCTTGAAGTATTGCGTGGTTTTTTATTGTCTTTATTACGGTAACGTTTTTCCTTGTCAAAACGATCGTTGCTACGACTTCCTTTTTTGAAATCATCACGGCGACCACCACGACGGTTGTCTCCTCGGCGATTATCACGACGGTCATCTCCACGACGACCTCCCTTACCTTTACCACCGAAGCCATTACCTGATGGTTTAAACGGTAGTGGTTTTTCACGCGCAATCTCCACTTCAGGAAGGCTATCCGGATCTTGAACAGTCAGACTCAGGATATACATGGCCAATTCTTCTGGACTGAATTCTGAGGCCAATTGACGAGCATCCTTGCCAAACTTCTCAAAGTTGCTACGAATCTCCTCATTAGCAAAATCACGTTCTATTTTCTTAAGAGCTACTTGCTTCTTAGCTTGGAATGCTTCTTCTGCACTTGCAGGTTTGAGACCTTTCATGCGTTTCTTTGTCAAGTTCTCGATGATTTGGAGGTAACCCATTTCATTAGGTGAAACGAAGGTAATAGACTGACCTGACTTACCAGCACGACCTGTACGACCGATACGGTGAACATAACTTTCAGGATCTTGTGGAATATCATAGTTGTAGACATGGGTCACACCTGAAATATCCAAACCACGCGCTGCCACATCTGTCGCAACCAAAACATCAAGATTGCCATTTTTAAAGTCACGAAGGACACGAAGACGTTTGTTTTGGTCCAAATCTCCATGAATTCCTTCGGCACGGAAGCCACGGATTTTAAGTCCACGAGTCAATTCATCCACACGGCGTTTGGTACGACCAAATACAATAGCAAGTTCTGGTTGTTCCACATCCATAAGACGAGTCATAGTATCAAATTTTTCTTGCTCCTTGACACGGAGGTAGTATTGGTCAACCAATTCTGTCGTCAATTCCTTGGCAGCAATCTTCACATGTTCAGGTTCTTTCATAAACTGAACACCGATACGTTTGATAGCATCTGGCATAGTTGCTGAGAAAAGCAAAGTTTGACGGCTTTCAGGGACACGAGAAATGATCGCTTCGATGTCTTCAAGGAAGCCCATGTTGAGCATCTCATCCGCTTCGTCAAGGATAAGAGTTTCAATATCTTGTAATTTCAAGGCCTTGCGTTTGATTAAGTCCAAGAGACGACCTGGTGTTCCTACAACAATATGAGCACCAGATTTAAGAGCCTTAATTTGTTTTTCAATGCTTGATCCGCCATATACTGAGCGAACCTTGACTCCCTTACTACGACCAAAGCGGAACAATTCCTCCTGACTTTGGACAGCAAGTTCACGTGTCGGAGCAATCACCAAGGCTTGGATGGTCGCTTCTTCTGTACGGATTTTTTCAAGGGTAGGCAAGCCAAAGGCTGCAGTTTTCCCTGTACCAGTCTGTGCTTGACCGATAACATCCTTGCCTTCAAGGGCCAAAGGAATGGTTTGTTCTTGGATCGGACTGGCTTCTACAAATCCAGCTTTTTCAATCTCTGCTAGCAAATCAGCAGACAAGTTTAATTCATTAAATTTCACGTTATTCTTCTTTCTAAAGGTGGTGCGAAGCCACCCTATAGCGCTTTTTATACTTTTCTTTTCATGACGTATTCTCATTCTGGATGAAATACTGTGTTGCTTCTTTTCCACGAAAGAAAAGTACTGTTTTCTTTGCAACCTATCTAGTATAACACAAGACAAGCTTAAAAGATAGCATTATCCGAAAATAAAGTCATGTAAACGATTTTTTGAGAAAATGAGGCTGAAATTTCCAATATTTTATAAACTTTTTGAAAGCGTAGCAGAATTGTGCAAAAGTTTTTTTCTTGTGCTAGAATGTAATTCGAATAGGAGGAATTCTAAATGTTAACTTATGATTTAATCGTTATCGGATTTGGTAAAGCTGGTAAAACACTAGCAGGTAAATTGGCTTCAGCTGGCAAAAAAGTTGCCCTCGTTGAACGTAGTAAAGCTATGTATGGTGGAACTTGTATCAACATTGGTTGTATCCCAACTAAAACTTTGCTAGTTGCTGCTGAGAAAGACTTGTCTTTTGAAGAAGTGATTGCTACCAAAAACACTATCACTAGTCGCCTCAACGGTAAAAACTATGCTACTGTTGCTGGTACAGGCGTGGACATCTTTGATGCGGAAGCTCACTTCCTTTCAAATAAAGTCATCGAAATCCAAGCTGGTGATGAAAAGAAAGAACTGACCGCTGAAACAATCGTCATCAACACTGGTGCTGTTTCAAACGTCTTGCCAATCCCTGGACTTTCTACAAGCAAAAACGTATTTGACTCAACAGGTATTCAAAACTTGGACAAATTGCCTGAAAAACTTGGAGTCCTTGGTGGCGGAAATATCGGTCTTGAATTTGCTGGTCTTTACAACAAACTTGGAAGCAAGGTTACAGTTCTAGATGCCTTGGATACTTTCCTACCTCGTGCAGAACCTTCCATCGCAGCTCTTGCTAAACAATATATGGAAGAAGACGGTATTGAATTGCTTCAAAATATCCGCACTACTGAAATCAAAAATGATGGTGACCAAGTACTACTCGTAACTGAAAACGAAACTTACCGTTTCGACGCCCTTCTCTACTCAACTGGACGCAAACCAAATGTAGAACCACTTCAACTTGAAAATACAGATATTGAACTAACTGAACGTGGTGCTATTAAAGTAGACAAACATTGTCAAACAAACGTTCCTGGTGTCTTTGCAGTTGGAGATGTCAACGGTGGCCCTCAGTTTACTTACATTTCACTTGATGACTTCCGTGTTGTTTACAGCTACCTTGCTGGTGATGGCAGCTACACACTTGAAGATCGTCTCAATGTGCCAAATACTATGTTCATCACACCTGCCCTTTCTCAAGTTGGTTTGACTGAAAGCCAAGCGGCTGATTTGAAACTTCCATACGCTGTCAAGGAAATCCCTGTTGCAGCAATGCCTCGTGGTCACGTAAATGGAGACCTTCGTGGAGCTTTCAAAGCTGTGGTTAATACTGAAACAAAAGAAATTCTTGGAGCAAGCATCTTCTCAGAAGGTTCTCAAGAAATCATCAACATCATCACTGTTGCTATGGACAACAAGATTCCTTACACTTACTTCACAAAACAAATCTTCACTCACCCAACCTTGGCTGAGAACTTGAATGACTTATTTGCGATTTAAGTTGAGATTTAATCGTATCGAACAGCCCTCTGAGGGCTGTTTTCATTTCTGCGAAATCTCATACTCTTCGAAAATCAAATTCAAACTACGTCAGCTTCACCTTGCCGTACTCAAGTACAGCCTGCGGCTAGCTTCCTAGTTTGCTCTTTGATTTTCATTGAGTATCAAATCTGTCTTTTCCCTCTTTTATGATATAATAGAAACATGAACTTAAAAACTACTTTGGGCCTTCTTGCTGGGCGTTCTTCCCACTTTATTTTAAGCCGTCTTGGCCGTGGAAGTACGCTCCCAGGAAAACTTGCCCTTCAATTTGATAAAGATATTTTACAAAACCTAGCTAAGAACTACGAGATTGTCGTGGTCACTGGAACCAACGGAAAAACCTTGACAACTGCCCTCACTGTCGGCATTTTAAAAGAGGTTTATGGTCAAGTTCTGACCAACCCAAGCGGTGCCAACATGATTACAGGAATTGCGACAACCTTCTTAACAGCCAAATCGTCTAAAACTGGAAAAAATATTGCCGTTCTAGAAATCGATGAGGCCAGTCTATCTCGTATCTGTGACTATATCCAGCCAAGCCTTTTTGTTATCACCAATATCTTCCGTGACCAGATGGACCGCTATGGTGAGATTTACACAACTTACAAGATGATTTTGGATGCTATTCGTAAAGTGCCTACTGCCACTGTTCTCCTTAATGGAGACAGCCCACTTTTCTACAAGCCAGCTATTCCAAATCCTGTACAGTATTTTGGTTTTGACTTGGAGAAAGGTCCAGCCCAGCTAGCTCACTACAATACCGAAGGAATCCTCTGTCCTGACTGCCAAGGCATCCTCAAATATGAGCATAATACCTATGCAAACTTGGGTGCCTATATCTGTGAAGACTGCGGATGTAAACGTCCTGATTTAGACTATCGCTTGACAGACTTGGTTGAGTTAACCAACAATCGCTCTCGCTTTGTCATTGACGGACAAGAATACGGTATTCAAATCGGTGGGCTCTATAATATCTACAACGCCCTAGCTGCTGTGGCTATCGCCCGTTTCCTCGGCGCAGATTCCCAACTAATCAAGCAGGGATTTGATAAGAGCCGTGCTGTCTTTGGACGCCAAGAAACCTTCCATATCGGTGACAAGGAATGTACCCTCGTCTTGATTAAAAATCCAGTCGGTGCGACCCAAGCTATCGAAATGATTAAACTAGCACCTTATCCATTTAGCCTATCTGTCCTCCTAAATGCCAACTATGCAGATGGAATTGATACGAGCTGGATCTGGGATGCTGATTTTGAACAAATCACTGAGATGGACATCCCTGAAATCAACGCTGGCGGTGTGCGTCATTCTGAAATCGCACGTCGTCTACGAGTAACAGGCTATCCAGCTGAGAAAATCACTGAAACAAGTAGTCTGGAACAAGTTCTTAAAACCATTGAAAACCAAGATTGTAAGCATGCTTATATTCTAGCTACCTATACTGCTATGCTGGAATTCCGCGAACTGCTGGCTAGTCGTCAGATTGTTAGAAAGGAGATGAACTAATGGTTTATACTTCACTTTCCTCAAAAGCTGGCAATTACCCCTATCAGCTCAACATTGCCCACCTCTACGGAAATCTCATGAATACCTACGGGGACAATGGAAACATCCTCATGCTCAAGTATGTGGCTGAAAAACTAGGAGCCCATGTGACGGTTGACATCGTTTCACTTCATGATGATTTTGATGAAAATCACTACGACATTGCCTTTTTCGGTGGCGGTCAAGACTTTGAACAGAGTATCATTGCAGACGACCTACCTGCTAAAAAAGAGAGCATTGACAACTACATCCAAAATGACGGTGTGGTTCTCGCTATCTGTGGCGGTTTCCAACTATTGGGGCAATATTATGTTGAAGCTTCAGGCAAACGTATCGAAGGACTAGGGGTCATGGGCCACTACACCCTCAACCAGACCAATAACCGCTTTATTGGTGACATCAAGATTCACAATGAAGATTTCAATGAAACCTACTATGGTTTTGAGAATCACCAAGGCCGTACCTTCCTCTCTGATGACCAAAAACCACTGGGACAGGTTGTCTATGGAAATGGAAACAACGAAAAAAAAGTCGGCGAAGGGGTTCATTACAAGAATGTCTTTGGTTCCTACTTCCACGGGCCTATCCTCTCTCGTAATGCTAATCTAGCTTATCGCCTAGTCACTACTGCCCTCAAGAAGAAATACGGTCAGGACATCCAACTCCCTGCCTATGAGGACATTCTCAGCCAAGAAATCGCTGAAGAATACAGCGACGTCAAAAGCAAGGCTGACTTTTCTTAAACAAAGGAAAATGATATCAAAGAACTCCGTTATCTTGTCGGAGTTCTTTTTGTCTTTTCTTTTACCCTTCTCCCTTGCATTTTCTCTCATTTTTTGCCAAAATAGAGGAGTAGAAAGAAGGTAGCATATGTCTAAATTACAACAAATCGTAACATATCTTGAATCAGAAAAACTAGACGTCGCTGTCGTATCTGACCCCGTCACAATCAATTACCTCACTGGCTTTTACAGTGATCCCCATGAACGCCAAATGTTCCTTTTTGTCCTAGCTAATCAGGAACCCCTCCTCTTTGTCCCAGCCCTTGAGGTTGAGCGTGCAAGCAGCACTGTTTCCTTCCCAGTTGTGGGCTATGTGGACTCTGAAAACCCATGGCAAAAAATGAAACATGCTCTTCCACAGCTTGACTTCAAACGTGTCGCTGTTGAGTTTGACAATCTCATCTTGACCAAATATCATGGCTTGAAAACAGTCTTTGAAACTGCTGAGTTTGAAAACCTCACTCCTCGTATCCAACGCATGCGCCTCATCAAATCAGCTGATGAAGTGCAAAAAATGATGGTTGCAGGTTTCTATGCGGACAAGGCTGTTAAGGTTGGTTTTGATAATATTTCTCTTGATAAGACTGAGACAGATATCATCGCCCAAATCGACTTTGCTATGAAGCGTGAAGGGTATGAAATGAGCTTTGATACCATGGTCTTGACTGGTGATAATGCTGCAAATCCACACGGTATTCCAGCAGCTAATAAGGTTGAAAATGATGCTCTTCTCCTCTTTGACCTGGGTGTCCTCGTCAACGGCTATGCTTCAGATATGACCCGTACAGTCGCTGTCGGCAAACCTGACCAATTCAAGAAAGATATTTATAACTTGACTCTTGAAGCCCAACAAGCTGCTCTTGACTTTATCAAGCCAGGTGTGACTGCCCATGAAGTGGACCGTGCTGCCCGTGAGGTCATCGAAAAAGCTGGTTACGGTGAGTACTTCAACCACCGTCTCGGTCACGGTATCGGTATGGATGTCCACGAATTCCCATCTATCATGGAAGGAAACGACATGATCATCGAAGAAGGCATGTGCTTCTCTGTTGAACCAGGTATCTATATCCCTGGTAAAGTCGGTGTCCGTATCGAAGACTGCGGTGTTGTTACCAAGGAAGGCTTTGATCTCTTTACAAGCACCAGCAAAGACTTGCTTTATTTTGATTAATATTCATCTAATACTCAATGAAAATCAAAGTGCAAACTAGGAAACTAGCCGCAGGTTGCTCAAAACAATGTTTTGAGGTTGTAGATAAGACTGACGAAGTCAGTCACATATATACGGCAAGCCGACGTTGACGCGGTTTGAAGAAATTTTCGAAGAGTATAAAATCTTCCCACAATAAAACGCATAGTATCAAGCTTTCATGAACTGCACCCCAAAAGTTAGACAGAAAAAATCTAACTTTTGGGGTGTTTTTATTATGAAATTAACTTATGATGATAAAGTTCAGATCTATGAACTTAGAAAACAAGGATATAGCATAGAGAAGCTTTCAAATAAATTTGGGATAAACAATTCTAATATTAGGTACATGATTAAATTGATTGATCGTTACGGAATAGAGTTCGTCAAAAAAGGGAAAAATCGTTACTATTCTCCTGATTTAAAACAAGAAATGATTCATAAAGTCTTACATGAAGGCTGGACTAAAGATAGAGTTTCTCTTGAATACGGCCTCCCAAGTCGTACGATACTTCTTAACTGGCTAGCACAATACAGGAAAAACGGGTATACTATTGTTGAGAAAACAAGAGGGAGACCACCTAAAATGGGACGTAAGCCAAAAAAGAGACCTGAAGAGAGGACAGAATTAGAACGTCTTCAAGCAGAAAATGAGTACCTGAGAGCGGAGAATGCTATCCTAAAAAAGTTAAGAGAACTCCGATTGAAGGAGGAAAAAGAGAAAGAAGAAAGACAGAAATTGTTCAAGAATTAATGACTGAGTTTTCGTTAGATATTCTTCTAAAAGCCATTAAACTAGCTCGTTCGACCTACTACTATCACTTGAAACAGCTAGATAAACCAGATAAGGACCAAGAGCTTAAAGATGAAATTCAATCCATTTTTATCGAACACAAGGGAAATTATGGTTATCGTCGGGTTCATTTAGAACTAAGAAATCGTGGTTATCTGGTAAATCATAAAAGAGTTCAACGCTTGATGGAAGTACTCAATTTACAAGCTAAAATGCGACAGAAACGAAAATATTCTTCTCATAAAAGAGATGTTGGTAAGAAGGCAGAGAATCTCATTCAACGTCAATTTGAAGGCTCTAAAACAATGGAAAAGTGCTACACAGATGTGACAGAATTTGCCATTCCAGCAAGTACTCAAAAGCTTTACTTATCACCAGTTTTAGATGGCTTTAATAGCGAAATTATAGCCTATAATCTTTCAACTTCACCCAACTTAGAACAAGTAAAAACAATGTTGGAACAGGCATTCACAGAGAAGCACTACGAGAATACGATTCTCCATAGCGACCAAGGCTGGCAATATCAACACGATTCTTATCACCAGTTTCTTGAGGGTAAGGGAATTCAAGCATCCATGTCACGTAAGGGTAACAGCCCAGACAATGGTATGATGGAGTCCTTCTTTGGCATTCTGAAATCGGAAATGTTTTACGGTTATGAGAACGCTTAAGCAATTGGAACAAGCTATTGTAGACTATATTGATTACTACAACAATAAACGAATTAAAGTAAAACTAAAAGGACTCAGTCCTGTGCAATACAGAACTAAATCCTTCGGATAAATTGATTGTCTAACTTTTTGGGGTCAGTACATCAACACCTGATACTATGCGTTTTCTGATTTTTAATACTTTTATCCAGCCTCTTTACTTAATCTTCTTAATACTTTGACTAAGAATAAATCCTACAATCATCCCTACCATATTTTGCATGAAATTTGGTAGAATTTCTGGTAGGGCTGCAGCCCAGCCATTCATCAAAGTAGAACCCAAGGCGTAGCCTCCTACCATGGCAATCGTTGCTAAGATAAGGCCTAACCACTGAGTTTTTCCTTTAAATCCTGCGAAAAATCCCTGCAAGCCATGGTTGACCAAGCTAAAGAACATCCACTGAGGGTAGCCTGATAAGAGGTCAATCAAGAAACCTGCTAGTCCTCCGACTACAGCTCCTTCACGACTACCAAAGTAAAAGGCCGCAAAGAAAACACCCGCATCTAAAAGAGTTAGAATACCTGTCGGTGTTGGAATTTTTAAGAAATAGCCTAGAACCACAGAAAGGGCGGTTAATAGGGATACAAGGGCAATTTTAGTTGTTTTGGTTTGCTTCATATTGTCTCACTCCATACTGGTCTGCTTGTGCAATAGCACGGTAAACGAAAGCCTTAGAGCTTTCTACTGCTGGTAAAAGTTCATCACCTTTGAGTAGGTGACTGGCAATGCTTGAGGCAAAGGTACAACCTGCGCCAGCATTTTGCCCTTGAATGACAGGATTTTCTAGGACTGTAAAGTTTTGTCCGTCATAAAAGACATCCACAGCCTTGTCCTGACTAAGGCGATTGCCTCCCTTGATAATGACTGCTGGCGCTCCTAAGTCATGCAATTTCTGTGCTGCAGTTTTCATATCTTCCAAGGTTTTAATTTCCTGACCAGCTAATAATTCTGCTTCTGGAAGGTTAGGCGTAATCACGCTGACATGAGGGAAAAAGCGAATCAACTCTTGGCAGAGTTCACTAACTGCTACGTCGTGCGTTTCCTTGCAGACCAAGACAGGATCCAGAACCACAGGCACTCCTGGGCGTTGTATGATAAAGTCCAATGCCTTCTCAGCCACACTGACAGTAGGAAGAAGACCAATCTTAATTCCCCCAAACTCCACATCACGCAAGCTATCTAATTCATGTTGAAAAATGGTATCGTCAGTTGGAAAGACTTCAAATCCTTTTTCTGTCAAGGCTGTCAAACAAGTCACTGCTACAAAGCCATGCAAGCCGTTCAAGGTATAGGTAGCCAAATCAGCTGACAGGCCACCACCACTAAAAATGTCATTTCCAGAAAGTGCTAAAATACGATTATTCTTCATAATGAATCTCCTTTAAATACAAACCATTTGGTGCTGCAGTGGGACCTGCAAGCTGCCTGTCCTTTTTCTCCAAGATTAGGTCAATCTGCTCTACTGGCATTCGGTTGTTTCCGATTTTGAGCAGTGTCCCCACCATATTGCGAATCTGCTTATACAAGAAGCCATTTCCTGAAAAGGTAAAGGTCAAAAACTGGCCTGTCTCATCAACCCTGAGACTAGCTTCTGTGATGGTGCGAACCTTATCCTCCACACTGGTTCCAGAGGCTGTAAAGCCTGTAAAATCATGTATTCCCTCTAACTTTTTGATTGCCATCTGCATCCGTTCCACATCAAGCGGATAGGGAAAGTGGGTGGCATAGTGACGGCGCATGGGATTTTTGGGACGCCCTCTATCCACGATAAACTCATAAGTCTTGCTATGCTTAGCATAACGACAATGAAAATCATCTGCCACAAGCTCAATCGAAATCACATCAATATCTTCAGGGGACTGGGTATCCAAAGCAAAACGGAGCTTCTCCTCATCCATCTGATAGGGCAAGTCAAAATGAATAACCTGTCCCAAGGCATGAACCCCACTATCAGTCCTACCAGCACCGTGAACAGTAATGGCTTGCCCTTTATTTAATCTAGTCAAGGTTTTTTCAATTTCCTCCTGAACGCTACGCGCATGAGGCTGGCGCTGAAAACCAGCAAAGGCGTAACCGTCATAGGAAATAGTTGCTTTGTATCTTGTCATAACTTCTATTTTATCAAGAAATTAGTCTGTAGACAAGGTCTTAAAATAAATACTGTATGGGTACAAAAATCCTAAAAAGAAAAACTTAGGAACCAATCCTAAGCTCTCTTTTGAAGTAGGTACATAACAAAGATAGAGGTTACAATCAACCAAGATCCTAAGATACTAAAGACCAACATCCCATTTTGTGTTAGCAAGCCAATTGCACTTAGAACGAATGGTGTCGTAAAGGCTCCGAAACTACAGCCTAATACAGCAAATGAAGTTGCTTGATTGAGGAGTTTAGCTGGAATTCTTTCAGAGACAAGTTGAAAGACCGTCGTCAAGGCTACACTGTAGGCAAAACCAGCCAGAATGCTTCCTGCCACTACCACCCACAAGGATGGAGAGAGAGCAATCACGATTTGCCCTAAGCCGAAGGTAATACCAGACCAGAGGAGCAGTTTCTCTTTAAAGATAGAAATCAAGAAAGAGAAACTCACACCAGCCACAATCCCGATTAACTGCATGACACTAAGAACAAAACTAGATAACTGGGGATCTCCAAGCCCTCTTTCCACCATCAAACTTGGAATACGAATCGTAATAGCCGTATTGGTACAAACTACCACTGCCGCTTCTATAGCTAGGATAAAAATCAAGCCTTTCATTTCTCGAGTTAAACGACTTGCTTCCTTCTCCTTTTTCCTAACTTCTTTCTTTTCCTTTCCATAAGGTACAAAGAGCAGATAAAGGATCAGCACCAAAAATCCAGCACTATAGGCTAGGAAGGTAGCTGTCCAACCGAAGGACAACAACTGGCCAACTGCCAAGGTAATGAGAGAGGCCCCAACGACCTCTGCAGAACCGCGTAGCCCTAACATCTGAATCCGCGTTTTTCCTTGATAACGTTCACTGATAATAGAAATGGCCTTAGCATTGATCATTCCAACACCCAAACCAAAAAGAATCCGTGTTCCAAAGACAAAGGGGTAGGCTTGATACCAGAAAGGAGCCGTCCCGCTCAGTGATAAAATCAGCAAGCCCAAACTAATCTGTAAGCGCTCAGGGAATATTTTTTCTAAGAAGCCATTTAGTAGTAACATAATCATGATCCCGAAGGAAGGCAAGCTCGCCAAGAGCTCAATTTGTTCTTTAGGATAACCTTGATAATAGTCAAACATGGCTGGAAGGGCACTTGAAATCGAAAAGGACGTAATCAAAACGAGGGAGAGAGCCAAAATACTGGCCCGTTCTAAAAATTGTTTCATGAAATCTCTTTCTATATTTTCTCTTAATCTTCTACTCTTTTGAGAATTATAAAGCAAGAAAAGAAGAAGTCCCATTGTTTTGTAGACTCCTTCTTAAACTCGAAAATGAATCCCTTGTGTCTTAAGATGACCTTCTCTTGATTTGCTTAATAAAGTAGAAGATAAATCCTGCCACCATATAGGCAACAAAGATAATCAGACACCACTTAAACACGACATCCCAACCCTTGTTCACATTCAAAAAGAAGTAAGGGAAAGGACTGACCTTAGAATTAGGAATGTCTAATTTCAGTACCAAGCCATTAAAAAGAGCAAAAATCATATACAGCAAGGGTAAAATCGTCCACACAACTGGATCCCAGATTTTATATTGACCCTGTTTGTCAAAAAAGAGGGTATCCGCTAAAAACCAGAGGGGAACGATATAGTGGCAAAGGAAATTTTCTAGAGTATAAAAATTAGTCGCAATGGGCGCTAAAAGGAAATGGTAAATCACACAGGTAATCATGATACTCATGGTGACCCCACCTTTTAAGCGCAGGAGACTTGGCCTTTGCCAGTTTTCACCTAAACGGCTCATAACCTTTAGAAGATAGAGCGTAAAAATCGCTACTAAAAGATTTGACAGAACCGTATAATAGAGAAGCATCCCAAATCCACCATGCTTGGCGATTTCAAGATAAACTCCCGTAAAAGCCGCTAGAAACAAGAAGATACGGCTATAAAATACTAGTTTATAGTGCTTTGACATGCTTAAATTTTCTTCACAAACTCTGATTTAAGTTTCATAGCGCCAAAGCCATCGATTTTACAGTCGATATTGTGGTCGCCTTCTACGATGCGGATATTTTTCACGCGCGTCCCTTGTTTCAAATCTTTTGGCGCACCTTTTACTTTCAAGTCCTTGATGAGAGTTACTGTATCACCGTCAGCCAATTTATTTCCGTTGGCATCGATAGCGACAAGACCTTCTTCTACTTCTGCAACTTCAGCAGGATTCCACTCATGAGCACACTCTGGGCAAACCAGTAGGGCACCGTCTTCGTAGACATACTCTGAGTTACATTGTGGGCAATTTGGTAGGTTGTTCATGGTTTCTCCTTATAATCATTCACTATTCTTTGAAAATCAAAATTTCTCGAACAGCAACTATTATACCTTAAAATTAGTATTTTGACAAATTTAGAAAAAAACCGATATCAATCTATCGGCTTTTCAACATTTACATTCTTTTTTCAGCTTCTGCTTTGATTTTTTCAACTACTTCTTGAATGTTTAAACCAGTTGTATCAAGGTAAACTGCGTCCTCTGCTTGTTTGAGAGGTGAAGTCTCACGATGACTATCCTTGTAGTCACGCGCAGCAATTTCCTCTTTTAGGGTTTCAAGCTCTGTCTCAATTCCCTTGGAGATATTTTCCTTGTAACGGCGCTCTGCTCTTTCATCGACAGAAGCTACTAGGAAAATTTTCAATTCTGCTTGTGGCAATACAACCGTGCCAATATCGCGACCGTCCATGACAATTCCACCTTGCTGGGCAATTTCTTGTTGGAGAGAAACTAGTTTCTCACGAATTTCAGGAATTGCTGCAATAGCAGAGACATGATTTGTCACTTCATTCTCACGGATAGGATGAGTAATATCCACATCTCCTACAAAGACAAGTTGTTCTCCAGTTTCTGAGCGCCCAAAACTGATTGGATGCTGGTCCAACAGGTCTAAGAGTTCTTCAACTTGTTCAACTCCTAACTGATTCTTGAGAGCCATATAAGTCGCGGCACGATACATAGCACCTGTATCTAGGTAGGTATAACTAAAATCCTTGGCAATGATCTTTGCGACCGTGCTCTTACCACTTGAAGCAGGACCGTCAATAGCAATTTGAATTGTTTTCATATCGGCTCCTATTTTATTTTTATAACATCACCTGGATTAGCAAACCAAGAGCCTGTAGCCATATGACTAGGATTTAAGGCTTCCAACTGAGCAATCGAGATACCTGCACGAGCTGCAATGGCTGCTTCCCCTTCTCCTGCTAACACTTTTGTCGTTCCTTCTGGATCAGTTGGATGTTCTGAACTACTAGATGACTCTTCTACCTTTTCCTCTGAACTAGAAGATGCCTGCTCTGAACTACTAGAAGATGAAATCTGTACTACATTTGCATCAGAATCATGAAAATCTTTCAAGGCTGCTGTGCGATTACTCCCACCCGATGAAAGATAGATCAGAACAATAATCATCACCACCACAATTACAAAGAAAATACTAGCTAAAATAGTCAAGATACGATTCGCTATAACTCCACCACCCTGTGATTTCGAACGACGGCCTGATCTTGTTTCTTCTTGATTTTCATAAATATCTTCTTGCCACGGTTCTTTTGCCATACCTTACTCCTTGTTTTTTTTGACTTTTCTTATTACAATATAAATATGAAAATCACACTTATACCTGAACGCTGCATTGCCTGTGGGCTTTGCCAAACTTATTCTGATTTATTTGATTACCACGATAATGGAATCGTGCGCTTTTACGATGACCCTGACCAACTAGAAAAAGAAATTTCTCCTAGCCAGGATGTCATAGAAGCTATTAGAAACTGTCCGACACGTGCCTTGATTAAAGATCAACACTAATCTTTCATAGTAAATTGACAAGAACGTTTCACTCTTTCTAGTTTAGCATATTTCCATGTAAAATTATAGTCTTTTCACTTTATTTTTTTCTGTAAAATCAGGAAGGTCACTTTTTTCTTTGATAAGATAAAGTGGTCTTTTTTTAGTCTCTAGATAAATCTTACTGATGTACTTGCCAAGAATCCCAATGGTCAGGAGTTGAATTCCCCCAAGAAAGAGAATAACAGCCATCAGAGAGGTCCAACCTGATGTCGGATTGCCCAAAATAAGGGTCCGAACCACAACAAAAAAGGTCATAAGCAAAGAAATAAAACAAGATAGGAGACCAGCTACGAAGGCTATAATCAGGGGAAAATCTGAAAAATTAACAATCCCTTCAATGGAGTAGAAAAAAAGTTGCCTAAAACTCCAACTGGTCTTGCCAGCCTGCCTTTCGACATTTGGATAGTCCAGATAGTGGGTTTTAAAACCGACCCAGGCAAAGAGTCCCTTAGAAAAACGGTTGGACTCCGTCAAGCTTAAAATGGCATCGACCACAGACCTTCTCATCATGCGAAAATCACGGACACCTGACGGCAGGGCTACTGGACTAATTTTTTGCATAAGGCGGTAAAAGAGATTAGCACAAAAACTGCGAAAGAAGGGTTCTCCCTCCCGACTAGTTCTCCTTGTTCCAACACAGTCCAAGTCTGTATTCTGGTCTAGTAAGGCTTTCATCTCAAGCAACATACTAGGAGGATCTTGGAGGTCTGCATCCATCACCACCACCAAATCTCCTGTCGCATATTGCAAACCTGCATGGAGGGCTGCTTCTTTTCCAAAATTTCGAGAGAAAGAAATATAATGTACTGCCGGATTTTGTTCCCGATAGGCCTTTAAGAGTTCCAAGGTTCCATCACTTGATCCATCGTCGACAAAGACATACTCGATTTCTGTTTCCAAATCTGGAAGTAAAGCTTCCAAAGCCTGATAAAAAAGAGGAAGTACTTCCTCTTCGTTTAAACAGGGGACAATGATTGACATCACCATCTTAGTCTTCAAATCCATTTGGATGCTTGCTTTGCCAACGCCATGCATCTTCACACATTTGGGTGATGCCGAGTTCTGCTTCCCAGCCCAATTCTGCTTTGGCTTTTGCAGGATCTGAATAGCAGGCTGCGATATCCCCTGGGCGACGGTCTACGATGCGGTAAGGAATTGGACGTCCCACTGCTTTTTCCATATTTTGGATAATTTCAAGAACTGAGTAGCCTTTACCTGTTCCAAGGTTATAAACGTTTAGACCTGAACCTTTTTGGATTTTTTTCAGAGCTGCGACGTGACCTTTAGCCAAATCGACAACGTGGATATAGTCACGAACACCAGTTCCATCTTCCGTATCGTAATCGTCTCCAAACACTTGCACTTGCTCTAATTTCCCAACGGCTACTTGAGTTACATATGGCAAAAGGTTATTTGGAATACCGTTTGGATTTTCTCCCAAATCACCACTCTCATGGGCTCCGATTGGGTTAAAGTAACGAAGTAAGACCACATTCCATTCTGAGTCTGCCTTGTAGATATCTGTCAAAATTTCCTCTAGCATAAGCTTAGTACGGCCGTATGGATTGGTCACTGAAAGTGGGAAATCTTCCAAGATGGGTACTGTGTGCGGATCTCCGTAAACTGTCGCAGAAGAACTGAAAATGATGTTTTTACAGTTGTTTTCTTCCATTACCTTCAAAAGACTAACAGTCCCAGCAATATTGTTGTCATAGTAGGCAAGAGGAATACGGGTAGATTCACCGACAGCCTTCAAGCCAGCGAAGTGAATGACCCCTGTTGGTTCTTCTTGCTTGAAAATATCTCTGAGGGTATCTGTGTCTCGAATATCTGCCTCATAGAAAGGCACTTCAACTCCTGTAATTCTCTCAACAACTTCTAAACTTTTACGATTGCTGTTGACAAGGTTATCCACCACAACAACCTGATGACCTGCTTGGATTAACTCAATAACTGTGTGAGTTCCAATAAAACCTGCCCCACCCGTTACCAAAATCTTTTCTTGCATCTTCTTTCCTCGATTCTCGGATTATTTTTTCTTATTTTACCATTTTTGATAGGGAATGTCATTTGCCATCCTAGAGGGGAGACTAAAATTTAAGTAAAATTCTTATTCACTTTTTACTCGTTTGACATAGTTTTCAATTGGGTAGTTTACTGGATCCAAGGTCAACTCCTTGTCTTGGATAAGTTGGGCTAGATGGTAACCAATGATAGGACCAGTTGTGAGGCCTGATGAACCTAGTCCACTAGCAGCATAGACACCTGCCAATTCTGGCACCTGCCCAAAGAAAGGAGAGAAATCACTGGTGTAGGCACGGATTCCCACACGCTCAGCTCTGGAAGTCGCTTCTACCAAGCCTAGATAGTGAGGTAAGGCCGCATCCTCCATTTGCTGGAGCAAGGCTTCATCCACCGTCAAATCAAATCCCATATCATTTTCATGGGTAGCGCCTAAGGATAATTTCCCACCTGCAAAAGGAATCAAATCCCACTCCCCTTCTGGCATAACAACAGGATAGGATTCCATGTCTTGGGCAAGTTGATAGTCTCGGAGTTGTCCTTTTTGAGGACGAACATCCACTTTATATCCTAAGGGTTCTAATATGTGTCCCAACCAAGCTCCCGTCGCTAAAATAACCTGATCAAACACCTCTGTGCCAATCTGATGTCCTGATGCTAAAGGTGTCAGACTCACTTTTTCTTTGACCAGTTTGACTTGACTAGCTTCTAGCAAACGAGTCACTAAGAGTTGGCCATCCACTCTCGCTCCACCAGAAGCATAGAGCAAGCTGTCAAATCCCTGCAAATCAGGGAATAATTCATTAGCTGAGGCTTGGTCCAAAATAGCTAACTGACCTATCAAGGGAGATTCTTCCCTGCGCTGGAGGGCTAGTTGATAGAGTTCTTCCAACTTAGATTCATCCCTTTTCAGGAGAAAGACTCCCGAGCGCTGGTAAAAGTCGATTTCCTGACCAGACTTTTCTAAATCAGCTAACAAATCCACATAAAAGTCAGCACCCAAGCGTGCCATCTTGTACCATGCTTTATTGCGGCGTTTTGAAAACCAAGGACTGATAATGCCCGCCGCTGCCTTGGTAGCCTGCCCCTGTCCATGGTCAAAAACGGTCACCTTTAGGTCACTTTCTTTCGAGAGATAGTAGGCAGCTGTTGCTCCCACAATCCCTGCTCCGATAATAGCAACTTTTTTCATTGTCTTCACTTTCTAACTAGATATGGTGGAAAGGATTGGTTGATGCCTGACTAGGCAAGATATCAATATCCCAGCCTTTTTCTGCCTTCCATTGAGTAAGAAGTGCAGCGATTTTTTCCACAAAAAGCACTTCGATATAGTGACCTGGATCCAATGCCAGCAAGCCATCAGACAGCATATCTTGGGCAGTGTGATAGTAGATATCGCCAGTAATATAGACATCTGCTCCCTTAGCTAAAGCATCCTTATAGAAAGACTGGCCGCTACCACCACAGATAGCCACTCTTGAAATAGGCTTCTGCAAATCACTCTCTTGATAATGCACCATTCGAAGGCTATCTAGGCCAAAGACTTGCTTGACCTGGTAAGCCAATTCCCCAAATGTCTGAGGCTGAACATTCCCAATACGTCCAATTCCACGTTCAGGACCTGTCTCCTGCAGATAAGTCGTCTCCTCAATGCCTAGCATCTGGCAGAACCAGTCATTGAGGCCATTTTCAACGATGTCAATATTGGTATGGCTGACATAAACTGCGATATCATGCTTTATCAGATCAATGTAAATCTGATTTTGTGGACGGTTAGCAACCAAGTCCTTGATGGGACGGAAAATCGGCGCGTGCTTGACGATAATCAAATTCACACCCTTTTCAATGGCTTCAGCCACCGTTTCTTCACGAATATCTAGAGCAACCATGACTCTTTGGATATCCTTGTGCAAAGTGCCAATTTGCAGGCCACGACTGTCTCCTTCCATAGAAAATTCCTGAGGGCAAAAGGCTTCATACGCTTTAATCACTTCACTTGCTAGCATGGAGAACCTCCTTGATGGCTTGAATTTTATCTACTAAAACTTGACGTTCTTCCAAATTTTTTTCAGGGATTTGTCCGAGGGCAAACTCTAACTTAGCAGCCTCTTTTTGCCATTTTTGGACAAAGACTGGGCTGACTTCTTTGGACAAGAAAGGACCAAAGCGAACATCACTGGCTGATAGCTTCATTTGTCCCACTTCCACCACCAAAATCTCGTAAAACTTGCCAGCTTCTTCTAGAATACTTTCTGCCACAATCTGAAAACCATTGTCTTGCAACCAGATACGCAAGTCGTCTTCACGATTATTTGGCTGGAGAATCAGACGCCCTACATTGGCTAACTTGTACAAGCCTTCTTCTAATATCCTAGCAATCAAACGACCACCCATACCAGCAATGGTAATGACCGACACTTGATCTGTCTCTTCAAAGGCTGCCAAGCCATTGGCTAAACGAACCTGGATTTTCTCCTTTAGGCCGTGCGCTTCAACATTTTTAACCGCGGACTGGTAGGGACCTTCTACGACCTCACCTGCAATGGCACTTTTGATTTGGCCTCTTTCGACCAACTCGATAGGCAGATAAGCATGGTCACTTCCCACATCTAGTAAAATGGCTCCCTGTGGCACAAAGGAAGCTACTAATTCTAATCTCTTTGAAATCATCTTCTCTCACTTTCCAAAACTCTGTTACCATTTATTATACCACATTTAGGCTGGCAATCTTGCACCTAAAAAGACCGCAATCCACAGATTGCAGTCTTTTTTATTTTCTGGCTTGATAGCGACTTGTCAGGATGAAAATTACGGTAAAGACCAGCATCATGGCCCCATAGACAGGTAGTGTTTGTCCTGTTAATGTCGAAATTTCAAGCAGTTTTTGAATCCTTGGGAAGAGAGCTGTAGCTAGGAAGCCACCTACTGACCAGACAATCAAGAGGACACGCCAAAGGGTAAATGGCATGCAGGCTCTAAATACGGATAGGAAACCGATAGACCCAAGTAAGTAATAGAGGAGGGTTGAGATTTCTAACTCAGACCAACCTTGACTCGTTCCAAAGATTTTCACAAAGAGTACGCTGAAGACGACCATGAGAGCACTTGGTAGGGCACGAAGCATGGACCTTCTGAGGAAGTTTGGCTCGACAGGCTTGATATTTCGTTCAAAAGTCAGAACGAATGGTGGGAAACCTTCCACAAACTGGTCGATCATGGTTATCTGAATTGGAATGAAAGGGAAAATCAAGATCCACTCAGACCGACCTAGTAAAGCACTGGCGATACAGATGACTGCGAGCAAGAAAGAATAGATGGTCTTAATCAAGAAAATTGGTGCGATGTGGGCAATGTTATTGACCACACGACGACCTTCAAAGAGAATCTCAGGAACATCATTAAAGTCTGAGTTCAAGAGAACCAGATTGGCAATCTGACGTGTTGCCGGGTCTCCCTCCGCCATTACGATGGAACAATCCGCCTCACGAAGAGCCAAGATATCATTAACTCCATCCCCAGTCATAGCTGTTGTATGGCCTGCTTTTTTCAACGTTTGAATGATGAGTTTCTTTTGATGAGGGGAAACACGTCCAAAAATAGCTGTCTCCTCAGCCATAGCAATCAATTCCTCATCCGTGATTTTAGAGCAATCTACATAACTGTGATAGTCTGCAAAACCAGCCTTCTGGGCAATGCTGGACACAGTAACCGGATTGTCACCAGAGATAATCTTGAGGCCCACTTCTTGAGAACGGAGATAGTCCAGCGTCTCTGCTGCTCCCTCTCGAATGGGGTCCAAGATTTCCAGCAAGGCCAGGGCCTGAATATCGGAAGGTTTCTGCGGCTTGTGATGGTCAAGTTTTTCCTGACTGAGGGCTAAAACCAAGACACGTGATCCTCTCTCCAAAGCCTCTCTGGCTTCTGGGACTTCAGAGTCCAGCAACATCTCAGGCGCACCTAAGAAAACAGTCCCCAGACCTTCCAATTCCATAGCACCCCACTTGCGGTCGCTTGAGAAAGGAAGATTAGAGAGCATAGAATAGGAAACCTGACCTTGGAAACGCTGGCGAATGGCTTGGGCTGTTGGATTCTTATCCTCACTATGGGCCATATAACTTGTCAGGATGCCGGCAATAGCCTCTTCACAGTAAGTTTCCGTCAGTGGAAGAACAGCCTCCACCTGCATCTTTCCTTGGGTGATGGTGCCCGTCTTGTCCAGACAGAGCATATCCACGCGCGCCAAGGTCTCAACAGAGTACATCTCCTGTACCAAAACCTTTTTCAGGCCAAGCTTAATCACTGCAGTCAAAAGCGAAGTAATGGTCAAAAGGGCAATTCCCTTAGGCAACATTCCCAAAAGGGCTGTCGACGAATTTACAACGGATGACTTGAAAGGTAGACCTTTTAAAAGCAAGGCTTCCAGCAGGAGGGCCAAACCAAAGGGAATGATAATCTTCCCAGTAAAACCAGCTAGCTTGTCCAGCGATTTCATGATACGGGAGTTGATTGGTTTCACTGTCTTGGCTTCCATCATAAGCTTAGCAGCATAGTTGTCAGCTCCGACATGGTGGACTTGAGCCAAAATTGACCCACTAGCTAAGAAACTTCCAGACAAAAGCAAGGCATCAACTTCCTTTTGCACCAAATCACTTTCCCCTGTCAGCATGGCTTCATTGACTTCCGCAAAACCTTCTAGAACCAAGGCATCACTAGGAATCTGCTCCCCAGCAGACAAACGAATAACATCTCCTAACACCAATTCTTCAGGATTGAGAGCCACTTCTTGGCCATCACGAATGGTTTTAACCTTTTCCTTGGTCATGAGATTGAGCTTGTCCACCATGTGTTTAGCCCGCAGCTCAGTCACAATACCAGAAAAAGCGTTAAAGCAAATAACGGCAAAGAAGACCAGATTGCTCCAAGCCTGCACAAAAGCTAACGCCAAAGCAATGGCAAAGTTCAAAGCGTTAAAAAGGGTAAAGACATTTCGTTTAACGATTTGCCAAGTGCTGGTGCTGGCCGAAGCGGTAAAATCATTGACCAAGCCCTTAGCCTGTCTTTCCTTGACTTCTCTTGGGGTTAACCCCATAATCTTATTTTTATCCATAAATTCTATCATATCATTTTTTCTAAAAGAATTCTAATCTCATCCCAAATATGCACCTAGTCAAGGGAAAAAGTTTGCCAGCCCTCCTTTGATAAGGTATAATATTAACAAGAAAACAATCGAAGGAGATCGCATGTTTTATACTTATTTACGTGGATTGGTTGTCTTGCTCCTATGGTCCATCAATGGCAATGCCCACTATCATAATACTGATAAAATTCCTAATCAAGATGAAAATTATATTCTGGTTGCCCCTCACCGCACCTGGTGGGATCCTGTTTACATGGCTTTTGCGACCAAGCCAAAACAGTTCATCTTTATGGCCAAAAAAGAACTCTTTACTAACCGTATCTTTGGCTGGTGGATTCGTATGTGTGGTGCCTTTCCCATCGACCGTGAAAATCCCAGCGCCTCTGCCATCAAATATCCTATCAATGTCCTTAAAAAAAGTGACCGCTCTCTCATCATGTTTCCAAGTGGTAGCCGCCACTCAAACGATGTCAAGGGTGGCGTAGCCCTGATTGCCAAAATGGCCAAGGTCCGTATCATGCCGGTTACCTACACAGGTCCCATGAGTTTGAAGGGATTGGTTAGCCGTGAGCGTGTCGATATGAACTTTGGAAATCCAATCGATATTTCAGATATCAAGAAAATGAATGATGAAGGCATTGAAACAGTCGCCAATCGTATACAAACAGAATTCCAACGTCTGGATGAAGAAACCAAACAATGGCACAATGATAAAAAACCAAACCCACTCTGGTGGTTTATCCGCATCCCTGCCCTCATCCTTGCAATTATCCTCGCTATCCTAACCATCATCTTTAGCTTCATCGCAAGCTTCATCTGGAATCCAGATAAGAAGAGAGAGTCTCTTGGTTAAAAAATACAACAATCCCTTGGCAAAAGCCAAGGGATAACTCTTTTATTCAATTTTCCATTTTTGGGCCAACCAGTTGGAAAAGGCGAGAAATCGCTCATCCACTTGTTCGTGGTGTCCATAGGGATCAAAGACAAACTGACCGTTCGGATAGCATTTCTGAAGATCGGTATGGGTCTGCTCAGCATAGGCGGGTGCTTGAGCCAAGCGATTGCTATGATGAGCTCCTTCTGTTTGACCGTTCTGTAAATACAGCAAACAATCTAGATTTTTCACTGTATCTGCCTTGCAGTAAGTCACAAAATCAGGATACCAAAAGGAACCGCAGATGGAAAAGACACAGGAAACCTTGTCAAAACTGAAAAGACTGTAGACTGCCGCCAAACCACCTAGTGAATACCCTCCATAAGCAAGGCGAGTTTCGTCCAGGCGATAAAGCGACTGCAGCTTATCTAAAAGACCTCCAAATAAATGATCATGATAGGCAGTTGCCTGACCGCCAAAATCTGGAGTCCCCTCTCTCAGAGCAGCTGCCTTCCAGGGCGTGTAGTCGTCTAGGCGATTTTTAGAGGTCAAGCCCACTAAAATCACAGAATCGGACAGGGATGATAGGAAATCCAAGTTTCCATCATTCAAGAGAATAGCTGGATAGGTTTGATTGGAATCATAGGTCGAAGGAAGACTGACCTTGACTTGGATTCCTTCCCAATCAAACTCATTATTTATTGATAAAGTCATTGATTTTCTCAAGGGAATCAATCACTGCTGGACCATAGTCCATCAACTCATCGTAAGAAATGGTCATGATTTTTTGATTCTTAATAGCAGGAACACCTTCCAAAACAGCATTTGCCTTCATCAACTCTACTGCTTTTTCATCCAATTTTTTATTGCGGTCACTGGTTACATAGATAATCAATTCAGGATCCATTGACACGAGATTTTCCAAGGTCAAGCCTGATGTCCCCGTAGCAACGTTTGTATAACCAAGTTGGTTCAGCAAACTTTCTTGCAAAGCAGACTTGTAGGCACCGAAGGTTTGATCATTATAAGCAACCATAATCAAAGCCTTTTTCTTTTCACCTTGACTTGCTGGATTTGCTTTCTTAACAGCGTCAATTTTAGTTTGTAATTGGGCTGCGTATTCATTAGCTTTGTCCTGAACATTAAAAATCATTCCAAGATTTTTTACATCTTCTACGATATTCCCCAAATCTTGCTGAATCGTTGAGAGAGAAGCTTTTTGTGTATAGACTGGGATTTTATTTTCATTCCAAGTGCTAACTGTCCCCAAAGATTTTTCAGAAAACATCATGTTTCGACCCATCACAGCGTCTGGTTCATAAGAAAGCACTGTCTCTTGTGAGACTGTTTTTTTATCCCCAATTTGAGAAATCGTCGCAATCGCGTCCTTGTATTTGTCCGTCACAGCATTGTCTGGATTGAGCATGCCAACAATTTTATCCTTCAACCCCAACTCCAATAAGATTTCAGTGGTTGAAAGATTGTTGGTGATAACTTTTTCGGGTGCCTTGTCAAAAACTTGTTCGACTTCATTTCCTTTAGCATCATAGGTTTTGACCGTTAGCGGATAAGTCGTCTCTGTGCTGGCCTTTTGACTTGTTTCTGTGCTAGATTGTGTGGTAGCTTTTTCTGTAGTAGTATTGCCACAAGCTGCCAAAGTTAAGGTAGCTACTGTTACGAGTAAAATGCTTAGTGTTTTTTTCATCTTGTTTTCCTTTTCATTCTTATAAATAGTGAATCATAGCTTGCTGATCCTCGGTCCAAGTCACCTGACTTTGAACTCCATATACAGTTTGCAATGACTCAGGGGTGATGGTCTCCTTTGGAGTCCCTTGGTAAAGGATTTCTCCCTCTTTCATTAGATAGAGATAATCCGAATAGCGACAAGCAAGTTGAATATCATGCAGGACAGCTAGAACATTGACCTTGAGATTCTTCACAATAGACAACAAGTCTAGCTGATACCTGATATCCAGATGATTGGTTGGTTCGTCTAGGAGCAAGATAGTCGGTTCTTGCGCCAAGGCACGTGCTAACAAGACTCGCTGTTTCTCTCCCCCTGACAGGGACGAATAGAGACGAGTTTTCTTCTCAAGCATATCCACCTTAACGAGGGCATCTTGAACGAGGGCATAATCCCTTTCCTTTTCCTTCTGTAAAAAAGAGAGGTGGGGAGTTCTTCCCAACAAGACGATTTCCTCAACTGTACAATCAAACTGCAGCTGGTTAAACTGGGTGACAACTGCCATTTGCTTGGCTGTTTCTTTGAGCATCCATTGTTCCAGAGGCTTTCCATCTAGGCTTATCAAACCTTTGTCCGCCTTTTCCTGACGATAGAGGAGTTTAAGTAGACTGGTTTTTCCACTTCCATTTGGTCCTAATATCGTGTGAAATTGATTCCCTTTAACCTTAAGAGAGACTCCTTTAAGGATTTTTTTCTCTCCTAGTCCAAAATGGATATCCTGACAAATCAAGTCCATATCAGACCCTCACCTCCCTTCGCCTACCTCCAACAATGTAGATAAAGAAGGGAGCACCTACCAAGGCTGTGAAAATACCAATAGGAAGCTCTGCGTTTGGAATGATGATACGAGAGAGTACGTCTGCCCAAATGACAAAGAGGGCACCTAGCAAGGTTGCAACAGGAAAAAGCCTCTTGTAATTCGTTCCTACTAACCCTCGAGCTAAATGTGGAGTAATCAGACCAACAAATCCAATAATCCCACAGGTTGCCACCAAGACTGCTGTCAGTACAGCCACCATGGTCACATAAAGATACCAATAAAATCGTAAAGGAATTCCCAAAGTTAAAGCAGCCTCATCTCCCATCATCATCGCATTGAAAACACGATACTGGGTAGCGAAAAATAGAAAGGCTATTCCTACTACTATAGTTGGCAGGACCAAGTCTGCCCAGGAAGTCCCAGCGAGCGAGCCCATGGTCCAAAACTTAATGGTCATCACACTATCCGCATTAGCGCCAACTGAGATAATAAAGTTGGAAAAAGCCAGAAAGAGAGCGTTGACCACCGTTCCTGATAAGATCAGACTAGAAGTCGTCATCCGTCCCTGCATAGAGGCAATGATGAGGACAGCAATTGTTGCCAAAATAGCTCCAAGAAAAGCTCCAAAGCTAATCATCACTTTTAATCCAAGAATGATGCTCAAGGTTGCCCCTAGAGTTGCACCCGCAGATATTCCTAAGACATAAGGCTCTGCGATGGGATTGTTCACTGTAGACTGCATCACGCTACCACACATAGAAAGACCAGCCCCCACTATCAAACCTAACAATACTCGGGGGAATCTCATGTTCCATACAATGGCAAGAGTAGACTTGGAAACCTCTCCTATCTCAAGAGGAAATCCCAACCTGCTCAAAATAATCCGGTAGGTATCTCCTAAATCAATCGCAACAGATCCCATTGAAACTGCTAGAAAGAGAGAAATCCCTAAAATACCTAGCAAAACAACTAAAAGTAACACAAATTGCTGGTCTTGTCGGCTTCCAGAAAATTTGGAAAGCATGCAAACCTCCTTTGATAGAATCTTAAAAATTTAGAAAATTCTCATGAAAAGTATACCATATTTTCAACAATGGAACAAGATGAGAACAAATGAATATAGTTGGTTTTATAGTGCTAGGAACCGTAAGTAAAGATAATACTTGAGTATATCGAGGTAAGGTGACAACGTAAAAAGCCCTCTGAAAATCAGAGAGCCAATTTGAGCTCGGGCTAAAATCCTAGTGAAACAAAAAAATCTACACGGTCAGAAAAGTCTCTATCGTGCCATTTTCATACATGATGTATAGTCCAAGTAGAATGAATACTAAGGGCACAATGATTAGCTCGTATTTTTCAATTGTCTCGAATATTAACGGAATAGAGGATAACACCCGACTAATCTCGCATAAGATAATTATACCGATTACAAACACAAGCAACGCCACGAGGGTCTGTGACCAATCTAACGAAGCAAAATAAGGTATATAGATACCTAAATTATCTCCGCCAGACGCAATTGTCAGCAATGTAACTGTCCAAAACAGTTGATTTGCCTTGCTTTGTTCTAATCTTTCAATAATTTCTTCCTCTTCTTCCTCACCTTCTCCAACAATTGCAAAGCGAATCCCTAAATAGATAGGGATTAAACCAAGCAATCCAACCATCCATTCTTCAGGCACGAAATTAACGACATAAGCAGCAACTAAACTCGCCCCTACAAGTAAGCCTGTGCCTAGATATTGCCCCGCATAAATATGCCATTTTTGTTTATTCTGTGATAGCTGTGCAAATAAAATAATTAAAATAATTAAAATAATTAAAATAATTAAAATAATTAAAATAATTAAAATAATTAAAATAATTAAATAATCGATACTGGTAGAAATATAAACACCAATAGCAGATATGATTGTCTGTCCCATAAAAACCTCCTGTATTAGTCAGTAATAAATCAGCAGATTTTAGGAGAGCACAGACACATTAATTTAGCTATCGCTAGTGGGTAATGTCGAACGTAGGAAAGCATTTTACTCCTCCTCAAAACGTAGTTACATAGTAATTTCTAACTGGAATTCGGTGACTACTTCCATGTAAAGTATAACATATTATACTTTACTTCGTAAAGTGTGGGCTCTCCGAGTAGCTGCGCACCTTTATGGTGTAATTAGCTGATACCATTTGAGGTTTTTGTAGTCTCCAAAATTGTGACCGATAAAACCTCAATAAAAAAGCCCTCTGAAAATCAGAGAACTCCAGTCTTGCTGGATAAAACGTTTATAGACTAGGCGATGAGGCGAAGATTGTACAAAATTTTTAGTGAAACAAAAAAATCTACCCGAAGGGAGAATATCTGGTTTATTTTACCTTACAGTGCTAGGAACCGTAACCGAAGATTATACTTGAGTATATCGAGGTACGGTAACAACGTAAAAAGCCCTCTGAAAATCAGAGAGCTCCAGTCTTGCTGGATAAAACGTTTATAGACTAGGCGACGAGGCGAAGGTTGTACTAATGGTACATCGAGCCGAAGTCAACGAAGTATAGAAACGGTTTAGACGCAAGATTAGCGACGAAGTCCTAGAGAGTTGATCAACTCACGGTAACGGTTAACGTCGTTTTTACGCAAGTATGCAAGCAAGTTACGACGGCGACCGATTTTCTTCATCAATCCACGGTAAGTAGCGTGGTCTTTTTTGTGTTGTTTGATGTGTTCGTTAAGGTGGTTGATTTCCCAAGTAAGGACAGCAACTTGAACCTCTACTGAACCTGTATCACCTTCGTGACGTGCATATTGTGCGATGATTTCATTTTTTTTCTCTTTTGAGATTGCCATGATGTTTCTCCTTTTTATTTGGCTTCATCCGAGTGACAGGTTGGCATGCCTGCAACCAAGAAGAAGTTATTTGTCTTTACGACAATCCCTATTCTACCAATAACTAACTTCTTTGTCAACAGATTTACTCCTTTCTCTTTACTTCACCAACATAATGAAGATACCCAACCTCTTCTAAGATTACCATTCCTAATTCTCCCCCTCAACAAGGAAATTCAAAAAAATCTACAAATATCTTGAAAATTTTCACAATCATGCTATAATAATCCATAGAGACAAGTCACTTAGTCCCTTTCTACTAGAGAGTGCGTGGTTGCTGAGAACGCATAGGAAGCCTAAACTGATACTACTCTACTGACTTTTATGAAAACATAAAACGGTGGCCACGTTAGAGCCAATCAGAGGTGTCCCTCTCTTTTGAGGAACATAAATGAAGGTGGAACCACGTTGCGACGTCCTTTCGAGGATGTCGTTTTTTGTTTTTCTAGCTTTCACAATCCTCTGTCCCTGTTTTCAGAATAGGGTTAACACATTCGTCAATAATATAAGTAAGGAGAACATCATGATTAACATTACTTTCCCAGATGGCGCTGTTCGTGAATTCGAATCTGGCGTTACAACTTTTGAAATTGCTCAATCTATCAGCAATTCCCTAGCTAAAAAGGCCTTGGCTGGTAAATTCAACGGCAAACTCATCGACACTACTCGTGCTATCACTGAAGATGGAAGCATCGAAATCGTGACACCTGATCACGAAGATGCCCTTCCAATCTTGCGTCACTCAGCTGCTCACTTGTTCGCCCAAGCAGCTCGTCGTCTGTTCCCAGACATTCACTTGGGAGTTGGTCCAGCCATCGAAGATGGTTTCTACTACGATACTGACAACACTGCTGGTCAAATCTCTAACGAAGACCTTCCTCGTATCGAAGAAGAAATGCAAAAAATTGTCAAAGAAAACTTCCCATCAATCCGTGAAGAAGTGACTAAAGACGAGGCACGTGAAATCTTCAAGAACGACCCTTACAAGTTGGAATTGATTGAAGAACATTCAGAAGACGAGGGTGGTTTGACTATCTATCGTCAGGGGGAATATGTAGACCTTTGCCGTGGCCCTCACGTCCCATCAACAGGCCGTATCCAAATCTTCCACCTTCTCCATGTAGCAGGTGCTTACTGGCGTGGAAATAGCGACAACGCTATGATGCAACGTATCTATGGTACAGCTTGGTTTGACAAGAAAGACTTGAAGAACTACCTCCAAATGCGTGAAGAAGCTAAGGAACGTGATCACCGTAAACTTGGTAAAGAGCTTGACCTCTTCATGATTTCTCAAGAGGTTGGTCAAGGGCTTCCATTCTGGTTGCCAAATGGTGCGACTATTCGTCGTGAGTTGGAACGCTACATCGTAGACAAAGAGCTAGCTTCAGGCTACCAACACGTCTACACTCCACCACTTGCTTCTGTTGAACTTTACAAGACTTCTGGTCACTGGGATCATTACCAAGAGGACATGTTCCCAACTATGGACATGGGTGACGGGGAAGAATTTGTCCTTCGTCCAATGAACTGTCCGCACCACATCCAAGTCTTCAAACACCATGTTCACTCTTACCGTGAGTTGCCAATCCGTATCGCTGAAATCGGTATGATGCACCGTTATGAAAAATCTGGTGCCCTCACAGGTCTTCAACGCGTGCGTGAAATGTCACTCAACGACGGTCACCTCTTTGTGACTCCAGAACAAATCCAAGAAGAATTCCAGCGTGCCCTTCAGTTGATTATCGATGTTTATGAAGATTTCAACTTGAATGAATACCGCTTCCGCCTCTCTCTTCGTGACCCTCAAGATACTCACAAGTACTTTGATAACGATGAGATGTGGGAAAATGCTCAAACCATGCTTCGTGCAGCCCTTGATGAAATGGGCGTGGACTACTTTGAAGCCGAAGGTGAAGCAGCCTTCTACGGACCAAAATTGGATATTCAAGTTAAGACCGCTCTTGGAAAAGAAGAAACTCTTTCTACTATCCAACTTGACTTCTTGCTTCCAGAACGCTTCGACCTTAAATACATCGGAGCTGATGGCGAAGAGCACCGTCCAGTTATGATCCACCGTGGAGTTATCTCAACTATGGAACGCTTCACAGCTATCTTGATTGAGAACTACAAAGGTGCCTTCCCAACATGGCTTGCACCACACCAAGTGACCCTCATCCCAGTATCTAACGAAAAACACGTAGACTACGCATGGGAAGTAGCTAAAAAACTCCGTGACCGTGGTGTCCGTGCAGACGTAGATGAGCGCAATGAAAAAATGCAGTTCAAGATCCGTGCGTCACAAACAAGCAAGATTCCTTACCAATTGATCGTTGGGGACAAGGAAATGGAAGACGGAACTGTTAACGTTCGTCGCTATGGCCAAAAAGAAACACAAACTGTCTCAGTTGATGACTTTGTTCAAGCTATCCTAGCTGATATCGCCAACAAATCACGCGTTGAGAAATAAGAGATAAAATCCTAGCTACCTAAAAAGCAACAACTATTTCAGCTGTTGCTTTTTATATTTTTACTCAATGAAAATCAAAAAGCAAACTAGGAAGCTAGCCGCAAGCTGTACTTGAGTACGGTAAGGCGACGCTGACGTGGTTTGAATTTGATTTTCGAAGAGTATTATTTAATCCGAGCTAGTAGTGATTGACCAAACCACCACACAAGATTTACTTTCATGAGTTAGATAAAGTCAGTATCCTCAATCCTTGTCTGCTTCATTTTCTTTTACGAGATCGTTTTGTGAATCTTTTTCAGAGAGTTTTTGATCAATATACTTGTCAATGTTTTCATAAAATTCCTTGGTCGCTTCACTATCTAATGTTGGCGAGTTCTGAACTTGATTCACTTTCAATTGAACAGATTGAATACCGTAAGAGGCTTGTTTTTGGTGGAGTGTTTCTAATTCTTCTTCTGAAATCGGATCTCCAACAACCGTCAAGACCAATTCATTGTTACTTGACTTGTAGACTTGATTAATAACCGTATAATTGGCGAACTCTTTTCCTACAAACTGTTTGATCCCTTCTTTGCGCGCTTGTTCTATTGTCAGAGTAACTGCCGAATAGCTAGCTGGAAGAATCAACAATACAATCAAAGAAATCAAGCCAATTCTCATTTTAATGCTCAGCTCTTTAAATGAAGTTAAAGGAGATTTTCTCATCAAAATTCTTGTTCCAACAATGTTGGCTAGCATGATAAAGACACAGTTGATCAAGAAAAGATAGAGAGCCCCCAATAAAAATCGTACATTCCCATTAGCTAAACCATAGCCAGCAGTACAGATAGGCGGCATCAAAGCTGTAGCAATGGCTACTCCTGGCACGATATTGTTTGCTTCTTTTTTCCTTGAACCGATCACACCAGCAATCCCACCAGCAATAGCAATGAGAACATCCCAAATGGTTGGAGAGGTTCGTGCGATCAACTCGCTACTTGCATAAGACAAGGGAGAAATCCAGAAATACAGAGTCGAGACAAGCAAACTGACCAACACTTGAGTCAATAAAACCTCTAGAGATTGCTTGATTAAACGCGTATCAAAAATAGCTAAACCGAATCCCAGTCCAACAATCGGTGTCATGAGAGGTGAAATTAACATGGCTCCAATAATAACAGCTGTTGAATTCATATTTAGACCGATAGAGGCAATAAAAATTGCACACATCAAAATCGCTGTATCTCTCAATCGAACATGAAGGTCATCGTATAATTTCTCACGGTATTCCCGTGTTGAATAATTGGCAGTCATTTGTCCTCTCCTCTTTCCTTATTTAAATCGGTATAATAATTAATAATAACAGCTGATAAACAGCCAAAAAATATGAGCCCATAAATCGTCAAGAAGACACTGGTAATCCTTCCAATCAAGGTCACAGCTAGGAGATCCCCGTAGCCGACAGTCGTCGAAGTCACAAAAGCATACCAAAGACCGTCTCCGTAATTTGTGATAGCAGGTTCAACTAGGAAAAGCACGCCTCCTGACCCAAAAACAAAGGTCACAAAACTCAGAGCAAACCGAGTAAAACCCGTAACCTGTATAATATGCCATAACATTTTTAAACGTCTCATTTGTTCTCCTTATTCATACTAGCTCCTGACCGAGCCGTTTTTTCCAATAATCAAAGTGAAGATAGGACATGATCTCCATCAGAGAAAGATAGACAAACTGATAGATCTGATTTAAGCTGACTATCAACTGATATTGTTTGAAAAATGACTGGAAGAAAGACCAGATATGACTGTCTTGAATCAGTCCCTTCTTAACATCAGACAGGATATTAGCTAAAGCTCCCAAGGACTGAAACGGTAAATCCTTGACATTTATATAGATCCGGTCCACCACATCATTCAGACTGGTATCTTGGATGGCATGAAATTCTCCAAAGAGAACTCCTGCCGCTCCAAGAGTAGAAACAAATTCCACCAAATAATTTCTGAGGAAATTTTCTCAACCTTTTCCCATAATGTGTTTAGTGCCATCCATAACGATCCCAACCAGAAAAAGGAAAGAAAACAAGCAAAGAAATTTTGCCGTAAATCCCAAAAAGCTTCAAGACTTGGTGTTGTTGGTTTTTCTAACTCTAAAATCAAGATGGTCATAATAATTGCTAGAACAGCATCTGTCAATACAATTAATCTGTCTTTCTTCATCGGATTGCATCCCCTTTCTTTTTTGTAACATTCTATCTTATCGCATAATATTGGATATTCTTTCATAATCCGACTACAAACAAAAATAAACCAAAAAGTCTGTCCCTATTATGCTATATTTAACTCTAGAAGTATTCATCCATCTAATTAATAAATATATCATATTTCACAATAAATGAATACTATCAAAGATTCATCCCCTTTCACTTCATCATTTAGTGTTGCTTAGATTTATCAAAAACAACCTGCTATAAGTAAGAAAGAGGAAGATACAAGAAAAACACGGCGTAAAAACCGATTCAGTTCATTGTCCTCAATCCTTGTCTGCTTCATTTTCTTTTACGAGATCTTTTTGTGAATCCTTTTCAGAGAGTTTTTGATCGATATACTTGTTAATGGTTTCATAAAATTCCTTGGTCGAATCACTGTCTAATTTTGTCGAATTATGAACTTGATTGACTTTCAATTGAACAGATTGAATACCGTAAGAGGCTTGTTTTTGGTGGAGCGTTTCTAATTCTTCTTCTGAAATCGGATCTCCAACAACCGTCAAGACCAACTCATTGTTTCTTGATTTGTAGACTTGATTAATGACCGTGTGATTGGCGAACTCTTTTCCTACAAACTGTTTGATTCCTTCTTTTCGCGCTTGATCTATCGTCAAAGTAATTGCTGAATAACTAGCCGGAAGAATCAATAATACAATCAAGGATATCAACCCAATTCTCATTTTAATGTTTAGCTCTTTAAATGAACTTAAGGGAGATTTTCTCATCATAATTCTTGTTCCAACAATGTTGATTAGCATGATAAAAACACAGTTGATCAAGAAAAGATAGAGAGCTCCAAATAAAAATCGTACATTTCCATTAGCTAAACCGTAACCTGCAGTACAAATAGGTGGCATCAGAGCTGTTGCAATGGCTACTCCTGGCACGATATTGTTTGCTTCTTTTTTCCTTGAACCAATGACGCCTGCTATCCCACCAGCAATAGCAATGAGCACATCCCAAATTGTTGGAGAGGTTCGTGCAATCAATTCGCTACTTTCATAAGATAAGGGAGAAATCCAGAAATACAGAGCCGAGACAAGCAAGCTGACCAATACTTGGGTAAATAAAACCTCTAGAGATTGCTTGATTAAACGCGTATCAAAAATAGCTAAACCAAACCCCAGTCCAACAATCTGTGTCATAAGAGGGGAAATCAGCATGGCTCCAATAATGACAGCCGTTGAATTCATATTTAGGCCGATAGAGGCAATAAAAATCGCACACATCAAAATCACTGTATCTCTTAATCGAACATGAAGATCATCATATAATTTCTCACGGTATTCACGTGTTGAATAGTTTCCGGTCATTAGTTACTCCTTTTATTTCATATAATCTTGTTTCTGCATGGATGATGGTAGAGATACTTCTGTCCAATCTTACATATTTTTCTTCTCACCTGTTATTCTTTTGAACATTATCTTTTAAATATCCGTCAGTCCATCCTTAACATTATATCAAAAATTTTACAGTCTTTCTCTGAGGAAATCTCTCAATTTAACAGATAGATGAAGCAAGAAATTTTTGTTTCCTTATCCGAAGAAGGAAAAACGATATCTCCTGAACCTTGATACTATGCGTTTTATTCTTTATAATTTAGCTATTTCAAAATTACAAGTTCTCCATTCTTAATTTCCCAAACTTGGTCAAACTTACTTAATAATTCGTTTTGGCGATGTAAAGTAACAATGACGGCACTTGGTAGTTCCAGAACTCTTTCCAATTCCATTTTAAACTGATTAGTATCCAAGGCAGAGAAAGGTTCGTCTAGGATAAGCAATGGATTTTTACGATTTTTCTCACGATTTAAATACATTCGTTGTTGCTGACCACCTGACAGGGATTGTGGTGGAATTTTTTCAAAATCTTCTTCTCTGAATTTTTCATTGAAACTATTGAATAGCGTTACATTATTTTCATAACTTGAAATAAATGTATGTTCTTGTTGCAGAATCATACCGAATCTTCCCCAAAGATGGTCCAAAACAAGCCCATCTAGCACAATTTGTCCTTCAAAATCTTCATCTGTTCCATTTAAAATGTTGAGAAGACTACTTTTTCCAGACCCATTCTTACCAATAAGCGCAATTTTATCCCCTTTTTGAATCGTAGCGGAAGTAATTATCAATTTTGATTCTCCCATTTGTTTGGAAATGTTTTTCAAAGTAATCGTATCAAAAGAATGTTGAGGTGCTTGAACTGAAACGGGTCTCCCAACAATGTTTTGAAAACTCTTGATTACAGGCTTTACGGACTCTAACATTTGTAAATCATAAAGGATTTCCTGTATTGGTTCAGAAAAAGCATTAATATATCCGAAACTCGCCACCACCTCAGGAATACCGAGTTGCTGGTGAGATAGAGAGTAGGCTAAATAAATAAACAGAACAAGACTAATGAATTCAAAAGAAACACCTGTCAATAAGATGCCAGTAATTTTTGTCAAACCATACTTAAAATACTTATCCTGCAAATTCTTTAGAGAACTCTTTTGTTGATTCAAAAAATGCGACATAGTTAGTTTATTTACCAAATGATGTCCCATGAGCAAATCCTCCAAAGTTCGATAGTAATCTCCTTGTTTTTTCAAGTAAACCTGTCTGCGATTAGCGGTCAACTTCCCAACGATTTTAGGAATTTGAATACTAATTCCAGTGGAAAAGATTAAAATCAATGATACAATAGGATTAATTGTTCTGCTAATAATGAAAGCGTAAATGATGATACGTAAAATTTGTTTGATAAAACTCATCAATGGAGGAAGGTAATCCTTTTCCAACGAATCTAGGTCATTAGATTGATAGGAAATATACTCTGCTACTGTTTTCTGCTTGAAATCGTGGTGACTGAGTCCCAGAAGTGAACGAAACCACTCATTTTTCAAAGTAGTCGAAAAGATAATCCCCTGCTTCCAATCAAGTATCATTTGGATATAGTTACAACTCAAATAGCCTGCCACTGACATAGAGTAACCATATAGAGCTACTTGATAATCCCCTTTGATTAATGCCTGCGTGAAATACGGTAACAAAGCTGTGCAGATATTCGATACTACACCAAAAAGAAAATTAAAGAAGAGATACCATCTAATAGTTTTAAGATATGGTAGCATATACAATACTCCTTGCTAATGCGTTTTTTTACATATCGCAGAACAATCTCTACTATTCCCTATTTCAGATAGTGCGATACTCGGACATTGAGTGCAATAATTGTAAATCACACAAGTACTGCCGTTTTTACTATCATTCAAAATATAATTTGCTATTTTGTAAAATATAGGTCTATCCCATGTTTCTTTGATAGATGTAAAATGAATATTTCCAATACTTCTATTGAAAGCTTTTTCAGTTTTTCTAACGATTTAGGCTATTTCGTGACACACCCACAATCCGTGAAAATTCTGGTTATATCAGATTATGTGATTTTCGTAAGAATTTTATATTGTCTGCAATCATGGCAGTCTCCTTTTACTTGATAAAACTATTATGACATTTAGAAATTAAAAACTGGTTCAAAATCAATAGAATGTGTGTATTCGATACATTCAATAAATTCTTAGAAACAGTTCTACACCAGTTACACAAATCTATATACACCTATCTCATTCAAAATAAAAAGAAAGCTGCAGTTCTTTTAATCCTGTATCAACGATTCATTCTGAAATCGAATAGGAGACATTTCCCAAGTCTACAATTCACTTTATCTCAAATTAATTTTTGTAATTCCCCCTTAGTTTATAGATTTTATACTCAACAAAAGTATAAAGCATACAAAACTTCACTTTGAACCAGTATTTATACTATATTCCGTATTAAAAATTCTATTATTGGTTTTGTAAAAAACAGTCTTCAAATATCCTGAAATATAGCAAAAAGAGATTGGGTAAAAACTCATTGTCTCTTCTCACTCAAGGACTAGGTTCACTTGAGCAAACTGAATCCGTACTGTCGTTCCTTTTCCAACCTCAGACTCAATACGAATCTGGTGACCCAGTTCTTCAGAAATTTTCTTAGATAGGTAGAGGCCAAGTCCAGATGACTGCTGGGTTAGGCGTCCATTATATCCTGAGAAACCACGTTCAAAGACTCGGAGGACATCACTATTTTTTATCCCGATTCCTGTATCCTTGATACAGAGCTCTTGACCGTCCATATAAATCTCCAGACCACCTTCCTTGGTGTACTTGAGACTATTTGAGATAATTTGCTCAATAACCACTAGTAGCCACTTCTTATCCGTCACGATTTCTCTATCAAGGTCATGTAGATTGACATTTAAGCCTTTTTGAATAAAGAAAAGAGCATATTTACGAATTATTTCCTTAACCAAATCCTCGATTTGAACCTGCTTTAAGACCAAATCATCATGGAAACTTTCTAAACGCAGGTACTGTAAGACTAGATTGGTATAGGAGTCGATTTTAAAAATTTCCTGTTCTAATTGCTGCTTCAGTTGGCGGTCGGCTACTTCTGCAACTAAGAGTTGACTGGCTGCAATGGGGGTCTTAATCTGATGGACCCACAAGGTATAGTAATCCAGCAAATCCGTCAGTTTTCTTTCTGCGTCAGACCTCTGCTGATAGAGTTCCATCTCACGCGCTTCTAATTTTTCTGCTAAAGCTATTTCCAAAGGAGATTTGGCTTCCCTCTCCCCATAGAGAATTTCCTGGCGATAGACCTGCATTTCCACCAATATGTCCCAAGTGAAAAATAAGATGGTTACAAAGCAACACAGCAGGAAAAAGTAGAGAAAGTAAATTCCCAAACTGGCAAATAAAAACTGAAAGAGTAAGACCAGAAACGTCAAAGAAATCAGATAGACAAACAGACGACTACGGGAACGCAGATAGGCTAGAAAAAATTGTTTCCAATCAAGCATGCTTCAGTCCGTACCCTATCCCTTTCTTGGTCTCGATAAATCCTACCAAGCCCTGCTCTTCCAATTTTTTACGCAAACGAGCCACATTGACAGAGAGGGTATTATCATCAATAAAAAAGTCACTGTTCCAAAGTTCCCGCATCAGGTCATCACGCGCTACGATATTGCCCGCATGTTCAAACAACACGCGTAAAATCTGAAACTCATTCTTGGTCAAATTCAAGACTTGCCCTTGATAATGTAAATCCATTGATTTGGTATTGAGGATAACACCAGCATATTCCAGTAAACTCTCGTCACGCCCAAACTCATAGGAACGGCGCAACAAGCCCTGAACCTTGGCTAGAAGTACCTGCTGGTCAAAAGGCTTGGTCACAAAGTCATCCGCCCCCATATTGATTGCCATGACGATATCCATAGCCTGATCCCTCGAAGAAAGGAACATGATGGGCACCTTGGAAATCTTGCGGATTTCCTGACACCAGTGATAGCCATTAAACAAAGGCAGTCCAATATCCATGAGGACCAGATGAGGCTCTGATTGAACAAAAAGACTCAACACTTCCATAAAGTCTTCTACCAGAACCACTTCAAATCCCCATTCAGAGAGCATTTTCCCGACCTGTTGACGAATAACCTGATCATCTTCTACTAATAAAATCTTGTGCATCTGATTCTCCTTTGCTAATTTTAGGAGTCTTAAATCCTTTAGTATAAATAGAGGGCTTAGTATCTAATACTTTTTTGACATTTCCTTGTCACAACAGCTCAAAAACAGATAGTGAATAACCCCATTGATATCATACCTTATTTTCAGACATAGTGCCAGCACTACCCATTTATTTTTAATTTTTTCAACCCTCATTTCAGTTCTTTTATACATCCCCTTAACCAAAATTTATATCTATTCTTCCAAACCTTGAGTGTAGTTAAAACGACACTCTATACTCTTCTAACATTGAAAAGCTCCTTATCAAGTGGTATCCGTAAAAAGTTCTAGCTTTCAGATTGACAATCTGAAAAAGATTTGTTAAGATATGAATGAACAATATTTAATATTCATTCAGAAAAGAGGTGAATCAAATTGGACAAAAAACAGGCTTTGAAATCCGCAGCTTATGAAGTTTTTTCAAAAAAAGGATACAAGGCGACAGGAATTTCAGAAATTGCTAGACAAGCTCATATGGCAGTCGGATCTTTTTATAACTATTACGAAAGTAAAGAGGCTATTTTTTTAGATATCTATATTGATGAAAACAACCGTGTTCGCCAAACTATGATCGAAGAACTGGATTGGGAAATTGATATGATTGATCTTATTAGTCAACTCTTTGCTCAATCCAGAGCACTCGTTTCTTCCAATAAAATCCTTGCAGAATGGTACAATCCTGCCATAGCAGATGAGTTGCATAGCTACTATTCCTCAGAAGAAGGAATAGTCACGAATCCATTTCATCAATTTCTCGTGAAAACCTTTACTCATCGTTTGCAGGCTGAAGGCCATTCTCCAGAAAAAATTCAAGATATTTTACAAGTTTACAACCTATTTTACTACATGGATATGCATATCACAGAAAATGATTTTCCAGATATTAGCAAAACTGTAGAAATACTAGCAACCAACTTCATTAAAGGAATACTGAAATAAAGAAATCTTTTCTTTATTTTTTGGAAATTATTGAATGAAAAAAAATATTATTCATTCATAGAAAATTACTACACTATAGGAGTTAAAAATGAAACGAGGGAAAAAAATGTTCATAATTATTCTAACTACACTTGGAGTGCTCGGCTTTATATCTTGGGGAATCATTACCTATCTTGGACGAAGTCAAACTTTATCGATAAAATCCATTGAAAATCCCAGCGGAGATTTGTATTTAGTTCACATCACAAAACCAAAAAATCAAATATGGAAAGCTGGCTCCTATGCTCAGTTTAAGCTTCCTGACAGCTCGTTTGGTCCAGAAAAAAGTCCAGTAAAGGAGGATCAGACTAGCCGATGGCTAACCCTTGCTTCCACTCCTGATGAGGATGAAATTCTTATTGTAACCCATAATAGTGGTAGCGTGTTTAAGGAAACCTTAACACATTTACCAGCTGGTAGTAAAATTGAGATGAGTTGGCTGGATTCATCTTTATCTGTTAAAGACAATGGCCAAGCACTGGTTTGTTTTACCTCTGATGTCGGTATTTCTACTCTACGTCCAGTTGTGAAGGAGTGGGCTGGTAAGCGCTCCATCATTCTTAATCATTTAGACAAAGGAGTAAACATTTTTGATCATGAGTTAAGAGAGCTTAGTAAGAACAATCCGAATCTAACTTATAAAACTAGCGAAACCTTTTCTCAAAGCCAAACATTTTTAAAAAATGCGGTTGTGAAATACGGTAACCAAGCTATTTATCTCTTAACCGGCCAACCTGATGATATAAATGAGATGAAAAATTTCTTAAAAGAGAATGGGATTGACGACAAACAGATACAAACAAGTATGTTTAGAGGTTTGAAATAAAAGCAAACTGTCTTCTATATATCTGAATCATACCATTATAGGTCGGTATGTAGAGAACTCGTACAAACCAACTAGTAAATTCTATGTGATTGTGATAAGATAAATAAAAAGAAAGGAGCTCTTATGGCCAATATTTTTGATTATCTAAAAGATGTCGCACACGATTCCTTTTACGACTTTCCATTGAATGAGTTAGACATCCTAGCCTTAACAGAAGCCACCTACCTCTCCTTTGATAATCTGGTCTCCACAAGTCCTCAGCGACTTTTAGACCTAGCTACTCAGGTTCCAAGAGAGCCTAACATGTTGACCAGCAAAAATCGCCTCCATCTATTAGATGAACTAGCTCAACACAAACGCTTCAAAAATTGCAAACTCTCCCATTTTATCAATGACATTGATCCTGAATTGCAAAAGCAATTTTCGGCTATGACCTACCGCCTCACTCTCGATACCTATCTGATTGTCTTTCGTGGGACAGATGACAGTATCATTGGCTGGAAGGAAGATTTCCACCTGACCTATATGAAGGAAATTCCTGCTCAAAAGCACGCCCTCCGCTATTTAAAGAACTTTTTTGCCTACTATCCTAAGCAAAAGGTCATTCTGACTGGGCATTCCAAGGGAGGAAATCTAGCCATCTATGCTGCTAGTCAAATTGAACAAAGTTTACAGGATCAAATCACAGCAGTTTATACCTTTGATGCGCCTGGTCTCCATAAAGAACTGACACAAACCGAGGGCTATCAAAGGCTAATGGATAGAACCAAGGTCTTCATCCCACAAGGTTCCATTATCGGTATGATGCTGGAAATCCCTAACCAGCAAATCATCGTACACAGTACTGCCTTGGGTGGTATCGCCCAGCATGATACCTTTAGTTGGCAGATTGAGAACAAGCACTTCGTCCAACTGGATAAAACCAACAGTGATAGCCAACAAGTTGACACAACCTTCAAGGAGTGGGTGGCAACAGTCCCTGACGAGGAACTCCAACTTTACTTCGACCTCTTCTTTGGCAGTATTCTTGATGCTGGCATTAACTCCATCAATGACCTGTCTTCCTTCAAGGCTATCGAACACATCCATCATCTCTTCGTCCAAGCGCAATCCCTCACTCCAGAAGAAAGGGAAACCATGGGGCGCCTTACCCAGTTATTGATTGATACCCGTTACCAAGCTTGGAAGAATAGATAATACTCTTGAAAATTAAATGTATACAAAACAAAAGACCTAGAATACATACTTTCATGTTCATTCTAAGTCTTTTTAAATAAAATCTAACTACCAAATAATCCCTTTGTAGGATATCAAAATGAGGACTGATAGCAGGACATAAAAGGCAAGGAAAAGCCATTTCATCTTAACACAGAGCGCTACGTACTCCCGAATAAAAGCAGATGGTATGTAGTAGCCTGCCGTCCTACATCCGAGGCCATCTCCCTTCATATTTAACTTACGCGCATAGGTACTGGTACGAAAAACATGATAGTCATTTGTAACAAAGAGAAATTGAGGTTTGGCTACCAGTTTCTCGCCAAGTTCCTTAGAAAAGAGAAGGTTCTCATAGGTAGTCCTTGATTGATCTTCCAGAATAATCGCATCTTGGGGAACATCTGTCTCTTCAAGAAGATAGTTTGTAATGGCCTGCGCTTCAGAAATCTTCTCATCTCCTCCTTGACCACCACTTGCAATGATTTTGATATGAGGATTCTTAAACTTGTGATAAGCTTCCACTGCCTTATCAATTCTCCTCTTCAGCAAAGGTGTTACCTTTTCTCCGTCTAACAAACCTGCACCATGAATGATAATAAAATCATAATGCTTCTTCTTAGGAATAAAGAGATACAAGATAGAGTACAACATAAAAGCCACAAAAGCAAAACCAAAAATAAAGTAAGAATAAGCAATAAATGCAAATAAAATATTTAGAAAGTGATTGGTGTAAAATAATTCATGTCGTCCTCCCAATCGAAATGACATCAAAGCAAAAAATAGCAAAATGACTATTCCAAGGAGCATGGAGAGATAATTAGCCTTTGAACGTCCCTCTCGCTTCAACAAAATGACCCCATTATAGATTAGAAAGATGCCACTTAGAAAAAGCAAAAAAGGAAGTAAAATAAAGGGAAATATAAAAAAAGCGAAATGAATCTTCTCATACCCATTTTGATAAAAAAGGTAGCCTAGATAAAAATAACTGGAAATGAGGGATAATAAGAATAATACTGGATTCCACAAACTTCTATTATCCTTCCAAAATGACACTATAAAGGCTAGTACAATTCCTATAACGAGATACATTTCTTCCTCCTTTAATGATTCTATTTTATCACAATTTTACATAGAGAAAAAGAGGGCATCTATCCCTCTCAATCCTTCATCTGACTCTCTGCATCAGCCACGACTTGTTCTAAACTGGTCTGACCAAGTTCAGCCTCCATCGCCAGCTGAATTCTCTCCAATTTTTGATCCAAAACATCATGAATATGAGCTCCGACTGGGCAATTTGGATTTGGATTGTCATGGAAACTAAAGAGTTGACCTGTCTTACCAAGACACTCAACCGCCTGATAAACATCTAAAAGACTAATGTCTTTGAGATCCTTAACAATCTCTGTTCCCCCTGTTCCACGCGCTACTGAAATCAGCTCTGCCTTCTTCAACTGGGACAAGGTCTTTCTGATAATGACTGGATTGACCCCGACACTAGCAGCCAGAAAATCACTTGTCACCTTGCTTTCCTTCCCCTTGAGGGCAATGATTATCAGCATATGAGTCGCAATGGTAAATCTACTTGGAATTTGCATCCTCTTCTCCTTTTTACGAGGCTACCCTGCCTCTACTCTTCTTTTTCTATTATTATACCCTTTTTAGTTGTAATGTCAATCGTTACCACTTTTCAACCAAGCATCTAATTCCCTATCATAGCCCTCTTTCTGGGCCAATTCTCTCAGAAATTCCTGATGATGAGTATGGTGAATACCATTGACCAGACTTTCATAGTAAACCTCAAAATAAGGGAGTTTCAGATCTTTAGCCAATTGCAATTCAGCTGCCACATCGTAGTTCACCCGTCGGAAATCCGTATCTACCAAGCCCTTGTCATCAAACTCCAAAATCATATACTGAGCCCGCAAGTCCTTCCGCAACTGAGCATCTAGAAAGAAAGGTTGCCCAATCGAACCTGGATTGACAATCAATTGCCCACCAGTCCCGTAACGAAGCAACTGCTGGTGAATATGACCATAAACAGCAATATCACAAAGGGGATTGGTCACCAAGCGGTCAAAATCCTCTTGCGCTCCAGTATGAATCAACTCTCGCCCCCAGTTCTTATCAGGAAGATGGTGGCTAATTCCTACCGTCAAATCCCCAAACTGACGATGGATCTGGAGTGGTTGATTGTGGAGCAGTTCAATTTCTTCTAGGGAAATTTCCTCTAAAACATACTGGCACTGGCGCAAGAGATAGCGTTGACTGGGACGAGTACTATCCAATTCCTTGCGGACACCATGCCACAGACTGTCTTCCCAGTTTCCCAAAACTCTAGCCGTAATCGGTAGTTGAGCCAACAAGTCCAAAATCCTTCTACGCCCTGTCCCTGGCATGAGAATATCTCCCAGAAGCCAGTATTCATCCACTCCTAGCTGCCGAGCATCTGCCAAAACAGCCTCCAAGGCTGTAGTATTTCCATGAATATCTGAAAGAAGAGCTATTTTTGTCATATTCATCTCCTCGTTTTTTCTCTTGCAATAAGTATAACATAAAAAGTCACAGCTAGAGAAATCTAGCTTTTTTTGATATACTAGATAAAGATATTAGACAAGAGGAAACGAATGACCCCGAATAAAGAAGATTATCTAAAATGTATTTATGAAATTGGCATAGACCTGCATAAAATCACCAACAAGGAAATTGCGGCTCGTATGCAAGTCTCTCCCCCTGCCGTAACTGAAATGATTAAACGGATGAAGAGCGAAAATCTCATCCTCAAGGACAAGGAATGTGGCTATCTACTGACGGACCTTGGGCTCAAACTGGTCTCAGAGCTCTACCGTAAGCATCGCTTGATTGAAGTTTTTCTAGTTCATCATTTAGACTATACGAGTGATCAGATTCACGAGGAAGCTGAGGTATTGGAACATACTGTCTCTGACCTATTCGTGGAGAGACTAGAAAAATTACTTGGATATCCCAAGACTTGCCCCCACGGAGGAACCATTCCTGCCAAGGGAGAACTCCTGGTTGAAATCAACAACCTCCCACTAGCTGATATCAAGGAAGCTGGCGCCTACCGCCTGACCCGGGTTCACGATAGTTTTGACATTCTCCATTATCTGGACAAGCACTCACTTTCCATCGGTGATTCGCTCCAAGTCCAGCAGTTTGATGGCTTCAGCAACACCTTCACTATTCTTAGTAAAGACGAGGATTTACAAGTAAATATGGACATTGCCAAACAACTCTACGTCGAGAAAATCAACTAATTTCTCAAGTCCCTACCAACCCTGAAAATCAAATTTTCAGGGTTTTATTTCTATCATTTGATTTTGCTTTCATTTAGTTGTAGAATGTTTGTAAAAAACAAGAAAGATAGTTTAAACTATGAAAAAATCACTAAAAATTTTTGCGACATCCAAATGGTTTGACCTCTTCGGGGTTGCTTTGGTCGTTGGGATTGCGATTGCATCTGGTTACCTCAACTCACGCCTCGACAAATTTGTAGACTGGGGACCATGGACTGCTCTTGTTCCTTTTGGATTGATTTCCGTAACCAACGTTGGGATTTCCATGTTGTCCACTCGTTTCACGGGAAAATTAAGCAAATGGGGAAATTACTTTGGTATTGTTAATACCATTTTATCTGGTACTATTGATTATATCCTTGGAAATAAGGCGGCCATTATTACCTATCCTGTCACCTTCCTTATCTATACCTTTGCGATTAAGAAATGGGAAGCTTCGCAAGAAGGCAGACCCAACCAAATGAGCCAAAAACAACTAAAATTGGCGGCCATCACCATTTCAATCATCGCCTTCCTCTTTGCTTTTGTGACCAACTATATCGGCTATGGAGGAAAGATGAATCTCCTTGCCTACGTGACAACTATTGCCTTTGCACTGTCCCTCATTGCCAATGCTTTGAATGCATTGAAACTAACAACTCAGTGGGGCTTTTGGTTGATTTACAATTTCGTTCAGCTGACAAAGGCTGGCATTCAAGGAAACTTTGCCAATATCGGAAAATACATCTTTTATATCCTCAATGCAATCGGAGCTTTATTTGTCTGGAACGATGAAGAAGTGGAACAATAAGAGGGAAATCAAATAAGGAAATCTATCAGAATCTCCTTACTAAAATTTTTTATCATTTTAGTTGAAACTCCCATTCTTTTGGAGTAAAATAAAGCTAGATAAAAGAGGGAGGTCTTGTCATGAAAAAACTCTTTAGAATCCATTTTACAGCAATTGCAGTCATCGATTTGCTACTATTTGCATTTTTTAGCACTAGACCCGAGACCTCTTTGGAGGAGCTCCTGTTCGCTGGTTTTATTTTCCTCCTTGCTCAGGGACTCCTGCTATTTCGCTTGGTTGTCCGACTCAAACATCAATTCTCTGATATTTATTCTCAAATCAATAAAAAGATTCGCTTCTACTATTTAGGAGTTCTCACCATTGATTTTCTATTTTTTGTCCTTTTAGCCTTCGTTAGTTCTCAGCGATTTCCCACTCTTATGCCAATCGTCACTGCTTGGCATTCTACTTTTTATTATACGACGACTAACTACCTAAGGGACAAGTATCCAGACTTTTACGACAAACATATCTCTTTGTGGGAATGTCTCTAAGGAAAAGGAGGTTTTATCATGAAGAAAATCATCTCCATCAAAACTATTGAGCTCCTTGTCATTGATGGAATCATGCTGGCATTTTTGACATTTAAAGGGGGGATTACTTGGGACTGGATTTTGATTTATAGCGGTTGGCTTATTTTCTTTCATCCTGTGCTATTGACCTATCTGTCCAACCAGCTTTGTGACCACTTTAGTCAACTCTATTCCCAAATTAGACCGAGATTCTGGCGTTTTGCCTTACAAATCCTCCTATGGGATAGCCTGATCATTCTCTCCCTGGTGTTTTTAAGCGGTATCCCACTTTTCCTTCAAGGAGCTCTCCTAATCCTAGGACACCTCATCCCTTCCTATCGCATAAGCCAAAGCCTGAAAAGAGACTTTCCAAAAGCCTATCAAGAACCCATTTCATTTTGGAGTATTTTGTAATAGATGAGAAAAACCAAGCCGGCCGGGCTTGGTCTTTCTTATCTATTTTTAGTATCAAGGATAATAGTAACTGGACCATCATTGACCAGCTCAACCTGCATATCCGCTCCAAAGACGCCTGTCTGAACGGGCACTTCTTGCGCTAATGTTTGATTGAATGCATCATAGAAGTCTGATGCCATATCAGGCTTGGCTGCCCCTGTAAAGGCTGGACGATTGCCTTTCTTAGTATCCGCAAAGAGGGTAAACTGAGAAATAGAGAGGATTTTTCCTTCAATATCTTTGACAGACAGGTTCATCTTGCCTTCTGCGTCTGAAAAAATCCTCATGTTGACCAGTTTTCTCACGGCATAGTCCAAATCTTCCTCTTGGTCCTCTGGTCCAACACCAACCAGCAATAGGAGCCCCTGATTGATTTTTCCCTGAACCTGACCTTCGATACTCACTTGGGCTTTTTTTACCCGTTGAATAATGATTTTCATAATAGCCTTTCTAGTAGAAGTCGGACAATTAGCCGTTTGTCCGTTTGACAGAATAGACTTCTGGCACACTCTTAATCTTGTCCACGACCGAAGTCAGCGTCGAGAGGTTGGCAATGCCGAAGGACACATGGATATTAGCAAATTTCATATCCTTGGTTGGTTGGGCATTGACCGTTGAAATATTCTTGGTTGTGTTTGAAAGAACTTGCAGTACATCGTTCAACAGTCCTGTACGGTTGAGACCGTAGATATCGATATGGGCCATATACTCCTTATTTGAGCTAGAGTACTGGTCTTCCCACTCCACATCAAGGAGACGTTGCTCATAGTTTTCTTGGGCACGCAGGTTCATACAGTCCACACGGTGAATAGCCACACCACGACCCTTGGTAATGTAGCCAACAATATCATCACCAGGCACTGGATTACAACACTTGGCAATCCGTACTAGGAGACCTGAGGCACCTTCAATGACCACACCACCCTCATGCTTGACCTTGAGGGTTTCTTTATTTTCAACCTTGATCTCGCCACCTTTGACAAGTTCTTCCGCCTCCGCCTTGGCCTTGGCACGTTCTTCCTCACGGCGTTCCTTTTCAGTCAAACGGTTAAAGACAGTAATCGCACCGATTTCTCCAAAACCAATGGCCGCAAAAAGAGATTCTTCTGTCTTGTAGCTTGTCTTTTGCAGAACTTGATCCATGTGACGCTTGTCCATGAATTTATTGGCCACATAGCCATTTTCTTGGAACTGGGCCATCAGCATTTCACGACCCTTGTTTACAGACAATTCCTTATCTTGGTTTTTAAAGAACTGACGAATTTTGTTGCGGGCCTTGCTGGTCTTGACCATATTGAGCCAGTCACGACTCGGTCCAAAGGAGTTCGGGTTGGTGACAATTTCAACCTGATCCCCTGTCTTGAGCTTGGTTGTCAGTGGAACCATACGGCCATTGACCTTAGCACCAGTTGCTTTTTCCCCAACTTTTGTATGGATTTCGTAGGCAAAGTCAATCGGTCCTGAATCTTTTGGAAGGGAACGGACAGCTCCATCTGGGGTAAAGACGTAAATCTCCTCAGCCAGATAGTTTTCCTTAACAGAGTCCACAAATTCCTTGGCATCATCGGCCTGGTCTTGGAGCTCCATCATCTCCTTGATCCAGTTCATTCCAATAGCTGATTCCTTGCTGTTGACTTGCCCCTTAATGCCTTTCTTATAAGCCCAGTGAGCCGCAACCCCATACTCAGCCACTTCATGCATGGCCTTGGTCCGAATCTGGAATTCGATCGGCCCTTTTGGCCCATAAACAGTCGTATGGATAGACTGGTAACCATTGGCCTTGCGATTAGCGATATAATCTTTAAAGCGACCAGGCATCGGTTTCCAAAGTTCATGCACATAACCAAGCATGGCATAAACATCACTTTGGGTATCTAAAATACAACGAATGGCAATCAGGTCATAGATTTCCTCAAAACGTTTTCTCTTATCCTGCATTTTGCGGAAAATCGAGTAGATATGCTTGGGACGACCGTAAATTTTCCCTTTCAAGTGACGATCTGTCGTATAGTCTTCTAGTTTCGTAACTACCTCATCCACCAAGGCTTCACGCTCTCTGCGCTTTTCCTTCATCATATGGGTAATCTTGTAAAACTCCGTTGGGTTGAGATAACGGAAAGACAGATCTTCCAACTCCCATTTGACACTGGAAATCCCCAGACGGTGGGCAAGTGGGGCATAGATTTCCATAGTTTCTTTAGAAATTCGCTCCTGCTTGTCTTTTCGAAGATGTTTCAGGGTCCGCATATTGTGCAAGCGGTCTGACAGTTTGACCAAGATAACGCGGATGTCCTCAGACATGGCCATGAGCATCTTACGATGGTTTTCAGCCAACTGCTCCTCGATCGATTTGTACTCGACCTTACCAAGCTTGGTAACCCCATCGACAATCACGCGCACATCAGGCCCGAACTCTCTTTCCAAATCGTCCAAGGTCGCATCTGTATCTTCCACCACGTCATGCAAAAAACCACAAGCAACCGTTACAGCATCCAGCTTGAGCTTGGCTAAAATACCTGCCACTTGGATAGGGTGAATGATATAAGGTTCACCTGATTTACGATATTGGCCACTGTGGCACTCAACAGCATAGACCAAGGCCTTATGGACAAAGCGGACATCCTCTTCCGTTAAATATTCTTTGGTTAAAGCGACAACTTCTTCGCCTGTTAAATTTTCTTCTTTCGGCATCTCTACTCTCCAATTCTTCCTACCATTTTATCACTTTTTTAAGAATATGAAAACTAGATTGGAACAGAATAAGAAAAAAATAATTCAGAATTGCTTGACAATTCTGAAATGTTTTTTTATAATATGTTATACAGTTAGATTTTCTATTTAGGTGATAGAAGGAGAGATAGAAGAACGGAAACCATATTGTAACCGAAAGACTTTCTGACTTCCCCAATTCCATTGAAGATACGAAAGATAAACGGTGGAACTCGTATCACATACACTGGTACCTTGACTGGATTTTGGAATTAAAAATCCTCAAGATGCTTTCTTTTATCCTTGAATTTATAAGGAGAACACCTATGAAAAAAACTGCTATTTCTATCTTTGCTCTCCTAGTGTTAGGAGTTAGCTGCCTGTTTCTATTCAGCCAGCAAAGCTATAAAAAAACAGTCGTTCAATACTATGCTAACGACCAAAACCTACCCAATAGGATAACTTATAGTGAATATAGCGATAAACGAGAAGCCAACTACGGTGGCACTCTAAACATTACGTCTATCAAACAAGCTAATGATGGAGTTTATGCAACCTATGAAGGGCAATTGACACCTCTCCAATATTGATAAATTGATAACCAGCCTGTCTTCATCTAGTCATGCTGGTTTTTAAGTTCATTTTAATACTCAATGAAAATCAAAGAGCAAACTAGGAAGCTAGCCGCAGGCTGCTCAAAGCACTGCTTTGAGGTTGTAGATAAGACTGACGAAGTCAGTTACATATATCTACGACAAGGTAAAGCTGACGTGGTTTGAATTTGATTTTCGAAGAGTATCAATAAGAAAAGGTTTTATATTTTGATAATTTTCTAACTTTTTTAGTGTATAATAGTAATAAGCACAGTTTTTTACGATAATTACTGAAATTTCATTTCTCTAGAAAGGTAAATAAGATGAAATCACACAAAAGACTGACACTTTTAGCCTTGGCTGTTCTTGGCTTGTCCAGCCAAGTCGTTTTGGCTGATGATACGAGTCATTCTACTAGTAACCATATTAGTAGTTCTACAAATACTTCTGCTAGCAGTTCACAAGCTAGTACAGAAACTTCGTCAAGTACAGATAGTTCAAGCGAACAAGAAACCAAGCCATCTCTTTCCACGGAAACCAAACCCAATCAACCTATACAGACTGGCTGGGTAAAAGAAGGAAGCAAGTGGACTTTTTATAGTCAAACTGGGGTCAAATTTACAGATACTCTCTATGATGGTTATCTCTTTGATAGTCATGGCTACTTGCTTGAAAACACTTGGTACCAAATGGGAAATAATTGGTACTATATCAATGGTTCAGGTAAATATTTATCCAACCAATGGAGCCAAATCAATGGCAAGTGGTATGTTTTTGATGGCTACGGTAGAATGTTGGTCAATATCTGGAAGGGCGATTACTACCTCAAATCCAGCGGTGCTATGGCAGATAAGGAATGGGTCTACGACCAAAACTACTCTAGTTGGTTTTATCTCAAAGCTGGTGGACACTATGCCCAAAAACAATGGATTGGTTCCTACTACCTCAAATCTGGTGGCTACATGGCCCATAAGGAATGGATTTATGATCCAGACTATCAAGCTTGGTACTATCTTAAGGACGATGGTGTGTATGTCACAGGAACCTATGCAGTGGATGGCAAAAACCAGCTCTTTCAAGGAAATGGAAAATGGGTTCGTGAATTAGCACAAGGTTTTCAAAAAGGACATTACTCTAAAACTATTTTTCTAGATCCAGGACACGGTGGTAAGGATCGCGGTGCTTATTATTATGGCATAGCTGAGAAAGAATTGAACCTACAAGTTTACCGTAAATTACGTAAACGACTAGAAGGACTTGGCTACACCGTTCTCACTTCTCGAGATAGTGATATAGACGTTGATTTCATTACCGAGCGTTCTCGTATGGTCAATAAGACCAATGCTGACTTTTTCATCAGCCTTCATTTCAATGCAAAAGGAAATGATACAACCGTTAATCTAGGTATCCAGACCTATTCTTACAAGGAAGAACCTGGTTTCCCTAGCAAAATTAACAAGGATTGGCATAGTAATCCTGAACGGATGAGTGAAAGCAACCGTCTCGCAGCTGATATCCATTCTTCACTGCTAGCCGAAACTGGAGCTAGGGATGCTGGCCTCTTACAAGCTACCTTTGCTGTTCTACGTGAAACAGCTAAACCAGCTGTTTTGCTAGAGATGGGATATATGGATAATCCAGAAGAAAACAAAAAAATCCGTAGTAGTGAATACCAAGATAAACTAGTTGAAGGGATTGTCAAGGGAATCCAAAAATATTACGCAGGAAATTAAAGCAATTTAAGCCTCGAACTCATTCGGGGCTTGTTTTTTTCTTATCCAAACTGTATTCTTCTTTCTAGAATTATTTCCTTTTTATGCTTATTCTCCCCAACTGTGCTATACTTAATTTAGTACATTCTTTGAGATTGGAGCCAATATGAAAATCCATAAAACTGTGAATCCCGTTGCCTATGAAAACACCTATTACCTAGAAGGTGAAAAGCACCTCATCGTTGTCGATCCTGGTAGCCATTGGGAAGCCATTCGTCATACAATCGAGAAGATCAACAAACCGATCTGTGCCATTCTATTGACCCACGCCCATTATGACCATATCATGAGTCTGGACCTAGTTCGCGAAACTTTTGGCAATCCTCCTGTCTATATCGCAGAGAGCGAAGCTAGCTGGCTCTACACTCCTGTCGATAATCTCTCTGGGCTTCCTCGTCACGATGATATGGCAGATGTGGTTGCAAAACCAGCTGAACACACCTTTGTCTTTCATGAGGAATATCAATTAGAGGAATTTCGTTTCACCGTCTTGCCAACACCAGGTCACTCTATCGGTGGTGTTTCTATCGTCTTTCCTGATGCTCACCTAGTCTTGACAGGAGATGCTTTGTTCCGTGAAACTATCGGGCGGACCGACCTTCCAACTGGTAGTATGGAGCAACTTCTCCATAGTATCCAAACCCAACTTTTCACCCTACCAAACTACGATGTCTATCCAGGGCATGGTCCTGCTACTACTATTGCTCACGAAAAGACCTTCAATCCCTTTTTCTAATAAAATGATGACAATCAATTTCGCAATTTAATACTCAATGAAAAACAAAGAGCAAACCAGCCGCAGGTTACTCAAAGAACCGCTTTGAAGTTGCAGATAAAGCTGACGTGGTTGAAGAGATTTTCGAAGAGTATAAGTAAACTATACAGCAATTCTTTCCATTATAAAAGGCATCCTATCAAGGTTTTCACACCTGATTGGATGCCTTTTTTCTGATTACTTGTCTCTTTGCATTACCAAATAATCACACGCTCTTCTGGTGAACGCCACATACCATCACCTTCTTTGACATCATAGGTTGTAAAGAAATCATCGAAGTTTGGTACTTGTACATTGACACGGAGTTTAGCTGGCGCGTGCACATCAACGCTAGCCAAAAGTTTCATAAATTCTGGGCGACCTTTCATGCGCCAAATACGGCCAAAGTTATGGAAAAATTCCTCTGCTGAGAAGTCTGGTTCTCTCTTGGCTGCTTCAAGCGCTGCAGCGATTCCTCCCAAGTCAGCCACGTTTTCTGACACAGTCAATTTACCATTAATGGTTGCTCCATAAGAATCCTGTCCATCAAACTGGTCAATAACTTTTTGTGTTTTCTCCTTGAAGGCAGCATAGTCGCTCTCTGTCCACCAATCCTTGAGGCTACCATTTTCATCAAAGGAAGCTCCGTTGGTATCAAAGGCGTGGGAAATTTCATGGGCAATAACCGCCCCAATACCACCATAGTTAGCAGAAGATGACTGATGCAAGTCATAGAAAGGAGCCTGTAAAATGGCCGCTGGAAAGACAATCAGATTCTTCTGTGGATTGTAGTAGGCATTGACCATATGAGCAGGCATGCCCCATTCCTTGTAGTCAACAGGTTGGTTCCACTTGCTCCAACTGTGCTTGATTTCCACACGCGCAAAGGCTAGAGCATTGTCAAAAAGACTAGCAGTCTCATCCACTACCTTGTCCTTATAACGTTCTGGCAATTCTTCTGGGTAACCGATATAAGGCTTGATAACATTGAGTTTGACGATGGCCTTATCACGAGTTTCAGGAGTCAACCAATCATTTTTAGCCAAGCGTTCCTTATAGACATCAATCATAGTTGCCACTTTTTTCTCCACATCTGCCTTGGCCTCTGGAGAGAATTTTTCATGGGCATACCAGAGACCTAAGGCTTGTTTGAAAGGACCTTGTGCTAGCTGGTAGGCTGCCTTGACCTTGTCTTTGGCTTCTGGAACTCCAGAAAGCGCACGGCTATAGGCACCTGACAAGACACGGATTTCTTCTGTTAAATAGCTGGTTGAAAGATTCACAACACTCAAAATCAAGGTTGCCTTGAGGAGAGGCCAAGCTTCTTCACTATAGAATTGGTCTGCGGCTTGCCAGAAACGTTCCTCGTCTACAATAACCTTGTCTGGTACTTGTCCAAGAACAGCTTGGAAGAAGTCATCCAAAGGTAGGGCAGGCGCAAATTTCTTGAAATCTTCGTAAGCATATGGATGGTAGAGTTTAGCATATTCTGAACTTTCTTCATTAGAGAGCACCACTGCCGCAACTCGACGGTCCAATTCTAGTCTTTTCTCTAGCAAGTCTTCAATTTCTGCATCAGAGAAATCATAAACCTTGAGGAGATTTGCGCTGGTTTCTTTCCAAAGAGTCAAGAGTTCTTCGCGTTGAGGATGGTCTTCTGCATAGTAGGTCGTATCTGGCAAGATCGTGCTTGGAGCGCTAGCCCATAGAACATTGATTCTGGCATCCATAAAGTCTGGCGATACACCAAAAGGAAGAAAATTAGGTTTTCCTGCAAGCTCAAACTCTGCTAGTTTGGCAGTGAAATCTGCAAAAGTCTCCAACTCTTGGAATTCTTTAAGGAGTGGTAAGACAGGTGTGATACCGTCAGCTTCTCTCTTGTCAAAATCACGAACTAGGCGGTGGTATTTAACAAAGTTTGCCAAGATAGCATCCTCAGGCACCTCTTCTCCTGCCAACCACTTGTCTGTTGTCGCCAGCATCAGGTCTTCAATTTCCTGGTCTAAATCAACAAAACCTCCAGTTTGAGACTTATCTGCTGGAATTTCAGCTGTCTTCTGCCATTCTCCATTGATTGCATCATAAAAATCGTCTTGATAACGTGTCATCTTGTTCTCGCTTTCATTTGTATTTGTTTTTAGCTTAACAAAAATTACCTGGGAATGCAATTAAAATACAAGATTAAAGAAACTTAAATATTTTACTGTTAATATTTTAATTTTTTGAAAAATTAACTTGACTTAATTTTTTTTTTAAGGTATATTAAGAGTCAGGAGGAATATAAGTTTATGATACGTATCGAAAACCTCAGTGTCTCCTATAAAGAAACGTTGGCACTTAAGGATATTTCACTAGTGCTCCAAGGACCAACAATTACCGGAATCATTGGTCCAAACGGTGCTGGAAAATCAACATTATTAAAAGGTATGCTGGGAATTATCCCACATCAAGGTCAGGCATTTCTCGATGACAAGGAAGTTAAAAAATCCTTACACCGAATTGCCTATGTCGAACAAAAAATCAATATCGACTACAACTTTCCCATCAAGGTCAAGGAATGTGTCTCGCTAGGACTATTTCCCTCTATTCCTCTCTTTCGCAGTTTAAATGCTAAACATTGGAAAAAAGTAGAGGAAGCCCTTGAAATCGTCGGCCTAGCTGACTACGCTGAACGTCAAATCAGTCAACTGTCTGGAGGTCAATTCCAGCGGGTCTTGATTGCCAGATGTTTGGTGCAGGAAGCCGATTATATCCTCTTGGATGAACCCTTTGTTGGGATTGACTCTGTCAGTGAGGAAATCATCATGAATACGCTGAGAGATTTGAAAAAAGCTGGTAAGACGGTTCTCATCGTCCACCACGACCTCAGCAAGGTTTCCCACTACTTCGATCAAGTCTTACTTGTCAATCGAGAAGTGATTGCCTTTGGTCCAACCAAAGAAACCTTTACCGAAGCCAATCTCAAAGAAGCTTACGGTAATCGACTCTTTTTCAATGGAGGTGACCTATGATTGCAGAATTTATCGATGGATTGCAAAAATTCCATTTCCTACAAAATGCCTTGATAACAGCTATTGTCGTCGGGGTCGTAGCTGGAGCTGTGGGATGTTTCATCATTCTACGTGGGATGTCACTCATGGGAGATGCTATTTCACATGCTGTCTTACCAGGTGTAGCCCTCTCCTTTATCTTGGGAGTTGACTTCTTTATCGGAGCCATTGTCTTTGGATTGCTAGCTGCTATCATCATTACCTACATCAAGGGGAACTCGATTATCAAAAGCGATACCGCCATCGGCATTACCTTTTCTTCTTTCTTAGCCCTCGGTATCATCTTGATTAGTGTCGCTAAAAGTTCAACTGACCTTTTCCATATCCTTTTTGGTAATATTCTAGCCGTCCAAGATACGGATATGTTTATCACTATGGGCGTAGGGGCGGTCATTCTCTTGTTAATCTGGATTTTCTTCAAGCAACTCTTGATCACTTCCTTTGATGAACTTCTGGCTAAAGCCATGGGAATGCCTGTCAATTTCTATCACTACCTCCTCATGATACTCCTGACTCTCGTGTCTGTGACAGCCATGCAAAGTGTTGGAACTATCCTGATTGTAGCCATGCTGATTACCCCAGCTGCAACTGCTTATCTGTATGCTAATAGCCTGAAAAGTATGATTTTCCTTTCCTCAACCTTTGGAGCTACAGCTTCAGTTTTGGGACTCTTTATTGGCTATAGTTTAAACTTAGCAGCTGGTTCTAGCATCGTACTTACAGCTGCTAGCTTCTTCTTAATCAGTTTCTTTATCTCTCCTAAACAACGATATTTGAAACTGAAAAATAAACATTTGTTAAAATAAGGGGCAAAACCCCAATAAATTGGAGGATCTAATGAAAAAATTAGGTACATTACTCGTTCTCTTTCTTTCCGTCATCGCTCTTGTAGCATGTGCTAGCGGAAAAAAAGATGCAGCTTCTGGTCAAAAACTAAAAGTTGTTGCTACAAACTCAATCATCGCTGATATTACTAAAAATATTGCTGGTGACAAGATTGATCTTCACAGTATCGTTCCGATTGGACAAGACCCACACGAATACGAACCACTCCCTGAAGATGTTAAGAAAACTTCTGAGGCTAACCTCATTTTCTATAACGGTATCAACCTTGAAACAGGTGGCAATGCTTGGTTTAGCAAATTGGTAGAAAATGCTAAGAAAACTGAAAACAAAGACTACTTTGCAGTCAGTGAAGGTGTTGATGTTATCTACCTTGAAGGAAAAAATGAAAAAGGCAAAGAAGACCCACACGCTTGGCTTAACCTTGAAAATGGAATTATCTTTGCTAAAAATATCGCCAAACAATTGAGTGCTAAAGATCCTAACAACAAGGAATTCTATGAAAAAAATCTCAAAGAATATACTGATAAGTTAGACAAACTTGATAAAGAAAGTAAGGATAAATTTAATAACATCCCTGCTGAAAAGAAACTCATTGTAACCAGCGAAGGAGCATTCAAATACTTCTCTAAAGCCTATGGTGTCCCAAGTGCTTACATCTGGGAAATCAACACTGAAGAAGAAGGAACACCTGAACAAATCAAGACCTTGGTTGAAAAACTTCGCCAAACAAAAGTTCCATCACTCTTTGTAGAATCAAGTGTAGATGACCGTCCAATGAAGACTGTCTCACAAGATACAAATATCCCAATCTACGCACAAATCTTTACTGACTCTATCGCAGAACAAGGTAAAGAAGGCGACAGCTACTACAACATGATGAAATACAACCTTGACAAGATTGCTGAAGGATTGGCAAAATAATCCTATGAAAAACGTCATTCTCACATGAGCTGGCGTTTTTTCTATGAACACATTTCCAGTCAAATCATTGGAAAATTCCGACTGTTTCAGCTAAAATGGAAGAAAAAAGATTGGAGTATCCTATGGTAACTTTTCTCGGAAATCCTGTGAGCTTTACAGGTAAACAACTACAAGTCGGCGACAAGGCGCTTGATTTTTCTCTCACTACAACAGACCTTTCTAAAAAATCTCTGGCTGATTTTGATGGAAAGAAAAAAGTCTTGAGTGTCGTGCCTTCTATCGATACAGGTATCTGCTCAACTCAAACGCGTCGCTTTAATGAAGAACTGGCTGAACTGGACAACACGGTCGTATTGACTGTTTCCATGGACCTACCCTTTGCCCAAAAACGTTGGTGCGGTGCTGAAGGTATTGAAAATGCCATCATGCTCTCAGACTATTTCGACCATTCCTTTGGGCGTGACTATGCACTTTTAATCAATGAATGGCACCTATTGGCACGCGCAGTCTTTGTCCTCGATACTGACAATACGATTCGCTACGTTGAATACGTGGACAATATCAACTCTGAACCAAACTTCGAAGCCGCAATTGCAGCTGCTAAAGCCCTATAGAAAAAATCCTCTGTCACAAAGAGTTCCCTACTCTTTGAAACGGAGGATTTTTCTTATTCTTTAATTATTGTTTATTTTGAAATGAATCCTTCAAAATCTTTTAGTTGAAAATTATATTTTTCAGTGAGTAACACATTATCCACTGCAACATCTTCTCCCAATGGGTAAATATTTCTTTTGAAACAGTTGTAGGAGGAAAATCTCTCCTACACTATTTTTGATTCTGAGAGAAAATTGCAAAATATCATCTACCAAACTTTCAATTATTAAGATTTTTTGCAGTTTATCTGAATTAGAATCGCAAGGCTTCTCAATAATATAATTGTCGAATTTTTTCATTCTAACTTCCTCTCCACTATTTCTTCCTTTATCAAGAAAAAGTTACCTCAATATTAATAAAGCACAATTCTAAATTAACTCCAATTATTGATTCATAATAATATTTCAGTAACTCATCGTGCAATTAAAAACAAGGATTTTTATTTCAGATGATCCATCGTGAACACTTCATCAGCCATCTCCCAAATTGCCGGATTATGTGTTGCGATAATGATTAGCCTATTATCATCTCGAAGAGATAGCAAAATCTCCATAATCAACTGAGAGGTTGCTGGGTCTATTGAAGCTGTTGGCTCATCTGCCAGAATAAGGGGTGGATTCTTTAAGATAACTTTTGCCAAGGCAACCCGTTGCGATTCTCCGCCCGATAACTCAAAGATGCGCTTATCTAGATCAAGATAAGCCAGGCCGACCTGTTCTAAAGCCTGCTTCTGCCTCAACCGCTGTTCCGACCGACTCAACTTTTGACCAATGAGACCTAGCTTAAGGTTTTCTTCAATACTTTGGTTTTCAATTAAGCCAAAGTTCTGGAAGAGGTAGCCCAATTCGTGACGGAAAAAATCACTCGATTTATAATTGGCCAAGTCTTTACCTCGGTAAAAAATCGTGCCATCATAAGATTCTAATTTCCCAATCATGTTCATCAAGGTTGTTTTTCCGCTACCACTTGAACCAATTAAGGCATAGACTTTTCCAGCCTCAAATGTTATTGAAAGATTCGAAAATAACTCTCGTTCTCCAAAAGATTTACTCACCTGTTTAAGTTCAATCATATTAACCTCCCTTCAAAACAAGCATGGACATCTTGTTTTCTTTCTGCATTTGGACATGTAACTGTAAAAGAGATAGACCAGTAAAGAGTAACGAGACTAAGAAAGCAACTACTATCTCTACCATAAGAAATATACTCGCAACAAATCCCAGTAAAAACACACCCAGTTGAGCAAAGAGATAAGTGCGATGGATTTCTAAGAACCTGAGACCTGCAATGCGTTTGATAAAAATGGCACGTCTAAATTCTTCAAAGTAGAGCCTATTCATAGTGTTAAACAACAAGATTGAAGTTGCAATTCCGAGCACGGCTCCTGCTAGCATTACCCAACGTTCCCTCTGGATATTATCCAATAATGTGATGTAGTTGTGGTAACCTGTTTGCATTTCTGAGACCCAATTTTCAATGCCTTGTCTCTGGATAAGCTCCTGGGCATCAGACAATTGATTAAAGAGAACGTAGTTCTGTACTGCGTCTACCCAAAACAAAATGGACTGTGGACCAGTTGATTGGGGTGTTATAACAATGATGATTGGATCTTTCAAAAACTGCTGGTAAGAAATAGGGGTCGTATTATACACAAAACGATCCTGACCTGATTCCAAATAACCTACCGTAGCAGTCATTTGCTGTCGTTCATCTTGACTAGACATGCGACTGGTTAAGTCGTCTTCAAAAACAGATTTATAATGTTCTTCCTCTGAACGGAGGTGTTCAGGCAGCAATAAGACAAACTCCCCTACATCAAGGTGATTCATCTTTTGCTCAATAGTTGTATCTACAGGAATGTTTTGACGCTCCAAGTATTGCGGTGTGACGATAAGGACATTGCCATTCGGGCTGTAATCGTGCCATTCTGTAGAGGTTGCCAAGTTTTTGGAGGAAGCCATGCCATTTTGCAAAGTACGGTCAATTAACTGGTGTCTAGATAAGAAAGCCTTTTGTTCTGAAACAGCCAGATCCATCAATTGATACCAAGTTATGAGTTTCCTTTGAGCTTGTTCATCAAAACCAGGACTCGTTCCTTCACGGCTGATTGATAGGATAGTCAGTTGCCTTTCCTGACTCCAAACCTCTTGTCCAATCCGATGCTGTTGCCAGGCTTGGGAATACTTTAAGCTACTCCCTATTCCCAGCGTTACAATAATAATCGCTAATAGTTGACCGATTAAAATCAAACTAATGATTCCTCTGACAGGCACTTGCCCTTTTATAATCTGCATCAGGTGTATCTTTTTTATCCCAACTGCGAAGAGTTGAGCGAAAAACAGGGAGATCGACAACAAGATGAGATTATAACTGAGCAAGCCTTCTCCTATGGTCATTAGGAATTGCGTTGGAAGCGACAGAATTTTTTGCATAAGAATGGCGAGCACGCCAGCTAAACTGAAACCAACAGCTATCCCTTTCAAATCCTCACCAACTGGTCTAAGAAAAATGGACCACCGTTTCTCTCCTGAAATGAGGCGAATGCCCGACGACCGTAATTGGCTAATTTGACTAATTAAAGTCAGTGCTCCAAAGGTTAAGATGAAAATCAATAGACTGATTAACTGAAATCCGTTACTAAAGATAACCATTAACGTAGATAGTTTAGATGGAATTGTCAGGTGCATGTTAGTCAAGCCAAGTTGACTTAGCTCCTCCCTTAGCAAGTGAATATCTAGGTGTCCATCGAATACAAAATAGTTTGTTTCAACACTACTACTTTGAGCATCTTCTAGATTTTTTTCCTGAAGCCCATCAGGCAACTTTCCGTCCCCAAAGGTCGTATAAGAAAAAACTGTAGTACCTTCTGAGTTAGGATCTTGGTGTTGAATCGCAATAAAGCTATCCGTTTCTTCTGCTAGTTTTTCCAAGCGTGTAGCAACATGCTGAAAAGTTGTTTCAGGGGAAGAATCACGTACAACAACGTTGGGGTAATAATGGGAGACATATGTATCAGTCCAAATGGTAAATACCCAAACAAAGAACAAACTAGCAAGCAGGTTGGATATGAGTATAAATAATTTTTTCATAGTGCATTCCTTATTCTAAAATAGAGGGCAGAAATACCCCTGCCCTCTATAAACTAACAAGCTTACTAAACTATTGATAAAAGAATCTTCTTCAATTATTCTTGCCATCCCGCATCAAATGTAACTTGCTCCCCAAAATTTGTATTAATAAACGCATAGGCCGCACTATGTGCTCCTGCATAAGCTGTCTTTTGATTGTCACGTCCATTACTTCCAACATAGGCCCAGTGATCCTCTGAACCATGATAATAATTCGAAAATGCTCCCCAATTATTTGGATCATGATAGCCTCCATAGGTCCACTCGCCACCACGGTGAGAAGCTGCCAAAACAGGAAGAGCCAAACTAACTGCCAAAACGGCAAGGGATGATGCAACTACTTTTCTAAATTTTAACATATTATTACTCCTCTAAATGAAATATTATGAAAATGAGCGAAATGCAACTACATATTTTAATTAGAAATCTCAGTCTGAATTATAGTATCCTATTTTTTCCTCCTTTCTAACTGCACGTTCCTTTCTACAGGCAGAGACCTAATTTTATAAACTAATCTTAAATACTTTAGATTTTGTAACTCATAATTTTCAACAGTTGGTTAGCTATGAAAGCATTTTATTAAACATCTCCATTCTTATATCTATCTGGTATAGTTACAAGCTCTCATAAGAATACCTTTCTCTAAATAGTTGAATTTTAAAGTAATACGAAATCAATCAGCCTTCCCAACATCAAGACCATTGGACTTCTTTTGCGATTGCACTCGAATCTCCAATTGTTTATTTTTCTGAATAAACTGTTGGTAAGGAATTGTATTACTAAACATAAAAACACCTAGCAATGCAAATGTAACTAATTTTTTAATTCCACGTTTTTTTCTCATGCAATGAAACCCCTTTCTGTTTCCTTGTTTTTATTTTAACAGATATATTTTATTCAGTCAATTATTTTTATTAAATTTTGAACTTTTTTTTACATTTATTACCATAGAGAATTATCTACTCCTTTAACTTGCTATTTTGAACTAAAAATTTTATAATGAAATTAAGCAAATAGGAAGGATTATTATCTTTAATGAATACACTCGCAGAGAAATTCAGATTGAAAAGAAAAGAGTTGAGACTCTCCCAACAAACTCTTGCAGAAGGAATTTGTGAACAAAGCCAGATTAGTAAAATTGAGAGAGGGCATTTCATTCCCTCCGCAGACCTTTTGTTCAAACTCTCACAACGACTCGAAGTGCCATTAGATTATTTTTTTAATGAACAAATTGAAATTAAATCTAACCTCTCTAATTTCAAGCAATTATCCGCTCGACTATTAGATGACAGAAATTATGACAATTTGGAATATATTTATAGAATAGAGATTGAACGAAGTACTTTTCTAACACTAGAAGACCGAACTTACCTTGAATGGATTAAAGCTATTATTGACTTCTATCAATATGACAGTAAGTGTGAGGCAATTTCTTCATTGGAAAATATATTATTAAAAGTCTCCTCAAATACTCTGATTTATTTAAAGGCATTGAATACTCTATCTAATTTCTATTCCTTAGTGGGTCGTGAAGAAGATTATGAAGCAAACTACTCTCATTTGATGGAGTTATATCAGACAAAAAATTTTGAGCATCAAGAGTTTTTATTTGGCTACATCAGAGTTCGTTACAACTACGCTCACTACCTAGTATCAAAGGAACAATATAATGAAGCCATCCAAGAAGCTCTTGAGACGATTGAACTCTGTAAACAAAGACAGACAAGCTACCAACTGGCTCCCTTACTTATTCTTGTAGGAAATGCTGGAGCCAAATTTCTAGACAAAGAACAAGTCAAAAATTATTATATAGAAGCAAGAGAATTATGTAAGATTTATAACAATCCTTTAATGTTGATGAAGATAGAAAATTATTTGAAAGAATTAGATACTGTTTAGTTAATCTTGACATTATAGTTTTTCTGAAACGTTAAACAACCTGTAAGGCTGATAGTGAAATTAATACTATCAGTCTTATAATTATGTGAAGATTCCTTTAGGGATAGTGGTAAGTAATACTAAAGCCTCTTTAATAGGCGAGTGACGAGTCAAGAGAAATGAGGCTTGAACAAAGTGAAAGCCAGCGTCTTTAGGCGCTGGCTGGTAATTTGGGCTTATAGCCCTGGGACAAACCACCCATTTGACGGGTGGTCATGATTTACGAGTAAATATAAGTTCAATCAGCTAAAAACAACTACCTTATACTCAATGAAAATCAAAGAGCAAACTAGGAAACTAGCCGTAGGCTGCTCAAGATACTGTTTTGAGGTTGTAGATATGGCTAACGTAGTTTGAAGAGATTCTCGAAGAGTATTACTCTACAGATTTCAAGGCTTCAAGCATATCAACCTTTCTCAGATAATAATTGACAAAGAAACCAAGCAAGGTCAAAATAATGCTTACTGCTGTCAATGGGATTACATAGACTTCCCAGCCTACCTGTGGATAAAAGAGAATAGTCGCAGGCGAAATCATTTGAATCAAAAATTGGTGTAAATAGAAACCAGATACCAAACCAAGTACGATTCCCACAAGAGACAGCACAATCGTCTCACGGTAAATATAGAGGGTGACTTCATTATTATGAAAACCGAGAACCTTGATAGTGGAGAGTTCACGGATTCTCTCAGCTACGTTGATATTGGTTAGATTGTAAAGAATAACAATAGCCAACAGAACCGATACGATAACCAAGATGGTCATGGTCTGATTGAGTGAGCTAGCGACGGAGTCAAAGAGTCGAATGGCTGAAGCGTTCTGGACAACGCTGGACACCGCAGATTGATTCATAAGTAAGCCTGCCTGCCTTTCGATACTAGTAGCACTGGTATCCCTTAACGAGACCAGATAAGTATTAGCTTGCGACACCTGTCCGTAAATTTGCTCATAGCTAGCTTGACTCATATAAATAAAGTGACCAACGTAGTTCTCAGCAATGGCAGCGACCTTTAGTTCCTTACCTTCAATTTCTAAAGTATGCCCAACCTTGACATCTGCCAGCTGGGCGAGTTTAGCTGTAATAACAACGCCATCTTTTAATGTCAGCTCCTGCTGATGATTTTGCAGATGAATAAAGGGTGTCAAATCTTCCTTCTCTGTCATCATAAGGGTAATGGTTTGAAGACCATCCTTACCTTTGAAATCCTTGTCTAGCGTTTTAGAATATATTTTCTGATATGCTTTGATGTCCTGCCCTTTCAACACTTCTTCTAGATTTGCCTTGTCCTGATTGGTTGCACTAGGATTTTCAGAGATAATCATCTGATACTGTTGGATTTGTTGAAACTGTCTAGACGGAACTCCTGCTACAGAGGATTGGATTCCCAAACCTGCAAAGAGAAGGGCTACAGAACCTGCCACACCAAAAATCGTCATCAACATCCGCTGCTTATAACGAAAGATATTGCGGGCTGTTACCTTATGAGTAAAACTGAGACGGCGCCAGATAAAACCGATACGCTCCAGTAAGATTTTAGCTCCTTTGACAGGTGGTTTAGGCAGTAAAAGCTGGGCTGCTTCGTCATGCAGTTCCCTACGAGCTACCAAGTAAGCTGGTAACACACTCGCCAACCAACTCAAGACAAGAGCTAGTAAGCTATAGGTCCAATAGAACTGAATCTGGGTTTCTCCCACCACCATGCCTTTTGTAATGACACTTGAAATCACACTGGCTAGTAAATAATGGCCAAGTATACTACCTAGAGCTGTTCCGACAGTCCCAGCTACTAGACCGTAGAGGAGAAATTTAGCGATAATATCCTTACTACGATAGCCCAAGGCCTTAAAAATACCTGCATGAGTTCGCTCTTCATCCACAAAGCGAGTCATGGTTGTAAAGGTCACCATGGCTGCTACGGCATAAAGCACTACAGGAAAGATATTGCCCACTGCCCGAATACTGGCTGAAGCATTACTGTACATGAGGTAGCCTTGACCGCCAGGTATGGTCTGACGATTATAGACCTGATACCTTGGCTCCGCCAAATCATCTAAGATTTGCTGATGTTTTTCTAATTTTTCCTTTTCTTGGGCTAGATTTTGTTCAGCTTGCTTTAGTTTGTCCTCTTCCTTGCTCAATTCCTGCTTGGCTTGGGTAAGTTGAGCACTGGCCTGCTCTCTCTGGACTTGAGGAAGCAAGGCTAGTTGACTTTCTTGAGCCTGTATACGAGCTTGAGCAGCTGCTAAACGACGCTTGCCTTCCTGCAAATTAGTCTCAGCCTTGTCAAGGGTTTCTTGCCCCTTATCGAGAGACTCTTGCCCTTCTTTTCTCAAAAGTTGCAGACGTGCCTTGCCATTATCTGACAAAGCTCGTTCTAGGTCTTCCTGATGCTGTTTGGATTTTTCTTCATAAGCTGATGAGAAAGCATTTAAACCTGCTAAATCTTGATATTTCAAACGAGCTATATTGTAGATTTTCTGATCAAACTGACTAGGTAAAATCACTCCGTAAGCGGTTAAAGTCCCACTTCCACTTCCTGCGTAGCCCATATCCCGCTGGGAGAGGATTTCAGCTGAATCCACAAAACCAGTAATGGTATAAGTATGGTCTTTTAAAGAGGAATGACTGCCTTCTTTTTCTTTAAAACTAATCTCCTGTCCCATACGATATTGACCCTGCAAATGAGTGGCCAAGGCGATTTCCTTGTCTGACTGAGGAAGTCGTCCCTCTCTTAGCTGAAAGGTTGAAATTCGCTCTGATTTGGAGTACAGCCGAATGGCATCCTGCCCATTCTCCATAGTCACATCTGTCAAATAGCCAAACTCAACCTCTGCGCCCTCTATCTGTTCTAGTTCTTCTTGATCTGCTTGATCCAAGCCATAGTTAGACATGACTGCCAAATCCAAGGTTTGCGCAGTTGTTAAATAAGCATTAGCAGTTGCCTCCATGTTGGGACTGGTTACTTTGAGACCTACTAAGGCTAAAGATCCCAACATCATCAGGGTTAAGATGGATAAAAAACGCCCCTTGGAGCCTGTGAAGGACTGAATCAAGTCCTTCCAATAGGTTTTTCGCTTGATCATGCTAGTACTCCAAACTGTCGATATCCTGAGGATGCTGGTTGATCACCACATCCTTGACACTGGCATCGTGCATATGAATCACGCGATCAGCAATGGGCACCAAAGCTCCATTGTGAGTCACGATAATTACCGTCGCTCCCTTTTGACGAGACATATCTTGGAGAATTTTCAAAACCTGCTTGCCCGTCTGATAATCCAAGGCTCCAGTCGGTTCATCACAAAGGAGAATTTTAGGATTTTTGGCTACCGCGCGTGCAATGGAGACTCGCTGTTGCTCCCCTCCAGAAAGCTGGGCTGGAAAATTATTGAGACGATGAGTCAGACCTACATCTGTCAAGACCTGCTCAGGATCCAAGGCATCCGTCACGATTTCAGAAGCCAGTTCCACATTTTCCTTAGCAGTCAGATTGGAAACTAGATTATAAAACTGAAAAACAAAACCGACATCATTGCGGCGGTAATTGGTCCTCTGGTGGGAACTATAGTCTGCAATATTGACCCCATCAATCCAGATTTCCCCTTCATCATTGGTATCCATGCCTCCAAGAAGGTTAAGAACCGTTGACTTGCCTGCACCAGACGCACCTAGAATGATAACCAATTCACCCTTTTCAATCTCAAAATTCACATCACGATTGGCCACAATCTCCGTGTCCCCAACCTGATAACGCTTGTAACAGTGTTTCATCTCGATATAAGCCATCAGACCCACCTTCTCTCAAACAAATTACTTCCTACTACCATTATAACGCTTTTTCAACTAGTTGGAAACTGGGAACAAAACCAAAAAGCCTAGAAATCAATTCTAGACTTACATTTTTCTATTTTCCAAGGTAGTACTCAGAAACGACGTTCAATTTTTCGTCGAATTCGAATACCAATGGTGGGAAGTTAGGGATTTCCACGTCCATGATTTCGTCATCTGACAAACCTTTGATGTGTTTTACAAGGGCACGGATCGAGTTACCGTGAGCTCCTACGAATACGTTTTTACCATCTTTAAGAGCTGGAGCGATTTTATCTTCCCAGAATGGAAGGGCACGTTCCAAAGTTACTTTCAAGTTTTCAGCATCTGGAATGACTGAGTCGTCAAGTGAAGCGTAACGACGGTCAGTATGAGCTGAGTGCTCATCATCACGGTCCATGTTTGGAGGCAATACATCGTATGAACGACGCCAGATGTGAACTTGTTCATCACCAAATTGTTCAGCAGCTTCAGCTTTGTTTTTACCAGTCAAACCACCGTAGTGACGTTCATTCAAGCGCCATGATTTTTCAACTGGAACCCACAATTGGTCAGAAGCTTCAAGAGCCAAGTTAGTTGTTTTGATCGCACGTTTCAATACTGAAGTGTAAGCTTGGTCAAATTCGATACCAGCTTCTTTGATCAATTTACCAGCGTCAATCGCTTGTTGTGTACCTTTTTCAGACAAATCAACATCAGCCCAACCAGTGAAAAGGTTAGCTTTGTTCCATTCAGACTCACCGTGGCGAGCAAAAACCAATTTTACCATTAGATGGATTCTCCTTTAAATTTTCCGAGGTTTCCCCTCGTTTATCTATTCTATTTTACACAATTTTTCACAAAAAAGCTAGTCAAAACCAAAAAGGAAAGGACTGTTTGCAATCCTTTTCCTTATTAGTATCATACAACAACCTTATTTCGCTTCAAATCCTTCAGCGACAGCGTCCGCAAAGTTTTCTTCTACGATGCTTGCACAGTGGTCACAGATGACTGCGTGGTAGCTGCGTTCTGCTGTTGTTGGGTCGATACGACGGCAACGGTCACATACTTGGCCTGCAGCGCGTTCAACTGTGAAGGCTACATCTTCGAAGCTAACGGCAGCTTCTGGAACTGGTCCTTCTGCGATGGTCAATTCAGACACAATCAAAAGTTGAGCTACATTGCTGTTTACTGCTTCGAGTAGAGTTTTCACAACTTCATTTGGATAAACTGTCAAGTGTGCTTCAAGTGATTTACCGATTACTTTTGCATTACGCGCTTCTTCCAAGGCTTTTTGAGCTTGTCCACGGAAGTCCATAAAGGCTTCCCATGTATCCAAGATTTCTTCTTGATTAGCAAAAGTTTCCGCTTCTGGTAATTCTGACAATTGAACGAAGTCTTCTACTTCAAACTCAAGGTATGACCAGATTTCTTCCGCAGTGTGAGGAAGGATTGGTGTCAAGAGTTTGGTAATTTTGACAAGAATGTCATAGAAAACAGTTTGCATTTGACGGCGTTCCAATGACTTGGCACCTTCGATGTAAACAACATCTTTAGCAAAATCAAGGTAGAAGGCTGACAAATCAACGTTGATAAAGTTCACCAAAGCCTTATAGATTGTCAAGAATTCAAAGTTTGCGTAAGCGTCACGAATGGTCTTGACAAGCTGGTTAAAGCGAATAGTCATGTACTTATCAACTGAACGAAGCTCTTCGTATGCTACTGCGTCTTGAGTTGGGTTAAAGTCAGATGTATTGGCAATCAAGAAACGAAGGGTATTACGGATCTTACGGTAAGTTTCAGAGACTTGGCTAAGGATATCCATTGAGATACGAACGTCATTGCTAGTATCTACACTTGTTACCCAAAGACGAAGAATTTCAGCGCCAAATTGTTTCTCAACATCGCTAGGCAAAATAGTATTTCCAAGAGATTTGGACATCTTTTCACCCTTACCATCAAGCGTAAAACCTTGAGACAAGATTTGTTTGTAAGGTGCTACGCCATGGTTGGCAACAGATGTAATGAGTGATGAGTTAAACCAACCACGGTATTGGTCAGAACCTTCTAAGTAAAGGTCTGCTGGGTAAGTCAATTCTGGACGGTTTACAACAACCCCATTCCATGATGAACCTGAGTCAAACCATACGTCCATGATGTCTGTCTCTTTCTTGAACTCGCCATTTGGTGAACCTGGGTGAGTAAATCCTTCTGGCAAGAGGTCCTTAGCATCACGTTCCCACCAAATGCTTGAACCATGTACTTCAAAGAGTTGAGCCACATGTTCAATGGTTTCAGCAGTCATGATAGGTGTACCATCTTCAGCGTAGAAGATTGGTAGTGGAACACCCCAAGCACGCTGACGAGAGATAACCCAGTCGCCACGGTCACGGATCATATTGTAAAGACGGACTTTACCCCATTCTGAGTGGAACTTCACTTTTTCAATTTCGTCCAAGATTTCTTGACGGAATTTTGAAACAGAGGCAAACCATTGTGGTACTGCACGCCAGATGATTGGTTTCTTAGTACGCCAGTCAAATGGGTATGAGTGAGAGATTTCTTCTTGAGCAAGAAGGAGGTTACCAAGTTTTTCAATAACAGTTGGAACTACCTTTTCATAGAATTGACCTTCAAACTCAGGACCAGCATTCTTCATCATGATACCACGTTCGTCAACAGTCACTGCGACTTCAAGACCATTAGCAATACCAACATTGTAGTCGTCCTCACCAAAACCAGGGGCTGTATGGACAATACCAGTACCAGAGTCAGTTGTAACGTGGTCACCAAGAATAACCAACTCATCTACAGCTGTATCCCATGGGTGTTCTGTTACGATGTGGTTGAGTTCTTGACCACGGTAAGTTGCCAACACTTGAACATCAGTCCAACCAAATTTCTCAGACAAGCTAGTCAACAATTCTGCAGCAACGACAAACTTACGAGTTTCACCATCAGGTTGAACCAAAACGTAATCAATATCCGCACCAACAGTCAAACCACGAGAAGCAGTGATAGTAAATGGAGTTGTTGTCCAGACAACGATGTAAGTATCTGTATCTAGAACACCTTTACCATCTTTTACCTTATTGGCATAGTAAAGGGAAGTTGAAACCAAGTCATGGTATTCAATCTCTGCTTCAGCAAGGGCAGACTCAGATGACCAAGACCAGTAAACTGGCTTGGCACCACGGTAGATATAACCTTTGTTGGCCATCTCACCAAATACACGGATTTGGGCTGCTTCATAGTCAGGAGTCAAAGTTACATATGGATTTTCCCAGTCACCAGAAACACCCAAACGTTTAAAGTCTTCACGTTGTTTATCTACTTGAGAAAGAGCGTATTCACGGCAAAGTTTCAAGTACTCAACCAAGTCCATTTCTTTACGTTTGACACCTTGTTTTGCCAAAACTTGCTCGATTGGCAGACCATGAGTATCCCAACCAGGAATAAATGGTGCGTAAAAACCTGACATTGATTTTGAACGAACAATGATATCTTTTGAAATCTTGTTCATAGCATGTCCAACGTGGATATTTCCATTAGCGTATGGAGGGCCATCATGCAAGGTGAAATGAGGTTTTCCTTCATTTAATTCTTGACGGCGTTGGTACAGTTTTGCTTCTTCCCATTCTTTTTGCCAGACTGGCTCTTTGGTAGGAAGTCCTGCACGCATTGGGAAAGCTGTTTTCCCAAGGTTAAGGGTATCTTTGAGTTTCATGGTATCTCCTTTATAAATAATAACAAATTAAAAACCACGACTTCCAAAAAGGACGAAAATCGTGGTACCACCTTTGTTCGGAAAAAGAACTAGTCTTTCTCCCTCTTTTCCCGTAACGTGGGCAACGTCAAATCCTACTAACTTCAGACTTGAGTTTTTGAGAGGATAATCTTATCAATAGGGATTACAGGACTCACACCATCTCCTGCTCGCTGGAAATATAAAGATAAGATATTGTTCTCAGATCATTTCTTATAAAATTGTAACGGATTCTTGCGGTGCTTCAAATCCTGGTGCTGAATCAACAGTTTCTGTAGCTGGTGATGGACCTGACGGATGTACTGGAGCTACTTCTGGTTCTTCGTACATTGGACCAACTGGATGAGCAGGCTCTTCTTCAACTTGAGGACTCACTACAGGAGTTGGATTTTCCACTTCCTGTTTAGCTTGAGCTTCAAATTCAGCCAATTCTTTATTGGCTGCCTCAATACGAGCCTGTAACTCTGTCATTTCTTCTGGAGAAAATTGACGTGTCATATCAATTGGTTCTTCTTCAATTGGAGATGGAATCGGTTCTCCAAGTACTTCGCTAACCACTTCTTTAAAGGCTTCATCACTTGTTTGAAGATAAGTAGCTGTTGGACGAAGAATATCTTCCCAGTCTGAAGATTCAACAATAGCCAACTGACTCTCAATTGTAGATTTGAGACGTTGGTGGAAGACACGACTCTTGTTCTTCAATTCTTCGGTTTCAACAGCAACTTTCTTAGCATTATCAGCTGCCTGACGAAGAATTTCATTTGCCTTGTATTTTGCTTCTTCCAATAATCGATGGGCATCCTGTTCAGCTTGATGAATAATATTATTTGAACGATCGTGTGCTGTTTGTTTCACTCTCTCAGCTGTATCTTGGGCAATCAATACAGACTGGCTCAACGAATCTTTCATCTCATCAAAGTAAGACAAACGCTCTTCCAAATTTTTAATATGTAAATCCTTATCATGATTAGAACGAACCAAATCTTCATAATCACGAACTACAATATCTAAAAATTCATCTACTTCTTCCGGATCAAAACCTCTAAAGCGTGTGCTAAAGGTTTTATCTTTGATTTCTAACGATGTAATTGGCATATTTTTCCTCACTTACTTAATAACAACTGGACTGTTATTTTTTTCTTCTCTTTTTTAGTTTGTCCCTTATCTTGAAGCAACCTCAAACGCCCAAATTTTCTAACACTAATCAAGTCTCCAACTTGAACAGTATAATCTGATTTGTCTACCATATGATAATTTACTTGGACAAGTTTCTTGTCAATCAACTGGTTTGCTTGACTTCTAGATAGTTTTAAAACGCTTGATAAAAGGACATCTAATCTAAAGCTAGACACGCATAAATCCATCTCTCTATACTGTTCCAACTTATCTATTTTATCGGTGAAAGGACGTTCCTCCAGCGAAACGGGTATACGGCCAATTTTCTTTAATCCATCTTGAAAGAGAAGAAGAAACTGCTGATTAATCATAATCTGCGCCCGTTCTTCATCTACTAGGATATCTCCAAAAAGTTTCCGTTCAATCCCTAATTGATTGATGACTGTCCCTAAAATCTTAGCATGCGTTAAGTGTTCAAATTTATTGGAATACACAATTTCCTGAAGAGACATTTCAAAATCTGAAAACTCCGGCTGGAAATAATCTGGGTATAGTAAAACTCGAACATACTCACTTGAGACGAATTCCCCACTACTGCTACAAGCAAGACCATAGGTTTTGACTAAAATCTTCAATAACTTCTCCTGATGAGGATTGATAAAAGGAGTTAAAAAAGGCGCATAGCTATCTTCTATCTTCTTAATCCATTCCATTCCCTTGTCAAGAAATGGACGATCTTCTATAGAAAAATGCTGGTAAATACCTCTATTCATATTATCATTGCAAGAAAACGCACTAAGTTTTCCCCTAAAAATCGAACCAAAACGATCGCAACCCAAACAGATAAATCAAGACCTGCTATCTGTAGAGGCAAGCGTTGCAAAGGAGCAAGCACTGGTTTTACCAATGCTACAATCCAACGACCCAAACTTGATTCGTAGGCGCCTGGAAACCAAGACATGACAGCAAAGGCTACCAAAATCAGGGAGTAAATATCCACTGCATTATAAATCAGACGAATTAAAAAAATCATTATCGTACTCTATTTCGTCTCATATCAAAATCAAACTCACCCTGTTGATCTTCATCTGGTAAACGAATATCTTCAACATTTACAATAACATTCACTGGTGTCAACAGGTACATGGTAGAAGCTACCTTTTTCAAATTTCCAGCTAGAACATGACAAGCTCCATCCAGATAATCTAAACAACGACGAGCTTGCACTTCAGTCATATATTGAAAATCAATCAAAATACTTTCGTTTCCTGCTAATAAATCAACAATTTCTATCGCATCTTCATATTTTCTAGGATAACGAACATCGATTGTTACTTTTTCAGTAGAATGCTGACTTTGCTTGGCTAACTCTTGTTGACGTGCATGAAGTCTAGTAATATTAGTTTCTTTTGTACTACTTGTGCTTGTACGTGGTGTTTGATTTGTTGAAAGAGCCTTGTCCTGTGTAGAATTTACTGGAGTCAAAATGGGCTCATCTCGTTTTTCATTAGGGAGACTTAAATCCTCATCCTCCGTAAAATAATCTATAAATCTATCGAATCTATCTTTTAAAGACATGGTTCTCTCCTACTTAAAAAATGCTGTACCTATGCGAACAAAGGTGGAACCGAATTGAATCGCTTCTTTATAATCACGACTCATTCCCATACTTAACTCGGCCATAGGCATATTTAGAATTTGTTTTTCTTGGATTTCTTTTTGTAAATCTTGGGTCGCCTTGAAAATTTCTTTCAACTGCTCACTGCTAGCCTCAAAAGGTGCCATTGTCATCAAACCAACATATTCAATCTTATCTAGTTTGGCTAATTCTGTCAAGACTTCCAATAATTCTTCTCTCGAAAAGCCGTGTTTACTTTCTTCGTTAGAAATATTTACTTGAAGGAAACACTTGATGACTCTGTCACTTCTTTTTTGAATTTCCTCTGCTAGCTTTACTGAGTCCAATGCGTGGAAATAATCAACGTATTGAATGACATCTTTCACCTTACGTCTTTGCAAGGTACCAATCAAATGCCAAGTCACATCTCGATCTTTTAAAGCTTGATATTTCTCTAGAAACTTATCTACACGATTTTCACCGATATGATGAACCCCTAGCGGAAGCAAGGCTTCCGCTGTCGGTACATCTACATACTTGGTAACTGCAATGACAGAGACTGAGCTACTCTCACGATGAGCACTGCGACTTGCTTCTGCGACTTCTCGAAAAACACGTTCTGTATTTTCTTTTACATTCATTTACTTAACGATTTTTGAAAAATGGAGGTGTATCCAACTCATCTTCATCTTGTGAATTTGGAATCTCAAAACGTTCTACCGGTGACACTACTGAATCAGTCGGACGAACAATTGTCTCGCGACGTAAATCCCAATCACCAAAAGCAGATCCTTGAGTTTGTTCCGAGCGACGTTGATTTTGTTTTGGCAATTCAGCCGTTTCTGCCATATCAAAATGACGATCAAATCCATGTGAATGAGCTGGTCTCACTGTCTCACGGTAGTTGGTAGTAGGTCTAGCTTGTGGAGTCACAACCTTTTCTACGCGGTCTTGACGAACACCCGTTGCAACAACTGTTACACGAATCTCATCACGCATACTTTCATCAATTGAAGTACCGAGCCAGATGTTTACTCCTTGTCCTGCTGCTTGGTTCACAATTTGTGAAGCCTCTTCTGCCTCAATCAAGGTTAAGTCAAGACCACCAGTTACGTTGACAATCACATCTTCTGCTCCATCAATTGTTGTTTCAAGAAGTGGAGAGTAAATTGCCTTACGTGCTGCTTCGACAACACGTTCTTCTCCACTACCGATACCAATACCCATAAGAGCATTCCCTTTATTTGCCATTACCGTTTTCACATCGGCAAAATCAAGGTTAATCAATCCTGGATTGGTAATCAAATCGGTAATTCCTTGAACACCTTGACGAAGAACGTTATCTGCTTCGCTAAGAGCCTCCAAAAGCGGTGTCTTCTTATCAACAATTTCAAGCAAGTTATTGTTTGAGATAATCAATAGAGTATCTACATGCTCACGAAGTTGATTGATTCCTTCTACAGCAAATTGTCCACGCTTGCTTCCTTCAAAACCAAACGGACGTGTTACAACACCAACTGTAAGAGCACCCAAATCTTTTGCAATACGCGCAATAACAGGGGCAGCTCCAGTTCCAGAGCCTCCTCCCATACCAGCAGTGATGAAGACCATATCTGCACCACTGATAGCTTCAGTCAGTGTTTCTTCGCTTTCTTCAGCAGCCTTACGACCAACCTCAGGTTGACCTCCTGCACCCAAACCACGAGTCAATTTAGGTCCTAACTGAATAACAGTCTCAGCTTTTGTACTGCTCAAGGCTTGCACATCTGTATTTGCTGCGATAAATTCTACGCCTGTAACACCTTCGTCGACCATACGGTTGATGGCATTGCCACCACCTCCACCGACACCAATTACTTTAATCACTGCACCTTGGGCAGCAGCTGTATCAAATGAAAATGTCATAATTTATTTTTCCTCTTTATTCGTCAAACATGCTTCCGATCAAGCCACGGAAACGATCTGCTAATTTCGGTTTATTTTGTGAAGTCTGTTGAAAATCTGCAACTTGTTCTTCAGGAGCTACAGGTTCTACTTCTGGAGTAGGAGCTGGTTGAACAGTAGTTGATTGAACAAACTGAGCTGTTTTCTGAATCATTCCCCCAAAACTGAGCGGTTGTTGGAATAATCCTTCATCACCCTTGACTGCTCGTTGAGCCAAGAGATGTACTTCTGTCAATTGTCCCGCGAATTCTGAAAGACTAATCACATGCGCAAAAGCCGGATTACGAATTCCAACTTGGTTTGGAACATAGAGTTTCACACGAACACCAAAGACTTCTTGAGCAAGCTCCACAATACCCGGTAAAATAGCCGTTCCACCAATCAAAACAATGCCACCAGGAAGATCCAATAAATGTCTTCTGTCCAAGTCTTGTTTGACCTGTTCAAAAATATGCTTAATTCGTGCAGAAATAATCTCTGACAAGTAATTTTCTGTTACTTCAACAGGTTCTACTTCCCCAATCACTTCGACTTGGAATGTTTCTTTACTTGCGAGAGGAGGATAAGCCTCTCCATAGTTTAATTTCAAACCTTCAGCTAATTTCTGTGATGTCTTCAAGACTTTAGAGATATCCTTAGTTACATAATCTCCACCTTCTTGAAGAATATTTGTAAACTGGAGTTCTTGGTTACGGATTGTAGCAACAGTTGTTTGACCTGCTCCCATATCAATCACAGTAGCTCCAAATTCACGCTCTCCTTCGTTCAAGACTGAACGAACCAAAGCCAATGGTGAAATAATAATATTCTCAACCTGAACACCTGCACGCTCAACTGTCTTACGTAAATTGTGAAGAATAGTACGTGGACCTGTGTAAAGCAAACCACGCATTTCAAGACGAACACCCATCATGCCACGCGGGTCACGAATACCTTGGAAACCATCTACGATAAATTCTTCTGGAATAAAAGTAATGACTTCACGATCTGGTGTCATACTCTTTGTCAAAGCTGATTTGACAACATTTTCGACATCTTGATCTGTAATTTCTTTTGTATCAGATGTAACTGGAATCATTCCTTGAGTTGGTTCTACCTGTAAGAGATTAGCTGGTAAACCAACATTCACTGATTTAATTGAAATGCCTGCTTTTTCTTCCGCTTGGGAAATTGCTGATTTGATAGCAGTTGCTGCTGCATCAATATCAACAATAATTCCATCCTTTACACCTTTACTTTTGGCATTACTCACGCCAATTACATTTAATTCACCATTTCTCTGCTCAGCTACAAGCACTTTGACAGAGCTTGTTCCAATATCTAGACCTGTAAAAAAGCCTTCTCTAGCCATTACATCGCATCCTCTCTATCTTCCAAGTTTCTAACTTCGTAATATTCAATAGCTAAACGTAGGCATAGCTATTCACAGAATATTATAACACAAAAAATCTCATCGTGCTCAGTTTTTTCCTAAATTTACCAGCCAATTTTTTAGTTTTTCTGTTCAGAAATTCATTCACTGTAAACTTTGTCAACAATCTGTCTATTGTACAAAAAAGAAAGCTCATTTCTAAGCTTTCTTTGCAATCATTTTTTCTGCTTCTTGTTCTAAAAATAGTTCCAAGATTTTCTTTGTCAACGCAATCGCCGCTGCCAAGGCCAGGGAAACGATTAAATAATTAGCTACTAAGCCGTGATCTCCAACCAATGGCGGTTTTGTCAAGAATCCGTAATCACCACCTGTTACCAAATTGACCACAAAAATCAAGGCATTTAGGGCAAAGGTCATGAGAAAAATTCCCTTCACATCCAGCAATCGCGCATTATAGTGTCTCAATAGATAAACTAGAGAGTTCCCCAAGAGTGCTAAATGCCCAAAGATAAAGGATAAAATCGAAATATGGGGGAAAGGATAGGCATCTGGCACTGGATAAACAAAGGCTGCTAATGTCCCAAATGTTCCTAGTAATGCAAAATACTGCCGATATTTGGACTGACCAGGAAGCAAAAGTACCACAAACATGGCCATACGACAATGGTAAAAGGGTAAACTTTCTGACAGTGGCATATGATTGACCCAGTACCAACCATAAAGAAGGATTAGCTGAACAGCCTGTAAAATCTGGAAAAATCGTTGGTAAACCTTCTTTTCACGATAACGATAGGCTGTATAAAAGGTCAAGGCCAAGAGTGTAAATATACTGACATACCAAAAAAGGTCAAATTTTGGTGGTTCTGTTGCTTGGGTCGTAAAGAAAATATCCCATAAATTCATCTAGTCTTCCTCATGATTCAAAATTTTCCTGCATTTTATTATACCATGCTATTTGTCAAAAATGGATTTAGAAATACGTAAATGTTTGACAAAATTACTTGTCTTCAGTTTCTAAACTTTCTACCAACTTGGCTAGATTCATAGAGTTAGAGCCTTTGAGCAGGATTTGGTCATGAGCCCCAAGGCTTTCTTGGACCTGCTTAACTAGGTCTTCAAATTGGTCTTGGTCTTCTGTTTTCTTGAAGTAATAAACGTGTCCGATTGGGAACATTTGACTGGCAAGTTGGGCCAATTCTGCGATATCTGCTCCATAGAAAATCACGGTATCCAGTACATCTGGCGAGAGGCTCAGAATCATCTGGTTATGGAGTTGGACTGACTGGTCACCTAATTCCCTCATATCTGCTAAGACAGCGATTTTCTTGCCACCTTCATTGGCTGGAATAGCAGAGAAAGTCTCTAAAATCAATTTCATAGCAGTCGGATTGGCATTGTAAACATCTGACAGGATATCTGCTCCATTGGCTGCTTTCTTCCACTCGGTACGGTTACGCGTCAATTCAAGATTTTGGAAGGCCAAACGAATTTGCTCCTCTGAAACTCCTTCTTGCAGGGCAACATAGGATGCAATCATTGCATTGGTTGCATTGTACTTACCAGTCACTGGCAAATCAAGGGCTTGTCCTAAAAAATTAGCCTTAAAGGTCAGACTGTCCTTACGTTCTACCAAATCGGTAATTTCCAACTCTGCTCCTTGCCCAAAACAGACCACCTTTTTATCAGCTGGCAAATAGTCCTCTACAATAGGGTCAGCTGGCGTCAAGAGCAAGGAATTCGAAGCCATTCCATCAGCAATTTGCATTTTTCCTTGGGCAATCTCCGAACGGTCTTTGAAAAAGGCCAAATGGGCTTCTCCAACCAAGGTCACAATGGCTGTTTTTGGATGCGCCAATTCTGACAAAAGGTGAATATCTCCCAAGTGATCCTGCCCCATCTCCAAGACCAACTTTTCTGTCCCTTCAGGCATATGGAGAACTGTGTAGGGAAGGCCAATCTCGTTGTTGTAGTTTCCTTGTGTTTTGTAGGTTTTGTAGGTTGTTGATAGCAAGTGCGCCAACATATCCTTGGTCGTCGTCTTACCATTTGAACCTGTAACTGCAAAGACATCAACAGCCGTTTTCTCAAGATAATAGGCTGCTAGTTTTTGAAAGGCAGTCAACACGTCGTCTACTAGAATGTAGGGATGATTTGCGATTTCTTTCTCAGACAGGGTTACAGCAGCACCATTTTCAAAGGCTTTTTCGATAAAGTCATGGCCATCACGCGCACCTTTGAGGGGCACAAACAAGTCCCCTTCCTCAATCAAACGACTGTCAAACTCAGCATTTTCTAACTGGATGTCCTCAAAGATGCTGACATCATTTTTCGCTCCAACAGCTTGGGCAACTTCGTGGATAGTTAATTTCATTTCTACTCCTTTAAAAAGGGTCGAAGCCCGAGAACTCTGATCACCTTGCAGTGATGGTTCTGGCTTCTACCCTCTCTTTCATTTTTATAGCAAATGCGCTTCGCGCTTGTCAAAACTTTCCTTGGCAAGGTCAACCAATCGCTCAATTAGGTTTGGGTAGCTGATTCCCATATTGTCCCAAAGTAGTGGATACATTGACCACTGGGTGAAGCCTGGCATGGTATTGAGCTCGTTTAGGAAAACCTCTCCCTTATCTGTATAGAAGAAATCGCAACGAGATAGACCGAGACCCCCAATGGCACGGAAGGCCGTTTCTGCATTTTGACGCATGACAGCTATCACATCATCACTGATTTTAGCTGGGATATCCATGGTAATCTTGTTGTCAATATACTTGGCATCGTAGTCATAAAAGGCAACATCCTTGACTACTTCTCCTGGTAGCGTGCTTTTGACATCGTAGTTGCCTAGTAGACCAACCTCGATTTCACGGGCATTTACCCCTTGCTCTACCAAGACACGGCTGTCATATTGGAAGGCAAGTTCCAAAGCCTGACGAAGTTCTTCTTGATTTTCAGACTTAGAAATACCGACACTAGACCCCATGTTTGACGGCTTAGTGAAGACTGGATAAGCCAATTTTTCTTCCACTTCATCGATTTTAGCAGTCACATCATCCCCTTCAACGATAGCCACATAAGGAACTTGGGCAATCCCGACAGATTCTAACACACGCTTGGTGGTGATTTTGTCCATAGCAAGACTTGATGACAAGATGTTGCAACCAACGTAAGGCATTTTCAAAACTTCCAAGAATCCTTGAACAGAGCCATCCTCTCCCATCGGACCATGAAGAACTGGAAAGACAACTGCACCTTCTTCGTAGATAGCACTTGGTGCAACTTTCTTATCCCAATCAATGGTCGCATTGGTCATGAGACGGTCCTCTTGACCTGGAGTCTGACCAAATTCCTGCGTTTTAATAAAATCACCTGACTGACTGATAAAGAAAGTCTTAACTGTGAAACGGTCGTAGTTAACCGCACGCATGACACTCTCAGCTGAAAGGACAGAGACTTCGCGTTCCGCACTCCGTCCACCATATAAAAGAATAATCGTTTGTTTCATATTATTTGTCCTAATTCTACTAGAATACTCGCTCTTTAGTATATCATATTTGCTTGTTTTTTTAAAACTTGAACCTGATCCTACTCATCACACTATACAAAAAGAGGCCGATAGGAACGATTTTCAGCCTCTTTGATTTTTTATAAATGAATGGAGTTCGTAAATTTGTCTACACTTACAACTCTGTTCGATTTTCAATAGCCCGTAAGAGGGTCACTTCGTCCGCATACTCGATATCTGCTCCCACAGCAAGGCCTCGTGCCAGGCGCGTAACCTTGATCCCAGCTGGCTTGAGTAAACGGGAAAGATACATGGAAGTCGCTTCCCCATCTGCTGTGGCATTGGTTGCTACGATTACTTCTGAAACCTCACTATCCATAAGACGAGTCATGAGACTCTTGAGATTGATATCGTCTGGACTGATACCATTCATGGGAGAAATGAGCCCATGCAGAACATGATAGAGACCATGATATTCTTGGATATTTTCCATGGCTGCCACATCCCGACTATCCTCTAGCACCAAAATCGTTGTCTGGTCACGACTTGGATCGGTACAGATAGAACAAGGATCATCGTCTGTCAAACGTCCACAAATAGAACAGTAGGTCAATTCTCTCTTAGCAGAAAGGAGATTTTTTGCAAATTCATTGACGTCGTCATCAGACATACCAATGGTATAAAAGGCCAGACGCGTAGCCGTCTTAATCCCGATACCCGGTAACTTAGAATAACTGTCAATTAGCTTGGCAATAGGTGTTGGATAAAGCATATGTTCCTTTCTAGTTCATTGGATGGTATTTTTGATACAGATTGATAATATCACGCGCAATAGACGGTCCCACACCATTTGTTAGATTGGTATTATGAGGAAAGACCACTGCGACAGCGATTTGAGGATTATCAGATGGAGCATAGGCCACCGCATTGGTATTGGTTGCTTCCTGACCATCTGCCACATAGCTTTCGGCTGTACCCGTTTTTCCGCTAATGGATACCAAGGCACCATTTGAAAAGGCACGGCCAGTTGTCAACCCACTAGTCCCATGAGCAACCTGATAAAAACCTTGGTGCAAGACACTCATATCGGAGTCGGATATATTGACCTTATTCATCTCTGTCGGTTGCAGTTGCTGAATTAAGTCACCCAGTCCTCCCTTATCATTATTACCATAAATGCCTTCAACAATACGAGGAGCCACACGAACACCATCATTTGCAATAGTTGCTACATACTGAGCCAACTGCATGGGCGTATAGTTATCAAACTGCCCAAAGGCATTAGTAATGTAATTAGCAAAGCTATAGTCTTTGGGAACAAATCCAGTAGATTCATCTGGTAGGTCAATTCCGGTCGCAGAGCCCAAGCCATATTCACCAAAGGTTGAACGCAATTTCCCCATAGCAGACTCTAGATTGCTGGTTCCAACAAACATATTTGGTTGATAGGTCTGGCCCATGATTCCAAGAGCGGTTTGAACCATGTAAGCATTAGATGAATACTCCAAGGCTTCCACAGCTGTAATAGGAAAAGATCCATATGCCAATTTATACCAAGAATAAATTGGAGCTGAACCTTGGAAAACAATAGGCTGATCTGTTAAGGTTTGGTTTCCTGATAAAACACCATTTTCCCAACCTGAGCTGATGGTAGCGGCCTTAACTACTGACCCTGGGACAAAGACATTGGTTACCGTTCCCAAGGAATCAGGCGTCAAGTCTCCCGTTTTCAGGTCATGTTTGAGCCCTGACATAGACAAAACCGCACCTGTTTTTGGGTTAAGGGCAACTGCATAGACACCTTCAGAATACTTGGCTCCACCATTTCCTAGCTCGGAATTGAAATAACTTTTCAGCAAAGCATCCACGCTATCTTGGAAGGCCAAATCAATGGTCAGTTTAATATTATTCCCTTTAGTACCAGCTTCGATATTTTCAACACTTTCCATGTTACCGTACTTATCTAGATGAATTTCTTTCACCGAGCGTTTTCCTTGTAAGGTTTCCTCGTATTGTTTTTCCAGGTAAGAAGTCCCAACACGGTCATTAAGAGAATAACCTTTTTTAAGATAGGCATCCGCTTCTTCCGCTGGGAGACCAGCTTTTTCACTCGACACACTACCAATTATAGAGGAAAGGGAAGTTTCTAAAACTTTTCTTTCCCAAGAAGTAGAAATACTGATACCAGGTAATTTCTTGGAAGCGGAGGCAATCAGAGCAATCTGGGTATCTGTCAAAGAATCCGTCACAATGCTTCCTGTCGCAAAGTTTCCAACCGCATTTAACTGACTAAAAAGATAGACTTCTTTCTTTTCATCCTCTGTATAGTTTAGTTGACTCGTCTGGACACTATCGACCGCATTGTTATACAGTTCTGATTCAGATAGACGATTACCATCTGAATCCAAGCGTTTCTCACTTGGGAGAGCCTCTACTGTTTTTTTATAGATCTCAGGATCAGCTAAATAATAATCTGCCAGCTGGCGTTCTGTCAAATTTGGCGAAGTGATGCTCACATATCCCAGTAACTGACTAGCGATTTCTTTCAGATCTTTAGCCGTCATTTTATTGCTACGCGTAAAGGAAACAACCTGCTTTAAAGTATTTTCTACCAAAGGTTTGCCACTAGCATCATAAATCTCCCCACGAGCGGAACTGGTTGTAACCTTGGTCTGACTAGCTGAAGCTAGCTTTTTTTCATAAAAATCCTTATTCAGAACCTGCATATACAACAAACGACCAATAATGGTCAGAAAAAGTAAAATGACAATTGAAAACAATAAATTAAGCCGAATCGGAATCGAATGGCTATTAAATTTTCTCATACAAATCTGTCTCATTTCTAATAAAAATCTTACTATCCATTTTACCATAATTTGAGAATAAAATTGTAGAAAAGAAGGAAGCTTTTTCTTTTTCCTTTCCAATAGGTAATACATTTTTACTTAGTCATCCCTATATTATATGTTATAATGGTTGTAAGACTAGCCTTCTTCCAATATGACTCATTTAAAGGAGCCTTACCTATGGACAAATCAGATATCGCAACCCTCATTGATTCGCACTTTGAAGAAATGACAGACTTGGAGCAAGAAATCGCTCGCTATTTCTTGCAAGCTGAAACGATTACAGATGATTTATCTTCTCAACAAGTCACCCAAAAGTTACATATTTCTCAAGCTGCTTTGACCCGCTTTGCTAAAAAGTGTGGCTTTACTGGCTACCGAGAATTTATTTTCCAATACCAACATCACTCAAAAAAACAGGACACTCATTCTCACAAACATAGTCCTTTAACCAAACGAGTCCTCAGAAGCTATAGTAATATGAGGGAACAAACGCAGGATTTGATTGACGAAGTCCAACTAGAACGAATTGCCCAATTAATCGAAGATGCTGAGCGTGTCTACTTCTTCGGAACAGGGAGTTCTGGCCTTGTCGCCCGTGAAATGAAATTGCGCTTCATGCGTCTGGGAGTGGTCTGTGAGGCTTTGACAGATCAAGACGGCTTTGCCTGGACAACCAGCATTATGGATGAAAATTGTCTAGTGCTCGGTTTTTCACTCTCTGGCACAACGCCTTCTATTTTGGATAGCCTGTTGGATGCCAGAGATATGGGCGCAAAAACTGTTCTCTTTACAAGTATACCCAATAAAGATAGTCAGCCCTACACAGAGACTGTTCTTGTAGCCACCCACAGCCAACCCTCCTACATCCAACGAATATCCGCTCAACTTCCTATGCTCTTCTTTATCGATTTGATTTATGCCTACTTTTTGGAAATCAATCGTGAAAACAAAGAAAAAATCTTTAATAGCTACTGGGAAAATAAAAAACTCAACGGCTATCGTAGACAAAAACGTGTAAGAAAATCCTAGTTTGGCTGAGCCAAACTAGGATTTTTATTCATCACCAAACATACCTCTTCAAGATTATGAATCAGTCGTATCTTGACTTAGTCTTGAATAATTTCATGTAATCACTTTTTGAAGGGAGTAAATAAGCAAGTCTTACGGTATCCTCAACAATTGTATATAATACGATGTAATCCTTACTCAAGGTTAATCCTCGCGTTTGGTAGTGAGGATCTAATTTCTTACCAAATTTTTCATCGGCATCAAATCCAGCTTGGGGGAAAATTTCTAGCCGATTAATATCTTTTCTGATACTCGCCACTTTTCGTCTCGCAGCCTCTACAGAACCGATTTCCTCTGCTATATACTGATATATTTTATCCAGACTATCAATCACTCTAGGAGAATACAAAATCCTATATTTTTTATAATCCATAGCGTGTCACGACATCCTCATCTGTCAAGTAATTTCCAGCCTCAATCTTGGCATAACTTTCTTGAACTTCTGCTTGTAATTGTCTAAACAAATACTCCTTCTCTAATTCCTCTTCACTCAGTAAATCTACTTCATTTGTTACGGCAACATTCTTTAAAAATAATCTGAGTGCTGATGAAAGAGAGAGATTTTGTTCTTTTAACACTTCCATGGCATCATTTACCAATTCTCTATTAGCTTGGAAGGTCACTATTTTACTTGAATTCGCTATAGCCATTTTATATAATTCCTTTATATATTTTATTTATTATCTCACAATTATAAAGAAAGTCAAGGGAACTTTATTAGAAAATCCTAGTTTAGCTGAGCCAAACTAGGATTGTTTTGTCTTGAAATGATAATAAGCACCCAACATCCCTGCTGTATTTTGGTGATGAGCAAATTCTAATCGTGTTTTTTCTGCTAGACTTGGTACCAAGGCCGCCTTCAGGGCTGTGCGGATCTTAGGTTTGAGAATTGCCTCTTGTCCCATGATACCGCCACCGAGAATGACCACTTCTGGATTGGCAACGTAGCAAATATTTGCCAGACCTTTCCCAAGATAATCTACCATGCGGTCAATACCAGCCATGCAGAGTTTATTACCTTCTGTAGCTTCCTTGAAAATGCGTCGACCATTCCACTGATCAACTGGATCGCCATGAGCTGTTGCTACATACTCCACCAATGCTGTCGTAGAAGCCAAATCTTGGAAATCTCCATCCTGCATATGCATATAACCGACTTCACAAGCTGAATTGCTAAAGCCATGGAAGACTTTTCCATCCATAATCAAGCAACCTCCGATACCTGTTCCAATGGTCAAGCAAAGGGTGACACTCGCTCCCTTACCTGAACCAGATACCGCTTCAGCAAGACCTGCACAGTTGACATCATTTTCAATTTCACAAGGAATAGTAAAGCTAGTCTCGATTTCCTTCTTGAACTGTGTACCTGCATAATTTGGAATCTGTGGGCCAGCATAGAAAATCTCACCCTTGTCAGGATCCACCATCCCAGCAGAAGAAATGGCAACACCTGCTACTGGGCCTTTTTCTAAATAGCTGGCTACAATATCTTTGGTCTTTTGTAAGATATGAGGTCCACCCTGATGCGCCTCTGTTGGCATTTCATGCGATTCAACAAGTTGGCCTTCTTGGTCAATCAAACCATATTTGATGTTGGTTCCACCGATATCAATTGCAACGTAGTGTGTCATAAATACCTCCTTATGAATTAGAGGAAGCGCTCCTTGGTTTCACGAATCAAGGCTGCAGCTGCTTCTACAACTGGACGATCGTCTTCAGTCACTGGTGTCAATGGTGAACGAACAGAACCAATATTCAAGCCTTCATTGATCTTCAAGACTTCCTTAATCACACCGTACATATTTCCATGTGCAGCAGTGAGTTTACCAATGATAGCGTTGATAGCATACTGCAATTCACGCGCTGTTTCCAAGTCTTTGTCAGCAATCAACTGATTGAGTTTCAAGAAAAGTTCTGGCATAGCACCATAAGTACCACCGATACCAGCTTTAGCACCCATGAGACGACCACCTAGGAACTGTTCATCAGGACCATTAAAGACGATATGGTCTTCTCCACCAAGGCTCACAAAAGTTTGGATATCTTGAACTGGCATAGAAGAGTTCTTAACACCGATAACACGAGGATTTTTCAACATTTCAGTGTAAAGGCTTGGAGTCAAGGCAACACCTGCCAATTGAGGAATGTTGTAGATAACATAGTCTGTATTTGGAGCTGCAGAGCTGATATCATTCCAGTATTTAGCAACTGAGTATTCTGGCAAGCGGAAGTAAATTGGTGGAATCGTTGCAATGGCATCTACACCCAAGCTTTCTGCATGGCGAGCTAATTCCATACTATCTTTGGTATTGTTGCAAGCAACGTGAGCGATAATAGTCAATTTACCTTTGGCAACTGCCATGACTTCTTCCAAGATTAATTTGCGGTCTTCAACGCTTTGGTAGATACATTCACCAGAAGAACCATTGACATAAAGACCTTGAACACCTTTATCAATGAAGTATTGAACCAAGGCACGTGTACGCTCTGGACTTACTTCTCCTTGTTCATCATAACATGCGTAGAAGGCTGGAATGACACCTTCGTATTTTTTTAAATCTGACATAGATTTTCTCCTATTATTTTTATTTTCTGCTAAAGCAGATTCTTTCTTTACTTCTTTAGTATACACTTTACTGAAAAGGCTTTCAATATCTTGTGGTCACTTAGATTTTAGTTTCTCGCTTATAGAATAGCTTTTGGAGCGTTTGAAAGTAGTTTCAGAAATAATTGCAACCCTTACTCATACTTAGCAAATAGCTTTTCCATCACTCCTACTTGTAAAAAAGCAAGAAGTCCAAAACCAAAGAGAATAAAAGCTGATCCTCCCAATAGAAGGGTAAAGGCTGATAGATATAGAATCATCAAAATCAAAAAGATAATTACGATCATCAAGATAAACCAAGGAGCGTTAAAACTAGCCAACATCAATCCTTTTTGAAGAATTTCTTTCCAAGATAGGTCATAACGTGCCGCGATAGGGTAACTAGCCAACATCACAATGGTAAGGAAAATCAGAATACCTAAACAAATAGCTTTCACTAATTGGAAGGGCAGAGCTGTTTGACCCCAGAAAAGATAGAGATCTGAAAGAGCAAGAAATACAATTCCTAATTCTAACATCCCCAACTGAAAACCTAATTTCAGATTTTGCCTGAAAGCTCTTAGATAGGTTCTAAAAACTGGAACACGTCTACTTTGCTTGACCTCAAACATCGTCTGATAGAGACTAATTTTGGCTACCCCAATCGTTACGATTGGCAAACAAGTTATTACAAAGAGAAGATTGACTGTTACAATATCTAAAACCTTCTCACTAATTCGCATTAGAAAATTATCTGTATCAAATGCAGCCTTGATGAGACTTCTTCCTTTTTGTGACATGTTTGCTCCCCCTATAATTTAATTTATATCACTTGCTAAATCACTCCGATTTATCAATTGATAAGATTCAACTCTTAAACTCAATTTTCAAAAGTGTTCAATAGTACTCAATGAAAATCAAAGAGCAAACTAGAAAGCTAGCCGCGGGTTGCTCAAAGCACTGCTTTGAGGTTGTAGATAAGACTGACGAAGTCAGTCACATATATATTCCAAGGCGAAGCTGACGCAGTTTGAATTTGATTTTCGAAGAGTATAAGATAGTCATCAGCTATCTCTGCTGATCATTCTAATCAATTAAAATTTTAAACAAATACTTGCGAACTTGATCTTCCATACCTGCATAACCATTTGGTTGATGTGGCTCTCCTGGGAAGAAAACTGCAAAATTGTGATAACCCAACAAGAGTGGGTATTTTTCATGACAATGGACAAAGCCAATGTCACTTGTTTCGTCAAATGCTACTGCTTCATCTTTGATACGTGAACCGTAGCTAGAATATTCATGGCCTTCTACCAACAAATGCAAGTCAGCATAGTTCTTGTGATGTTCAAATTGATCATTCTCAACTTTATTTAGGACATTTTCTTGAACAACTAGAAAGACCTTATCCCCATCAATATCATATTTTCCTAATTCGAACGAATCTTTACGATGTTCATAAAGATAATCAATTGCTTTATCAAGATTTGGATGAATCCCTTTATAAAAGCTAATATTTTTTAAATCGTCAAAAATCATTATTTTCTCCTTTAAAAATCGTCATTAAGCGATTAAAACTAACACCTCCAACAGTGTCATTCACTGTCGGAGGTTTTTAGATCATGCTAGCAATAGCAAATTGATACGGTAAAAGAAAGCGTTTCTTATCCTTTAACAGCTCCCATAGTAATACCCTGAGTGAAGGATTTTTGGAATACTAAGAAGACTGTTACGATTGGCACAGCAGCAAGAGCTGCACCTGCCATGATCAAACCATAGTTGGTTGCCATTTCAGCCTGCATAGTCGCAACACCGAGTGAAATGGTCAAATTATTACGTGAAGTCAACATTACCAACTGCATGAAGTAGTCGTTCCATGTATTGATGAAGGTAAAGATTGCAAGGGCTGCAAATCCTGGTTTCACAATTGGGAAGGCTACGCTCCAGAAGGTACGAATCTCACCACAACCATCGATTTTAGCTGATTCAAGCAACTCTGTAGGAATATTCTCACTGAACTGTTTCATGAGGAAGACCCCGAATGGCCATCCAATCAAAGGCAAGATAACTGCCCAGAGAGTATCGTGAATTCCCATGAAGTTGACGATACGTACCAATGGTACAAGGACAACTTGTTTTGGAAGTGCCATGGCAGCGATGAAGATGGCAAAGAGAATACGCTGACCATAGAAACGTTTTTTAGCCAATACATAACCTGCTAGAGATGAGGTCGCACAGACTAAGAACATGGTTACCAATGAGATAAACACAGAGTTCCACATCCACTGCATAGCAGGGTTTTGCACCATGAGTTGTTGGAAGTTTTCCATGGTCGGCATTTTAGGGAACCATTGTGGTGGAATCATAATGGTATCAGGTTGTGACTTGAAGGCACCTGTCAAAATCCAGTAGAATGGAAAGATAAACAGCACGGTCAACAAGAGCAAGATAATAGTTGAAATAACAGTGAAAGCTGTTAAAGGTTTCTTTTGTGTAGATTGCATAGCTGTCTCCTTTCTTTAGTATTCTACGTCGTTTCCGAGTGCTTTAAATTGAACAAAGCTTACGATCGCAATCATGACTGCCAAGAAGACACCAATTGTGTTGGCATAGCCGTATTCTGTCAATTGAAAGGCTTTTTCGTAAAGGTAGTACATCAAGGTACTTGTTGAGTAGTTTGGTCCACCAGATGTCAAAAGCTGAATCAAGGCGAAAACTTGGAATGAGTTGATTGTTGTGATGATTGCGATATAAAGAGTTGTTGGAAGAAGGCTTGGCCATTTAATCTTCCAGAAAACTTGAAATTCAGTTGCACCGTCTACACGAGCCGCTTCAACCAGTGAATTGTCAATATTCCCCATAGCAGCTATGTAGAGGATGATTGGTTGACCAACTGAAGTTGTCAAGAGGATAATCATAATTGCCAGTAATGCCCAGTGCTTATCTCCCAACCAAGAAATATTCTGGCTGATGATATGACTTGATTTAAGGACAAAGTTTAGAATCCCTGATAGTGGGTCATAAATCCATTTCCAAACAACTGTTACGGCAACACTACCTGTTACAACAGGAAGGAAGAAGACGAAACGGTAGAAAGATCTGGCAATAGCATTTTGATGGTAGGTTTGCGACGCCACAAAGAGCGAAAAGAGAACAACAATCGGTACAGATCCAACAACCAAAATAACTGTGTTAATCAAAGACTTCATAAAGACAGGGTCTTTAAACATACGAATGTAGTTGTCCAAACCCACAAACTCAAATTTAGTCATTGAATAGTTAAAGAAACTTGTAATGAATCCCATAATCATAGGAACCAATACAAAGATGACAAAGAAGAATAATACTGGTGCTAAGAAAGCGTAGGAAATCACTGTTTCCCGCATACGAATTTTATTGACTTTCACAGTCGGCACCTCTCTTTCACAAATAGAATATTTTGGATTTTCTTGAACTGTTTTAAAATCAAAATGAAATTTTTTAAGATTCTCTTATGTAAGAACTTCATTTTAATTTCGTGACAGTTCCTGATATTTCAAATAAAATCCTCCCTTTTCTTACATAGATTATGCACAGGGAAAAGGGAGGAGTCAATCTGATTCAGTGCTTATTGTTTTGTAGCTTTTTTGATAGTTTCGTTTGCTTTTTCAGTAAATGCTTTCAATGCATCAGCTGGTTTTTGATCGCCATTTGAAACTGATTGCAACATTGGGAACCATAGAGTTCTCATTTCTGCAAAACCATCAATTGTATTGTAGTATGGTGAGTAGTACTTAGTCCAAGCACCGATTGTTTCCATACGTTTGTCATCATAGAGTTTACCAAATGATGTACGAACTGGGAAGGCACCTGTACGAACAACATCTTTTGGACCCCATTCTTTGTCATCCGCGATGAATTGAACGAATTTCTTAGATGCTGCAACTTTCTTGTCGTCCTTGTTGTTGAATACTGCAAATCCGTTTACAAGGTATTCAAGAGCTGGTTTACCTGAATCTGATGGGAATGGTACTTCTAGCACTTCTACTTTACTTGCTTCCAAGAGTTTAGCTTGGATACCGTTTTGAGCTGGCGCCCAAAGGATTGTGTAAGATGTTTGACCATTCGCAAAGTTTTGGATATCTGCCCCACCGTCAAATTGTGAACCATTGTTCAACAAACCGTCTTTGATCCAGCTAGCTGCTTTTTCAAGACCTTTGACGAATTTAGGATCATCAGTTGTATATTTTGTTACATCTTTGTCTGTTACAGAAGCTCCATAAAGATTAGAGATGAAGGCACGTGTTCCTTGGTCTCCCCCTTGACCAGAACTGAACAATGAACCTGGTGTATACCCTTTGTCTTTAAGCGCTTTCAATACTTTTTCAAAGTCGTCTGTTGTCCAACCTTCTTTTACAAGGTTCGCAACTCCAGCATCTTCCAACATTTTCTTGTTCATGGCCATGTAGAATGGTGCTGAACTGATTGGATACATATAAGCTTTGTCTCCAGCTTTACTTGCTTTTACAATGTTTTCATTGTTGACATCTTTAACAAAGTCATCTGTGAAGAGGTCATTCAAGTCAGCCAATTTACCATTTTTACCATATTGGATGATACGTCCTGGTGCGTCAAAAAGTACGTCTGGAGCTGTACCTGCTTCGATAGCTGTAGTGATCTTTTCTGGACCTGACTTAAAGTCGATTGTTTCCAATTTCACTTTTACATCTGGGTTTGCTTTTTCAAAGGCTTCGATGATAGATTTTTCATATGTTCCAACACCGTCACCAGTTTTTTCTTGAGTGAAGACTGGGAATGCCCACCAAGTGATTTCTGTTTTTCCGCTATCTCCACCAGATTTTCCAGCATCTTTACTTCCACCAGAATTTCCACATGCAGCAAGGCCAAGAATCGCAGCACCTGCAAGTACTGTACAAGCTAGTTTTCTAAATTTCATTTGTATTCTCCTAATTGATAAGCGTATCCATATTGGATAATGAGCAAGTTTTTATTTGTATACGTTTTCATTTTATCCGACGCATCCACCACTCTCCTCTGCTTTGAGATTGTGTTATTTAAGACCAGCAACAAAGCGTTCTGTAATCTCTTTTGGTCTAGTAATGGCGCCACCAACAACGATACCTCTCACTCCATATCCAAGGATTTGTTTGGCTTGTTCTGGTGTATGGATTTTTCCTTCTGCAATGACATCCACGCCGGCATCACAGAGTTTTTTGATCAATTCAAAATCTGGTCCGTCCACTTTTGGACTATAAGATGTGTAGCCTGATAAGGTTGTTCCAACGAAGTCAATTCCTGCTTCTACTGCTGCTAGTCCTTCTTCGAAAGTACTTGTATCAGCCATCAAGAGCTGGTTAGGATATTTTTCCTTAACCTGACGAATGAACTCCTGAATCTCTAAACCATCGTAGCGTTCGCGTTTAGTACAGTCTAGAGCAATCACTTCAATATCTAGTTCTGCTAGTTCATCAACTTCTTTCATAGTAGCAGTGATGAAGGGTTCTTGAGGTGGATAATCTCGTTTGATAATCCCGATAATCGGAAGTTTTGTAACCTCCTTTATTTCTTTGATATCACGAACACTGTTTGCTCGGATACCGACTGCTCCACCTTGCTCAGCCGCTTTGACCAGCAAGGGAATGACTCCTCCCGCTTCTGTATAAAGCGGTTCGTGAGGAAGGGCCTGGCAAGAAACGATGATTCCATCTTTGATTTGTGCAATCAAGGCTTCTTTAGTAATCTGTGGCATCCTCTTTCCTCCTTTTCCTTTTTTCTTATGAGACAATTATATACTATTTTTAAAGCGCTTTCAATAAGTTGTCATAGAATAGATTTCAGTTTCAAAAGTATTTTATAGAACAGCGTATCTTGAAAGTAGTTTCAGCAGAGAAAATAATTCACATCTATTATACTAATTTAAAACGCGTCAGCGTCGCCTTACCGTACTCAAGTACAGTCTGCAGTCAGCTTCCTAGTTTGCTTTTTGATTTTAATTGAGTATTATTTTTATTTACCTCTCTATTTCAATTTATATCTATAAAACCAGCCTAGAATTCTAACTATCTTATTAGATTCCAGACTGGCTTATTTTATATGAACATAAAAATTCAAACAGAAACGATAAACAAAATTAACTGTCTTTTCGACTATAAGAAATCATTACTCCAAGAATCATTCCCACAAAACCAAGTAAAACTGTTGTTATTGATTTATTCTCACCTGTTTTTGGTAACATTGACTGCTGATTATTGCTTACTTTATTCTCTAATCGATTAGATTCAGAGTTTCCATTTGTAGATAACAATTTAGATGACAGTGAAACTTCTTCAGCCTTGTTATCTTCTGTAGGATTTTTAAATGGTGGATTGTCAATAGAGCGTCGGAAAGTCATCGCATAAATACTAAAATTGTTAATTTCAAAAATAATCTTTCCATCTTTTTGTTCGAATTCAATAGTGTGTAGTTTTCCTTCTGGATCTACAGCATAAACGTTCTCAACGGACTGATCTGTAACAAAAGTAACAAGGACTTTTCCTTCAGGTTTAACATATCTGCCATTTACACCCTTCAATTTGATATCAAATGCTTTATAGTTTAATGAACTTAAATCACTAACTTGAATTTCTTGAATTTGAACACCTATCACATTCTTCAATACTTCTTCTGAAGCTTGAATTTGAACACTTCCTGTTTCATTTTTTAAAATACGTTGCGAACTAGCAATTCCTGAGACAACGTGCTTCGTTTCTGATTCATCTTTAGTGTTTTTATTATTTACTTGTTTATCAGTAGATTTCACTACTGAACTTCCTTCTCCTGAGGTTGATAATGGACCCATATATTCTGGGATTTCTAGTATCGGAGATTCACCTCCATTAACTCCTCCTGTAAAGTCTGAAAGGTGATGAACCTCAGCATCTGCACCATTCACGCCACCTTTAAACTCTGGCTTAGCTACTGTAGGAGCTGGAAAATCTCCTAATGTGGATAGAACACCGCTATACTCTGGAACTTCTGTAACAAGTGAGTCGCCTCCGTTAACTCCGCCTGTGAAGTCATGCTGTTCAACTGTTGGAGCCGAGTCTTCTCCTGAGCTTGATAATGTATCACCCATATACTCTAGGACTTCTGTAACAAGTGATTCACCTCCGTTAACCCCGCCTGTAAAATCTGAAATGTGATGAATCTCAGCATCCGCACCATTCACGCCACCTTTAAACTCTGGCTTAACAACTATAGGAGCTGGAGAATCTCCTAATGTGGAGATAATACCACTATACTCTGGAACTTCTATAACAAGTGAGTCGCCCCCATTCACGCCACCTTTAAACTCTGGTTTAGCGACTGTAGGAGCTGGAGAATCTCCTAATGTGGAGAGAACACCGCTATACTCTGGAACTTCTGTAACAAGTGAGTCGCCTCCATTCACGCCACCTGTAAAATCTGGTTTATCTACTATAGGGGCTGGAGAGTCTCCTAATGTGGATAGAACACCGCTATACTCTGGAACTTCTGTAACAAGTGAGTCGCCTCCGTTAACTCCGCCTTTAAACTCTGGCTTATCTACTGTAGGAGCTGCAAAGTCACCAGATGTACCTAAAATACCAGAATCTTCTTTTCCACTATCTTTTTTTGGATCTAATTTCCCAGCTAAATCCTTATCCGAATCCTTCTTAGAAGGTTCCACTTCTTTATCTTCCACATAGACAGGATCTTTTGGTTGACCCTCAATATAAGAACGAACCCAATCCAGCTGCTCTTTTGATAAAACCAAACCACCACTACGGCTTCCTACAACACCATTTTGGTGAACTCCAATTAAAGCACCTTTATCATTATAAAGACCACCACCAGACGCTCCAGGTTTCGTACCTCCATAGCTAATTCCCTCTATCCCAGAACCGAAGTCTGTAGTTCCTACTACTTTGCTATCTAAAACTGGACTTAGCTTGTTATCTGGAAAACCATAGACCGAAACTGAATCCCCCTCTGCAACTTTCGAAGATTGTTTTACAACCTCTACAGGAGTTACTCCTTTTACTGCTTCTTTTAACCGAACCAAAGCTAAGTCATTTTTAAATCCAAATACTGAGTCTTTTTTATTCCAATAAACAATATCATCATCTGAAAAATTCACAGACTTACCATTAGGTAAAGTTGCTTTATACACTGTATTGGTACGACCAGATTTAGTAATTACTTCAGAACCTTTAACTGTTAAGAAATTATGAGCGACTGTTAATACCAAATTTGGTGCAATTAAAGTACCTGACCCCGACCCATCTGGCGTTTGAATGTGCGTTGTAGCATAGAAATTTTCTGAGCCATTCGGAGCTTGTAACACCTCTTTACTAGGAACAGGTAAGTTCGATTTACCACTCAAATCAACTTTACCAACTTCAGTTCTTGCAAAATCCGAAGAAGACGTAGATGGAGGAGTTACCGAATCTACTACCGCTCTTATAATTGTATCACCCAAAGCTAACTTACTTACATATTCATCAGACCAACTTGTATCACTTGCTAATTTGTTAATTGGCACTCCGTTATAGGATACTACTTTAGCTGTTGGGGAAGTTGCTATTAACTGTTTGAAGTCTGGATTTTGTCTTAAATGAAAATTCAAACCACTTCCAACAGTACCTTCCTGAACAACCTTATCTGAAATCAAACGAGTTCCTTTAGTATCTTCCACTCGAAGTAGAACACGACCTTTTTCTTCACCTTTTACTAAAGTAGCTCGACCTTTTTCATCAAAACTATACCAAGCACCGTCAATCTCAGACTCTACATCTTTTAAAGCTATATTATTTTCATCATAGTAGTAACGGTTTGCACCATCTATATACCAACCCTTTATACCATATTTATCAATCATAGAACGAATCCAAGCTCTGTGCTTTTCCGTAAAGATAGTACCACCGCCAATACGCTCACTCTCAGGAGCATTTGAAGTATTTGTTCCGTGCTGGTGGATACCGACTACCTCTCCCTTATCATTAAACAAAGGAGCACCTGAAAAACCTCCTAAAGCTGAGGAATGATAAGTGACTGCACCACTCTCTTTATTGATACTGCTCACAGTTGTTGAGACTGAATAAGCCTTACCGTCTTTCAAGCGAGCTTTATTTTCTTTACTTAAATTTGGAGTAGAAAAATCATTGGGATATCCGACCATAGTGATTTTATCACCAGTAGAAACCTCTTTATCACTCAACTCTCTTGGAGAGTCTTCTCCCCCTGTCATAGCTTCTACAGGCTTTTTAGTTACCACTACTGCTAAATCATTGCTATAGTCTTTACCAAAGTCTTTGCCGTTATACAAGTGAATAGAGTCTTTTTCAAGAGCTTCTGATACCCCTGAAGTAGGTACTTTATTGCTTTTCTCCTTTTCCGAGTTCATTACAACATAACTACGAGCAGACTCCCCACCACGCAAGACCGCAGACTTATCCTCTTGGTTTTTATCATAGTAGTTATGAGCTACTGTTACCATCACATTCGGCGCTACAAAGACACCGCTACCTGATGCGGTTTGTTTTCCACTCGTTCCACTGTCATAAGTTGTGTAAGTCATAGCAACACCTTCTGCAGATTTACTATGAACATCCACATCGTGAATATCGCTACCGCCTTGAATGACATCAGCATAAACAACCCCACCACCAATAACTGGTAACTCTGGTGCAGCTAAGCCAATCACTGCAGATAGTGTCAAACAACCAACCAAACCATAAGCTTTGGATTTACGAAATTTCCCTAAACCCTTTAAACATACAAACATATATTACCTCACTTTAACTTTCAAAGTTAATTTATCCAAGTAAATTCTAAAAAATAAAAATAGCCATAGATTATTTTGTTCCTTTACAAATGCTATTTAAGTACTGCATCTACAGGAATATCGTTTTTATAAGATATTATCCTAATCAGAAAAACTGAGTTATACATAAACTTATATATAAATGTTCATTTGTAGCGAAACTGTATATTTTCTTATAAATTATAACACATTTCACAGACGCTTTCCAATGTATTGAAAGAACTTATACCAAACTAGATAGCAAAATGAATTGTTTTACACCAAGGTCAAGAAAAAAACTCATACTCAATGAAAATCAAAAAGCAAACTAGGAAGCTAGCCACAGGCTGCTCAAGACACTGTTTTGAGCTTGCAGATAAAGCTGACGTGGTTTGAAGAGATTTTCGAAGAGTATGAATTTCAAAGTATATGTGAACTAGAATATTTGCTGACTAGACTCTATACAAAAAGAGAGCTACTAGACTCTCTCATTCATCACTTCACATATTTAAAAGGAATCTCGCTACCACATAGCCAGTTGTAGACTTGGTCATTGACAAAGACATTCATGGCTTCGTGGGCATACTCAGGCATGATGCGATAGGCTTTATCACAGGTCAGACGGTTGTAAATCGCAAACTGGGTAATAGGATAGCAAACATCATCGTCCAAGCCCGTAATCATCTTGACCTCACCCTTGATACGATGAGCAAGATTTTTCACATCGATATAGGCAAGGGTAGCAATGATTTCCTCCTCAGTTTCATGGAAGGGATCATGGAACTTGAAATAACGGAACAGTTCGTCGTAAGCCTCGCTAGTATTACCAATCTCAAGCACTCGTCTAAAGTCTGACAAGAAGGGATAGATGGCAACTGTTTTCTGAATTCGAGGATTAAGCGCTGCTGCAACTAGAGCTAGAGCCCCTCCTTGTGAGGCACCATAGCTAGAAAGACGCTTCTCATCAACCTGAGGCAGACTAGCAATAATTTCAACCAACTGGTAAATATCCAGATAGACATCCTTATAAAAGAGATGATCCCGACCTTCCACAGCACCACGGATGATATGCCCCTTAACGGTATTTCCAAGAAGAGAACGCAAACCGTCTTGCGAGTAACCTGACTGGCCCCGCACATCCATGGAAACAACACCGTAACCAGCTACGGTGAAGGCCAGCATGTCGGCCCAATCCCAGCCACGTCCCATATAACCATGGAAATGGAAGATTATCGGAACCTTCTCCTCACTCTTTGGAAGAACGACGCGTGCATAGACCTTTCCTTCATTGGTTCCTTTAAAGGTTAACTCATAGCACTTGACTTGAGGAATGCAGAAATCTCTTTCCTCCAACTGGTAGGCTGGAAGAGTTGAAACTTTTTTCACTTCCCCATCCCAGAAAGCATCAAAGTCTTCTGGAACCTCATCTCGCCCTCTATAAGTCTTAATTTCTTCTAACAAAGCTGGATTTTTCATAGCATGCTCCTTTTTGTAATCGCTACCATAACTGTAGCATATCTAGAAAAGCAATGCAAGAAAGAAGGGTAATACTCTTCAAAAATCTCTTCAAACCACGTCAATGTCGCCTTGGATTATATATGTAACTGACTTGGTCAGTCTGATCTACAACCTCAAAGCAGTGCTTTGAGCAACCTACGGCTAGTTTCCTAGTTCGCTCTTTGATTTTCATTGAGTATAAATAGAAAGTGAATTTAGCTTTTCCTCCCTCACACCTATCATCTGAAGGTAATCTTAAACTTCTAGTATTCAGTCTTACATATGATCCTTCACAGCTACTGCTACCATTTTGGATTTTGCACGGACTTTACCCGCCACTGACATTCCCATAGAAATAATTGCCTTTCTTTCCCCTAATTCCTCCAGAGTAGAAATGACGACAATCTCATCGTCAATTGGGGTTGGGCTAAGATAGTCAATCTCCAAGCGTGCAGTAATAAAACGTCCTATTAGAGTAGTTTCCGTCACTTCCAACCCTTTTTGATGATGGGCAAACCAAGCTGCTGACGCCGTACCATGGCAATCAAAAATAGTCGCTATCATTCCTCCAAAGACATTTGATGGGACTCCGCCAGTATAAGCATTTTCAAGCTTTATCCGACTAATACAACGCTCCCCATCCAGACTTGGATAGGTTTTTAAATGTAAACCCAAATCATTCTTTGGGCCGCAACCCCAACAATGCTGGAAGCGTTCTCCATACCTATCTTGGATAGCAATCGTTCTTGTTTCTAACATTCTTTTCACTCCTCCTTATTCAGATGGGGTCATTATATCAAGCTTCCGTCAAAGAGTAAATAGACTGGAAGACTAATATCTTTTTATCACTTGACTAAGTTTGATTTATAGCCGATTATTTTATAAAAATAAAAAGAGCATTTCTGCCCTTCTTCTCTGTTCAATCTTATTTTGTTGCTTCTTTCTTTTGGAAAGTGGTTTGGTAATTTACTTTAATCGTTACTGTCATGTGAGAGTCCTCGTTTCTTTTTGATGACTCTAGTATAAGGGGCAAACCTGAAAGCTAGCTTAAGTTTTCCTTAGAGAAAGCTTATACTCAATGAAAATCAAAGAGCAAACTAGGAAACTAGCCGCAAGCTGTACTTGAGTACGGCAAGGCGACGTTGACGTGGTTTAAATTTGATTTTCGAAGAGTATTAATCTAAATGTTCTTTCTTTTCCATATGAAGGGCAATCATGCGCCATTCCGGATCCTCTTGCCAACCTTCTATCGAACTAATGTAACTAGCAACCTTTCTGGCTTCTTCTAAAATCGGAAAATCTTCGATAATATCAGCCACTTGGAATTCTGGAAGTCCTGACTGTCTGGTTCCAAAAATCTCACCTGAACCACGCATTTTCAAATCTTCCTCCGCAAGGACAAATCCATTGGTGGTTTCTGTCATGATGCGCATGCGGTCTTTCCCAGAATCCGTCTTAGGATTAGCAACAAGAACAGCATAGGACTGCTTGTCTCCCCGACCGACACGACCTCTGAGCTGGTGAAGTTGGCTAAGACCGAACCGATCCGCATCCATGATGATCATGACGGTCGCATTGGGAACGTTAACCCCAACCTCGATAACTGTCGTCGAAACCAGAATATCCGTCTTTCTCTCTTTGAAATCCTGCATAATTTGGTCTTTTTCGTCACTCTTCATTTTACCATGTAAAAGAGCCACTTCTGCCTTGCCTGCAAAATGAGCCGTCAACTCTTCTGATAAGGCAATGGCATTTTTCAAATCCAGAGCTTCTGATTCTTCAATCAAGGGAGAGATGACATAGGCTTGGGAACCTTTTTGGATTTCCCCCTCTAACCAAGTCAAGACCTGTGGTAGTTGCTCATGCTTGATCCAGCGTGTCACAATAGGCTTCCGTCCTGCTGGCATCTGGTCGATAATGGAAACATCCATATCCCCAAAGGCTGTGATGGCTAGCGTCCGAGGAATGGGAGTTGCCGTCATCATGAGAACGTCAGGATTGTCGCCTTTTTCCCGTAAAATCCGCCTTTGCCCCACACCAAAACGATGCTGCTCATCGATAATAATCAAACCAAGACGAGCATACTCCACCCCATCCTGTATCAGAGCGTGAGTTCCTATAATCAAATCAGCCTCACCCTTGACAAGGGTCTCCAAGACTTCTCTTTTTTCTGCAACCTTCAAGGAACCTGTCAAGAGAGCCAGTTTTAGGGCTGGGAAGAGACTCTTCAAACTCTCAAAATGCTGCTCTGCTAGAATCTCTGTTGGCACCATGAGGGCTGCCTGATAGCCAGCTGTCACCGCCGCAAACATGGCCAAGCCAGCGACTACCGTTTTTCCACTCCCCACATCCCCTTGCAGGAGACGATTCATGTGGTGATCCGACTTCATGTCTGTCAAAATTTCCTGCAAACTCTTTTCCTGGGCTGGAGTCAGGGCAAAAGGTAGGCTTTCCTTGACTGTTGTCACTTTTTCCTGAGACCAATTCAGAACCAGACCGCTTCCCTGAACTCTATTTTCAGATTTGAGCGTCTGTAACTGCATTTGAAAATAAAAGAGTTCCTCAAACTTGATACGGCGAAGGGACTGCTTGTATTCTGCCAAATCCTTTGGAAAATGCATAGCACGAACGGCCTGACAACGGGACATAAGTTTGTATTTATCCAGTAAAGACTGGGGAAGATTTTCCTCAATCAAGAGGTCCAGTCCCTGATCAAAGGCTGTCTTAATGACCTTTACCAAACTGGCTTGACTGATTCCCTGAGCCAGACGATAGACAGGCTGGAGGTCATCTTCCACCTGAGCCAGAACCTTCATTCCAGTCAGACTAGCCTTGGCGCGGTCCCATTTTCCAAAGACAGCAAGGGTTGCTCCCAACTCTATCTTATCAGCTAGATAGGGCTGGTTAAAGAAATTCACCGCAAAAACGACTTCTCCCTGTTTAAGACTAAAGCGCAGGCGATTGCGTTTGAAACCATAATACTGAACACTGGCAGGAGTCACGACTTGTCCAGACAGAACTGCCTTTTCCCCGTCTTCCAGATCCAGCACCTGCTTAGTCTTAAAGTCTTCATAACGGAAAGGAAAGTAGAGCAAGAGGTCTTGCAAGTTTTCAATTCCTAGTTTGGCGTATTTTTCTGCTGACTTTGGTCCCACACCAGGTAAGACATGCAAGGGTTGATGTAGATTCATGCTCCACTCCTTTCTTTGCTAATCATATTCTCTCGGAATGCGGTCGCTGAGGAGACAAAGCACCTCGTAGTTAATGGTTCCACGGTAGGTCGCTACCTGAGTAGCTGTGATCTCCTTGCCCCCATTAGAACCAATTAAGGTTACCTTTGTTCCTAAGGGATAAAGCTTAGGCAGACGAATGGTGATTTGGTCCATAGAAACTCGTCCGACGATTGGGCAGGCTTGCCCATCTACCAAGACAGAAAAATTCTGCAGGTCTCGTGTCCAACCATCCGCATAGCCGATTGGCACGGTCGCGATGACTTGCTCGCTATCCGCTTGATAAGTTGCTCCATAGCCCATGCAAGCTCCAGCTGGAACTGTCTTGACATGAACCAGAGCAGACTCCAAGGTCAAGGCTGGAGTCAAGTCATAAGGCAAGTTCAAGACATCTCCGCTTGGGTTTAAACCATACATGGCATCTCCCATACGAACTGCGTTAAAAATGGTATCTGCATGCCAAAGAGTCGTTGCCGAATTACTTGCGTGAACCAGTCTTGTACCTTCCTTCATACTGGCCAAAATAGCTTTAAATTGTTCTAACTGGGTATTAAAATAAGAATCTGATTCTTCGTCCGCAGTAGCAAAGTGGGTAAAAATCCCTTCAACAAACGCACCCTTTTGCTTGAGCAAATCTTGAGCCTGCTCAGCCTCGCTTGCTTCTCTAAAACCAATCCGTCCCATTCCTGAATCAATCTTGAGGTGGACTGTCAAACCAGCTAAATCAGCTTCCTTAACTAAGAGTGCTTGGATCCACTCCAGCCCAGCCACAGTCACGATGATGTCGTATTCTTTAGCTAGAGAAACAGCTTCGATTTCAGAAACTCCTAAAATAAGGATTCGCTTGCTGAGTCCAGCCTGTCTGAGTTCAATGGCTTCATCGATATTGGAAACGCAAAAGCCATCAACATCATCTTGAATTGCCTTGGCAACGGCAACAGCCCCATGTCCATAGGCATTGGCCTTGACCACAGCCCACTTGAGCGTTCCTTGAGGGATATGAGCCCCCATTTGCTGAATATTTTGTCGAATAGCTCCCAGATGAATCAGAGCCTTGGTTGGTCTATGTGGACTAGCTTTCATGATTTTCCTCCAAAATGACACTGGCTGTCACGAACTGATCTGTATGGCTGATAGACAGCCAAATCTTTCCTGAAAATGGTGACTGACTAAAATAAGGCGCCCCGCGCTCATTGTTCAAAACTTCTAAATTCTGCAAACCGAGCTTGCCAATACCAGTTCCCATAGCCTTGGAAAAAGCCTCCTTAGCCGACCAGCGACCAGCTAAATATTCTATTTGCCTGCGTCCTTTGAGACTGGTGAAGCGCTCCATTTCCTTAGCGGTCAGCACGCGCTTGGCAAAACCTTCATGTCGTGTAACTGCGCTTTCTATCGAAGCCAATTCTTCGATGTCAATTCCGTGTCCAACTATCATTCTCATCAAAAGGAGTTGAGATCCCCCAACTCCATCCTTTTCACTTATTTTGTCAAGGTAGCATAGATTTCTTCTACCAAGGCCTCTGTGTTCTCCCAACCTAGGCAAGGATCGGTAATGGAACAACCAAAGACCTCTGGTTGATTTTGTCGACCATCTGCTAGGTAAGATTCAATCATAAAGCCTCGAACTGTCTTTTTGATTTTCTCGTTCCAATCACGATTTTGCAAGGTCTGGCGAACAATTCGAATCTGTTCCATATATTGCTTGCCTGAGTTATCATGGTTAGTATCAATGAGGATAAAGGGATTTTCAAGTCCCATGACTTCATAGCGCTCAATGGCATTTAGCAAGGTTTCATAGTAAAAGTTAGGCTCATTTTTCCCATATTCATTAACTGCGCCACGAAGGATGACGTGGGCCAAAGGATTACCTGAAGTCTCAACTTCTTGGCCATGGAAGAGGAATGTTTGTTTGTTTTGAGCAGCATAAATACCGTTAAACATAACCCCAAGATTTCCTGAGGTTGGATTTTTCATCCCCACTGGTGCATCAATTCCTGAAGCCACAAAGCGGTGCTCTTGGTCTTCCACAGAACGAGCTCCCACAGCATGGTAGCTGACCAAATCATCTACCAAGACCAAATTTGACGGATAAAGCATCTCGTCTGCCGTTGTCAAACCAATCTCTGTAATCACGCGGTAGTGCAACTGGCGAACAGCCTGCAAACCGTTAATCAGACTCGGAGCCTTTGATGTATCAGGCTGGTGAACCAAACCCTTATAACCATCTCCATTGGTACGAGGTTTAGCAGTATAAACACGCATAACCATGAAAATCTTGTCCGACACCTTCTTTTGCAAGGCAGATAAACGGCGGGCATATTCCAAGACAGCCTCTTCATTGTCAGAAGAGCACGGACCAATCACCAAAAGGATACGGTCATCTTCCCCTGAAATAATGTCTGCCAATTCTCTGTCACGGCGCTCCTTTAGGCGCAATGCTTCCGCAGACAATTGGGTTTCTGCCTTGATTGCTTCAATATCGATTTCTTGACCTTTTTCAATAAATGCCATCTTATTCTCCTAGCGTTTGGTAGATTTCTCTGACAAGGGCTTCCGTATTTTCCCAGCCAAGGCAAGGGTCTGTGATCGACTTGCCAAATACTTCTGGTTCGTTTTGACGGCCGTCTTCTAGATAAGACTCAATCATAAAGCCACGAACGTACTGCTTGATTTTTTCATTCCAATCACGATTAATTAAGGTCTGGCGGACAATTCGAATCTGGTCCATATATTGCTTACCAGAGTTGTCATGATTGGTATCCACAATGATAAAGGGATTTTCCAAGCCCATTTTCTCATATTGGGCAATGGTATCCATCAAATTGTCATAATAGTAGTTGGGAATATTCTTCCCATACTCATTAATCGCTCCACGAAGAATGGCATGCGAAAGCGGGTTTCCAGTTGTTTCCACTTCTTTTCCTAGGAAAAGGAAACTTTGTTTGTTTTGAGCAGCATAAATCCCATTAAACATGACATTGAGATTTCCAGAGGTTGGATTTTTAAACCCAGTCGCAAAATCTGCTCCACTAGCCACAAAGCGGTGTTGCTGGTCTTCAACCGAACGAGCACCAACCGCCATGTAAGAAATCAAATTATCTACAAGCGGAAGGTTTTCAGGATAAAGCATTTCGTCAGCTGTCGTCATACCTGTTTCCGTGATGACACGATAGTGAAGATGGCGCACGGCTTTGATTCCGTTGATGAGACTAGGCGCTTCTGTCGCATTAGGCTGGTGAATCAAGCCCTTATAACCATCTCCGTTGGTACGGGGTTTGGCAGTATAAACACGCATAACCATAAAGATACGGTCTGCTACTTCTTCTTGTAGGACTGCCAAACGCTTAGCGTACTCAAGAACAGCTTCTTCATTGTCAGATGAGCATGGCCCGATTACCAAGAGAATCCTCTGGTCTTCTCCACGTATAATGGCTTCTAGCTCTTGATCGCGCTGTGATTTTCTCTCCAAAGCTTGGCCTTCCAATTTTGATAAGGCACGAACTTCTTCAATATTAATTTTAGGACTTTTTGCTGTAAATACCATAACTCATCTCCTTATAAAGCAAACGGATACCAGGTAAAAATTTACTTTTCACAAGGTATCCGCCTCTAAACTATCTCATTTTATTGTCTTTTTCCGTGACAGTTTTTAAACTTCTTACCAGAACCACATGGGCAAAGTTCATTCCGTCCAATCTGGCTCAAATCCAAATCTTCTGGCATATTTGCTTGGTGGGCAGCGATATTACGAGTCGCTGTTGTACTGATATGGTGTTCTGCTTGTGGTCTTTCTTGTTCATGAATTTGGGCTTTCATCATCAAGCGTGTCACATCAAACTCAATCGAACCAATCATGTCATTAAACATACGGAAACCTTCTGCCTGATACTCAACAACAGGGTTGTTCTGAGCATAGCCACGAAGTCCAACCGCGTTACGCAATTGATCAAGGGCATCGATATGATCTGTCCACTTGTTATCCACCACTCGTAGAATCAAGACTTTTTGGAATTCTTTAACTGCTTCTTCATCGCGTAGTTTTGAAACCTGACTATCGTAAACTTGCAAGGCACGTTGGAAGAGTTCTTCCTTAATAGCCTTATCAGACAAGCCTGACAAGTCTTCAACAGAAATAGAATCTTCAGGAAGCAAGTTGTACTTAGCAAAGTTCAAAATTGCCTCTAGTTTTTCATCTTGTTTGGCACGCGCATGACCATCGACGACACGACCAATCGTGCGTTTGATCATAGAGTGAATTTCAGGGGCCAAGTCACGATCTGCAGTGATAACGTCGTAACGTTGAGCATAGATAATCTCACGTTGTTCACGCATGACATCATCGTATTGAAGGACTTGTTTACGGGTATCGTAGTTATTTCCTTCGACACGTTTTTGCGCTGCTTCAACCTGACGTGTCAACATACGAGACTCAATAGCCTCTTCAGACATGTTGAGACGTTCAAAGATTCCCTTCAAGCGTTCAGAACCAAAACGTTTCATCAAGTCATCTTCAAGAGATAGGTAGAATTGTGACTCACCTGGGTCTCCTTGACGACCTGAACGTCCACGAAGCTGGTTATCAATACGACGGCTTTCATGACGTTCTGTACCAATCACACAAAGTCCACCTAATTCGCGAACCCCTTCACCAAGCTTGATATCAGTACCACGACCAGCCATGTTGGTTGCGATGGTAACAGCACCACGTTGACCAGCATTCATGATAATTTGGGCTTCTTTATAGTGGTTTTTGGCATTCAAGACTTCGTGAGGAACACCAGCTGCAACCAATTTCTTAGAAATATAGTCACTAGTTTCAACCGCTACTGTACCAACCAAGATAGGCTGACCTTTTTGGTAACGAGCCTTAACGTCTTCAACAACCGCTTTAAACTTAGCTTCAATGCTAGCAAAAAGTAGGTCTGGATGGTCAATACGTTGAACAGGACGGTTTGTTGGGATTGGAATAACACGAATGTTGTAAATTTCACGGAATTCTTCCTCCTCAGTCTTACCTGTACCCGTCATACCAGACAATTTCTTGTACATACGGAAGAGGTTTTGGTAAGTGATTGAGGCAGATGTCTTGGTTTCATCCTGGATTGGCACACCTTCTTTGGCTTCAATGGCTTGGTGCAAGCCATCAGAATAACGACGACCTTCCATAGTACGACCCGTAAATTGGTCGACGATCAGAATTTCTTGCTCTTCGCTCACCACATAGTCAATATCGAGAAGCATGATGTAGTTGGCACGAAGGGCGTTATCAATAAAGTGAGTCAGAGCTACGTTTTCGATATCATAGAGATTTTCAAGTTTGAAGTAGCTTTCAGCCTTGTCAATCCCTGAATCAGACAAACCAATAGTCTTAGACTGCACATCGATGATGTAGTCGTCTTTGTCCAAAGATTTCACATAGTGGTCTGCCATATGGTAGAGCTGACTGGTTTCAACTGCGTTAGCACCTGATACGATCAAAGGTGTACGAGCCTCGTCAATCAAGATAGAGTCAACCTCATCGACCAAGGCATAGTTAAGCGGACGTTGTACCATGTTTTCAGCGCGAACGACCATGTTATCACGTAGGTAATCAAATCCGATTTCTGAGTTGGTTGAGTAAGTAATATCACACTCATAGGCTTCTTTTTTCTCCATTGGAGATTTGGCAGCCAAGTTAATCCCTACTGACAAGCCAAGCCATGAGTACAATTCACCCATCTCAGTCGCATCACGTTCTGACAGGTATTCATTGACCGTAACTACGTGAACCCCTTTACCTGAAAGGGCATTGAGGTATACTGGCATGGTCGCAGTCAAGGTTTTCCCTTCCCCTGTACGCATTTCTGGCACGTCACCATGGTGAAGAACGATTCCCCCCATAACCTGAACCTTATATGGGAAGAGACCTAGGACACGTTTGGCACCTTCACGGACAACCGCAAAAGCTTCATAAAGCAATGAATCCAGTGATTCTCCATTTTGATAACGTTCTTTAAATTCAACTGTTTTTGCTTTTAGTTGGTCGTCAGTCAAAGCAGCCATTTGGTCTTCGTATTTGAAAACCTTATCGGCCATCTTTTCCAGACGACGGATTTCTCCTTTATCATTTTCGATAATTGTTTTTAAAATATTAGCCATGTTTTTCCTTACTTTAAATTCCGAATATTTTAGAATGTTCTTTTAATTTTAGCACAATTACTGATTATTTTCAAGGAAGAATCCCCATTTTGAAAAGGAAAAAGAGGCTAGTTCCCAAGCTAACCTCTCTGATTTTTATGACTGATTAATTGCCAAAAATCGGCAAAATGGCAAATAGGATAAATAGATTTATCCAAAAAGAAAGACAGCAGATAAGTCCAAAAATAAAGAGACTGACTTTCTTGGATAGCAAGGCCATCAAAATGGACAGAACACCAAAAACTAGCAAGACTTTCTGCATACTGAAGAGATTGATAGATATTCCCAGAACTTCTTTATCCCAAGGAAGAAAGAAGAAAGCAAGCCAGATCAGCAGAACTAAACCAATATAGACCTTAGAATAGCGTGTAATAAATGATTTTAGATGTGCCATAAGCTACCTCCTATAAATAAAAACCGATATAAATAAATTCCTTTCGCCTTTAGATTATCCTAGTTCCCGTCTCAAGCGAAACATGTTTTTGAAAAAGATATAGTCTAATCAGTCACTGCCTAGAGATAAGACTATCAAAAGCAACCAAACACCCCAAGCACTAGCATCTGATTCATGATTTAGAACAAAAGGGAAAAATAAGAATGAAAAAATTGTCATATCCAAGCTAGACAGAGCTAAAAGGGAAATATAAATCCAGTAAAAATAGTAGAAGATGGGGAAAATTTTACTGTTTCTGTCAGCATTGTCTATCCAATAGAAAAAATATAAACAAGGAAATAAGAGTATCAAATGAAACCAATTAAACGACAGTTTCATCATCGACACCTCCTCTTTGAAATTGTTTTCTTTAGTTTTGTTCTATTAAATGATATTACCAATATAAATCAATGCTTGCCGCCTTTAGACTTCCCTAGTTCCCGTCTCAAGCGAAACATTTTTTTGAAACAGAAATAAGTTAACCTATTCAGACCAATAGCTAGCAGAATAAAAAGAAACCAAATGCCCCATAACTTGATATCTGTCAAATTTCTCAAGACGATATTGAAAAACAGAACTGAAACAACTGTCCAAGCAAGGCTAAAAAGAGCATAGAGGGGGATGTAAAACCAGTAAAAATAGTAAAAAATTGGGAAAAATTTACTATCTCTATCGGCCTTTTCAATCCAGCTGAAAAAGTAAAACCAGGGAAATAAGATTATCAATTTAAACAAATGTTTCATCAGCGGCACCTCCTTTTAATAGCGTTTTCTTCCACTTCATTCTATCAAAAAAATCTGGAAATGTCATTCCAGATTATACTTTTTTATTTACGTTTTCTTGCGATGAGATGAATCGGTGTTCCTTCAAAGACAAAGGCCTTGCGGATTTGATTTTCCAAGAAACGCAGGTAAGAAAAGTGCATGAGTTCTTCTTCGTTGACAAAGATGACAAAGGTTGGTGGTTTGGTTGCCACTTGGGTCGCGTAGAAAATCTTGAGGCGTTTCCCTTTGTCTGTCGGTGTTGGGTTGATGGCAATGGCATCCATAATCACATCGTTCAAGACAGCTGATGGAATACGTGTGTTTTGACTTTCACTGATTTGCTTGATCATCTCAGGAAGTTTGTGGAGACGTTGTTTGGTCAAAGCGGATACAAAGATAATCGGTGCGTAAGGCAGGTATTGGAACTGCTCACGGATATCTTCTTCCCAGTTTTTCATAGTGTGGTTGTCTTTTTCAAGTGTATCCCACTTGTTGACCACGATAATCATTCCTTTACCAGCTTCATGGGCAAATCCTGCGATACGCTTGTCGTATTCACGGATGCCTTCTTCCGCATTGATGACCATTAAGACCACATCTGAACGGTCAATAGCACGCATGGCACGCATGACAGAATATTTCTCGGTATTTTCATAAACCTTACCAGACTTACGCATACCAGCCGTATCAATCATGGTAAACTCTTGACCATCTGTATCTGTAAAGTGGGTATCAATGGCGTCACGAGTTGTTCCAGCAACGGGACTGGCAATGACACGGTCTTCTCCCAAGATAGCGTTAATCAAGCTTGATTTTCCAACGTTGGGACGACCAATCAAGCTAAACTTAATCACATCTGGATTTTCTTCTTCATATTCATTTGGAAGATTTTCTACGATGGCGTCTAGCACATCCCCTGTACCGATACCATGGACAGATGAGATTGGTAGTGGTTCACCCAAACCGAGGGCATAGAAATCATAGATATCATTTCGCATCTCAGGGTTGTCCACCTTGTTAACTGCGAGGATAACTGGTTTGTGGGTCTTATAAAGCTTACGGGCTACGTATTCGTCTGCATCGGTAATTCCTTCCTTACCAGACACGACAAAGACGATAACATCTGCTTCTTCCATGGCAATTTCTGCCTGGTGCTTGATTTGTTCCATGAAAGGAGCATCGACGTCGTCGATTCCCCCTGTATCAATCATACTAAAGGAACGATTGAGCCACTCACCCGTTGCATAGATACGGTCACGTGTCACTCCTTCGACATCTTCTACAATAGAGATTCGCTCACCAGCGATCCGATTAAATAGGGTTGATTTCCCAACATTGGGACGTCCTACAATGGCAATAGTTGGTAGGGCCATAATTTCTCACTTTCTACAATAACTTCTTCTGTTCAAGATTTTTTCTAGTTGAGCTTGGTTCAGCTTGCCCAAACTGTTCTGCTAGACGCTGGCTCCAGCTTGTGGTCGCACGTGCTCCAGCATAGTCCGCCTGTACACGGTCATAAGCTTGGATTGCCTCAGTTGACTGTTCTTGGTATTCTTCCTCAAACACCACCTGATTCAATGGCAAGCGAGGTTTGACTTCATGTTCTTCATTCGGTAGTCCCAGTGCCATCCCAAAGACAGGATAGGTGTAGTCAGGCAGGTTAAAGAGCTCTGCTACTTCTTCTGACTTGTAACGAACCAAGCCAATGATGACACCACCATAACCCAAGCTTTCAGCTGCCAACAGGGCATTTTGACCAGCAAGAGCTGCATCAACCGAACTAATCAAGAGACCTTCTACACCTTGAGGTTGGAAAGTATCAGTATGAAGCTGGGCTCCCTTTTCTGCTCGGTTTAAATCTCCGACAAAGAGAAGGAAAACAGCTGACTGGCGAATGGCTTCTTGAGGCACCAATTCATACAAGGCATCTTTCTTTTCTTGACTTCGGACTACAATCACAGAGTAAGATTGAAAATTCTTCCAAGACGAGGCCATCTGGGCTGCTGTCAGGATTTCGGTCAAGTATTCCTGAGGAAGGGCTTGCTCCTTAAATCTGCGCACTGAAGTATGAGCCTTCATTAATTTGATTGTTTCTGTCATCGACGGTTTACTCCTTCTAAACGAGTCTCCTCAGCCAAATAACGGATGCGTTCCATGACGCGTCTGGCTTCCCAGGTTTCGTCATTTCCATGCTTCCCTTTAGCGAAATGCAGCTCCAAATCTTCAAAGTTGAAGTTAGATGTGAAAAAGGTCGGTAAATTTTCCTGCATCCGATATTGGAGAATGACCTGCAGGATTTCATCACGTACCCAAGCTGTTGATTGCTCGGCACCAATATCATCTAAAATCAGGACTTCAGACAATTTAATCTCATCTACCAAGGTCTTGACATTACCATCACCGATAGCATTTTTGACATCAATGACAAAGCTAGGATAGTGGAGGAGAGTTGATGAAACACCACGTTTTTCTGATAAATCATGAGCCAAGGCAGCCACCATGAAACTTTTTCCCACACCAAAGTCTCCATACAAGTACAGACCTTTTCGAATAGCTGGATATTGCTCCACGAAGGCTAATAGCTTTTCAAAAACTGGCAAGCGACCCAAATCATCCAAGTCTACTTGAGCTAAACTAGCTTGCTTTAGACTGGCTGGTAGATTGATTAACTTGAGCCGGTTCTTAATAGCCGCTTCTTTTTCAGCCGCGATTAGTTCAGGAGTTTCTTCGTAAGAAACGTCCGCATAGCCATGATTCATAACCAAAATCGGCTTGTATCCTTTGGCAATATAATCCGTATCCCCACGGAGAAATTTGTCACGCTCGGTGATGTACTGATTAAACTTGGAGATACTGCGATTCAATTCCTCTGGAGTCAAGGATTCTTGCTGGATAAAGGCCGCAACATCAGGGTCCTTCATGATTTTCTGGACCAAATCTTGATAATGAAAACGGCTGGGTTGACGTTTGAGTACGTCTCCGACACTTTCCATCTAATCTCCTCCTTTTTCTAATCGAGCTAATAGTTCTTGTTTCTTACGTTCTAGTTCCAGACGAGTTTCCTCGCTGGTTTCATTCTTATAATTTGGATTGCTCCACTTAGGTACATTGGACTTGGTAGGACTGGGTTTGCTGCTTTTTTGAGCCTGATTCTTCTGTCCTCGCTCACGGATGCGCAAGACTGCCTCTTCTGCCGAATGAACCTTTTGATAGGCATAGTCATTAGCTACCTTCATGGCATATTTCTCATTGATGTTTGCCGAATCTACCTTGTTAAAGGTCAACAAGAGAATGATATTAATGACTTCGTCCAGCAAGCCCAAGCCAGCCATCTGTTGCAAGAGATCTCTTTCTGTTTGGGTAATGGTTCCCTTGCGTGTTTGCTTGATTTCTGCCAAGAACTGCAGGGCAGTTTTACTTTTGGCTTCTTTGATAATGGTTGCTTCCTTAGGACTAAAGTCAGAGGAAACAGGTTTTTGAGCAATTTTTTCACGCATGCGTTTGGTTGAAATAACCTGGGAAACAGCTGTTGACTTGGCCAATTGATAAGTTTCAAACCAAGTCCATTTCTTCTCCTCAGCAATAGCAAAGAGGTTTAAGACATCGGACTGCTCATCCGCAAAACGAAGCCCATCTCGAGACATAAGCTGACGAAAATGGTCCAAGTCAAAATCGTTGGCCACTTTCTTCTTGAGACCAAGGTCTTCTTGACTTCCCAGTTCTGCCAAGTCTGGAAAGACTTGATTGAGTGAGACAGGTATTTCTTCTCCCTCAGCACTCTCAACTTTCAAATCCTCCACAGCTGCATCACCAATCTTCTTCTCCAAAAGTCTGCGATAAACAGGATGCTCCAAGAAGTCCTGACTAGATAGAGGAGCATGGATAACTATCTGATAGGTATCACCCTTTTGATAGAGGGTCAAGAGTTTGAAAGCAGATAAGATTTTCAGGGCTTTTATCAATCTATCCATTCCAAAGTTAAGATGGTTGAGAATGCTTGAAAAGAGGTATTCCTTTCTACCATTATCCCAAAAACTAATCGTATAAAGATAAAGGCTCAGTGCCTCCTGACCGATAATCGGGAGGTAGCACTGTACCAGAGATGAGGTATCTTGCGACACCCGATTATTCTTTAGATAAGAAAAACGGTCAATTGGCTTCATTTATCTTTCCTTTTTCTTTTTAGAGGACTGGGTGATTTGTTGGAGCAGGCTCTCTAGCTCACTAACATCCTTAAAACTACGATAAACACTGGCAAAACGTACATAGGTAATCTCATCTAACTCAGCCAACTCCTCCATAACGAGTGAACCAATGTCCTCACTTTGAATTTCATTTTCATTTCGACTACGGAGTTTCTGTTCGATACGATTGACTACCATGTTGATTTCATCACTTGACACAGGACGTTTCTGGGCTGAGCGGATAATTCCATTAAAGATTTTATCTCTGGAGAATTGTTCCCGCGTGCCATCTTTTTTAACAACCACTAAGGTTCTTTCTTCTACCCGTTCGTAGGTTGTAAAACGGTGCTGGCATTCATCGCACTCACGTCTTCTACGAATGGTGTTCCCTTCTTCTGCTTGGCGACTATCGATAACACTTGACTTGGTAGCCCCACATTTTGGACAACGCATCCTTTCCCTCCTTATCGTTTTCTTTTCATTATACCATTTTTTAAGCGATTCCCAAAACAATTCTTCTTTTTGCTTGACAAGTTTTTTGTTTTGTTGTATTATTTAATTAAGACAAAAGGATAGAAGAAAGGAGACCAAGATGTCCTGGACATTTGACAACAAAAAACCCATCTATTTACAGATTATGGAGAAAATCAAGCTTCAGATTGTTTCCCATACACTGGAACCCAATCAACAACTTCCAACCGTGCGAGAGCTAGCTAGCGAGGCTGGTGTCAATCCAAACACCATCCAAAGAGCCTTGTCAGACCTCGAACGAGAAGGATTTGTCTACAGCAAGCGCACAACTGGACGATTTGTGACTGAGGATAAGGAGCTAATCGCCCAATCGCGCAAACAATTATCAGAAGAAGAATTGGAACACTTCGTTTCCTCCATGACCCATTTTGGCTATGAAAAAGAAGAACTACCAGGCGTAGTCGGCGATTATATTAAAGGAGTTTAAGCCTATGTCATTACTAGCATTTGAAAATGTATCCAAATCTTATGGAGCAACCCCAGCCCTTGAAAATGTTTCTCTTGACATTCCAGCTGGAAAAATTGTTGGTCTCCTTGGTCCAAACGGTTCAGGAAAAACAACCTTGATTAAACTAATCAATGGCCTCTTGCAACCAGATCAAGGACGCGTCCTTATCAACGATATGGACCCAAGCCCAGCAACCAAGGCTATCGTAGCTTATTTACCTGATACGACCTATCTCAATGAACAAATGAAGGTCAAAGAAGCCCTAACCTACTTCAAGACCTTCTATAAAGATTTCAATCTTGAACGCGCCCATCATCTACTTGCAGACCTGGGTATTGATGAAAATAGTCGCTTAAAGAAACTGTCAAAAGGAAACAAGGAAAAGGTACAACTGATTTTGGTTATGAGCCGTGATGCTAGTCTCTACGTTCTAGACGAACCCATTGGTGGGGTGGACCCAGCAGCCCGTGAGTATATCCTCAATACCATTATCAATAACTACTCACCAACTTCTACCGTTTTGATTTCTACTCACTTGATTTCTGATATCGAGCCAATCTTGGATGAAATTGTCTTCCTCAAAGATGGAAAAGTCGTCCGTCAAGGAAATGTAGATGATATTCGCTATGAGTCAGGTGAATCCATTGACCAACTCTTCCGTCAGGAATTTAAAGCCTAAGCAAAGGAGATTATTATGTTTTGGAATTTAGTTCGCTACGAATTTAAAAATGTTAACAAGTGGTATTTAGCTCTTTATGGTGCTGTTATCTTCCTCTCTGTTCTTATTGGAATTCAGACACAATCCTTAATCAAACTACCTGAAAAAAATCTATCTGTTATACTTGTTCTTCTAGCTACTGTCTTTGGTGGCTTGATGCTTACACTTGCGATTTCAACTATCTTCTTGATTATTAAACGCTTCAAAGGTAGTGTCTATGACCGACAAGGCTATCTGACTTTGACCTTGCCAGTTTCTGAACACCATATCATCACAGCCAAACTAATCGGTGCCTTTATTTGGTCTATTGTCAGCACTGCTGTACTAGCTCTAAGTGCTTTTATTGTTCTGACCCTTACAGCTCCAGATTGGTTTGCAACTTCTGACTTGATTCCGTTTATAGAAACACACCTTCCTCAACTCTCTCTTATGGGTGTATCCTTCCTACTAAATACCATTTCTGGAATTCTCTGCATCTACTTGGCTATTTCCATTGGACAGCTTTTCAATGAATACCGTACCGCACTGTCAATTGTAGCCTACATTGGTATCCAAATCGTCGTTGGAATCATAGAAATCTTCTATCGTTCTAACCCTGGTTTCTACTTCCCATCAACCACAGGAGGAGCTGATCAGTTCCAAATGGGCATTATCATGACTATTCTGGAAGAAGTTATTCTTATAGCCATCTACTATCTAGGAACTTACCACATCTTGAAAAACAAGGTTAATTTGCAATAGTTTTAAAGTCTAGCGACAATAACTCGCTAGGCTTTTTTACGTCCTTATGACTTCCATTTCTATATGAGGTATTTGATAAAAAGGAGTATAATAATTTAAAAACTGATTCCATGTATATCGATAAGGAGGGCAACTCTTTATGGTTAGAAGATTTGTTACTAAAAAGCACCTTGTACTTTACTTCTTTTCTATTGCCATTACTTGGCTTGAAGCGATTATCACGCCAGCTCTTGTTCAAAATATTGTTGCTAGTTTTACCAATCAAGAGCTAGGCATTCTTTGGAAAGTATTGATTCTAGGAATCCTTGGTAATCTCATCCTCTTACTAGGTTTGGCTGGGAAACGCTATTACTACGCCCGTTTGATTACTGACTTCAAATATGGAATCAAGAGTGCTATTTTCAAGCGATTTTTAAACAGTTATGAGATTGATGAAAAGGATATCTTTGTCTGACCTAGAAAACGACGTCAAGCAACTAGAAGAAAGCTATATTGAGCCAACGGTCATCATCATTTCTTCTCTTGGCTTCACAACTGTGTCCATTCTCTATGCCCTATGGACCAATTTTTACTTGGGTTTGATTTTCATCCTCTTCTACTCCTTTCCTGTACTCTGCAGTGCTATTGGATCCAAGCGTTTGGATTCACTTTCTGAAAAGCGGTCCACTGTTAACCAGAGCTACTTAGCAAGCTTGACAAATTTTATTGGTGGTAGCCAACAAATTCGCCATTATCAGGGGCAAGACTACTTTTTTTCTCGTTATCAAAAGCAATTACAAACCAGTCTAGATGCCGAAATCAACTATGAAAAACAACGAACTTTAAACAGTCTCTTTATCAATAGCATCGATGCCTTTTGTTCTGTCACACCAATCGTCATCGGTGGCTTTATGACCTACTATAATTATTTAGACGCGGCGAGTTTTGTGGCCATCTATCTAGTTTCCCATAATATCGGCTATCAATTCCAAGAGTTGGCTTATTTTACCAACACCCGAAAAGCGACTCGAACTCTTCTCAACAAATACCAAAAACTTTTGGGTCAGTCTGACTCCATCTCGCCTAGAAGCATAGAAAACATTTTCCCTATCCAGCTTAACAGCATCTCCCTAGAAAAAGATGGGAATATCCTCCTGTCTCCGATTTCCATACACATCAAGCAAGGAGAAAAAATCGCCATTATCGGGGAAAGTGGCTCTGGAAAGACAACCCTGCTCAATATCATTCATGGAGAAGAGACACCGACAAGTGGACAGATTAGCTTTGCTGGTCAGAACCTGTCACGTCAAGAAATCACAAGTATTAGTTCCTATATTCTCCAAGATAGCCATTACTTTGACACGCTATCTCTGGAAGACAATATCCTTCTGGGACTGGATAAAAAGGAGGAACGTTTAACTTACATCCTCAAAAAAACGGGATTAGATCATTTGAAAAATAGAACGCTCAGCAATGATAGTCTGTCTGGTGGCGAGAAACAACGCCTAGAAATCGCTCGCGCTCTCTACCATAATAGCCAACTCATCCTAGCAGACGAGATTAAGGCCAATCTTGACTCGGAAAATAGCAGAAAGATCAGTGACTTGCTCTTCTCCCTACCTCAGACAGTCATTGAAGTCATTCACCACTACACGGAAGAAGACTTAAAACACTATGACCAAGTCATTCATTTAAGCAAAGAAAAGTAATAGTCTATAACATACGATTTTAAAAAGCAAGGAACCCGAATTCCTTGCTTTTTATACTCAATGAAAATCAAAGAACAAACTAGGAAACTAGCCGCAGGTTGCTCAAAACACTGTTTTGAGGTTGTGGATAGAACTGACGAAGTCAGCTCAAAATACTGTTTTGAGGTTGCAGATGGAAGTTGACGCGGTTTGAAGAGATTTTCGAAGAGTATTAACTCAATATCAAACTGGCTACAATAGGGCTGACAAAGACATAGAGAATACCGGTGACACCGATAGCCAAACCACCCATAGCTCCTGCTACAGAGCCGTATCGAAAGGCTGTGCCTGTTCCGACTGCATGGCCTGTTCCTCCAAGGGAAAGACCAACAGCTACTGGATCGTCAATTTTCAACCACTTCAAAAGGGTTGGTCCGATGACACTGGTTAAAATCCCAGTCGCCACTACTACCACCAAGGTCACAGTCGTCAAACCTTGCAATTTTTCTGTAATTCCCACTGCCATAGCGGTTGTTACTGACTTGGGAAAGAGAGAAATGGCTAGGAAAAAGTCCATGCCAAAAATCTTAGCTACAAGGGCCGTGAAAGAGGTATTGACAACTACTGCTAGCAGACTACCAAAGAGAATACTCCGAGCATGGTGCTTCATCAAGTGAAAACTCTTATAAAGCGGAATCCCTAGAGCCACGGTCGATGGGACAATCAAGTTGTTCAAATAAACCCCACCTTGGTAGTAATCTTGGTAAGAAATACCCGTCACCTTTAGAAAGATGATAATGAAAACAGCTGACAAAAGCAAGGGCGTTGTCAATGGATGTGGAAAACGTCTGTAAATCAGCATTCCCACTAGGTAAGCTAGGATAGACAGGGCAAGCCCAAACAGGGGATTGGAAACAAATTCACTCATTTGGCATCTCCTTTCTCATAATCTCCCTCAAACCGTCTCTTGATAAACTGAACCACCAAAGCAATGAGGATAATATTGATAACAGCTGCGAAAAAGACAATCAAAACAATTGGCAAAAGATAGGGAGCAATCACATCAAACTTCTCCATAATTCCCACTGCTGGCGGCAAAAAGAGAATGGTCATATTGGCCAGCAAGAAATTCCCAACCATGTTGACATGCCTGGTTCTCAACCACTTGAATTGCAGGGCTAGAAAAAGAATAATCAAACCGATAATACTGCCTGGGATAGGCAAATGAAAGAAACTGGAAATCCCCTCTCCGATTAGAGAAATCACAAAGAGAATCATTAATTGAACATATAATTTCATCCTAAACTCCACGAAATAGACTTCTGCATACCAGTTTACTCTTTTTTCAGAAAATTTCAAGGAAATGCACAAGAGTCATTAAAAATTAGAGAAGAAAGGGGATACAAACAATTCTTGACTTGTAAAAATTGGCTTGATTTAGGATAAAAGATGCCTGCGTCCTTCTTGCCAGCTTTCTTGAAAAGTAGTATAATTATTGCATGCGCAATCATCTTGTGATGCAGAGATTGTCCGTTAATGGACTTTCTTCTATTGACAACTCTAAAAAGAAAGGAGAAAATATGACCTACTTGGAAAAATGGTTTGACTTTAATCGTCGTCAGAAAGAAATTGAAAGTCTCTTAGAAGAGACTATTGCCCAGCAGAGCGAGCAAAGTCTGACCTTGAAAGAGTTCTACCTCCTCTACTATCTGGACTTGGCTCAAGAAAAATCTCTACGCCAGATTGACCTGCCAGATAAACTTCATCTGAGTCCGAGTGCTGTTTCTCGGATGGTGGCTCGCTTGGAAGCTAAAAATTGCGGTCTGCTTAGTCGCATGTGTTGTGATCAAGATAGACGCTCTAGCTTTATCTGCCTGACAAGTGATGGGCAAAAAACACTAGCCACACTACAAAAGGCTGTCGAAGAAAGCTTGGAAACTGGTTTGGATTTCTTGATTTAAGATGATTTTTTAAGAAAAGTTGCGTGCGCAATCATTTTTCTTGACATTCTCTTTTACAAGGAGTAAAATAAAGTCATCATTAAACAAAGGAGTTTTTAAAATGATTGAAATTACCTATCTAGATGCCAGCAAGAACGAAAGAACTGTGACTTTCGAGTCTTATGAAGACTTTGATCGTTCACAACAAGCTTGCCTTATCGGCGTCGCAGACTACTACCCTGTCCAAAAATTAACCTACAACGGTCATGATTTGGACTACCATGGGACTTATGGAGATGTCTTCTTCTATCTCATGAAACAAGATTTAAGCCAATATAACTAAAAAAGGAGAAATACAATGGCAAAAGCAATTACAGATGCAACATTCGAACAAGAAACAAAAGACGGTTTGGTCTTGGTAGACTTCTGGGCAACTTGGTGTGGTCCATGTCGTATGCAAGGTCCAATCTTGGATAAATTGTCTGAAGAACTTTCAGAAGATGTCTTGAAAATCGTTAAAATGGACGTTGATGAAAATCCAAACACAGCTCGTGCTTTTGGAATCATGTCTATCCCAACTCTTCTCTTCAAAAAAGACGGCCAAGTTGTCAAACAAGTTGCTGGTGTACACACAGCAGAACAGATCAAGGCCATCGTTGCTGAATTGAGCTAATCACACTAGAGACCAAATACTTTCTTTGGTCTCTTTTTTCTTGCCCTTTGCCTTTTTTCAAAAAATATGCTAGACTGTAGGTAGAATATTACGATGTTTGGGACATGCCATCGCTAAAAAAAACCTCTACTTGGTATTTTTTAGCTCCCTCAAGGGAGCTTTTTGCGTGCTCTGAACATTTCCCATTTTGGAAGGAGTACTATGAAACGTCAATCTGCCTTGGTCGTCTTTAGTGGCGGTCAAGATTCTACAACCTGCCTCTTTTGGGCTAAAGAACACTATGAAACGGTCGAAGCCGTTACCTTTGCCTACGGTCAGCGTCATCATCTCGAAATTCAAGTTGCTAGAGAAATCGCTAAGGAACAGGGTATCCATCACCATATCCTCGATATGTCTCTACTGGGACAAATCACTGAAAATGCCCTGACTTCTGATCTGGAGATTGAGCAAAAAGAGGGAGAGGTTCCCAATACCTTCGTTGATGGTCGCAACCACCTCTTTCTGTCCTTTGCGGCAGTCCTTGCTAAGCAACGGGGCATTAAAGATATCGTGACAGGTGTCTGCGAGACAGACTTCTCAGGCTACCCCGATTGTCGAGATGTCTTTGTCAAATCTCTCAATGTTACTCTCAACCTGGCCATGGATTACAACTTCGTTATCCAAACGCCTCTCATGTGGCTAGACAAGGCTGAAACTTGGGAATTAGCCGACCAACTCGGTGCCTTTGACTATGTTCGTGAAAAGACCTTAACCTGCTACAACGGGATTATCGGAAGTGGTTGCGGAGATTGCCCAGCCTGCCACCTACGTCAACATGGTCTAGATGTTTATCTCTCACAGAAAGGAGAGGACTAATGTTTTTTGCACCCAAAGAAATCAAACAGGAAACTGGGGAGTCTCTTGTCTACAATCCTCACAGAACCTTGGTATCAAAAGAATTTACCTTTGATGCTGCCCACCACCTCTTTCACTATGAGGGAAAATGCAAATCCCTTCATGGTCACACCTATCATCTGCAGATTGCTGTCAGTGGTTTTTTAGATGAACGCGGCATGACCTACGATTTCGGAGACATCAAAGCCATCTACAAGAACTACTTAGAGCCCCACTTGGATCATCGCTATCTAAACGAAACTCTTCCCTATATGAACACGACTGCTGAAAATATGGTTTACTGGATTTTCCAAACCATGAACCAAGAGTTGCCAGACGAACGTGGTCTCCGTTTGGAATACGTTCGCCTCTATGAAACTCCGACTGCCTTTGCAGAGTTTAGACGGGAGTGGTTAGATGACTAGGGAACGTGTCCTCAAACTACCAGTTCTGGAAATTTTTGGGCCAACCTTTCAAGGTGAAGGCCGTGCAATTGGGCAGAAAACCATGTTTGTCCGCACTGCAGGTTGCGACTACCACTGCGACTGGTGCGATTCTGCCTTTACTTGGGATGGTTCTGAAAAACCAACTCGCATGACAGCTGACGAGGTCATTGCTGCCTTGGATAAACTAGGAAGCTACGACTACGTCACCCTATCTGGAGGAAATCCTGCTATCCTAGCAGCCAACATGGCTGAGCTAGTAACCAAGCTCAAGAAACGTGGTGTCACTCTGGCTGTTGAAACTCAAGGCTCTCGCTGGCAAAATTGGTTGAAAGACATCGACCAGGTTACTCTGAGCCCCAAACCTCCTTCATCCAAGATGGAAGTCAACTTTGAGACCTTGGACTTTATCGTTTCCCAACTGGATCCAGACAAGGTCACCTTTAAAATTCCTGTCTTTGACGATGCCGATTTGGCCTTTGCCAAAGGTATTCAAGATCGCTACCAACCAGATGTTCTCTTCTTATCAGCAGGAAATCCTGAACCCAAGGCCACAGGCAATATTATCCAAGATCAACTAGACCGTCTCAAAGAACTCTGGGAACGCGTCGCTACTGATGATAACTGGGGCAATGTCCGCGTCCTTCCCCAACTGCATACCCTCCTCTACGATAATCAACGTGGTGTTTAAAATTAGAAAGAAAAAATCATGTCACAACAAGAAGAAATGAAAAACCTAAGCCTACTAGGCAACAAAGAAACCAACTACATTTTCGAATATCAACCCGAAGTCCTAGAATCCTTTGATAATCGTCATGTGAAAAATGACTATTTCATCAAATTTAACTGTCCTGAATTTACCTCACTTTGCCCAATCACTGCTCAGCCAGACTTTGCAACTATCTATATTTCCTACATTCCTGACAAGCTCTGTGTTGAGTCAAAATCCCTCAAACTCTACCTCTTTAGTTACCGAAATCATGGAGATTTCCATGAAAACTGTATCAACACTATTGGGAAAGACTTGATCAACTTGCTAGACCCTCGCTATTTAGAAGTCTGGGGAAAATTCACTCCACGCGGGGGCATTTCAATCGACCCCTACTACAACTACGGTAAGCCAGGAACTAAGTATGAAGGCTTGGCAGAGCAACGCCTCTTCCAACACGACCTTTATCCAGAGAAAATTGACAACCGCTAAACTCATACTCAATGAAAATCAAAAAGCAAACTAGGAAGCTAGCCGCAGGTTGCTCAAAGCACTGCTTTGAGGTTGTAAACGAATCTGACGTGGTTTGAAGAGATTTTCGAAGAGTATCATACGAAAAAGCCCTGTTCCTCAAGATAAGGAGCAAGGCTTTTTGAGTTTCAATTATTCTTCTGTCCCAAGACAGTTTTTAGCAACGAGAGCTGCAAGAACTCCACCAACAATTGGTGCAAGGATGAAAATCCAAACTTGTTGAAGAGCTACGCCACCTACCAAGACAGCAGGAGCCAAGCTACGAGCTGGGTTTACTGAAAGTCCAGTAATGTTCAATCCCACAAGAATCATCGCCATCAATGACAAACCGATTACCAAACCAGCAATCGCGCCATTGCCCTTGCTTGCTGATGTCACAGTCATGATAACCAAGACAAACAAGAATGTTGCGATTGTTTCAAACAAGAAACCACCAAAGACAGTTACACCGTTTGCCAAGGCATTTTCACCAAGACTTGCAGTTGACATCCCTGAATTTGCCAAGAGGAAGAAGACAGCGCCAGAAGCGATGAAAGCTCCAACAACTTGTCCAAGGATGTAGTTTACAAGCTCAGAAGATGACAAACGTTTGTTTACAAACATAGCGATCGAAACAGCTGGGTTCAAGTGAGCACCTGAAACAGTCCCGATTGAGAAAGCTGCGACTACGATTGCCAAACCAAAGGCAAAAGCAATTCCAAGGTGTCCAAGACCATCAAGACCATTTCCAAAAACAACAGCTCCTGTCCCAACGAACACAAGCATGAACGTACCGATTAACTCAGCAACAAATTTTTTCATTTTATTTCTCCTTTTTTCAAAAACTAGATACTAGTCTATCAAAAGTAAGAAAGGGTTTCAAGAAATGTGCTTGAAAATTTTTTCGAAAATCTGACTCGCTAATCCCTAGTATTAAAAAGATTGAATAGCTTCTTTCAAGTCATCTTGTAAACTAGTTCTCTGATCAAGTTGGACATAGACTTCCAACAAACAGGATCTGAAGTTGGAAAATTTATAAAAATCTTCCCTTTCTTCTATCGGAAAGTCAACAGCTTTTATCCAAGAAGCTACTTGCTCTTGCTCCAACTTCCCTTGTAAAATAGGTTCATAGATCACTCTTGCTAAACGCCAATCCTCATCATCTGTAAAGCGAATCGAAATTCTTTTAAATAGTTGGGCAAGTATATCAAATACTTCATGAATTCTGTTTTTAGGAAAATCTGGATGACAAACCACCTCTGTCAGTAAATCAGCTCCATGCGCAAAAGAGTGAGCCCAACCATACTGACTTGAAAAACCCGTTGTATCCTTTTCTTTTGAAAGATAATACAAACCTTGATTTAAAAGGACATTACGAATTCCTGCATTTAATTCCTGATAAAAAATCGATTGCTGGTTGGCATCTTCAGACAAGAGATTTGCATAAACAAGTGCCCTAAAAGAACGTTCAAGGGTTGACAGGCCTACCTTATCAATCTCTTTGTCTAGTCCTCCATCATATGAAACCCCTTCAGCAATGAAATGAAATTGCCCCTGTGTAAATAACCCTTCCTGAATCCCTCTAGCAAAGCTTGTAAAAACAAGGTCGTCGCGAATTTCTGGAGAAGGATCTCCCAAATGGTCAAGCAACCACTGGATTTCTTCCTCATGATAACTTGGTCTTTCTTCTGCTATTTTTCTAAGTAACTCTTGATACATGGTCAATACCTTTACATTTCTAGCAACTTGATATAATCTAGACCCCATTTCTCGACAGCATCTAAAACAACTCTGAATTCCTGCCCCATTTCAGTTAAGCTGTACTCAACTCGTGGTGGAACTTCGGCATAGACCTTTCGTTGAACAATCTTATCCTTTTCTAATTGACGGAGATGACGGGTCAAAATAGTTTGAGTAATCCCAGGCAATAATCTCTGCAATTCTTTAAATCGTTTGGTCCCCGTACTCAACTGATAAATGATTACCAGTGCCCATTTCCCCGTTAAAACCCTCTGCGTTGTCGCAAATGGACAAATACCATACTCACTCACTTTATTTGTCATAAAATATCTTCTTTCTATTTTTTTTAAAAAAATTTATCTTTTAGTATCAATAAAAGTACTACTTTTGATACTAGCTATCAAAAAAGTGTCTACTTGTTTTTTTGTTTGTAACTGTTACAATTATATCATAAAAAAGAAATGGAGAATAGATATGTCAACAAACTTAGAAATTTTCAATGCTTATAACCAAGCTTTAATTGCTGGTGACTTTCCTGGTGTCTTTGAAACGATGGCAGACGATATTGTCTGGCATCAACCTGGTACTCATAGTATATCTGGTACAGTTGTTGGTAAGGACAAGCTAGGAACTCACCTAGCTACATTTGCTGAGAAAACTAATGGAACTTTTAAGGTGGTAACAAATTGGGTTTCTGACAATAAGGATTTAATCGCAGCCAATGTTACTTTTCTTGGAACACGTGCTGATGGTACTGAACTCAATATGAACGGGATTGACCTCTTCCGCATTGAAGACGGAAAAATCAAAGAAGTTTGGCTCTTCTCTTCAGATCAAGCTGAAGAAGATAGCTTTTGGGGATAATTTAAGAGGCCAGGACAAAAAATTTTGATTTTAGGAATTCTTTATTATAAATTTTTAAAATCGATAGATTAGAAAAAAAGCGAACAAGACAGTATTCTGAGTGTCAGATAACTCGTTTTGTTCGCTTTTTATATTTAAGGTTAGACTTTTGTCCCAGACTCTTTTAATTTACTCTCCCAACTGGGCACTGTAAGCGATAATCTGGTCAACTGTGTCAGACAAGAATTGGATGGTATCACGGAGTGGTTTGTCTGTTGAAATATCTGCTCCGATAATCATAGCTGACTCAAGTGGTGTCTTGCTACCACCTGATTTGAGAAGATTGAGCCAATCTTCAGCTCCAGTTTCAGAATGTTTCAGATGAAGGTAACCCGCAGTCGAGATGACTAGTCCTGCCGAGTAGGTGTAACTATACAAGCCCATGTAGTAGTGAGCTTGGCGCATCCAAGTCAGAGCTGCATCATCATCAATCTCAATAGCATCTCCCCAGAAATCCGTCAAGACTTCCTTCATAATACTGTTGAGTTTGCTTGCCCCGAAGGTTTCTCCTTCTTCAATCAATGTATAAACCTTACGTTGGAAGGCTGCTTCCAAAAGGTGAGTGATAAAATTATGGAAATATGTATCTGTCAAGCGGTGGGCAAGAGCGAAACGTTTTTGACGTGGGTCGTCAGATTGGTTCTCCAAGTAATCACTGAGAAGCAATTCATTGAAGGTCGAAGGCGCTTCGACATAGTAGGTCGACATGTGGGCGTTGAAGTAGCTTTGGTGATTATCCGAAAAGATGAATTGACCAGAATGCCCGATTTCATGGATCAAGGTATAGACATCACTCAAACGACCTGTCCAGCTCATGAGGACATAAGGATGCACGCGATATGGATCCGCCGCATAACCGCCAGAATCCTTGCCACTATTGGCAGCAAAGTCCACCCAGCGCTCTTCTTGGTAACGAGCAACTTCCTGACAATATTCCTGCCCCAAAGGTTCTACCGACTTCATGACCAAGTCATAGGCATCCTCAATAGTCACTTGAGGATTAAGGGCACTGTCCAAATCCAATTTCCAGTCTGCAAAGGTCATCTTTTCAAGACCATTGACCTTGGCAACATGCTTGAGGTATCTCTGAGCAACTGGCGCAAAATCTTTCATGATGAGCTCAATCTGACGATCAAACATGGCACGGTCCACTTCTTGCTCAGCTAGAAGATAATCAAAGACTGAGTCGTAGCCCTTCATATCAGCCAAGAGTTTTTCAGACTTTACCTGGGCTAGATAGGCTGCAGCAGCCGTATTTTGGTGCTTACGAAGTCCTTCTGAGAAGGAACGGAAGGATTTCTCACGAACCTCAGCATCCTCGTGGTTTTGGTAGAAATTCTCATAAGTAACAAAGCTGTTTTTGTAGGTCTTACCATGGGCTTCAAAGTCAGCCATTTCAAAATCCCCAGCTCGCATCTTAGTGTAAATGTCCTGCGGACTGTAGAAAACTTCACCGAGATTGGTCAAGGCCTTCTCCACATCAGCCCCTAGATAGTGGGCTTTTTTGATTTTTGCCTGACGAATAGCTGCCGTCAAGTGAGGCAATTCCCCCAAACGGTCTAAGACTTCCTCATCAGCTTCCACCAAGGCATCGTCAAAGAAGGTCAAGGCTACACTGGCATCTGTTTCGAATTCCATCCCAGCTTGGGCAATGTTAGCAAATTCGTCATTGCTATAGTCTGTCGTCTGAGGCATAAAGCCATAGTTTCCAATATGGCTCATCTGAATGTAGATTTGTTCCAATTCCGCAAAGGCTTTTTCAAAATCCTCAAAAGTATGAAGATTGCCCTTGTAATCACGGCTAAATTGATTGATGTCTTCTCGAGCCTTCTCGATTGCACGTAAGAAATCCTCACGGTCTTGGTATAGGGCTGTTAAATCCCAAAGTTCCTTCTCTGGAAATTCTGAACGGTGTTTTTGTTCCATTTTTTTCCTCTTATTTCTCTAATTCTAATAAAACACTAAGGGCTGATAAGGCGTAAAGCGGTGCTGTTTCTGCTCGCAAGATGCGAGGACCAAGTCCTGCCAAGACGGCTCCCTTAGCTTCGAAACTCTCAATTTCTGCAGGTGATAGACCACCTTCTGGACCAAAGATAAAGAGCAATTTGGCTCCTTTTTCAAGACCAGAGACCGCTTGTAAAAGCGCAGCGCTTTCTCCTTCTTTGGCCGACTCTTCATAGGCTACTATGATAGAGTCAAATTGGTCCAGTTGAGCTAGAAAGTCTGATTTTTTCTCGAAAAGCTGGATACTTGGAACAGCATTACGCTTGCTTTGCTCGGCCGCTCCAAGGGCAATTTTTTCTAGTTTTTCAACCTTTTTACCCAATTTCTTGCCATCCCATTTGGCGACCGACCAATCGGCAGGGAAGGCCCAGATTTGGCTGGCACCCAGCTCGGTTACTTTTTGAGTGATAAACTCCAGCTTGTCTCCCTTGGGAAATCCAGATGCAATGGTCACTTGGACTGGCAGTTCCACATTGTCAGCTAACTCTTCAACCAATTCAAACTGACGAGCTTCCACATCCAGCACGCGCGCCAAACGTTTAATGCCATCATCAAAGACCAAAGTAACCTCATCATCTTCTTTCAAGCGCATAACCTGAAACATATGCTTGCTGGTTTCCTTGTCCTCGATGGTGACAGGAGAGATAGCACTGCCTTTGACAAAATACTGCTGCATGCTAGCCTCCAATCACACCTGAAATATCCTTGGTTTTCTTAAAGACACAGGCATTCCATTCCCCTTGAATCATGTGGGTTTCAAGGAAAAAACCAGCTGACTCAGCCGACTCGCGGACCATGTCCCACTTGTCCTTGATAATCCCACTCATGATGAGGTAGCCTTCATCCTTGACCAAGCGATAAGCATCCTCCGTCAGATGAACGAGGATATCCGCCAAGATATTAGCTACAATCACATCTGCCTCAATCTCAACACCCTGAAGCAAGTCTCCTGCTGCTACATGGATGTTTTCCATGCCAGGGTTGAGTTCTATATTTTCCTGAGCGACACGAACCGCCACATCATCCAGGTCGTAGGCGAAAATTTCCTTGGCACCAAGCAGCGAGCTGGCAATGGAGAGAACCCCTGAACCAGTCCCCACATCTAGCACCGTTTCGCCACCACGAAGAACCTGCTCCAAGGCAAAGAGGCTCATCTTGGTTGTTGGATGCGTTCCAGTACCAAAGGCCATACCAGGGTCCAGCTTGATAATCTTTTCCCCAGCAGTCGCCTCATAGTCTGTCCAAGACGGCACGATAGTCAAATCATGAGTGATACGAGCTGGTTCATAGTATTTCTTCCAGTTGTCTGCCCAGTCTTCCTCAGCCAAGGCAGTCGTCCCCATCTTGACCTCTCCCAAATCCATAAAATCTGTCAATTCTGCCAGGCGAGCCTGCAAATCTGCTTCAACCACTGCCACATCAACCATATCCGGATAGTAGGCTGTCACTACGATTTCTTCTTGCTGCTCGACCTCTGGGAAAATCTCGCCGAAGCGGTCGACATTTCCCACATAGTCCATGCTGTCTTCAATCGCAACACCTTGGGCTCCTAACTCAATCAAGAGATTAGAAACTAACTCCTCTCCCTCGCGCTTAACTGTAACTTTTAACTCTTGCCATGTTTCCATCATTAAGATACCAAGCCCGTAAAACACAAAGCCAAAATAGGAAACTCTCTGAAGACGCTTGTGTCTAAGAAAAATTTATCTTTTTGGCACAGTGTTTAGGGCGGGTTCAGTTTAGAAATGTAACTGAACCATCCTTTCTAATCACTTACTTTTAAATAATCTTTTAATCTTTCTTGTAATTGAGGTACAACTTGACTGGAGCTAAGAAATTCCTCAACATTCATGAGCTGATAACCCTGTCCTTCATCACCAAAGACGATACTATAAAACTGTTCCTGAGCCAACTTTCCAACTAGAAAGACGGATTTCTTCCCCTCAAAAAGCATACTTGGATAAACCTTCGCCCAAATCAGACAATCCTCAGTCAGATGAATTCCCAGTTCTTCATAAACTTCACGCGCCGCGCACTCAAAAGGACTTTCATTACCTTCGCGTCCACCCCCGGGCAGTTCCCACATATTGGGCCAGGGAATGCTTGCCTTATCATCGCGTAAGATAGTCAAGAGCCTATCCCCACAAAACAAAGCAATCTTGCAGCCTGTGAAATCAGAAATTTCTATGTCCATGTCAAACTCCTAGTATCTTGGATAAGGATAAAACTCTCCCTCTTCCAATCCAACTTTTCCTTCTTCAAAGACTTCTTGGTTCCATTCCATGACAAATTCTTCTGCTTCTGGGTCTTCCAAAAAGTCCATGAGGGCATCCAGCCCAACCTCGGCAGTATCTTTAAGGAATAGCGCAAAATAAGCTAAAAATTCGCGAGAAAATCCTTTTTTAGGTAGATAAGGAATGACCGTCAAATAGTCTTCCTCACTGACTGTTGATTTGGCAGGATTGTAAAAAAGCACTGCTTCTTCAAAGAGAATGTCATCTGACGAAACCTCTCCGTCTTCATCCACCATCTCCACGCCTGCAGAGTTTTGCGCTTCTAATAAAAAACTCACTTCAACCGCGTGGTTGCGCTTGTCCCAACTAATCTCAAAGTCAAAGGGAAAGTTCTTCTCCAACTCTTCCTCTAAAACATCTAAAAATCCATATGTTGCCATTTTGTCCTCTTTCTATGCGACTCTTAAATCGCCCCGATTGCTCGGAAATATGCTAAAATAGATACTACCATCTTACCACATATACATCAGAAAATCCACGTTAGAAAGGACTGCTATGCCAGACAATCTCGCGCTTCGCATGCGCCCTAAAACCATCGACCAGGTCATTGGTCAGGAACATTTGGTCGGACAAGGAAAAATCATTCGTCGCATGGTGGAAGCCAACCGCCTGTCTTCCATGATTCTATATGGCCCTCCGGGAATCGGCAAGACCAGTATTGCCTCTGCCATCGCAGGGACGACCAAGTATGCCTTTCGAACTTTCAATGCGACAGTTGATAGTAAAAAGCGACTGCAAGAAATTGCGGAAGAGGCTAAATTCTCTGGTGGTCTCGTCCTATTACTAGACGAGATTCATAGACTAGATAAAACCAAGCAAGACTTCCTCTTGCCTCTCTTGGAAAGTGGACTGGTCATCATGATTGGGGCTACAACTGAAAATCCTTTCTTCTCTGTCACTCCTGCCATTCGTAGCCGTGTTCAAATTTTTGAGTTGGAACCTCTGTCTAACCAAGACGTCAAAGAGGCTCTTCAGATAGCTCTAAATAACCCTGAACGTGGTTTTGATTTTCCAGTAGAACTAGATGAGGATGCGCTAGATTTCATCGCAACCTCTACAAACGGAGACCTTCGTTCTGCCTTCAACTCGCTGGACTTGGCTGTTCTTTCTACCCCTGAGAATGACGAGGGCATCCGCCATATCACTCTAGACATCATGGAAAATAGCCTGCAGCGGAGCTACATCACCATGGATAAGGATGGAGATGGACACTACGATGTTCTCTCAGCCCTGCAAAAGTCTATCCGTGGCTCAGATGTTGATGCCAGTCTTCACTATGCTGCCCGCTTGATTGAGGCTGGTGATTTGCCAAGTCTCGCTCGTCGTTTGACTGTTATCGCTTATGAAGATATCGGTTTGGCCAATCCTGAAGCCCAGATTCACACCGTGACTGCTCTGGATGCTGCACAAAGGATTGGATTCCCAGAAGCCCGCATTCTCATTGCCAATGTCGTGATTGATTTGGCCCTTTCTCCAAAATCCAACTCTGCCTATGTGGCTATGGACAAGGCGCTTGCCGACCTCAAAACATCAGGGCACTTGCCTATTCCGCGACACCTGCGTGATGGGCACTACAGTGGAAGCAAGGAACTGGGGAATGCCCAAGACTATCTCTATCCACACAACTATCCTGGAAATTGGGTCAAGCAAGACTATCTACCAGAAAAAATCCGCAATCATCACTATTTCCAAGCAGAAGATACTGGTAAATATGAACGGGCTTTGGCTCAAAGAAAGGAAGCCATCGACCGTTTGCGAAAAATCTGAAATCCTTTTCAAAAAATTGCACTTTCCTCTTGATTTTTTTTGAAAAAGTGGTATTATATAAACATAGAAACGCTGTGGTGTACGACTTCACACTTAAGTGTTGACCGACTATTTTTTGTATTATTAGGGAAACAAAAGTCTTCTAACAGCATGTAGGCCGTCTCACACGAAAACAGCTTCAGTTAGAGCGAGTTGCCCACCTGCTTAATTGCGCGGGTTCAATACAAACCGTGAAGTTTCGGCACCAATACAGCTTTTTTCTTTGCCTCCTTAGCTCAGCTGGCAGAGCAGCGGACTCTTAATCCGTGGGTCACAGGTTCGATCCCTGTAGGGGGCATCTAAATCAACAGAAATAAGCCTTGAAACCAAGGCTTTTTTTAACGTCTAATAGCTTTTTGTAGAAAAGTATTTAAAAATAAAAGAGAAGAGAATCTCTCACTCTCTTCTCAGTATATCTTATTAAATTTAGTTTTTCTTAATCTAGCTGATTTTCCTTTGCAACGACAAATTCTTTAACCAGTCGATAGATAACAGCAAATATCGGTGTAAAGAATATCATCCCAAGTAAGCCAAAGAGATTGCCTCCAATACTAGCAGCCGCAAGCGTGAAAATAGCTGGCAAACCAATAGACTGACCTATAACTCTAGGATAAATAAGGTTTCCTTCAATCAGCTGTATAACTTGATATAGAAGAAGAGAAAGTAAGGCTTGAGTAGGACTCACTGTGAAGATAAAAATCGCTCCCACAACACAAGCAATCATAGGCCCTACATAAGGAATGAACGATAGCACTCCTGCAAAGATACCTGTCATTACTCCATAGGGTATCCCAAACACGCTGTAACCAACCGCTATCATAACTCCTATGATAACTGCTTCAATCAGCTGACTCATCAAAAATTGGTCATAAGTCTCTAGTGCTACTTGTCCAATGTAAGTCAACTTTATCACCACCTTCTCTGGAAGAAAAACTTTTAGAAGTCGACTCGTCATCGCTGCCAAATGTTCCTTACTGGATAAAAATGAAAAGGTGAAGACTATAATCAAAAAGGCATTCATCAAACTTGAAAAAATATTGCCGATATTACTAGTCAGACCTGATAAAAAACCTATCAAAGCTTGGCTAATAGAACTAGATTGTCCCTGTATGCCTGATACGATAGTTGACAACATGTCTTTGGTTACAAATTCCGAGCTGCCTAGCAATTTCCCAAGTTGAGTAAGGACTGTTGAAAGGACTGTTCCCAGCTGACTAATAGTCTGGGCTAGGGTTGGCAGCACCAAAACCAAAAGAGCAATCACGATTAAGATAAGAGCTAGGAAAACAAGTACCATGGCAATCGGACGACGCAACTCTGCCTTTACCTTCAATTTAACTAAGTACTGTTCAATTTTTTTCATAGGAACATTAAGCACAAAAGCAATAACAGCACCATAAATCAAGGTTGATATTACATCAAAGAGAGAGATTGCTCCTGATATAAAGCTCGATGCATTCAGAATTACAAGAGCAACCAGCCCTATAAAAAGTATTAACGGGGTGTATTTTTTTACTAAGTTCATAAATTCTCCTTAATAAACATGTTTAGATACGACTATACTATTTGGTTTTTCAAACTCTCGATTAAGGTAGGCTTGGTAAGTTCCTGGAGCGATAAATCCTTTGGGTGAGAGGATATCGGTGCCAGCCTGACCGACTATGGTATCAGCCAAGAGCACACAGTTTGTAGATAAGACAAAGTAGGATTTAAACTTAGATTTGATAAATTTATAAAGTTCCCCATCTGTCTCATGTCTGATTTTATAAGCGTAGGTGTAGTCTTCCTTACCATCACCTGTCATGATTTTATCTGCACTTGGCTCCCATGGAATCGTCAGTTGTTTCAATTCAGCCAACTTTTTCTGAACTGCTTTTTCCATTTCAGGCGTCAAATCTATCCCATAACCAAAAAGCGTTTTTTGACTCTCACGTTTACATAGGTCAATGTACTTGTCACGATCACAGAAATATAAGACACCATCTCCTACCATGCCAAATAAGGTCTCAGAAGACGGATCATAGTTGCCATAAGAAATAACACGGCCTTGATAGCAGATATCCACATGACCAATTGCCGAAAACAGAGAGGTCTCAGCTGTATGAACAAAAATTTCAAGCTCCGCTGTCTTACCAGACTTCACCATTCCAAGATGGATATCCTCTCTCTCATCAGCATTTTCCTGCATGAATTTGTTGATTTTTGCTAAAGTTCTTGCAGGGATGAGAGCGGCTAGGACAATAGGTAAGCTCATTCTTACACGACGTTTGAGATGGTTTTTCCCAATTTCCTCCTCAAACAAGAAACCATCACGGATATTGGACACACCATAAAGGAAAAAATAAGCCCCTAATACAAAGAGTTGAAAGACAGAATTTCCTGTAGAGGACAAAAGACTAGTCCCACCAAGAAAAACTAGTACGAGTCCATCTAGTAAGAGACGAAAACGAGGTCGAATTTTGTTTTTGCGGTAGAGAACATAGGTGACAAGGTTAATACTAGCATGAAAAATCTGATAAACTCCAATCACAAGAGCCAAAATATAAATCGGCACATCCGTCGCAAGATTGGAGCCAAGCAAATATCCCAGCACTAACAATTTAACCAGTGCAACTCCCAAGGTGTCCGTTGACTGACTTTTTTTGAAAATACGTAATACTAAATCTAAGACCGTTGCTATCCAAGCTAAAAACAGAACCAGTCGAATAACCTTTACTGGCAACCAAGTCCCCGTGACCATCAAGATGAGACCTAGCAGAACAAACAAGAACCCCTGAGCAAGTAATTTCTTACCTGTCAGACCTAAAGATAGAATTTTCGCCATATAAAAACCTTTCAACAATAAAAATTAAACACTCCGATTAAACTGACTAGTAAATAGCCAACACTACAAACAGCCTGTGCCAGCAACATATGGTGACTAGAAATGACTGTAGTAATGTCACCATCTTGTCTTATGCACTTCTAAAATTTGTTATATTGATTAGAAACCAGAGCTTATAAAAACTAGCTAAACTCGAGAGATAGACACAATTGCGACGAAAAAATGTATAACCAATTCAACTTGTTAAGGTAAGAAAGCATTATTTCCAATCTATTAATTATTCATCTATTACCTATTATGACACAATATTCCCTATAGTTCAACTTTTTACTTGTTTTTATATTACACGGACTAAAAAGTTTTCAACAGTTGATTGCATTTGTTTTAATAAGTTTTAACCTTTCTTGGTTAGATAAAAAAAGAACCATACAGTTTAGAATCTGTATGGTTTTTGCCCCACTTTTGTCCCATTTTTAAATCATGACATTGAAAATACCTAAAATCACTTATATTTCAATATTTTTAATTGCTCTCAATATGAAAGTCCTTTCCAAATCCCTGTAGGGGGCATCTAAATACAACAGGAATAAGCCTTGATTTACAAGGCTTTTTTGTGTATCTGTTCTACTTTTGGTCAACTAATGGATATCAACGGTATAATTTTATGAACACCCTTCCCAGACAGCTCTAATCTGATTGCTCTTAAAATTTTTTAAAATTTAAAACAAAAGTCTTGCTTTTCTTTTTATTTTTGATATACTTGTTCTTGCACCTGATACAAGTTTATCAAAAGAGGAGTTCAGATGGATACAAAATTCTCAGTTGCTTTGCATATCCTAACAATGATCAGTGAGAGCAAGGAAACCTTAAGTTCTCAAGCCCTAGCTATTAGTGTTGGGACTAACGCTAGCTACATTCGAAAGGTGATTGCCTTATTGAAAAATGCAGATTTGATTCATTCCCATCAAGGAAAAACAGGCTATCAACTCAGTAAGTCTCCAAAGAAAATGACTTTAATAGAGATCTACTATGCTACTCAAGAAATCAAACACATCAGTTTATTTCCTGTTCATCAAAATAGTAATCCCGATTGTCCCGTTGGAAAACATATCCAAGGAGCAGTTTCACCGCTTTTCGCTAGTGCCGAATCTCAATTAGAGAAGGAATTAGCAAACCAAACCTTAGAAGATGTCATTGACAATCTATATAAACAAGCCAAACAAGTCCGAAACTGATTTGCTAGCAAGTCAGTTTTTACTGAAAACATATTGTACTTGTATTAGATACAGGTATATAAAATAAAAAGAAAAGAGATTACACATGAAAGTCGCACAACATACTACTTATAACAAAAACGATATCACACTGAACATCACAGAAATCGCTAAACCAAGCATTGCAGACAAACAAGTCTTGGTGAAAGTATCCGCAGCCGGGGTTAATCCTCTCGATAACATGATCTCTCGTGGTGAAGTCAAGATGATTGTTCCTTACAAACTTCCTCAAACTGCAGGTAACGAAGTGGTTGGGATCGTTGAGACGACAGGTAGACAAGTCAAAAATTTCAAAGTCGGAGACCGAGTTTTTGGCCGTCTGCCACTTAATCATATCGGCTCCTTTGCAGAATATGTTGCTGTTGATAGTCGAGCCTTAGCCAAGGTTCCAGACTATCTATCAGACGAGGAAGCTGCTGCTGTACCTTTGACTGCCTTGACTATCATGCAGGCTCTTGACCTCATGGGCGCTCAAGCTGGGAAAACGATCTTTATTTCTGGTGGTACTGGAGGAGTTGGTGGAATGGCCATTCCGATTGCCAAGGCCAAAGGTTTGAAGGTCATTACCAACGGTTCTGGAGATAGCGCTGAGCGTGTTTTGAAACTTGGAGCAGATAGATTTATCGATTACAAAACAGAGGATTATACAAAAACTGTTAGCCAGGTTGATTATGTCCTCGATACTCTCGGTGGAGCTGAAACTGAAAAACAAATGTCTATCATGAAAAAAGGTGGACAGCTTGTTTCCCTCCGTGCCATGCCAAACGGTGCCTTTGCCAAACGCATGAATCTACCAAAATGGAAACAAATTTTACTTGGACTAGCGGGTCGCAAATTTGATAAAATGGCGGAAAAACATAGTGTCCACTATCATTTTATCTTTGTAGAAAGCAATGGTGATCAATTACAAGAGGTAGCTGACCTCTTTAGTAAATTAGAAATCAAACCCTCTATCGATACAGTTTATCCATTTGAAGAGGTAAATAGCGCCTTAGACAAAGTCGCTAATGGTCGCTCACGTGGAAAAACAGTCCTCAGCTTTAAGAAATAAAAAGGAAAAAATCATGTCATATCTTACAACTAAAAATCAATTCGTCACTTGGCAAGGGATGAGTGGTTCGGAAAAGGTCTAACCAAACGTCAGCAAGGATTGCCAGGCCTAGCCTACTATCTCATTGAGGTTACAAGTAAAGAGGAACTCCTCATCATTGACCAGAGTACACCTGAAGTTGAGGTACCAATCACATGGTTAAACTCAAGAGAGTTAGAATTTAGTGATCCATATGGTATTGTAACCCGTGTTCAAATAGCCAACAAATCATAGGATAGGGTTTCGATTCAATCTGTGACACATCCCGTTTCAAGTTTTTTGATACAGGATTAAAAGGTCTTTCTTTTTATACTTCAGATATTTACCTCTGGGCATATACTATTTAAAACAGGTCCCAAAATGAATGTAACTAGGATCTCTGCTAATGATAGATATGAAATTTTTTAATATTCAAAAAGACTCCACCTATCTAAAGGGAATCTACCCTAGAGATGGATGGAGTCTTCTTTCACTCACTAATCTAATCGAATAAACATCATGGCATTTAACAAAGATATGAGTGAGACCGTGTTTATATTATTTGAATAGATGAGTCTCTTATTCTCAATCGGAGGAATAATAAAATTAGAAATGATGATATCATAAGGCGATTCTTCTAAAGATTCCTTTGATAATTCTAATTCAGTCCAAACTTCAAGTTCAAAATTGTTGCTGCAATAATAAGAAAGTGTCTCTGCAACGGATTTTGCATGATACTGATCAAAATTACTCATAACCAGAACCTTCAGCTTTGGCTGATTTTGTAGTAGATTAAGCACCAAATGTTTGGTATGAGTGATGAAGGTATAAGATAGATGATTTACCATCATTGAACTAGAACAAACCTCAAGAGTCTCTAAATAATGAGAAAGCTCTTTTTTTACATCTGAAACAAATTTAGGAAAAATATTTTGAAAATTCCTGATTGTATTGCCTTTTTGATCAAATAAAATAAACTCAGTAGACAACTCTTGACGATACAGATGTGCGGTATTATGCAGATGCCAAATCAGATTATCCTTATTCTCAATCTCAATCTGATACTTGACTGAAATCTGATCAATAAAATCACTCAATAGATGGTAAGATTTTTCAACATAGCTATCCTTTTTTACGCATTTCATAAAGAGACTTTCATCTATGAAAAACATTTTTTGAAAGTAAGACACAAATAATTGGCAAACAACTTCTTCATCTAAAGAGAGATTGTATTCTGACTCAAAACTCTGAGCAACACCTTCTATTCCTTCTGCCTGCATCAAAGCATTCAAACTTTGATCGTTAGAAGAATCTTTCTCTATTTCCATAAAATGACCAAACTTTATTCGATATAGATTAGTAACCAGGAGCAACTTTAGCATTCTATGAGTTGACAAATTCATTGGAAAGCTTGTTTCCTTATAAACCAATTCTAACAATTGAGATAGGGGCTCTGATGAAAAATTTTCAAATGGCCATTCTAGGAAATAATATTTTTCTGAAAAATATTGTGCAAAAAAGTAACGAATGTCTCTCTCATTTCCAATGATTTGAACAGGGGTCAGACTAATTTCAAATTGAAATTGCTTTTTAATCACTTTATTGATTTGACTAATGATACGATAGAGCGAAGATGAACTGATATAGAATTCTTTACAAATACTCTCAGCTTTACAACCTTCATTAAAGAAGATAAATTCTAAAATCGAAAAATGGGTTGAATGCTTAAAGAAATGATGGTAAACCATTTCAATATCACTATCATCGGTATTAATAATGCGTATACCATTAGTAGAAGAATGAAAAATCAAGTCAGGAAAAGAAGATTTAACATGGGATAGATCATCTTTGACTGCACGTTCTGTACAATTTAATAACTCTGCTAGTTCAGAACGATGAAACCATCGTTTATGTTCAAATAATAATTCTAATAATTCTAATTGCCTATGACTTTTTTAGATAATAAATCTCTCATGAATGTCTTTCTCTTTTTATAAATTATCGGATTTCACCTCTTGCAATTATACCACAATGAATAGGTATAGCATGCTATAACGACTTTTACTAAGATCCTTTATTTCGTATAATAACACTATGGATGCAATATATAAACAATTTTCTTATTTTACCGTCTATTGAGGACATGAATACAGAATCAAATTCAAGTCGAAATATTATATTTTTAATTTTAAAAATTATATAATAGCAACAATCAAAGAATTTGATTTTTTTATATTAAAAATATAAAATAATCAAAATAATTGATTATTTTATATTAAAATTGTATAATAGCGATAATCAAAGGAATTGATTTTTTGATATTAAAATAAAAAAGGAGGGTAAGCAATGTTGTGGTCAATCATTGCTGGAGGTCTTATTGGACTTGTAGCAGGTAGAATCACTAAAAAAGGTAGTTCTATGGGAATCGTCGCAAATGTATTCGCTGGTTTAGTCGGGTCATCTGTAGGACAATCCCTTTTAGGTAGTTGGGGCCCATCCATCGCTGGAATGGCTTTGATCCCATCTATTGCAGGAGCAGCAATTGTTGTTACTGTAGTATCATTCTTTACAGGTAGAAAGTAAACTTTTCACCAGTAAAGTTAGCAAACTATTTTTAAATCAATGACGAGAAAAATAGTTTAAATGTTAAATCGAAAGGATTGTATATGTCAAAAGCAAAGAAAATATGTTTCATTATTTTCTGTATTTTAATCTTGACAATTTTCCTTCCTGTTTTGATAGATTATCATCAAGTTAGTGATCTAGGCATTCAGCTATTTAGCTGGAGACAGAATCATTTCGTTGAATTCTATCTCTCTAGATATATATTCTGGGGGATAGTGGCTCTATCAACTTTAGTTTTGTTATCGATGTTAGTTGTGTTGTTTTATCCTAAACGTTATTTGGAAATTCAACTTGAAACTAAAAACGATACATTAAAATTAAAGAATTCTGCAATCGAAGGTTTTGTTAGAAGTTTGGTAAGTGATCATGGATTGATCAAGAACCCAACTGTTCATGTAAATTTACGAAAAAATAAATGTTTCGTTCATGTAGAAGGTAAAATTCTTCCTTCGGACAACATCGCTGACAGATGCCAACTAATTCAAAATGAAATAACTAATGGATTGAAGCAGTTTTTTGGTATTGAGCGTCAGGTTAAACTAGAAGTTCTAGTAAAAGACTACCAGCCTAAACCAAAACCTCAAAACAAAAAGACTGTTAGTCGTGTGAAGTAAGGAAGTAAAAAATGGAATGGCTTAAACAATATCGATATCCAATTATCGCTGGTCTCATAGGCGTATTTCTCGCCTGTTTGATTATCTCCTTTGGCTTCTTCAAAACAATATTTGTATTGATTTTAGGAGCACTGGGAGTTGCAGCTGGATTATATATCGAAAAAAACTATATAGATAAATAAAAAAAATAAAAATTACTAATTTAATTAAAGGAGTTTCATATGTCAAACGAAAAAAACATTAACACTAACGTAGAAAAGAAAGATGCTACTGCTGTAGCTCACGAAATCAAAGGAGAACTTACTTACGAAGATAAAGTTATCCAAAAAATCATTGGTCTGTCACTAGAAAACGTTTCAGGTCTTTTGGGAATCGACGGTGGTTTCTTCTCAAATCTTAAAGAAAAAATCATTAACAGCGATGACGTAACAAGTGGTGTTAACGTAGAAGTTGGTAAAACACAAGTTGCAGTTGACTTAAACGTTATTGTTGAGTACCAAAAAAATGTTCCAGCTTTATATTCAGAAATCAGAGAAATCGTATCTTCAGAAGTTGCTAAAATGACTGACTTGGAAGTTGTTGAAATCAACGTAAACGTTGTCGACATCAAAACTAAAGAACAACATGAAGCAGACTCAGTAAGCCTTCAAGATCGCGTATCTGACGTTGCTGAATCAACAGGAGAATTCGCTTCAGAACAATTCGAAAAAGCTAAATCTGGTCTTGGATCTGGTTTCTCAACTGTTCAAGAAAAAGTTAGCGAAGGTGTAGAAGCTGTTAAAGGTGCAACAACTGGTGTAGTATCTCACGAAAAAACTCGTGTAAACTAAGATAAAATAAATATAACAGGAGAAATTATCATGTCAGTAGAAGAAAAATTAAATCAAGCTAAAGGTTCTATTAAAGAAGGTGTTGGAAAAGCCATCGGTGATGAAAAAATGGAAAAAGAAGGAGCAGCTGAAAAAGTTGTTTCTAAAGTAAAAGAAGTTGCTGAAGATGCCAAAGACGCTGTAGAAGGTGCTATCGAAGGTGTTAAAAACATGTTGAGTGGCGACAATAAATAAGGCTAAAAGTTACTTTATCTTTTTAGTAACATTAGTCAAAAGAGTCTGAATTAAGATGATTCTCAGAAAACAAAAAGCTAGAGATTTCCAATTGCGGAACTGAACTGCACCCCAAAAGTTAGACAGAAAAAATCTAACTTTTGGGGTGTTTTTATTATGAAATTAACTTATGATGATAAAGTTCAGATCTATGAACTTAGAAAACAAGGATATAGCATAGAGAAGCTTTCAAATAAATTTGGGATAAACAATTCTAATATTAGGTACATGATTAAATTGATTGATCGTTACGGAATAGAGTTCGTCAAAAAAGGAAAAAATCGTTACTATTCTCCTGATTTAAAGCAAG